>NZ_FWZX01000060.1 GCF_900177295.1 Tistlia consotensis USBA 355
CGCCTGCCGGCGATCGAGTACGAGCCCGAGGACGTCGTGCGCTGGGTCGACCAGAACGGCTGGATCAGCTACCGCGGGCGGCGCCGCAAGATCGGCAAGGCCTTCCGTGGCACCCCGGTCGCCCTGCGCCCCACCCAGATCGACGGACGCCTCGACATCTTCTTCTGCCATCAGAAGCTGGCGTCCCTCGACCTCACCGAGCAGACTGAGCTCAAACCCGTCCACAATGTCCCCGAACGGGTGTCCACTATGTCCCCGGTCTGAACAGACAGGCTCAGGGCGAAGCCAATTGGGTGCCAGCGGCAAGAGGGACAGCGGCAGCCTTGACGATCGCGAAGCCGCTCAGCCGGCCAGCGCCGCCTCGATCGCCGCCACGGCCTCCTGGGCCTTCGCGCCGTCGGGGCCGCCGGCCTGGGCCATGTCCGGCCGGCCGCCGCCGCCCTTGCCGCCGAGCGCGGCCGAGCCGGCGCGCACCAGGTCGACGGCCGAGAAGCGGCCGGTCAGGTCGTCGGTCACGCCGACCACGAGCGAGGCCTTGCCCTCGCTGACCGCGACCAGGGCAGCGACACCCGAGCCGATCTGCTTCTTCAGGGCATCGGCCATCGACTTCAGGTCCTTGGCCGGCACGTCCTCGACGACCTTGGCGGCGAAGGTGACGCCGTTGATCTCCTTGGTCGCCGCCCCGTCGCCGCCGCCGGTCGCGAGCTTGCGGCGCAGCTCGCCGAGCTCGCGCTCCAGGCGCTTGCGCTCGTCGAGCAGCGCGGCGATGCGCTGCGGCAGCTCGGCGGGCGCGGCGCGCAGCGCCGAGGCGGCCTCGCCAAGCAGGGCCTCCTGGCGCTCGACATGGGCCAGGGCCGCGGCACCGGTGACCGCCTCGATGCGGCGCACGCCGGCGGCGAGCGCCTGCTCCGAGACGACCTTGAAGAAGCCGATGTCGCCGACCCGGCGGACGTGGGTGCCGCCGCACAGCTCGGTCGAGTAGTGCCTGCCCGGCCCCTTGTGGCCCTCGTCGAGGCCGCCCATCGAGAGCACCCGGACCTCGTCGCCGTACTTCTCGCCGAACAGCGCCAGCGCGCCGGCGTCGATCGCCTCCTGGGGTGTCATGAAGCGGGTCGTCACGGCCTCGTTCAAGCGGATCCGCGCGTTGACCTCGGCCTCGATCGCCTGGAGGTCCTCGGCGCTCAGCGGCCGGTTGTGGCTGAAGTCGAAGCGCAGGCGGTCGGGGGCAACGAGCGAGCCCTTCTGGGTGACGTGCTCGCCGAGCCGGCGGCGCAGCGCCTCGTGCAGCAGGTGGGTCGCCGAGTGGTGGGCGCGCAGCGCCGCGCGGCGCACGCCGTCGACCCTGAGCTCGACGGCCTCGCCGACCTTCAGGCTGCCGTGCTCGACCGTGCCGTAGTGCACGAAGAGGTCGCCGAGCTTGCGCTGCACGTCCCTGACAGCGACCGACAGGCGGTCGGCGCCGATCGCGACGCCGCTGTCGGCCTGCTGGCCGCCGGACTCGCCGTAGAAGGGCGTCTGGTTGACCGTGAAGGCGACCTCGCTGCCGGCCGGCGCCTGCTGGACCTCCTGGCCGTCGAGCAGGATCGCGGTGACCACGCCCTCGGCGACCTCGCTGTCGTAGCCCAGGAACTCCGTGGCGCCCAGCCGCTCGCGCAGCTCGAACCACTGCGCCTCGGTCGCCGCCTCGCCGGAGCCGGCCCAGGCCTTGCGCGCGGCGGCGCGCTGGCGGGCCATGGCCTGCTGGTAGCCGGCCTCGTCGACCTTGCGGCCCTGGCCGCGCAGGATGTCCTGGGTCAGGTCCAGCGGGAAGCCGAAGGTGTCGTAGAGCTTGAAGGCGACCTCGCCGGGCAGCGCCGCCTCGCCCGGCAGCCGGCCGGTCTCCTCCTCGAGCAGCTTCAGGCCGCGGCCGAGCATCTCCTTGAAGCGCGTCTCCTCGAGCCGCAGCGTCTCGCCGATCAGCGCCTGGGCACGGCCGAGCTCGGGGAAGTGCTGGCCCATCTCGCGGACCAGCGCCGGCACCAGCTTCCACATCATCGGCTCGCGCGCGCCCAGCAGGTGGGCGTGGCGCATGGCGCGCCGCATGATCCGGCGCAGCACGTAGCCGCGGCCCTCGTTCGAAGGCAGCACGCCGTCGGCGATCAGGAAGGAGCTGGCGCGCAGGTGGTCGGCGATGACCCGGTGCGAGACCGCACGCTCGCCGTCGGGGTCGGTGCCGGAGGCCTCGGCCGAGGCCTCGATCAGGGCGCGCATCAGGTCGATGTCGTAGTTGTCGTGCTTGCCCTGCAGCACCGCGGCGATGCGCTCCAGGCCCATGCCGGTGTCGATCGAGGGGCGCGGCAGCTCGATCCGGCGCTCCGGCGTCTGCTGCTCGAACTGCATGAACACGAGATTCCAGATCTCGATGAAGCGGTCGCCGTCCTCGTCGGGGCTGCCCGGCGGTCCGCCGGGGATGTCCTCGCCGTGATCGTAGAAGATCTCCGAGCAGGGGCCGCAGGGGCCGGTGTCGCCCATCGCCCAGAAGTTGTCCGAGGTCGCGATCCGGATGATCCGCTCGTCGGGCAGGCCGGCGATCTTCTTCCAGAGGTCGAAGGCCTGGTCGTCCTCGGCGTAGACCGTGACCAGCAGCCGCTCCTTCGGCAGCGCGAACTCGCGGGTCACCAGGTTCCAGGCCAGCTCGATCGCCCGGTCCTTGAAGTAGTCGCCGAACGAGAAGTTGCCGAGCATCTCGAAGAAGGTGTGATGCCGCGCCGTATAGCCGACGTTCTCCAGGTCGTTGTGCTTGCCGCCGGCGCGCACGCACTTCTGCGAGGTGGTGGCGCGCTTGTAGGGCCGGGCCTCGACACCGGTGAAGACGTTCTTGAACTGCACCATGCCGGCGTTGGTGAACAGCAGCGTCGGGTCGTTGCGCGGCACGAGCGGCGAGGACTCGACGATCTCGTGGCCCTGCCGGCCGAAGTAGTCGAGGAAGGTCGAACGGATGTCGTTGGTGCTGGTCATGGCTTCGATCTAGGCAACGCGCCGGCGGCGCTCAAGTCGGCCGCGCGGGGCAGCGTCCGCTCCGCCGGCGGCGCCCGGAACCGGCCGGTGTCTCGGGCGTTGGCCCCCGCGACAAGGGGTCGCCGGTTCTAGCCTTGCCGTCCGGTCCTGTCCAGCGTAGGGCTTGCGCTTGCCGGATCCGGACCGGGTCCGGCGGTATTTTGTCGTGCCCGCACGCAGCGCAGGCGGGGTGGTCGCCGCGCCTGCCTTCCTCTATGCTCCGCCTCCTTCCAGCAACGGAAAGACTGTGATGCGCCGAACCTTCGCCCTTCCGCTTCGGACTCTCGCCGCCCCGGCCGCGCTGGCGCCCGCGCTGGCCCTGGCCGGGCTGCTGGCGGCCGCCCCGGCCGTGACGCCGGCGCTCGCCCAGAGCTCGCCTGCGCCGACCACCGTCGCACCGGGCGCCCCGGCGGACGAGACCGTCAAGGCCTTCCAGTCCTGGCAGCTGCGCTGCGGCACCCCGCCGGGTGCGCAGAAGAAGGTCTGCCAGATGGAGCAGGACGTGTTCCGCGAGGGCACCAAGGACCAGCAGATCGCCAAGGTCGCCGTCGGCTTCCCGCCGGGCGCCAACGATCCGGGCATGCTGATCCTCTCGCCGCTCGCCACCTGGCTGCCGCCGGGCATCGGCTTCCAGCTCGATTCGGGCCAGGAGCAGCGGGTGCCGGTGCAGCGCTGCTCGCCGCAGGGCTGCGTCACCGAGATCCTGATCGAGGCGCCGCTGCTCAAGGCCCTGAAGGCCGGCACGCAGATCAACCTGACGATCCACGACCGAGCCCACCAGCCGGTCAAGGGCACGATCTCGCTGCTCGGCTTCACCGCGGCCTTCGACGCGCTCAACGCCAGCCGCAGCTGACCGGCGCCGCGGCCCGCATCCGGGCGCGGCGGAAGGCAGAAACGACGACGGCCGGGGCGCTCCTGCACCCCGGCCGTTTCGCGTCGGACCGAACTCGTGATCGCGGGCGGTGCCGCCCCTACTCGCCGCCGTCGCCCGTGTCGGCGTCGGCGTCGGCATCGGGGCCCTCGAGCATCGCGTCGGCGACCAGGCCGGCATTGGCCCGGACCGCCTGCTCGATCGCGTTGGCGATGGCCGGATTCTCCTTGAGGAAGGTCTTGGCGTTCTCGCGGCCCTGGCCGATGCGCTGGCCGTCGTAGGAGAACCAGGCGCCGGACTTCTCGACGACGCTGGCCTGGACGCCGAGGTCGAGCAGCTCGCCGGTCTTCGAGATGCCCTCGCCGTACATGATGTCGAACTCGACGACGCGGAACGGCGGCGCCAGCTTGTTCTTGACGACCTTGACGCGGGTCTGGTTGCCGACCACCAGGTCCTTGTCCTTGATCGCGCCGATGCGCCGGATGTCGAGGCGCACCGAGGCATAGAACTTCAGCGCGTGGCCACCGGTCGTCGTCTCAGGATTGCCGAACATCACGCCGATCTTCATGCGGATCTGGTTGATGAAGATCACCATGCAGCGCGAGCGCGAGATCGAGCCGGTCAGCTTGCGCAGCGCCTGGCTCATCAGCCGCGCCTGCAGGCCCGGCATCTGGTCGCCCATCTCGCCCTCGAGTTCGGAGCGCGGCACCAGGGCCGCCACCGAGTCGACGACCAGCACGTCGATCGCGCCGGAGCGCACCAGGGTGTCGGCGATCTCCAGGGCCTGCTCGCCGGCGTCGGGCTGACTGATCAGCAGTTCCTCGACGTTGACGCCCAGCTTGACCGCGTAGGTCGGGTCGAGCGCGTGCTCGGCGTCGACAAAGGCGCAGGTGCCGCCGGCCTTCTGGGCCTCGGCGACGACGTGCAGCGCCAGCGTCGTCTTGCCGGAGGATTCGGGGCCGTAGATCTCGACGATGCGGCCGCGCGGCAGGCCGCCGATGCCGAGCGCGATGTCGAGCCCGAGCGAGCCGGTCGAGACCGTGTCGATCTGCACCACCTCGCGCTGACCGAGCTTCATCACCGAGCCCTTGCCGAAGGCCCGCTCGATCTGCGTCAGCGCGGCCTGCAGCGCGCGCTCCTTGTCAGCCTGTTCCTTGCCCACGAGCTTCAGTGCCGGTTCCGCCATGGAGAGTGCCCCTGTATTTCACGCAACGGCGTCGAGCCGCAATGTGGAATGACTGTATTCTCTTTGTTCTCGTTTGGCAACGTCGTGCGCTCAAAAAGGGAACAAAGGGCGATTTCGGGGAGGATCGGACCGCCGCGGCCCCGCCGTTGCACGCATGGCGTGCAGGATGCGAACGAATGCGAACATAAGCCGGCCGGACCGGGCCGCGCCGCTTGCGCCCGATCAGGCTGCACCCGATCAGGCTGTACCCCGTCGGGCCGCGCCCGGTCGGGGCGCCGCCCGCTCCGGCGCGTCGCCCGGAGGCCGCAGGCCGGGCAGCGGCAGGCGCATCGTGGCGACCGTCCCGGCCGGATCGCCGGCGCGCAGTTCCAGGCTGCCGCCGTGATAGTCGAGCAGCCGCCGGCTGCTGTAGAGGCCGAGCCCGGTACCGGTCGCGGCCGTGGTGTTCGAGGCGCGGAAGAAGCGCCGGCCGACCTCCTGCCGCTCGCCCTCGGGGATGCCGATGCCGCGATCGGTGATGCTGAGCTCGATCGCGCCCTCCCGGATGCGGACCGCGACCTCGACCGGCGATTCTTCCGGGGAGTACTTCAGGGCGTTGTCGATCAGGTTGATCAGCACGGTCTGGAGCAT
>NZ_FWZX01000026.1 GCF_900177295.1 Tistlia consotensis USBA 355
CAGACGCATCGCCCCGGGCAGCCGCATGGCCGCCATGGACGCCAAGCTCAGACGCGCCGGCCCGCGCAGCCGCTACCGCCTCAGGAAGCAGGTCGTCGAGCCGGTGTTCGGGCAGATCAAGGCGGCCAGGGGCTTCCGCCAGTTCCTGTTGCGCGGATACGCCAAGGTCCGTCACGAGTGGGCCCTCGTCTGCACCGTCCACAACCTCGCAAAGCTCCTCATCGCACGCACCGCCTGACCACCAGACATGCACCGCTCGACAAGCCACCACCCCCAGCCACCCAGCCGCCCAAACCGCCGCGCCTTTAGCCGGACAGGCTCCTAGCCGAGCGCCTGGCGGATCGCGGCCAGGGCGGCCAGGCTGTCGCGCGAGAAGGCCGGGATCAGGTAGTCCGGCCAGCTCGACAGCTTGACCGCCAGGAAGTCGCCCTCGGGGTCGACGTAGATCAGCTGGCCGAACACCCCCCGGGCCATGACGTCGCCGCGCGACCGGTCGTTGGTCCACCATTGCCGGCTGTAGGCGCCCCGCGGGCAGACCTCCGTGTAGGGCGCGCCGAACTTCGCCGGATCGCCGCCGCGCCGGATCTGCCCGATCCAGTCCGCCGGCACGAGCTGGCGGCCGTCGCGCCGGCCGCCCTCGAGCAGCAGCCGGCCGAGCCGGGCGAAGTCGCGCAGGCCGGCGTTGAAGCCGCCGTCGGCGAGCGCCGTGCCGGCGCCGTCGACCGTGAAGCAGGCCTCGCGCTCGGCGCCCATGGGCTGCCACAGCAGCTCGGAGACCAGGGCCGCCAGCGGCTTGCCCGTGGCGCGCTCCATGGCCCAGGCCAGGGCGTCGGTCTCGATCGAGCGGTAGTCGAAGACCAGGCCATGCTCGCGCTGCTTGGGCAGGCCGAGCAGCACGTCGCGGATCGTCGGGCGCGGCGCGCCGTCCGGCGCCGGCCGCCAGCCCGAGGCGACGTCGATCCGGGTCATGTCGGAATCGGGTGCGTTGTAGTCCTCGGTGAAGCGCACGCCGCTGGTCATGTCGAAGGCGTGGGTCAGGCGCGCGTCGCCGTAGCCCGAGGCCGCCATCTCCGGCACGTAGTCGACGAAGGGGGCGTCGGGATCGAGCAGCCCCTGGCCGACCAGGATGCCGGCGGTCGTGCCGACCACCGACTTGGAGACCGACTGCGCCAGATGCAGCGTCGCCGGCGTCATGTCGTTGAGGTAGAGCTCGGCGACGACCCGGCCGCGGTGCCAGGCCAGGAAGCCGTCGGTGTAGCTGTCGGCGAGCCAGCGGCCGATCGTCCGCTCCCGGCCCTGATCGTCCCGGAAGCGAATCGCCGAGAGGTCCTGGTGCGCCGCCGGCAGCTCCCAGGGCGCCGCCGCGGCCGGCACCTCGACCGTCGGGATCAGCCCGCGCACGTGCTGGAAGGCCCAGCGATTCATCGGCGCGAGGTCCCAGTCGGCGAGCGTCGGCCGCTTCTCCGGCGGCGGCGGGAAGCCCTGCATGATGCCCAGCTCGCGGGCCGTGCGGGGCCTGACCGACGGCGGCTCGATGGTCGGATTGGTCATGTCGGGAGCGCCGGCACCGCGGCGGGCGGACGGCCTGTCCGCCCGCCGCAGCCGCGCGGCTACTTCTTCAGGTTGGTCCAGATCCGGTTGTAGAGGTCGACCACCTTCTGGTCGCAGGGCGGCACGAACTCGGGATCCTGCGTGCCGGCCGGCGGGATGATCTCCGGCGCCGCGACCATGTCCTTGTCCATGAACTTCTCGCTGCCCTTGATGCCGTTGGCGTAGCGGGCGAAGTTCGAGATCAGGGCGGCGTTCTCCGGGTCCATCACGAAGTTCTGGAAGAGCTTGGCGTTCTCCAGGTTCGGCGCGCCCTTCAGGACGGCGACGTTGTCCATCCAGCCGGTGAAGCCCTCCTTGGGATAGGCGTACTTCAGCGTCGGCCGCTGGGCGCGGGCACGCATCGCGGCGCCGTTCCAGTTCTGCGACAGGTCGACGTCGCCCGAGGTCAGCTTCTCGATGGTCGCGTAGTCCATCGTCCGCCAGCTGGCCTTGGCCTTGATCAGGAGGTCGCTGAGCTCCTTGAGCTGCTCCTTGTTCGAGTTGCAGCGCGGGTAGCCGAGGTAGCGCAGGCCGGCGTTGATCACCTCGTTCATGTCGTTGAGCATGTTGATCCGGCCCTTGAGCTCGGGCGGCGGGTCCAGCTCCAGCTTGAGGGTGTTGACGTCGCCCTTGTAGACCGCGGTGTCGACCGTGAAGGCGGTCGTGCCCCACTGCCAGGGCACGGTGTAGTGGCGGCCCTTGTCCCAGTAGACCTCGATCCACTTCGGATTGATGTTCTTGAAGTTCGCCATCTGGTTCGGCTCGGTCTTCTCGAGCAGGCCCTCGCCGGCCATGACCGAGACCATGTAGTCGCTGGGCACGACGATGTCGTAGCCGGCGGCGCCGCCCTTGATCTTGGCGAGCATCATCTCGTTCGAGTCGTAGTCGTCGAGCGTGACCTTGACGTCGTACTTCTTCTCGAAGCTCTTGATCAGCTCGGGGTTGGTGTAGTTGCCCCAGTTGTAGATGTGCAGCTCGCCCGCGGCTCGGGCCTGCACGGCGCCGAGCCCCAGGGTGCCGGCCCCGAGGGCCAGGACCGCCGCTGCGGTCAGCAGGTGCTTCCTCATCGTTCGACCTCCTCTGTCGTCGACGGCATCGCGTCGACCTTTTTCGGCGGCGGCTCCCGTCCCCCGGGCACCGCCGCCCCTTCCGGCGCCCCGGGCCGGGGCGTCCGACTTCCTCAGCGCCGCCGCTTCCCGAAGAAGAACAGCAGCGCCACCAGCACGACCGAGAGCAGCACGATCAGCGTGGAGACCGCGTTCGTCTCCGGCGTGATGCCGCGCCGCATCTGGCCGAAGATGTAGATCGGCAGCGTCGTCTCGCCGGGGCCGGCGACCATCAGGGTGATGATCACGTCGTCGAAGGAGACGACGAAGGCGAGCATCGCGCCGGCGACGATGCCGGGCATCATCAGCGGCAGGGTGATCCGCCGGAACACCTGGAGGGGCGTGGCATAGAGGTCGGCCGCCGCCTGCTCCAGGGTCAGGTTCATGTCCTCCAGCCGCGCGCGGATCGGCATGTAGGCGAAGGGGATGCAGAAGACCGTGTGGGCCAGCATCAGGTAGCCGATGCCGCCGACCCCGGTCAGCTGCTTGATCAGGGCAAAGAGCGCCAGGGTCGCGACCGCCGTGACGATCTCCGGGATCATCAGCGGCTGGTTGATGACCGCGTAGACCAGGCCCTCGCCGCGGAAGCGCTCGTTGCGCGTCGTCGCCAGGGCCGCCAGGGTCGCGAAGAAGGTCGAGACCAGGGTCGCGACGGCGCCGACCTGCAGCGAGATCATCGCGGCGTTCTGGATGCCCTGGTTGTTCAGGGCGCTGCGGTACCAGCGCAAGGAAAACTCGGTCCAGAGCGTGACCGAGCGGTTGTCGTTGAACGAGAAGACGATCAGCACGGCGATCGGCGCGTAGAGCACGAAGAGGCAGAACCAGGCGATCTCGCTGAAGCCGGTCTGGCGCTTCAGGTCGAAGGGCCGGCGCCCCGCCGGCTTGCCGCCCGGCGCGGTGGTCTGGAGCGTCCGGTCAGCCATGGCCGCGCCTCCTGCCGGCGTAGCGCACGTAGACCAGCAGGGCGACCAGCACGATCGCCATCAGGATCAGCGAGGCCGCCGAGCCGAAGGGCCAGTTGCGCGAGTTGCCGAACTGGATGGCGATCATGTTGCCGATCATCAGCGACTTGCCGCCGCCCAGCAGCTCCGGCGTGATGTAGGCGCCGAGGCCGGGAACGAAGACCAGGATGCAGCCGGCGACGAGGCCGGGCTTGGCGACCGGCAGGATGACGTGGCGCAGCACCTTGCCGCGCGTCGCGTAGAGGTCGTAGGCGGCCTCGACGAGGCGGAAGTCCAGCTTCTCCAGCGCCGCGTAGATCGGCAGCACCATGAAGGGCAGGTAGCTGTAGACCAGGCCCAGGAAGACCGCGCCGTCGGTGTAGATCAGCACCAGCGGCTGGTCGATCAGGCCGAGCTTCATCAGGATGATGTTGATCACGCCCTCGTCGCGCAGGATCAGCATCATCGCGAAGGTGCGGATCAGCAGGTTGGTCCAGAACGGCAGGGTGATCAGGAACAGCCAGAGATTGCGCCGGCTCGGCGGCCGCGTCGCGATGAAGTAGGCGGTCGGGAAGCCGATCAGCAGCGAGCCGACGGTCGAGAGCAGGGCCAGCTCGACCGAGCGCCAGAAGATCTCCAGGTAGGCCGGGTTGAAGGTCAGCGTGTCCTCGAAGAGGTCGCGCTCGAAGAGGAACTGGACGTAGGCGTCGGTCGAGAAGACCCAGCGCACGCCGCCGTAGGTGCCGGGCTCCAGGAAGGAGTAGACCAGGATGATCGAGAGCGGCAGCAGGCCGACCAGCACGATGGTCAGCAGCGCCGGCGACAGCAGCAGCCAGCGCGTGCGCAGCTTGCCGCGCCGGATCGCCGCCTTGGCCAGGCGCAGCCGCTCGGTCTCGGCTGGCGCCGACGTCGCGGGGACGCTGGCGGTTTCCGCCGCCATCAGTCGCAGAGCACCTGGAGGGAGCCGTCGGTCAGCAGGATGCCGAGCCGGGCTCCGATGGCATGGTCGGCGCCGGCGCCGAGCCGGTTCTGCAGCTCGACGACGAAGCGGCCGCCCTCCCCCCCCGGGCCGTCGAGCTCCAGGTGGTAGTGCGTCCCGGTACCGAAGTAGACGACGTTGCTGAGCGTGCCGGTCAGGGCGGCGCCCTCGCCGGCCGGCTGCAGGCCGGCATGCTCCGGCCGCACCGCCACGTTGACCCGGCCGGCCGCGACCGGCCCGTCGGGCAGGCGGGCGAGGCGGACCTGACCCGACGACAGGCGCACGCGCGCGGACGCTCCCCCGCTCGCCTCCCGGGTCTCCAGCAGCTCGGCCGGCAGGATGTTGATCTCGCCGATGAAGTCGGCGACGAAGCGGCGCGCCGGATGGTCGTAGATCTCGCGCGGCGTGCCGACCTGCAGGATCGCGCCGTCGCTCATCACGGCGATGCGGTCCGACATGGTCAGCGCCTCCTCCTGGTCGTGGGTCACGAAGATGAAGGTGATGCCGGTCTCGTGCTGCAGGCGCTTCAGCTCGATCTGCATCTCCTTGCGCAGCTTCAGGTCGAGCGCCGAGAGCGGCTCGTCGAGCAGCAGCACCTTGGGATGCGGCGCCAGCGCCCGGGCCAGGGCGACACGCTGCTGCTGGCCGCCCGACAGCTGGTCGGTGCGCCGGCCGGCCAAGTCGTCCATGCGCACCAGCGCCAGCATGCGCCTGACCGTCTCGTCGATCTCGCGCTTCGGCCGGCCCTGCATCATGAGGCCGAAGCCGATGTTCTCGGCGACCGTCATGTGCGGGAACAGGGCGTACTGCTGAAACACCGTGTTGACCGGCCGGCGGTGCGGCGGCAGATGCTCGAGGTGGCTGCCGAACAGCAGGATCTCGCCGGCCGTCGGCTGCTCGAAGCCGGCGATCAGGCGCAGCAGGGTGGTCTTGCCGCAGCCCGAGGGCCCGAGCAGCGTGAAGAACTCGTTGTCGCGAATGGTCAGCGAGACGTCGTCGAGCGCGACCACCGCGCGCTCCTGGCCGCTGCCGAAGACCTTGCGCACGCGGCGGATCTCGATCGCCGCCGCCCCCGCCCTGTCGCTGCGTCCCGCGGTCCTGTCGGCCGCGGCGCCGTCCCCCGTCATTCCGAGTCGCTGCCCCCTTGTTGTCAGGGCTCGTTCAGCCTCGGGAGGAAAGTCTAGAGAGGCCGCGACGCGGCTGTACATACCTCCCGGGGGATAGGCCCGGCGATTTCCGCCGCGTCACCGACTCACTCGAGCCCCTGCAGGAAGCGCGCGAAGAGCTCGCTCTGGGAGGAGATGCGGAGCTTCCGGTAGAGGTTCTTGCGGTGGATCTTGACCGTGCCGCGGCTGATGCCGATCAGGCGGGCGATCGAATCGCTGGAGTGGCCCTTGAGGATCAGGCCGGCGACCTCCTGCTCCCGGTTGCTCAGGGCCTCCGTGCCGAAGGCGGCCAGCGCCGCGCTGACCGATCGGTCCTCGCGGAGCAGACGCGAGCGCTCGCCCGGGGTGGATTCGCCGATCGGGGCGGCCTCGCGCGGCCCCTGGGTCTGCGGCACGCCCTGGCCGCGCAGATGGGCGAGGCCAAAGTGCCGCTGGTTGAGCGCCGCGAAGACCGGCAGGACACGGCGCAGCGCGTCGAGCTCGCGGCTCCCGAAGCGCCGCTCGCCGAAGCGCCGGCCGACCGAGTAGAAGAGGTAGCGGCTCGGCGTCAGCTCGACGAGGAGCGCCACCTCGTCGACCAGGTTGGTCAGGCTGTAGTAGCGCCGGAAGTATTCCGAGTGCGGGAAGCGGTCGGGCATGACGTCGCGCAGGCGCATCAGCGCGTTGCCCGGCCGCTCCAGGCAGAGCGCGTAGAAGGGATCGAGCAGGTAGGCGCCGTCGAGGTAGCGGTCGACGACCTCGGCACGCTTCTCGGCGCGCACGTTGTCGTAGACGTGCAGCGGCGGGCGCCGGCCGTCGACGATCACCAGGAAGGCGCCGAAGAAGGGCGCCACGCTGCGCAGGTAGTCGAGCGCCGCCGTGACGAACTCGCTGCTGCCGATCGCCAGCACGGCCCGGGCCAGGGCCCGTTCCTCCGCGCCGTCCTGTCGTTCCGTCACCAAGCCGACCTTCCCGTCGTTTGGCCGCGAACTATACACGATGGGCCGGCGCCCGCCCCGCTTCGCCCCCTTCGCCGTCATCCTCGCGAAAGCGAGGATCCAGAGGAAGTAGCCGTCGGCACAGACCCCCGAAGGGAAAGCGCTGGCAGCATTGTTCTCTGGATCCTCGCTTTCGCGAGGATGACGGGGCAGGAAGCGGGGCAGGAAAGAGCCCCGGGCGCACCCTGCTCGCGGCGCCCGGCGTGACAAGGCGCCGCGGAGCGGGAAGACTGCCAGGCCATCCCAAGCGACGGAGTCACCCGCCTTGCACTTCAGTCCGCAGACCGACGCCTGCCCCCTGCCCTTCTCCCCCTTCAAGTCCTGCACCGTGCCGCGGCCGATCGGCTGGCTGTCGACGGTCTCGGCGGCCGGGGTCGCGAACCTCGCCCCCTACAGCCAGTGGCAGAACCTGACCTTCGACCCGCCGATGGTCCTGTTCGCGGCCAACCAGTATCCGGACGGACGGCGCAAGGACACGGTGGTCAATGCCGAGGAGACCGGCTGGTTCGTCTGGAACATGGCGACCTGGGACCTGCGCGAGGCGGTCAACGTCACGGCCATGGCCCTGCCGCCGGAGGTCGACGAGTTCGAGCGCGCCGGCGTCACCAAGGCGGCCTGCGTCGACGCGCCGGGCCCGAGGGTCGCCGAGAGCCCCTGCCACTTCGAGTGCCGCTATCTCTCGACCCACCGCCTCAAGGGCAGCTCGCCGGTCGGCTCGGTCGACGTGGTCTACGGCGAGGTCGTGCGCATCCACGTCAAGGACGCGGTGATCCGGCCCGACGGCAAGCTGGACATCGCGCGGATCCAGCCGATCGCCCGGATGGGCTACTACGACTACGCGGTGGTGCGAGAGACCTTCGAGATGCGCATCCCCGGGGCCGGCGGCGAGGCGCTGGCCGGACTGGAAGGGCGGGCCTGAGGAGGGGAGGAACCGGTGCTCAAGGTCTGGGGCCGCCGCAGCTCCTTCAACCTGCAGAAGGTGCTCTGGCTGGTCGGCGAGCTGGAACTGGCGCACGAGCACATCCCGGCGGGTGGCAGCTTCGGGCGGCTCGACGAGCCGGACTTCCGCGCCCTCAACCCGCACGGCCGCGTGCCGGTGATCGACGACGGCGGCCTCGCGGTCTGGGAGTCCCACGCGATCCTGCGCTACCTCGCGGCGCGCTACGGCCGCGGCCGCTTCTGGTCCGACGATCCCGCCGAGCGGGCGCCGGTCGACGGCTGGATGGACTGGTCGCAGACCGCCCTGCAGCCGGCCTTCCTGACCGGCGTCTTCTGGGGCTGGTACCGCACGCCCGAGCCCCAGCGCGACAGGGCGGCGGTCTCCCGCAGCCTGGCGCGCTGCGCCGAGCTGTTCGACCGGCTCGACCGGCAGCTCGCCGGCCGCCCTTTCCTGCTCGGCGGTGCCCTGTCGCTCGCAGACGTCACGGCCGGCACCCACCTCTACCGCTACTTCGAGCTGGAGATCGAGCGGCCGAGCCTGCCGAACGTCGAGGCCTGGTACCGGCGCCTGCAGGAGCGACCGGCCTACCGAGAGCACGTGATGCTGCCCTTCGGAGAGCTGCGCGGCCAGCTGGCCTACTAGCAGGGGGCCAAGGGAGGCGCAGGAGGGGCAAGAAGAATCTGTAAGGCAATGCTTTACAGATTCTTCTTGCCGGACGCACTGTAAAGCATCAGCTTACAGGCATGATCGGGAGCTTCCGGCACAAGGGCCTCGGCGCCTTCTTCGCCACCGGCAAGGCCGGCAGGCTCTCGGTCCAGAACGTCGGCCGGGTATCGCGCATCCTGCGCGCCCTGGACGCGGCGGAGAGCCCGGCCGATCTCGACCTGCCGGGCTTCCGGTTCCACGCGCTCAAGGGCGAGCTGTCCGGCCGCTACGCCGTCTCGGTGTCGGGGAACTGGAGGATCACCTTCGCGTGGTCCGGCCAGAAGGCCGTCGAGGTCGACCTGGAGGACTATCACTGATGCCCACCGTCTCCGCCGCTGCCCCTCCCTCCCCCCCTCCCTCCCGGGGGCTCCCGGCCATGCATCCGGGCGAGCTGCTGCGCGAGGACGTCCTGCCGGCGCTCGGCAGGAGCGTTTCGGAAATCGCGCGGCTGCTGCGGATCAGCCGGCAGACGCTGCATGCGATCCTGCGCGAGGAGGCGCCGGTGACGCCGGCCATGGCGCTCAAGCTCGGCAAGCTCTGCGGCAACGGCCCGAGGCTCTGGATCAATCTGCAGACGGCCTACGACCTGGAGCGCCAGGCCCGCATCCTGGCCAGCGAGCTCGAGCAGATCCCGACGCTCGACAGCGCCGCGTAACGTCTCGCGGCCTGCGTCGCTCAGCCCCCGGTCGAGACGAAGGCCCGGCGGCCCTCGACCAGCGTCGCGACGACGTCGGGCCGCGGCTCCGGACGGACCAGCAGCAGGTCGGCGCGGCGGCCGGGCTCGATGCGGCCGCGGTCGGCGAGGCCGAGGGCCTCGGCCGGATTGGCCGAGACCAGGTCCCAGGACTGGCCGAAGGGCAGCACGCCCTCCTGCGCCAGCTTGAAGGCGGCGTGCAGCGGCGCCGGATAGTAGTAGTCCGAGGTCAGCACGCTGCAGAGGCCGCTGGCCGCCAGCTCGGCGGCCGAGGGATTGCCGGCCTTGTGGCTGCCGCCGCGCAGCACGTTGGGCCCGCCCATGACGACGTGCTCGCCCTCGGCCCGCGCGTCGGCGGCGACCGCCTCGGCGAGCGGGAACTCGGCGAGGCGGGCGCCGAGGGCGCGGTAGCGGGCGCGCGTCGCGAGGTCGGCGTCGTCGTGGCTGAGCAGCGGCACGCCGGCCGCCGCCGCCATCCCGGCCAGCGCGGTCACCGTCGCCGCGATCTCGTCGCCGCGCGCGCCGACCCGGCGCATCAGGGCTCGGAAGTCCTCGAGCGGCAGGCCGGTGCGCGCCGGGTAGCGCGCGGCCTTCTCGGGCACGGCGAGGTCGCCCTCGATGTCCTCCAGGTGGTCGTTGAAGGCGACGACGCCGACCGTGCCGTCGGCGATCAGCGGCGCGACGTCGGCCAGGCCCTCGTGGTTCTGCACCTCGAAGCGCAGGTGCAGGTGGGTGTCGCAGCGCAGGGAGCCGCGCAGCCGGCGGAAGGCCGGCGCCAGAGCCAGGAAGGTCTCGCGGCCGCGCAGCCCCGGCTCCCAGGAATAGGTGACGCCGTGCAGCGCCGTGGTGATGCCGAAGCCGGCCATGATCCGGTCGGCCTCGTCGAAGGCGATCTCCGGCGGGAAGTGCACGCCGGGCCGCGGCATCAGCGAGCGCTCGAAGGCGTCGCCGTGCAGGTCGACGATGCCCGGCAGCAGCAGGCAGCCGCGGCCGTCGAGCCGCGCCCCCGAGGCGGCCCCCTCGGAGCCCTCGATGGCGGCGATGCGGCCGTCCTCGATCCGCAGCACCGCCTCCTCGAGCCGGCCGCCGAGCAGCAGCCGGGCACCGGTCACGGTCAGGGGGGGGCAAAGGCCCTGTCGGTCGCGGGCCGGTCGTCGGGATGGGCGGGCAGGTCCATGGCCTCTCTCTTAGCGCGTCTTCATGGCAGGCGTCTTACAGGGCGGCGGCGCGCGGTCGTGGGAACCGCCTCACTGCTGCCCAGTTCTCCCTGCTATAAGCCTTCGAAACTGCCTGCGGACCAGCGGAAGACACATGCCCCACCCCGGAAGAGTCGTTGCCTGCCTGTCGGCCGTCGCGCTGGCCATTCCCCTGGCCCTCGGCAGTGCCCATGCCGAGACCGGCGACGGCGCGAGCGCGCCGCAGCAGGCGGCCGCGCCGGCGACGCTCGTCAGCCGCATCACCAGCCGCCTGGAGGCGTCGCTGCGCGCCAGCCCGCTGTTCGACCGGCCGGTCGGTTCGATCGTCGGCAGCGCGGTCTACGATGCCGAAGGCGCCCAGGTCGGCGAGGCCGCGGAGGTCGCGCGGGTCGGCGACAACCTGGTGGTGCTGGTCCGGGTCGGCGGCGGCCTCTTCGGCATCGGCTCGCACCAGGTCGCGGTGCCGCTGGTCCGCTTCCACCTCGACGGCGACCGCCTGGTGCTCGACCGCCTGACCGGGAAGAAGCTGAAGAGCCTGCCGGCGGTCGAGGCCGACAACTACGAGCCGCTGGAGCGCGGCGGCACGGTCGCCGAGGCCTACCGGAACGGCTGACCCGCCGCGGCCTGGCCGCTTGCCCGCCGGGCGCGGCGGGCGTAGGACGCGGGGCATGGTCCTGCCCCTGCTCCTGCTGGCGGCGCTCGGCCTGCTGGCGGCCGGCGTCACCGAGCCGATCGTCACGGTCGACACGCTGCTGCTGCTCAGCCGGCCCTACTCGATCCTCGACGTGACGCTCAGGCTGTTCGAGGCCGGCGAGTGGCCGATCGCGAGCATCGTCGGCGCCTTCTCGCTGGTCCTGCCGACCGCCAAGCTGCTGCTGATGCTCGGGCTCTGGGCGCGGCTCCGGCTCGGCCGCGGCGTGCCGGCGCGACTGCTCGACGTCCTGGAGACGGTGGCACGCTGGTCGATGCTCGACGTCCTGGCCGCGGCGCTGATCGTCTTCACGCTGAAGAGCGGCGCCCTGACCGACGCGCACTTCGAGCCCGGCATCTACTTCTTCCTCGCCTCGATCGCCCTGACCTCGCTCTGCTCGCTGCTGCTCAAGCGCCGCGCACGGGACGCCGGGGCGGCGGCTCAGATGCCGAGGTAGGCCTCGCGCACCCGGTCGTCGCGCAGCAGCTCGCCGGCCGGCCCCTCGAGCACGATCGAGCCGGACTGCAGGACGTAGCCGCGGCTGGCGACCGAGAGGGCCAGCGAGACGTTCTGCTCGACCAGCAGGATCGCGACGCCCCGGCGGTGGATCTCGACCAGGCGGTCGTGCAGCTCCTCGACGATCATCGGCGCGAGGCCGAGCGAGGGCTCGTCGAGGATCAGCAGGCGCGGCTCCAGCATCAGGCCGCGGCCGATCGCCAGCATCTGCTGCTCGCCGCCGGACAGGGTGCCGCCGAACTGGCGGCGCCGCTCCCTGAGCCGCGGGAAGAGCTCGAAGATCGCCTCCAGCCGCGCCGCCGCCCCGCCTCCGGGGGCGCCGCCGCGGGCATGGGCGCCGATCGCCAGGTTCTCCTCGACCGACATCTCCGGAAAGACGTGACGGCCTTCCGGCACGTGGGCGATGCCGAGCTTCGGGCGGGCGTGCGGCGCCACCGCGGTCAGCTCGCGGCCGTCGAAGCGGATGCTGCCCTCGACCGCGGGCCCGACTCCGGAGATGGCGCGCAGCAGGGTGCTCTTGCCGGCGGTGTTGGCGCCGATCACGGTGACGAACTCGCCCTGGCCCAGCTCGAGCGCGACCTCGTGCAGCACCGGCGCGCCGCGGCCGTAGCGGGCCGAGAGGCGGGCGACCTCCAGCAGGGCGGTCACGGCCTGGCCTGCCCGGGCCCCGCCCCTTCCGCCGCCCACTCGCGGCCCAGGTAGGCCTCGATCACCTTGGGGTCGCGCGCGACCTCCTCCGGCCGGCCCTCGGCGATCTTGCGGCCGAAGCTCAGCACCAGGATGCGGTCCGACAGGGTCATCACGGCCCTCATGTGATGCTCGATCAGGACGAAGGTGATGCCCTCGTCGCGCAGCTGGCGGACCAGGGCGACGATGCCCTCCATCTCGGCCGGGGTCAGGGCCGCCATGACCTCGTCGAGCAGCAGGATCTTCGGCCGGGTCGCGAGGCCGCGGGCGATCTCGACACGGGCGCGCTCGGGAAAGGAGAGATCCGCGGCCGGCCGCTCGGCGACCCCGGCGAGACCGACCCGCTCCAGCACGCGGCGCGCCGAGGCCTTCGCCTCGGCCAGGGGCTCGCGCAGCAGGGCGCCGGTGACGACGTTGTCGAGCACCGAGCTCTCCATGAACAGCGAGACGTTCTGGAAGGTCTTGGTCATGCCGAGCGCGGCGATGCTGTGCGGCCGCAGGCCGGCGAGCGGGCGGCCGTCGAGGCGGATCGTGCCCTCGGCGGCGCGGGCCAGGCCGACCAGCATGTTGAAGGTCGTGGTCTTGCCGGCGCCGTTCGGGCCGATCAGGCCGACGATCTCGCCGGCCTCGACCGAGAAGCCGAGGCCGTCGACGGCGGTCAGGCCGCCGAAGCGCACGCTGGCGTCCGTCACCTCCAGCAGGCTCATCGCCCGGCCTCCCCGGCGCCGCCCGGGCGCCGGCCCAGGCCCCTGCGCAGCCGGCCGAAGAGCGCTACAAGGCCGCGCGGCTCGACCAGGATGACGGCGATCAGGATGGCGCCGTAGACGAAGGCCGAGAGGCCGGCGACCTGGCCCTGCAGCGCGGCGTTGACCAGCTCCTCCAGCGGCACGACGACCAGGGCGCCGACCACCGGGCCGATGACGGTGCCGATGCCGCCGACGATCGCGACCAGGGCCAGGCGCACCGAGACGGTGGCGACGCCGAAGACCGCGTCGGGATCGAAGAAGTAGGTGAACTGCACGTAGACCACGCCGATCGCCGCCGTCGCGGCGGCCGAGACCAGGCTGGCCCAGAGCTTGGCGCGGAAGGTGTTGACGCCGACCACCTCGGCGGCCTGCTCGTTCTCCTTGACCGCGCGCAGGCGGTAGCCGAGCGCGCTCGACTTGATCCACCAGAAGACCAGGGTGACCAGCACCAGCGCGGCCAGGGCGATCCAGTAGAAGGGCCGCGGCGCGCCGTAGGACATCATCCAGAAGCTGTCCGGCATGAAGGGCACCGACAGGCCGACCGGGCCGCCGGTGACGCCCTGCCAGCTGTTGGCGATGACCCGCAGCGCCTCGCCGGCGGCCAGGGTCGCCAGCGCGAAGTAGTGGCCCTTGAGACGGAAGGTCGGGACGCTGAGCACCAGGGCGACGACCACGGCCAGGGCCATGCCGACGAAGAGGCCGATCCAGGGCGAGAGGCCGAAGTTGATCAGCAGGATCGTCGAGGCGTAGGCGCCGACCCCGAAGTAGGCGGCATGGCCCAGCGAGATCTGGTTGGCCAGGCCGCCGACGATGTTCCAGGCCTGTCCGAGCGCCGCGAAGATGAGGGTGAGCGTCAGCACCCGCACCCAGTAGCCCTGGGGATCGAGGAACAGCGGCACGATCGCCGCGGCGGCGGCGAGGGCGGCCAGCAGCAGCGCGCGCGGCCTGGCCAGGGCGGAGCACCGCTTCGGCAGGGACAGCGCGCTCATGCGCCGCGCCGCCGCACGATGCCGTCGGGCCTGAGCGCGAGCACCAGGATGAAGACGACGAAGAGCACGAGGTTCTGCAGCTGGATCGGGAAGACCAGGGCCGAGACCGACTGGATGACGCCGACGGCGATGCCGCCGACCACGGCGCCGGCGACGCTGCCCAGGCCGCCCAGCACGACCGCGGTGAACATCAGCACGACGTAGTGGCTGCCGACCGTCGGGCTGACCGTCAGGTAGGGCAGGATGACGGCGCCGCCGAAGGCGGTCAGGCCGACGCCGACGCCGAAGGCCAGGCGGTGCATGCGCTGGGTATCGATGCCCATCAGGGTCGCCGCCATCGGGTCCTGGGCGGTCGCCCGCATCGCCCGGCCGACCGCCGTGCGCTCCAGGAAGGCCCAGACGGCGGCGCCCGAGAGCAGCGCCATGGCGAAGGCGTAGAGGTAGGGCTTGCTGACGATGATCCCGCCGAGGCGGAAGGCCGAGGTCTGGTAGGGCGTCTGCACCGAGCGGAAGTCGGCGCCGAAGGCCATCAGGGCGGCGTTCTCCAGCACGATCAGCAGGCCGACGGTCAGGAAGATCTGGGCGACCTGCGGGGCCGCCAGGATCGGCCTGACCAGGACCTGCTGGACCGCGCAGCCGAAGGCGAAGACCAGGACGAAGGACAGGAACGCGCCGAGCAGCGGATCGAGGCCCAGGAAGGCCCAGGCGAACCAGGCCACGAACATCCCGAGCATCAGGAAGGCCGCGTGGGCGAAGTTGACGATGTTCATCACCCCGAAGACCAGGCTGAGGCCGATCGAGACGACGCCGTAGACGCCGCCGATCAGCAGCCCGTCGACCAGGGCCTGCAGAAGCTGCATGGCGCGTTCCCGCCGGAGGGGCTCAACCGGCCTTGACCGACCAGATCGGCTCGATCTTGGCGACCTTCGCCGGATGCACGGTGCGCAGCTCGCCGTCGCGCCACTGCACCATCACCGGGAAGGCGTTGGCGTTGAGGCCGGTCTCGTCGAAGCGCACGCCGTCGCCGGTCATCACCGAGGACCAGCCCTCGTTGTGGGTGCCGGTGGCGAGCGCCTCGCGCACCGCCTGCGGGTCGCGGCTGGCGCTCTTCTCCAGGGCCTCGCGCAGCACGCCCATGCAGACCGCATGCTCCAGGGCCTCGTGGACCATGAAGTAGCCGAAGCGCTCCCTGAAACGGTCGGTGTAGTCCGGCGCCAGGTCCCAGTTCGCCGGCGCGATCGAGAGCACGCCCTCGGCGAGCTCGCCCAGGCCCTTGTGGAAGTCCGGGATGACGTAGCCGGCGGCGCCGCCGATCGCCGGGATGGTCAGGCCCTGCTGGCGCATCGTGCGGATGATCAGCAGGCTGTCGTTCAGGTAGGAGACCGGGAAGACCATCTGCGCGCCGGAGCCGCGCAGCTTGTTGATCAGCGGCGTCACGTCGGTGATGCCGTGGGGGTAGGCCTCGTCCATGACGATGTCGAGGCCGGCGTCCTTGGCGGCCTTGCGCAGGCCCTCGGACTGGCTGGTGCCGTAGGCCGTGTCCTCGTAGAGGATCGCGACCTTGCTGGCGTCGACGCCGAGCCGCTTGGCGATCGCCATGGTGTAGTCGAACTGCGCGGCGCCGATCGTCGAGGCCTTGTTGACGACCTGGAAGACGTTCTTGAAGCCGCGGCCGGTGATGATGTCCGAGAAGGACATGGTCAGCAGCGGCAGCTGGCGGCGCTCGGTGACCTCGGAGATCGCGATGGTCAGCGAGGAGGCGAAGGCGCCGAGCACCGAGACCACCTGGTTCTGCGAGATCATGCGCTGCGCGACGCTGGCCGCGGTCGCCGGGGTCGAGGTCGAGTCGGCGACCACCAGGTTGATCGGCGCGCCGCCCAGCGACTTGATGCCGCCGGCCTTGTTGATCTCGTCGGCGACCAGCTGGATGCCGTTGCGCGAGTTGATGCCGAACTGCGCGTTGGCGCCCGACAGCGGCACGACGACGCCGACGTTGACCGGGTCCTGGGCGCGCGCCAGGCGGCTGACGAAGGGGGCGGCCAGAGGGGCCGCGAGGGCCGCCGCACCGCCTGCGAGCAGGCTGCGTCGGGTTACCGGAAAGCGTGTGTTCTGGGCCATAGTAGCTCCTCCCGTGGCGGCGTTCGTTTTCTTCCGCGTTCTGCACGACTAGGGTGGAAGCGAGCCGACAAGCTGTCAATAGGATTGACCGATTGTCCTACAATCAGAATACTCCTCCCATGACGACGGACATCCGCATCAGGCGCGAGCAGGCCTCCATCAGCGGCCAGATCGTGGAGATCCTGCGGCGGGTCATCATCGCCGGCGAGCTGGAGCCGGGGACGCGGCTGGTCGAGCGCGACCTCTGCGAGCGCTTCGCGGTCAGCCGCGGCCCGGTGCGCGAGGCGCTGCGCCAGCTCTCGGCCGAGGGCCTGGTGCGCCACGAGGCGCACCGCGGCCCGACGGTCGAGCGGGTCACCGAGCAGGACGTCCGCGACCTCTACCGGGTGCGCGGCTGCCTGGAGGGGCTGGCCGGCGAGACCTTCGCGCTGCGCGCCAGCGACGAGGAGCTGGAGCAGCTGCGCGGCGCCGCCGCGCCGGTCTTCTCGCTGGAGGAGGGCGATCCGATCGAGCGGCTGATCGCCGTCAAGAACGCCTTCTATGCGGCCCTGCTGGAGGGCTCCCACAGCCCGGTGATCAGCGACTCCCTGACCCGGCTGAACAACCGCATCTCGCAGTACCGGCGGCTCTCGCTGTCGCGGCCGGGCCGGCTCGCCGAGACCAAGGCCGAGATGCGCGAGGTCGTCGAGGCCTGCCTGGCCCGCGACGCGGCGCGCGCGCGCCGGGCCTGCGAGGACCACGTCGCCCGCGCCGCAGAGGCGGCTCTTGCGCAGGTTCCCAACCTTCCCCGCGCCAATCAACCCGGCGCCAACCACCCCAACGCCAACGACCCCACAGACAGGAGCGAAACGGATGCCTGACAAGGAGATGTTCGAGAAGGGCCTGAAGATCAGGCGCGAGGTCCTGGGCAGCGAGTACGTCGACAAGTCGATCGCGATGGCCGACGACTTCAACAAGCCGCTGCAGGAGCTGGTCACCCAGTACTGCTGGGGCGAGGTCTGGGGCCGCGACACGCTGGACCGCAAGACCCGCTCGATCATCAACCTCTCGATGATCTCCGCGCTCAACCGCCCGCACGAGCTGAAGCTGCATGTCCGCGGCGCGCTCAACAACGGGCTCGACCGCGCCGACATCCGCGAGGTCTTCCTGCAGGTCGCGATCTACTGCGGCGTGCCGGCCGCCATCGACGCCTTCCGCGTCGCCCGCGAGGTCTTCAAGGAGATCGACGACGCCGAGGCCAAGGCCTGATGCCGCGGGACAGCACCGTCGGTTTCGTCGGCCTCGGCGCCATGGGGGTGCCGATGGCCGGCTGCCTGCTGAAGGGCGGCCAGGCGCTGCTCGGCTACGACGTCTCGGAGACGGCGCGCGAGCGCGCCGCCGAGGCCGGCGTGCCGCTCGCCGACAGCCTGGAGCAGGTCGGCCGCGACTGCGGCCTGGTCGTCACCATGCTGCCGACCGCCGAGATCGTCCGCGAGGCGGCGCTCGGCGCGGGCGGCTTCGCGCAGGCGCTGTCGAAGGGCGACCTGGTCGTCGACATGAGCTCCTCCTACCCGCTGGCGACGCGCCGGCTCGGCGAGGAGCTGGCGGAGCGCGGCCTGGGGCTGGTCGACGCCCCGATCTCCGGCGGCGTGCCGCGCGCCAGGACCGGCTCGCTGGCGATCATGGCCGGCGGGCCCGAAGCCGAGGTTGCGCGCGCCGAGCCGCTGCTCGGCCACATGGGCAAGGTGCTCAGGGTCGGGGCGCTCGGCAACGGCCACGCCATGAAGGCGCTCAACAACTACGTCTCGGCGGCCGGCCTGGTCGCGGCCTGCGAGGCGCTGATCGTCGGCGAGACGTTCGGCCTGGCGCCGGAGACCATCGTCGAGGTGCTCAACGTCTCGACCGGCCGCAACAACTCGACCGAGAACAAGCTGAAGCAGTTCGTCCTGAACCGCCGCTTCGACGCCGGCTTCGCCTTCGCGCTGATGCAGAAGGACGTGCGCGCCGCCGCCGATCTCAGCAAGGAGCTGGGGCTCGACGAGCCGCTGCTGAAGGACGTCATCGCCCTGCTCGACCAGGCCGGCGCGAGCCTGCCGCCCGGCGCCGACCACACCCGGGTCTTCGAGTGGCTGGAGCGGCATTGAGTGCCCGTCCGGTCCCTCGATAGCCGGCTCGACGGCTGGCTGGAGCGCTGCGCGGCCGACCCCGAGCTGGCGACGCTGTCGCAAGGCCTGGAGGCGACGCTCGCCTTCCAGGCCGGCGCCGTCGAGCGCCGCCTGACGCTCGGCGAAGCGCCGCGCCTCGGCGGCGGCACGCCGGTCCTGCTGATCCGCGCCGAGGCCGCCGCCTGGCAGCAGCTGCTGTCCGGCCCGTATCCGCGCGGCTGGCAGTCCTTCGGGGCGATCCGGCGCTTCAACCCGGCCTTCGAGATCACGGTCGAGAGCCCGCTGACCGAGGCCCAGCTGCTGGCGCCGCTGGAGCGGCTGGTCGAGATCGCGGTCGCGCCGCCGGCCGAGCCGAACCTGCCGGCCGGCTTCGACCTCTCCGGCCTGGAGAGCGGCCTGAAGGCGGTCGGCGTCGACGCGCGGGGGCCGGCGCAGATCCGCGTCACGACGGCGGGCAGCGGCCGGCCGGTGCTGTTCCTGCACACCGCCGGCGCCGACTCCCGGCAGTGGCTCTACCAGCTCGGCGACCCGGCGCTGGCCGCGCGCTATCGGATGGTCGCCTTCGACCTGCCGGGCCACGGCGGCTCCGGCCTGGAAGGCGAGTTCGGCGGCCGGGCCAGCGCCTGGCAGGCGACCGGCGGGCGCTACCTCGCCTGGTGCAAGGCGGCGATCGAGGCCTTCTGCGAGGCGCCGCCGATCGTCGTCGGCTGCTCGGCGGGCGCGGCCATGGCCCTGACCCTGGCGGCGAAGGCGCCGGACCTGGTCGCCGCCGCCATCGCCCTGGAGGCACCCTTCAAGGCCCGGGGCCGCCTGACGCCCTTCCTCGACCACGCCCGGGTCCACGCCGGCCGGCACAACCCCGCCTGGGTGCGCGCCCTGCTCGCCCCCGGCAGCCCGAAGCCGCACCGCGACGAGGCCTGCGGCATCTACCAGCAGGCGCGGCCCGGGACCTACGCCGAGGACCTCAGGTACTATTCCGAGGAGTTCGACGCGGCCGAGCTGGTCGAGGCCCTCAACCGCAACGGCCGGCCGGTCGTGCTGCGCACCGGCGCCTACGACTACTCCGCCTCGCCCGAGGACAGCGGGCGGATCGCCGAGGCGGTGCCGGCCGCCGACTTCGAGGTGATGCCCGAGCTCGGGCATTTCCCCATGATCGAGAACCCGGGCGCCTTCGCGCCCTGGCTCGCCAAGGCCCTGGAGGCCGCGGAGGAACGCTCATGAGTGCCGAGACCGCAACCGAGGTGCTGGCCATCAAGTACGCCGAGACGGCGGTCGCGGCACGCGAGCACTTCATGCTGCCGCTCGGCTCGGGCGGCAATCCGCACGCCGCCCCCAACGCCGACCCGCACGAGGGGCCGCACCCGATCTCCTACTTCCTCTGGCTGATCCGCCATCCGCAGGGGCTGATCCTGGTCGACACCGGCTTCGGCGAGGCGGCGGCAGCCAGGCGCCGCCGCACGCTGCTGCGCCACCCGGTCGAGGCCCTGAAGGCCGTCGGCGTCGCGCCCGAGGAGATCGGCACGGTGGTGCTGACCCACCTGCACTACGACCACGCCGGCACGCTCGCCTGCTTCCCGAACGCGACCTTCGTGGTGCAGGCGCGCGAGCTGACCTACGCCGCCGGCCCGGCGATGCGCCACCAGGTCTGCCGCAAGGCCTTCGACGTCGAGGACGTGACCGAGGTCGTGCGCACGCTCTACGCCGGGCGCCTCTATCCGGTCGAGGGCGACCGGCTGCTGGCGCCCGGCGTCTCGCTGCACCTGATCGGCGGCCATACCAACGGCCTGCAGGTCGTGCGCGTCGAGACCGCGGCCGGCCGGCTGGTGATCGCCTCCGACGCCACGCACTTCTACGAGTCGGCGGCCGAGAAGAACCCCTTCCCGGACCACTGCTCGCTGCCCGAGTACCTGAACGGCCTGGACCGCCTGTTCGAGCTGACCGACGACCCGAACCTGGTGGTGCCGGGCCACGACGAGCGGGTGCTCGAGCTCTTCCCGACCCGCCCCGGCGACCCGAACGTCGTCGAGCTGCACAGGGGGCCGCTCGGCCCGACGCCCTTCGCCGGGGTCGTCCTGCCGCCGGTCCGCGAGCCCTGATCAGCCGGCCGCGCGCCGTCGCAGCCCCTCGGCCAGGTGGTCGGCGATCGAGGCGCCCGGCGCATCGAGGCCGGGCGCGCGGTGCAGGCGGATCTCGGCACCGGGCAGCGCCGGCAGGCGCCCGCCGGCCGGCAGGGCCCGCAGGCCCGGCGCCGGCAGGCTGCCCTTGACCACCGTGACCGCCAGGCCCTGGCGGACCAGCGCCTCGATCGCCGCCAGGCTGGCGCTGACGTAGGCGAGGCGCCAGGGCCGGCCGCCCCGCTCCAGCGCCGCCAGCGCCCAGGCGCGGAACAGGCAGTCGGGATTGGAGAGCGCGACCGGCAGCGGCTCGATCGCCTCCGCGGCGTGGCCCTCGGCCGCGACCCAGAGCGGCGTCTCGCGGGCCAGCAGCTCGCCCTCCGCCTCGCCCTCGGGGTGCATCGCGATCACCAGGTCGAAGTCGCGGCCCAGGCGCCCGACCATGCGCGCGGTCAGGCCGATCTCGACCTCGACCCGGACCAGCGGGAAGCGCTCGGCGGCCTTGGCGAGCAGCGGCGGCAGCAGGCGCGTGCCGTAGTCCTCCATGACGCCGATGCGCACCTGCCCGGCCAGCCGCTGGCCGTCGAGCCGGGCCAGCGCCGCCTCGTTCATCGCCAGGATGCGCCGGGCGTCGGCCAGGAAGCCGATGCCGGCCGCGGTCAGCTCGACCCGCGTCGTCGAGCGCCGGAACAGCGCGACGCCGAGCCGGGCCTCGAGCCGCTTGACCTGCAGGCTGACCGTCGCCTGGCTGCGGTGCAGCCCTTCCGCCGCCCGCGTGAAGGAGAGGCGCTCGGCGACGGCGACGAAGGCGCGCAGCAGTTCGGGATCGAGGGTCCGTACGGTCATTGCAGAAGCCTATCAGCCCCATTGACCTTATTCGATTCTCTGCGTGACCGTCCGGCGCTAGGACTGCCGGTCGCAGCAGGAGGGCGACGGCGAGGATGGAAGCTCTGGGGGTGGCCGCGGCGATGCTGTCGAGCGCGCTCGGCGGCACGGCGGTCGGCGCGACGCGCTATCTCGCCGGGGCGCTCGACCCCGTGACCATCGGGGCGCTGCGCTTCGGCGGCGGCTTCCTGCTGCTGCTGCCGCTCGCGCTGCTGCGCCGCGATCCCTGGCCGGCCCGGCGCGACCTGCCGGCCGCGCTCGGCCTGGGGCTGCTGTTCTTCGGCCTCTTCCCGGTGCTGTTCAACGCCGCCCTCGCCGAGACCACGGCGGCGCGCGGCGCGCTGGCGCTCTCGACCCTGCCGCTGCTGACCCTGGCGGTCGCCGCCCTGCTGGGGGTCGAGCCGCTCAGCGCCCGCAAGCTGGCCGGCGTGCTGGTCGCCATGGCCGGCGTCGCCGTGGCGCTCGCCGCCGGGCTGAAGACGGCGCCGGCCAGCGCCTGGCGCGGCGACCTGCTGATGGTCGCGGCCGCCTTCTGCATGGCGCTCTACAGCGTCTGGTCGCGCCCGGTGATTGCGCGCTCGGGGCCGGTCCCCTTCACCGCCGCCGCCATGGCGGCCGGCGCGCTCTGCCTGCTCCTGCTCTCCGCGGCCGAGGGCGGGCTGCACCGCCTCGCCGGGCTCGGGACCGGTCAGTGGATCGCCTGCGGCTACCTCGCCGCGGTCTGCGGCGCCGCGATCTTCTTCCTCTGGGCCTTCGCCCTGCGCCGGACCACGCCGACCCTCGTCGCCATCTCGGTGACGGTCAATCCGGTCACCGCCTCGCTGGTCGGCCTGCTGCTGCTCGGCGAGCCGATCGGCGCCGACCTGCTGCTCGGCCTCGCCGCCGTGCTGGCCGGCATCGCGATCGCCACCGGCCTCGGCCGCCGCCGGACGGCGCGCTAGGCGTCGAGGGCTTCCCGACTCGCGACCGCCGTCCGAGGATGGCCGCAGAGACGGAGGCAGAAGACGGAGGCGAGGGGCGAAGCGCGATGTACCAGCCCAGGACACCCGGCTACTCGAAGAAGGATCCGGTCAAGCGCTGGAGCCTGCCGGACCGGGTGTTCTTCGCCTGCGGCGCCTGCCACGTGCTGGCCTGGGCCTTCCTGGAGCGCTACGGCACCCCGGCGATGCGGCCCCTCTGGTTCAGGCCCGCACCTGGCTTCACGGGCAACCACATCGTCGTCGCGACCGAGCGCTGGGTCTTCGACTACCACGGCTACAGCGGGCGCGAGCGCTATCTCGCCCACAGCTTCCGCAAGGCCCGGCGCTGGTGGCCCGGCTGGGACGCGAGCCTCGTCGAGCTGCCGGCCGAGGTGCTGGTCTCGGAGGCGAAGTCGCGGACCTGGAAGGGTCTCTGGCTGCGCGAGCCCGGGCAGTTCCTGCACGACGCCCTGCCGCGCGCCCGCACCTTCCTCGACCGCTTCCCGCCGCCGCCGGCAGAGCCGGTGCTTCCACATCCCTCGACAGGCTCGGGATGAAGCGGAATCCGAGGGAACTCCGATGGTTGCTTCGTCCCGAGCCTGTCGAGGGGCGTGCGGGCTCGGCAGCAACGCTCTCAAGCGACGCTTCCCATCAACCGCAAGAGGCGGGGTGAAGCGCGCCGCCGGAATCGCTATCTCTAGCCCGAGCAGCGGGCAGGAAGGAGCAGGCGTCCATGGCGGAGACATCGCAGCGGAAGGTCAGGGTCGGCATCGGCGGCTGGACCTTCGAGCCCTGGCGCGGCCCCTTCTACCCCGAGGGCCTGCCGCAGAAGCGCGAGCTGGAGTACGCGGCGTCCAGGCTGACCTCGATCGAGGTCAACGGCACCTACTACGGCTCGCAGAAGCCGGCGAGCTTCGCCAAGTGGCGCGACGAGACGCCGGACGGCTTCGTCTTCGCGCTCAAGGGCCCGCGCTTCGCGACCAACCGGCGGGTGCTGGCCGAGGCCGGCGAGTCGGTCGAGCGCTTCCTGACCAGCGGCCTGCTGGAGCTGAAGGACAAGCTCGGCCCGATCAACTGGCAGTTCATGGCGACCAAGAAGTTCGATGCCGAGGACTTCGAGGCCTTCCTGGCGCTGCTGCCGAAGGAGGTCGAGGGCCGGGTCCTCCGCCACGCCGTCGAGGTGCGCCACGACTCCTTCGCCGTCCCGGCCTTCGTCGCCCTGGCCCGCAAGTACGGCGTCGCGATCATCACCGCCGCCGACTCGCCCCATCCGACGATCGCCGACGTGACCGCGCCCTTCGTCTATCTCCGGATCATGGGCACCAGCGAGGCGGAGCCGAAGGGCTATTCCGAGGCGGCCCTCGACCGCTGGGCCGAGCGCGCCAGGACCTACGCGGCCGGCGGCGTGCCGGACGACCTGCAGGCCGTTGCCGGCCCGGCCAAGCAGGCGGAACCGCGCGAGGTCTTCCTCTACCTGATCGGCGGCTGCAAGGTCCGCAATCCGGCAGGGGCCATGGCGCTGATCGAGCGCCTGGGCTGAGCGATGGCCGCCGGCGCGACCCTGCCGATGGCGGATCTCTTCGGGCAGCGCGCGCCGGCGCGGGAGGCCTTCGCGCCGGGCGCCCTGCTGCTGCGCGGCTTCGCCCTGCCCCGCGCCGAGGCGCTGCTCGCCGCCGTCGAGGCGGTCGCCGAGATCGCCCCCTTCCGTCGCATGGTCACCCCCGGGGGCTTCACCATGTCGGCCGCCATGACCAACTGCGGGACGGCCGGCTGGGTCACCGACCGGCGCGGCTACCGCTACCAGGCCGAGGATCCGGAGAGCGGCCGGCCCTGGCCGGACCTGCCCGAGGCCTTCCGGGAGCTGGCCGAGGCCGCCGCGGCCGAGGCCGGCTATCCCGGCTTCGCGCCCGACGCCTGCCTGGTCAACCGCTACGAGCCGGGCGCCCGCCTCTCCCTGCACCAGGACCGCGACGAGCGCGACACCAGTTACCCGATCGTCTCGGTCTCGCTCGGCCTGCCGGCGACCTTCCAGTTCGGCGGCCCGAAGCGCAGCGACCCGGTACGCAAGATCGCGCTCGGCCACGGCGACGTCGTCGTCTGGGGCGGCGCCTCGCGCCTCAACCACCACGGCATCCTGGCGCTGAAGGAGGGCGCGCACCCCAGGCTGGGGCGGCAGCGCATCAACCTGACCCTGCGCCGGGCGCTCTGAGCTGTGATGCTCCCGTCTCCCGTCATTCCCGCGAAGGCGGGAATCCAGGGCCCCAGACTCGGAGCAGGCCGCTCTGGATCCCCGCCTTCGCGGGGATGACGATGAAGGGGGTACGGCGGAGGATTCGGCAGCAAGCGGCGGAGTGCAGGCGCACCGCCGCTGCCCCATCTTGAGGGGACAGGATACAACGGAGAACCGAGCCATGACCCCCGCCAGCCGGAAGGCCGCCCCGATCCCGACCGAGCAGGACCCGCGCTGGGCCGCGATGGTGGCCCGCGACAGCGCCTTCGACGGCCGCTTCGTCTTCTCGGTCCGGACGACCGGCGTCTACTGCCGGCCGAGCTGCCCCTCGCGCCGCGCGAAGCCGCAGAACGTCGCCTTCCACGACAGCCCCGAGGCCGCCGAGCGCGCCGGCTTCCGGGCCTGCAAGCGCTGCAGGCCGAACGAGGCCCCGCTCGCCGAGCAGCGCGCCGCACTGGTCGCCGAGGCCTGCCGGCGCATCGAGGCGGCCGAGGAGCCGCCGAGCCTGGAGGCCCTGGCGGAGGCCGCCGGCCTCAGCCCCTTCCACTTCCACCGCCTGTTCAGGTCGGTGACCGGCGTCACGCCCAAGGCCTACGCCGCCGCCGAGCGCAGCCGGCGCGTGCGCGCGAACCTGACGGCCGGCAAGGGCAGCGTCACCGAGGCGATCTACGACGCCGGCTTCAACTCCAACAGCCGCTTCTACGAGAACTCGAACGCCGTGCTCGGCATGACGCCGAGCGCCTTCCGCGCCGGCGGCACCGCGGCCGAGATCCGCTTCGCGGTCGGCGAGTGCTCGCTCGGCTCGATCCTGGTCGCCTGCAGCGCCAAGGGCGTCTGCGCGATCCTGTTGGGCGACGACCCCGACGCCCTGGCCCGCGAGCTGCAGGACCGCTTCCCCAAGGCCGAGCTGATCGGCGGCGACCCGGATTTCGAGGCGCTGGTCGCCCGGGTCATCGGCTTCGTCGAGGCGCCGGGGCTCGGCCTCGACCTGCCGCTCGACGTTCGCGGCACGGCCTTCCAGCGCCGCGTCTGGCAGGCCCTGCGCGAGATCCCGGCCGGCAGCACCGCGAGCTACGCCGAGATCGCCGAGCGCATCGGCGACCCGAAGGCCGTGCGCGCCGTCGCCGGCGCCTGCGCCGCCAACAGCCTGGCCGTCGCGATCCCCTGCCACCGGGTGGTGCGGACCGACGGCGCGCTCTCCGGCTACCGCTGGGGCGTCGAGCGCAAGCGCAGGCTGCTGGAGCGGGAGTCGGCGGCCTGAGCGGCCCTCACACGGCGTCGCGCAGCCCCGCCAGCGCCTCGTGCGGCAGCGCGATGGCGCGGTTGCCGTCGCGGCCGACCAGGGTCTCGTTGGCGACCATCGAATCGAGGATCGCCTCCTCGGTCGCCTGGACGACGGCCTCGAAGACCGGGTCGATGGCGTCCTGGGGCAGCCAGGCCGCGCTGTGCAGCCCGCCCTCCGGCGCGGTCGGCAGACGGTTGCCGGTCGAGAAGGCGAGGAAGATGTCGCCCGAGCCGTTGTGGCCGAAGCCGCCGGTGCGCGCCACGCCCATCGGCATGCGCCGGGCCAGGCGCTTGAGCTGCAGCGGCAGCAGCGGCAGGTCGGTCGCAATCACGCCGATGATCGAACCCATCGAGCGGCCGGAGCGGATCTCGTCGCCGCGGATCGAGCGGCCGAGCGGCACGCCGAAGGGCCGGAACTCGCGGCGCAGGCCGAAGTTCGACTGCACGAAGACCCCGACGGTCCAGGTCCGGCCGGCCAGCTCGACCTCGCGCGAGGCCGAGCCGCAGCCGGCCTTGAACTCGTAGGTGATCATGCCGGTGCCGCCGCCGACCGAGCCAAGCTCGATGGGGCCGCCCCGCGCGCCCTCGATCGCCGCGAGGACGTGGGCCTCGGTGACGTGGTGGCCGTCGATGTCGTTGAGCTCGCCGTCGAAGGTCTCGGCGGCGACCGGCAGGGCCCAGAGGTTGACCTTGTGGCCCCAGGTGCGGCGCAGCCAGCGGGTCGCGGCGTCGCGGGCGACGCCGACCGAGTGGGTGTTGGTGATCGTGACGGCACCGTCGAGCTGGCCGCTCTCCTCGATCCAGTGCGAGCCGGTCAGCTCGCCGTTGCCGTTGAAGGAGGAGAGGCCGGCCAGCACCGGCTCCCAGGCGCCCTCGCGGCCGCGCGGCAGGATCGCGGTGACGCCGGTGCGCACCGGCCCCTTGCCGATCTCCAGCGGCCCCTCGCCCTCGATCAGCGTCGTGTAGCCGAGCTCGACGCCGGCGACGTCGGTGATCGCGTTGCAGGGGCCGGGCCGGCCCTCGGGCGCGATGCCCAGGCCGCGCAGGCGGGTCTTGCCGGCGGGCGTCGCCCGCCAGGCTGCGGGAATCTCCAAGGTCGCAGTCCTTCTCGTTCGTGGTGCTCAGGCCGCCGCCGGGGCCTCGGCCAGGATGGTCGTGCGCCAGAGCAGGCGCAGGTGGCGCTCGTGGTCGAAGACCGTCGCGCTGTGCAGCAGGGCGCGGTTGTCCCAGATCGCCAGGTCCTTCTCGCGCCAGCGGTGGCGGTGGAAGAAGCGCGGCTGGATCGCATGGGCCTGCAGCCGCTCCAGCAGCGCGCGGCTCTCGTCCGGCGCCAGGCCCTCGATCTCGACGATGACCTGCGGACAGAGCCAGAGCGACTCGCGGCCGGTCACCGGGTGGCGGTGGACCAGCGGCTGGCGCACCGGCGGGTACTTGGCCAGCGCGTCTTCCGACAGCGGCTTGCGGGTCGGGTCCATGGCCTCGAGCTGCAGGTGGAAGTGCGCCCAGGAATGCACCGTCGTCAGGCCGCGCAGCCGCCGCTTCTCGGCCTCGTCCAGGGCCTCGAAGGCCGCCGTCGAGTCGGCGAAGAGGGTGTCGCCGCCTTCGGGCGGGATCGCGACGGCATAGAAGAGCGCGCCGATCGAGGGCGTCGGGACGTAGGAATAGTCGAAGTGCCACTCCTCGCGCGCGTTGACGAAGAGCGAGCGCATCACGCCGTCGACCTTGAGGTTGCCGATCTTGATGATCTCGGGGTGGCCCTCCAGCAGGTTGCTCGAATCGATGTGCGCCTCGGGCCGGCCGAAGCGCCGGCTGGCGGCGACGATCTGCTCAGGCGCCAGCTCCTGGCCGCGGAACAGCAGCAGGCGCTGCTCGTGGAAGGCCCGGACGATCTCCTGCCAGACCGGCTCGCCGAGCGGCCGGCCGAAGTCGAGGTCCACGACCTCGGCGCCGAAGCCCTCGGCGACCGGCCGGAGATCGAGGTGGCGGTAACCCGGAAGTCGCTCCATCGCCCTGCCCTTCTGCTGCCCGGCCCCTATTGACGCGCAAGACGGCGGCCGGTGCAATCGCCGGGATGGTGCGTCGCACAATGTCCCGCCGCGCGACGCAAATCCGCTCGCCCGCGGGGCCGGCCTTTGGCAGCATGTCGGCGCCGGCGGGCCTGCCGCCTCGGGGGCGACGCTTCGGGAGGCGCCATGGGTATCCGTTTGAGCGAGGACCAGATCGCGGGCTTCCGCCGGGACGGCTACGTCACCGGCATCCCCGTGCTGGCGCCGGCCGAGGTCGCCGAGCTGGTGGCCCGGACCGAGGCCTTCGAGGCCGAGCGGCCGCAGGACGTCGCCTGGGCCTTCGACATCAAGGCGAACCTGCTGCTCGACTGGGTCTACCGCCTGGGCTGCCACGCGCGCCTGCTCGACGCCGTCGAGGACCTGATCGGCCCGGACATCCTGATGACCAACGCGGTCTACCGGAACAAGAGCCCCGGCTCGCCGGTCGACTACGGCTGGCACCAGGACGGCGCGCGCATCAGGGTCGAGCCGGCCTTCGTCATCGCCTACGTCGCGCTGTCGCCGGCGACGCCCGGGAACGGCGGCCTGAGGGGCCTGCCCGGCAGCCACGACCGGATCCGCCCCTTCTCGCTGACCGAGGGCCCCGGCCAGCGCAGGCGCCTGGTCGCGCGCGTGCTCGAGGTCGACGAGAGCCAGGCCGTCGACTTCCAGCTGGGGCCGGGCGAGGCCGTGATCTTCCACTGCAACCTGGTGCACGGCTCGGCGCCGAACCGCGGCACGACGCGCCGCATGGCCCTGCTCTACGACTTCACGCCGGCGGCGGCCCGCCAGGACGTCGGCCGGGGCTCCGGCCAGCTGGTCCGCGGGCGGGACCGCTGGGGCCACTTCGCGCCCGAGCCGCTGCCCGAGCCGGGCCTGACCGAGGCCAACGTGCTCGGCCGGCGCAGGATCCTCTCGACCTACCACGAGAACGTCCTGCTGGGCCCGCGCCTGCCGGGCGAGACCGTGACCTTCCCCGACCGCCCCTTCTGAGCGGCGGCAAACAGAACTGGAGTCCCTGATGACCGAACCCGACCCGTCGCAGATCATGCAGCTGGGCATGGGGTTCCTGGCTTCGAAGACCCTGCTCTCGGCCGTCGAGCTGGGGCTCTTCACGGAGCTCGCCAGGCGGCCGATGACCGCCCCGGAGATCGGGCAGGCCCTGGGCCTGAGCCCGCGGGCGGTCCCCGACTTCCCCGACGCGCTGGTCGCGCTCAAGGTGCTGGAGCGCAGGGGCGACGGGCCGGAGGCCCGCTACTCGAACACGGCCGAGGGCGCGCTCTTCCTCGACCGCAACGGCCCGGCCTACGTCGGCGGCCTGCTGGAGATGGCCAACGCGCGGCTGTTCCGGCACTGGGCCGACCTCACCGAGGGTCTCAAGACCGGCCTGGCGCAGAACGAGGTCAAGCACACCGGCACGTCGATCTTCGAGACGCTCTATGCCTCTCCCGAGCTGCTCGAGCAGTTCCTCAACGCCATGGCCGGCGCCTCCTTCGGCAACGTCAGGGCGCTCGCCGCGAAGTTCGACTTCTCGCGCTACAAGACGCTGTGCGACGTCGGCGGCGCCACCGCCCTGCTGGCCTGCACGGTCGCCGCCGCGCACCCGCACCTCGCCTGCAGCAGCTTCGACCTGCCGCCGGTCGCGCCGATCGCGCAAAAGCGCATCGACAAGGCCGGCCTCGCCGATCGGGTCGCCGTGGCCAGCGGCGACTTCTTTGCCGGGCCGCTGCCCAAGGCCGACGTCATCACGATGGGCATGATCCTCCACGACTGGAACCTGGAGAAGAAGAAGCTCCTGATCCGCAAGGCCTACGAGGCCCTGCCCAAGGGCGGCGCCTTCGTTGTGATCGAGGCGCTGATCGACGACGCCCGGCGCGAGAACGCCTTCGGCCTGCTGATGTCGCTCAACATGCTGATGGAGACCGGCGAGGGCTTCGACTACAGCGGCGCCGACTTCGCCGGCTGGTGCCGGGAGGCCGGCTTCCGGCGTTTCGAGGTGATCCCGCTGGCCGGGCCGTCGAGCGCCGCCGTCGCCTACAAGTAGGCGCGCCGGCCCGCTGCCCGGCGTCGACGCGGCCCGCGAAGCGCTGCAGGATGGCGGGGCGCCGGGAAGCCATCGCGGGAAACCAAGCATGTCGGACAGCAGCGACGACGCCAGCACGCTCGCCGCGGCCTTCGCCTTCGACGGCGAGGGCCACGCCACCGCCCTCGACTGGGCCGCAGTCCTGGCGACCCGCGCCGACGCACCCTTCTCCGCGGGCTTCCGCTGGATCCACCTGCAGCGGGTCGCCGGCCGCCCGCAGCCCTGGCTGGCCGACGCCAGCGGCCTCGACCCGCTGGTCGTCGAGGCCCTGACGGCACGGGAGACCCGGCCGCGCTGTGAGCCCTTCGGCGAGGGCATCCTGCTCAACCTGCGCGGCGTCAACCTCAACCCCGGCCAGGACGCCGAGGACATGGTCTCGATCCGCCTGTGGATCTCGGAGCGGCTGGTGGTCAGCGTGCGGCTGCGCAGCCTCAAGGCGGTCGAGGACACGGTCGCGGAGCTCGAGGCGGGCCGGGGCCCGAAGACGCCGGTCGGGCTGGTCGCGACCCTGGCGCTGCGCCTGACCGACCGCATGGAGCCGACGATCCTCGACCTCGGCGAGGCGGTCGACGACCTGGAGGACGCCGCCGCCGGCGACAGCCTGCCCGAGCGGCGGAAGGTCGCCGAGATCCGGCGCAAGGCGATCACCCTGCGCCGCTACGTGACGCCGCAGCGCGACGCCCTGGCCCGCCTGGTCGCCCAGCCGCTCGACTGGGTGCCGGAGCGGGTGCGCAACCAGCTGCGCGAGGCGACCGACCGGGTCAGCCGCTACGTCGAGGACCTGGAGGCGATCCGCGACCGCGCCGGGATCGTCGCCGAGCAGCTCGCCGACCGCCGCGCCGAGACGATGAACCGCCAGAGCTTCGTGCTGACCGCAATCGCCGCAATCTTCCTGCCGCTCGGCCTGCTGACCGGCCTGCTCGGCATCAACGTCGGCGGCATCCCGGGCACCGGCGACAGCGACGCCTTCTGGATCGTCACCGCCCTGCTGATCGCGATCGGCGTCGGCCTCTACCTGCTGTTCCGCCGCAAGGACTGGCTGTAGGAGGGGCTTATGCTCCTCCCCCAATGGCTTCATCCTGAGCTTGTCGAAGGGTGAAGCCATTCGGCTCTGCCCGTGCCGTATTCGCTCCACCCTTCGACAAGCTCAGGATGAAGCGAATCGGGGGGCGTCGGCGGAGAATGCCTCAGCGCTCTGCGCCCTCACCCCGCCCGCCAGGCCGCGAAGCCGCGGGCGCGCAGCTCGCAGGCCGGGCAGCTACCGCAGCCGTGGCCCCAGTCGTGGAGCTGGCCGCGCTCGCCGCGGTAGCAGGTGTGGCTGTTGCGCACGATCAGCTCGACCAGGGCCGCGCCGCCCAGGCTGTCGGCGAGCCGCCAGGTCGCCGCCTTGTCGAGCCACATCAGCGGCGTCTCCAGCACGAAGCGCCGCTCCATGCCGAGGTTGAGCGCGACCTGCAGGGCCTTGATCGTGTCGTCGCGGCAGTCGGGATAGCCAGAGTAGTCGGTCTCGCACATGCCGCCGACGATCCGCTTCAGGCCGCGCCGGTAGGCGAGCGCGGCGGCGAAGCAGAGGAAGATCAGGTTGCGGCCCGGCACAAAGGTGTTGGGCAGCCCGCCCTCGCCCATCTCGATCGCGACCGTGCGGGTCAGGCCGGTCTCCGAGAGCGCGCCGAGCGCCGCGAGATCGACCGTGTGGTCCTCGCCCAGGCGCCCGGCCCAGCGCGGATCGAGCGCGGCCAGGCCGGCGCGCAGCGCGGCGCGGCAGTCGAGCTCGACGCGATGGCGCTGGCCGTAGTCGAAGCCGAGCGTCTCGACCCGCTCGAAGCGCTCCAGCGCCCAGGCGAGGCAGGTCGTCGAATCCTGCCCGCCGGAGAACAGCACCAGGGCCCCGTCGCTCATGCCTCGCTCCTGCCCGTCCATTGCCGGATGCCTTGCCACCACCGCCTAGCCGAACCAGGTCCGCCGCGCCGTCCGACCTTTCCAGCTCTGCAGCATGGCCCGGGGCGAGACGGCCTCGCCGGACAGGTCGACGCCGAGGGCGGCACGGGCGAAGCGGTGCAGGAGCCGCAGGCTCTCGACGGCGGCGGCGAGCGGCGCCAGCAGGTTGCCGGCCCAGCCGAGGTACCAGGGCACACGCGGGTCCGGCGCGAACAGCGTCGCCAGGTCGAAGAAGACCAGCGCGCCATAGATCATGAGGGCGACCAGCGAGGCCAGCGCGACGGCGGCGGCGCGCGCCGGCCGCGGGCAGCTCACCCGGCTCCAGAGCGCCGGCTGCAGGGCCGCAACGAGGATCGCGGGGACGGTCCAGGCAGCGGCAACATCGCGCCCCGGGGCGAGCGCCTCGGCCGCCAGAATGCCGGCAATCAGGAAGACCGCCGACAGCAGGGCGTCGGCGAACAGCCGGTTCGTTCTCTGCATCGGGAGTCTCCGTGGCCTCGACTTCCGCGGCATGGTAGCCGGCCTGAGGCGACGCTGTCGAACCGCCGGCTCAGCTCATCCAGTTGCCGCCGTCGACGTTGTAGGTCTGGGCGACGATGTAGTCGGCCTCGGCGCTGGCCAGGAACACGGCCATGCCGGTCAGGTCCTCGGCCCGGCCCATGCGGCCGTAGGGCACCGCGGCGCCGACCCGCCGCTTCTTCTCGCCGGGCGGCAGGCCCTCGTACTTGGCGAAGAGCGCGTCGACGCCGTCCCAGTGCTCGCCCTCGACGACGCCGGGGGCGATGGCGTTGACGTTGATGCGGTGCCTGATCAGGTCGAGGCCGGCCGACTGGGTCAGGCTGATGACCGCCGCCTTGGTCGCGCAGTAGACCGCGACCAGCGCCTCGCCGCGCCGCCCGGCCTGGCTCGCCATGTTGATGATCCGGCCGCCGCGGCCCTGGGCGATCATCAGCTTCGCCGCGGCCTGCAGGGTGAAGAGCGCGCCCGCGACGTTGACCGCGAAGAGCCGCTCGTAGCTCGACCGCGTGATCTCGACGACCGGCGCGGCGTCGAACAGGGCGGCGTTGTTGACCAGGATGTCGAGGCCGCCGTCGGCCGCCAGCTCGGCCATCGCCGCCTCGATGCTCGCCTGGTCGGTGACGTCGAGATGCAGGGCCTGGGCGCCCGGGCCGAGCTCTTCCGCCGCCCGCCCAGCACGCGCGATGTCGATGTCGGCGAGCGCGACCCCGGCGCCCTCGCGGAGGTAGGCGGCGGCGATCGCGAGCCCGATGCCGCGGGCGGCGCCGGTGACCAGGGCCCGCTTGCCGGCGAGACGCTTCATGTCGGTGAGGCTCCCTTGCGCCTCACCAGCAGGTGTAGCCGCCGTCGACCAGCACGACGGAGCCGGTCATCAGGCTGGCGGCGTCGCTGGCCAGGAACAGCACCACCGAGGCGACCTCCTCGATCTCGCCGAGCCGGCCCATCGGCGTGCCGTGCAGCCACTCCTGCAGCATGTCGGGGCGAGACTTCACGAAGTCGTTGAGCGGGGTCGCGATGTAGGTCGGCGCGACGGCGTTGACGCGCACGCCGCGGCCGCCCCACTCGGCGGCCAGCGACTTCGTCAACTGGTGCACCGCGGCCTTGGAGGCGTTGTAGTAGCTCTGCTCCTGGGGCCGGTTGACGATGAAGCCGGACATCGAGCCGATGTTGACGATGGCGCCCGAGCGCCGCTCCAGCATGTGCCGGCCGAAGGCGCGGCAGCACCAGAAGACGCCGTTGAGGTTGACGTCGATGACGTTCAGCCAGTGCTCGTCGGTCACCGTCTCGGCCGGCGTCTCGGAGCGCGCGATGCCGGCGTTGTTGACCAGGATGTCGATGCCGCCGTGCCGGCCGACCAGCTCGTCGGCGACGGCCGTCACCTGGTCGGGCCTGGTCACGTCCAGCAGCGCGATCTCGACCTCGTAGCCCCTGGCCTTCATGGCGTCGCGGCCGCTCTCGGCGGTGCCGGCGTCGACGTCGGCGATCACCACCTTGGCGCCCGCCTCGGCCAGGGCCTCGACGCAGCCGAGGCCGATCGCCCGCCCGCCGCCGGTGACCAGCGCGACCCTGCCGGGAACCCTGAACTTCTCCAGATACATGGCCTTCTCCACTGCCCGTGCGGCCGCCGCGCGGCCCGTCCTTCCCGAAACCCGTCCGTCACGCCGCCTGCCGGATCGCCTGCCCGTCCGCGCCGAAGCGGTGGAGCCGTTCCGGCGGCGGGGTCAGCCAGACGCGGCTGCCGTGCCGGATGTCAAGCTCGCCGCCGACCCGCGCGGTCACCGGGCCGAGGCCCTCGACCTGGACGTGCAGGAAGGTGTCGGAGCCGAGGTGCTCGACGACGCCGACCACCCCGGACCACTCGCCGCCCGCGCCGGTCGAGACCTCGAGGTGCTCCGGCCGGATGCCGATCGTCGCGGCGCCGTGGCGCTCGGCGGCCGCGCCCTCCAGCAGGTTCATCTTCGGCGAGCCGATGAAGCCGGCGACGAAGACGTTGGCCGGCCGGTTGTAGAGCTCGAGCGGCGAGCCGACCTGCTCGATCCGGCCGGCGTTGAGCACGACGATCTTGTCGGCCATCGTCATGGCCTCGACCTGGTCGTGGGTGACGTAGATCATCGTCGTCTTGAGCGACTGGTGCAGCTCGCTGATCTCGAGCCGCATGTTGACCCGGAGCGCCGCGTCGAGGTTGGACAGCGGCTCGTCGAACAGGAAGGCCGCCGGCTCGCGGACGATCGCGCGGCCGATCGCGACGCGCTGGCGCTGGCCGCCGGACAGCTGGCCGGGCCGGCGCTCCAGGTAGTCGGTCAGGTTGAGGATCCTGGCGGCGCCCTCGACCTTCCGCCGGATCGTCGCCTTGTCCTGCCCGGCCATCTTCAGCGGGAAGGCGATGTTGTTGTAGACGCTCATGTGCGGATAGAGCGCGTAGGACTGGAAGACCATGGCGAGGCGCCGGCGGGCCGGCGCGACGCGGGTCGCGTCGCTGCCGTCGATGCGGATCGCGCCGGAGGTCACGTCCTCCAGCCCGGCGATCAGGCGCAGCAGGGTCGACTTGCCGCAGCCCGAAGGGCCGACGAAGACGACGAACTCGCCGTCGGCGATCTCCAGGTCGACACCCGGGATCACCGCCATGGTCCCGAAGGCCTTGGTCACCTTGTCGAGCGTGATGGCACCCATCCGTCCGTCCCCCCTCTACTTGACCGCGCCGAAGGTGAGGCCGCGCACCAGCTGCTTCTGGCTGAACCAGCCCATCACCAGGATCGGTGCGATGGCCAGGGTCGAAGCCGCCGAGAGCTTCGCCCAGAACAGCCCTTCCGGGCTGGAGTAGGAGGCGATGAAGGCGCTGAGCGGGGCGGCGTCGGAGGCCGTCAGGTTCAGCGTCCAGAAGGCCTCGTTCCAGGCCAGGATGATGTTGAGCAGCACGGTCGAGGCGATGCCCGGCACCGCCATCGGCGCCAGCACGTGGACGATCTCCTTGGCCAAGGTGGCGCCGTCCATGCGCGCCGCCTCCAGGATCTCGCCCGGGATCTCCTTGAAGTAGGTGTAGAGCATCCAGACGATGATCGGCAGGTTCATCAGCATCAGCACGGCGACCAGGCCGCCGCGCGTGTCGAGCAGGCCGAAGTCGCGGAACAGCAGGTAGATCGGCACCAGCACGCCGACCGGCGGCAGCATCTTGGTCGAGAGCATCCACATCAGGATGTCCTTGGTGCGCTTGCTCGGCGCGAAGGCCATCGACCAGGCCGCCGGGATCGCGACCAGCAGGCCGAGGCCGGTCGAGCCGAGCGAGATGACCACCGAGTTCAGCGCGTACAGCAGGTAGTCCGAGCGGGCCTGCACCTCGGCGTAGTTCTCCAGCGTCCAGTGGAAGAACAGGAAGGACGGCGGCGAGGCGATCGCCTCGCCCTCGCTCTTGAAGCTGGTCAGGATGGCCCAGAGGATCGGGAAGAACAGGGTCAGGCCGATCGTCCAGCCGACGAGGGTGAAGGCGAGCTTGCGCCTGCGGGTGACGGCACGGGCCATGGTCTCAGGCCTCCAGGTTCTTGCCGATCATGCGGATCAGGAAGACGGCGACGATGTTGGCCAGCACGATCGCCACGACGCCGCCCGCCGAGGCGCCGCCGATGTCGTACTGCAGCAGCGCCTGCGCATAGATCAGGTAGGGGATGTTGGTGCTCGCGGTGCCCGGGCCGCCGTTGGTCGTGACCAGGATCTCGGCAAAGACCGAGAGCAGGAAGATCGTCTCGATCAGCACCACCACGGTCAGCGCCCGCGCCAGGTGCGGCAGGGTGATGTAGGCGAAGATCGACAGCGCCCCGGCGCCGTCCATCTCGGCGGCCTCCTTCTGCTCCTGGTCGAGCGACTGGAGGGCCGTGAGGATGATCAGCGTGGCGAAGGGCAGCCAGCCCCAGGCGACGATGATGACGATCGAGAGCAGCGGCACGCTGGCCAGCCAGTCGATCGGCGCCAGGCCGAAGCCGCGCGCGACCCAGGCGAACAGCCCGTTGACCGGGTGCATGAACATGTTCTTCCAGACCAGGGCCGAGACCGTCGGCATGACGAAGAACGGCGAGATCACCAGCAGGCGCACGATGCCCTGGCCCCAGAAGGGCTGGTCGATCAGCAGGGCCAGGAACACGCCGCCGACGACCGTGATCAGCAGCACGCCGCCGACCAGCAGCAGGGTGTTGACCAGCGCGTCCATGAAGGCCGGGTCGGTCAGGAAGAACTGGTAGTTCTCGATGCCGGCGAAGGCTTCCATGCCCGGCATCAGCAGGTTGTAGCGCAGGAACGAGAAGTAGAGCGTCATGCCCAGCGGCACGATCATCCAGACCAGCAGCAGCAGCACGGCCGGCGACAGCATGAAGCGCGCGGTGGTCCGGGTGTGCAGGGTGGCCATGGCGGCGATCCCCTTCCGACAGGAAGCGACGGGCAGGACGTAGCGGGCGGCGACTTCGGGAAAGGAGGGGTCGCCCGGCGCCGACGACGGCCGCCGGGCGACCCCAGGGGGGAGGTTCCGCTACTTGATGTAGCCGCCCCGCTTCATCTCCCGCTCGGTCAGGGCCTGGGCGTTCTTCAGCGCCTGGTCGACCGAGGTCGTGCCGGCCAGCGCCGCCGAGAACTGCTGCCCGACCGCCGTGCCGATGCCCTGGAACTGCGGGATCGCCACGAACTGCACGCCGACATAGGGCACCGGGTCGACCGTCGGATGGGTCGGGTCGGCCGCCTGGATCGACTTCAGGGTCATGTCGGCGAAGGCCGCCGCCTTCCGGTAGGCCGGGTTGTCGTAGAGCGACTTGCGGGTGCCCGGCGGCACGTTGGCCCAGCCGTCCTTGCTGGCGACCAGCTTCAGGTAGTCCTTCGAGGTCGCCCAGGCGATGAACTTCTCGGCCGCGGCCTTCTTGTTGGAGCCGCTGGGGATCGCCAGCGACCAGGCCCACAGCCAGTTGGCCCGCTTGCCGAGGCCGCGGTCCGGCGCCAGGGCGAAGCCGACCTTGTCGGCGACCTTGGATTCCTTGGGGTCGCTCACGAAGGAGGCGGCGACGGTGGCGTCGATCCACATGCCGCACTTGCCCGACTGGAACAGCGCGAGGTTCTCGTTGAAGCCGTTCGACGAGGCGCCCGGAGGGCCGGCGTCGTGCATCAGGTCGACATAGAACTTCAGCGTGTCCTTCCAGGCCTTGCCGTCGAACTGCGGCTGCCACTTCATGTCGAACCAGCGCGCGCCGAAGGAGTTGGACATGGCCGTCAGGAAGGCCATGTTCTCGCCCCAGCCGGCCTTGCCGCGCAGGCAGATGCCGTAGACCTCGTGGGCCTTGTCGGTGATCTTGCGCGCCGCCTCGGCGATGAAGTCCCAGCTCGGCGCCTCGGGCATCGTCAGGCCCGCCTTCTCGAACAGGTCCTCGCGGTACATCGTCATCGAGCTCTCGCCGTAGAAGGGCGCGGCGTAGAGCTTGCCGCCGAGCGACAGGCCGTTGCGGATCGAGGGCAGCAGGTCGTCGACGTCGTAGCTCGGGCCGAGGTTGTCGAGCGGCACCAGCCAGCCCTGCTTGGCCCAGATCGGCACCTCGTAGGTGCCGATGGTCATGATGTCGTACTGCCCGCCCTTGGTCGCGATGTCGGTCGTCACCTTCTGGCGCAGGACGTTCTCCTCCATCGTCACCCAGTCGAGCTCGATGCCGGGGTTCCTGGCGGTGAAGTCGTCCGTCAGCTTCTGCATCCGGATCATGTCGCCGTTGTTGACCGTGGCGATGGTCAGTTTCGTCGCCGCCGCCGCCTGCTGGACGGCGAGCAGCGCGGTCGCGCCGATCAGGGCGCAGGCAAGCCTTCTCATCTGTTCCTCCCAGGATTTCTTCGGGCGATCTTGCGGGTTCCCGGCCGCGACGGACGGCGCGCGCCCGGCGGCGGTCGGGCAGGACCGGGTCGAGCAGGACCGGGTCACGCAGGATTGGGCAGAGCCGCCGATGGCGGCGACGGCAGATTCCACGGGATTCCGGAGCGTCCGGCGCATGCTCTCCTCCCTCGGGCAGTCCCGCGGGTGAGGGGTTGTCCCCCTCTTGTCTCCCGCGCCCGGATCGTGCGGCTGCGCGCCTGCATCGTCCGTTGCCCAGCCAGAATGAGACAGCAACCCTTGGTCGCTGTCAATTATTAAATCAGGCGGATATAATAATTGACAGCCCCTGCCGCTCCGCCCATGCTCGCCTCCGGTCCGGGCGTTGCGGCGGCGCCGGCCTTCGGGCGACGGCCTGGGAGAGCGAGGCGATGGCAGACACCGCGTCCTCCGGGGCGCCGGACGAGACCGCGGCGACGCCCTCGCCGGATGGCCGCGGCAGCAGCCAGAGCGGCGTCCGCCTCTACAACGAGCGCCTGATCCTCTCGCTGATCCGCCGGCACCGCAGCCTGACCAAGGTCGAGATCGCGCGGCTGACCGGCCTCTCGACCCAGACCACGACGGTGGTGATCAACCGGCTCGAGGCCGATGGCCTGCTGCTTCCGGGCGAGCGGCAGCGCGGGCGCATCGGCCAGCCGGCCGTGCCCTATTCGCTCAATCCCGAGGGCGCCTTCGGCCTCGGCATGATGATCGGCCGGCGCAGCTGCGACCTGATGCTGATGGACTTCGTCGCCGGCATCCGGGCCCGGCGCCGCATCACCTACGCCTATCCCGTGCCGGCCGCGCTGCTCGGCTTCGCCGCCGGCAACCTGCCGGAGCTGGCCGGCACGCTCGACGCGCGGCAGCGGGACCGGATCACCGGGCTCGGCGTCGCCATGCCCTTCGAGCTGTGGAACTGGGAGGCCGAGCTCGGCATGGTCCCGGGGACGCTCGGCGACTGGCGCCGCTTCGACATCGCCGCCGAGCTGTCCCGGCTGGTGGCGCCCTGGCCGGTGCGCCTCGCCAACGACGCCACCTCGGCCTGCGCCGCCGAGCTGACCTTCGGCCAGGGCAGCGCCTATCGCGACTTCGCCTACCTCTACGTCGGCGCCTTCATCGGCGGCGGCATCGTGCTCAACGGCACGCTCTTTCCGGGCCGCAGCGGCAACGCCGGCGCGCTCGGCTCGATGCCGGTGCTGCGGCGCGACGGCGAAGCCGGCCCGGCCCTGCAGCAGCTGATCCGCTCGGCCTCGATCTACCGGCTCGAGCGGCGGCTGATCGCGGCCGGCCGCGCCGGCACGGCGATCTGGGCCTCGCCCGACGACTGGTCGGACTTCGCGGCCCCGCTCGAGGCCTGGATCGACGAGGCGGCCGACGGCCTCGCCCAGGCCGTCGCCGCGATCCTCTCGGTGATCGACTTCGAGGCGGTGGTCGTCGACGGCGCCTTCCCGGCCGAGGTCCGCGGCCGCCTGGTCGAGCGCACCCGCCGGCGCTTCGCCGCCCTCGACCGCCAGGGCCTGACCGACGCCGCGATCGTCGAGGGCTCGGTCGGCCGCGACGCCCGCTCGATCGGCGCCGCCGCCCTGCCCCTCCTCGCCACCTTCGCCCGCGATTCCGACGTCCTGTTCAAGGTCGCGCCTTAGGGTCGCCACATCCGGCAATCGTCACTGGAAGGGGGAACCACGATGGTGGTGGGCGCAGTCTGGTGCGAACTCGTCTCCGGGGGAAGTTCCCTGATGAACAGGGAATTTGGAGGCAATATCGACCGCTCGCGGGCATTCCCCGGAACCGATCGATTGATAAACTACGGAAATATTGGATTTTTCGGCGAGTTCCCCAGACAGCGGAACAGGGAATCTCGCCCCCCGGAACAGGGAAGTCGCTCGTTGTAGCAGGGACCTCCGGAGGGCTGCGGCTCCCGACGCTGATCCACCACGCCCTCAGGCTCGATCTTCCCATGCCGGCACGGCCGGCACAGAGAGCCACCGGCCGGATATCGGTGCCACCCGGCGGCCGCGCCGGCCCGCCCGACGCTGCTGCCGGCAGGGACTCTCGCTCTGCCTCAGAGCCTCATCGGATGACACCCTGCGCGGACAGCGCGTCGATCTCTTCGGTCGACAGGCCGAGGTCGCGCAAGACCTCGTCGCTGTGCTGCCCGAGCGCCGGCGCCGGCCGCGTCACGCCGCGCTCGACGCCGGAGAAGCGGACCGGCTGGGCGACCGATTTCAGCGGGCCGGCGATCGGATGGTCGTAGTCCAGCACGATGCCGCTCGCCGCCGTGTGGGGATGATCCAGCATCTGCCGGAGGGAGTTGATGGGGGCGCAGGGCACCTTCACCTTCGCCAGCTCGGCATCCCAGAAGGCGACCGGCTGCCGGGCCACGGCGGCCTGCACGCAGGCGATCGTCTCGGCCCGATGCTCGACCCGCGCCGCGTTCGTGCGGAAGCGCGGATCCTCGACGACGTCCTCCAGCCCCGCGACAGCGCAGAACCGCCGCCACAGGCCGTCGTTGGCGACGCCGATCATCACCGGCCCGTCGGCGGCCTCGAAGGCCTGGTACGGACAGAGCGATTCGTGGCTGGAGCCGCAGCGTTCCGGCTGCGAGCCGCGCTGCCAGAAGCTCTGCAGGTTGTAGCCGAGCAGACCCACGGCGGTCTCGAACAGCGAGACCTCCACTCTGCGGCCGCCGCCGCCGTGAGCACGGCCGTAGAGCGCCGCGAGGATGCCGGACAGCGCGTGGAAGCCGGTGCTCTGGTCGATCGGCGAGATCGGGCTGCGCACAGGGGGACCGCCCTCCTCGCCGGTCAGGGACATGATGCCGCTGAAGGCCTGCAGGATGACGTCGTAGCCGGGTGCCTCCTTCATGGGCCCGCTCCGCCCGAAGCCGGAGATGCTGCAGTAGACGAGGTCCGGATTGGCCGCGCGCAGCGTCGCCTCGTCGATCCCGAGGCGCTCGACCACACCTGTCCCGAAGCTCTCGACGACGACGTCGGCCAGCGCCGCCAGACGTTGCGCGAGCGCGCGCCCCGGCTCGGTCTTGAGGTCGAGCGCGAGGCTGCGCTTGCCGCGATTGGCGCTGAGGAAGACCGCGCCGAAGCCCTCTCGGAACGGCGGCCAGCCGCGCGTCTCGTCGCCCGTGTCGACCGGCTCCACCTTGACGACGTCGGCGCCCATGTCGGCGAGATACTGGGTGCACAAGGGCCCGGCGAGAACCTTGGAGAAGTCGAGCACCTTGACGCCGTCGAGCGGTCCGGACACCTGTTTGTTCCTCGCGTCGTGGCTTGGCGCCGCGGCGGTCCCGGCCGCAGACATCAGTACGACTTCGGCTGGTCGAGCACGCGCTCGGCGATGAAGCAGAGGATCAGCTGCTCGCTGATCGGCGCGAGCCGCGTCACGAGGACCTCGCGCAGCAGCCGCTCGACCTGGTACTCCTTGGCGTAGCCCATGCCGCCGTGGGTCATCACCGACTGCAGGCAGGCCTGGTAGCCGGCCCGCGCGCCGAGCAGCTTGGCCGCGTTCGCTTCCGCGCCGCAGGGCTTGCCGGCGTCGTAAAGCTCGGCGGCCTTCATCGCCATCAGCCAGGCCGCCTCGAGCTGCACCCAGCACTCCGCCAGCGGATGCTGCACGCCCTGGTTCTGGCCGATCGGCCGGCCGAAGACCTCGCGCTCGCGGGCGTAGCGGGCGGCGCGGCCCAGCGCATCCTGGCCGATGCCGATCGCCTCGACCGCGATCAGCACGCGCTCGGGGTTGAGGCTGTCCAACAGATAGGTGAAGCCGCGACCCTCATCGCCGATCCGATGTTCCTCCGGGACGAAGTAGTCGTCGATGAAGACCATGTTCGAATCGACCGCCGCCCGGCCGTGCTTGTCGATCCGCTTGACGTCGAGGCGCTCGCGATCGAGGTCGGTGTAGAAGAGCGTGATGCCCTGCGTCGGCTTGGCGCAGTCGTCGCGTGCCGTGGTGCGGGTGACCAGCAGGATCTTGTTGGCGACCTGGGCGGTCGAGGTCCAGATCTTCCGCCCCGACACGCGGTAACCGCCCTCGACCCGCTCCGCAAAGGTTTTGATGTTCGTGGTGTCGAGCCCCGCGTTCGGCTCGGTTACGCCGAAGCAGACCTGGTCCGCGCCCGTCACGAGCCGCGGGATCCAGGCCGCCTTCTGCTCGGGCGAGCCGTGCACGACGAGGGGGTGAGGGCCGAACATGTTGATATGGACCGAGGAGGCGGCCGCCATGCCGCCGCCGCTGCGGGCGACCTGATGCATGACGGCGGCTGCCTCCAGCACCCCGAGGCCCGCGCCACCGAACTCCTCCGGCATGGTCACGCCGAGCCAGCCGCCTTCCGCCATCGCGCGATGGAACTCCCGCGGGAAGCTCTCCGCCTTCTCGCAGCGGTTCCAGTAGGCGTCGTCGAAGCGTTCGCAGACCCCGGCAACGCCGTCACGGATCGCCTGCAGCCCCTCTTCCCGTTCCTCCCCGCTCACGTCGCCTCCCTTGGCTCGACTGAATGCCGTCGCTCCCCGATGGGAGCCATGGCGCCCAGCGTATCATCAACGGTCGCGGTATCCAATGGTTTGACAATTAAAAGCCCACCCGCCAGAATGAACTGCAGATGAGAGAGGGACCCGTCCGACCTTGGCTCACCACCGACCGGAAATCGCCGAACGGCCGCAGCGTTGCGGCACAGCAGGCGTCTTCGGCGCCTTCCCAAGGCGGGCGACGCTACGGCGGTGGCACAGCGCTTCCGGTCGGGCTATCAATGGTGTCAAAGCTCCTACCATTGTTCTCTCGGCGTGGAGTCGGCAATCTGGTGGTCCACGGTGGAGGGCCCAGATGGAGCAGACTGCGAGAAGGAAGCCGATCGTCGAGCGCGTCTCGGTGCAGAAGTCCTACGATGTGCTCGCCGGCCAGTTGCGCGACCGGATCCTGACAGGCGAGATCGCGGTCGGCACCCGCCTGCCCTCCGAGCGCGAGCTGGTGGAGCTGTCCGGACTGTCTCGCGGCTCGGTGCGCGAGGCCGTGCGCATGCTCGAGGTCGAGGGCCTGGTCCAGTCCCGTCCGGGCCGCTACGGCGGCATCGTGGTCACCCAGCCTGACAAGAAGTCGATGGCCCGGTTCGTCGGCCAATTCGTGCAGAGCCGGCGGCTGCCCCTGCGCATGATCCAGGAGGCGCGCGAGACGATCGAGCCGGCGCTGGCGCGCCTGGCGGCGGAAAACCGCAGCGAGGAGGAGCTGGCGCAGCTGCGCGCGCTGAACGACGCGCTCGGCGACCCGAACCTCGACCGCGAAGCCTTCGCCCGGCTCAATCTGCAGTGGCACAGCACCATCGCGGTGGCGAGCCGGAACGACCTGCTCTCGGCCCTGCTCTACGCGATGTCGCACGGCGTCTTCGCGCAGACCATCGACGATGCCTACGACAATCCCGAGATCCGTGCGGCGGTGTTCAGGGCGCACGGCCGCGTTGTCGAGGCGATCGCCGCTCGCGACGGTGCCGCCGCGCAGCGGCGCATGGAGCGGCACGTCGTCGCGACACGGGCGATGGGCCGCGACGACGGTCGCTCCGAGCTGTCGCTCGATCCGCCCGGGCCCGACTGACGGTCGATAGGCCCGCTTGCCAGTGATCGCGCCGCCGGAACGGCCGGCGCCAGGACGAGTTCGCCGCCGAGAGCGGGGCGGACAGGGAGGTGCTTTTGGCTGGTATCTATTTTGACGAACTCAAGGTCGGGCAGCTCTTCCGACACACCCTACGCCGCACGATCACAGAGGCGGACAACGTCTTTTTCACCGCGCTGACCCACAACCCCGCCCTCCTGCATCTCGACGAGGAATACTGCCGGGAGCACACGGAGTTCGGCCAGCGCCTCGTCAATTCGGCTTTCACGCTCGGACTCATGGTCGGCATCTCGGTCGGCGACACGACGCTGGGCACCGCCGTCGCCAACCTGGGCTGGGACGAGGTCCGCTTTCCCAAGCCGCTGTTCCACGGCGACACGATCCGCGTCGAGACCGAGGTCGCCGAGCTGCGCGAGAGCCGCTCGCGACCCAACGCCGGCATCGTCACCTTCATCCACCGCGCCTACAATCAGCACGGTGACCTGGTCGCCTCCTGCCGGCGCTCCGGGCTCCAGCTCAAGCGCCCCGCGGACACGGAGGAGCGCTCGGCATGACGCTGCGCTCCTGGCTCTTCGTGCCCGGCGACAGCGAGCGCAAGCTCGAGAAGGCCGAGAGCGCCGGCGCCGACGCCCTGATCCTCGACCTCGAAGACGCCGTGGCGCCGGAGCGCAAGGCGACGGCCCGGGAGGCGGTGCGGGGCTTCCTCGACGCCCGCCCCCGTGCCGGCCGACGAACCCAGCTCTGGGTGCGCGTCAATCCGCTCGGCGACACCGCCCTGTCAGACCTCGCGGCGATCATGGGCGGCGCGCCTAACGGCATCATGATCCCGAAGACCGAGGGCCCGGCCGACCTGCTGCGGCTGAGCCACCACCTGGAGGCCTTCGAGGCGGCGGGCGGCCTGCCGGACGGCAGTACCGGCATCCTGCCGGTCGCGACCGAGACGCCGGTCGGAACGCTCAGGCTGTCGGCCTTCGCCGAGGCCAGATTGCCGCGCCTGGCTGCCATGACCTGGGGCGCCGAGGATCTCAGCACCGCGATCGGAGCCGCGACCAACCGCGACCCGGAGGGCGGCTGGGCCTTCACCTACCGCTGGGCGCGCTCGGCCCTGCTGCTCGCGGCCAAGGCGACCGGCGCGCTGGCGCTCGACACGCTCTATGCAGACTTCCGCGACGCGGAGGGCTTGCGCCGCGACAGCAAGCGGGCCGCTGCCGAGGGCTTCGACGGACGCATCGCCATCCATCCCGCCCAGGTCGAGGTCATCAACGCCGCTTTCGCGCCCTCACCCGAGGCGGTCGAGCAGGCCCGCCGGGTCGTCGCCGCCTTCCAGGCGGCGCCGAGCGCCGGGGCGGTCAGCCTCGACGGCCGGATGCTCGACATCCCGCATCTCAAGCAGGCGCGGAACATCCTCGCCCGGCACGACGCAGTGCTCGCCCGGCAGTGACCGGCCGCATCCGAGACATGGAAGGGAAGACGTGACGTGAAGAAAGCCGACAAGGTCATCATCAGCTGCGCGGTCACCGGCTCGATCCACACGCCCAGCATGTCGCCGCACCTGCCGGTCACGCCGGCGGAGATCGCCGAGCAGTCGATCGAGGCCGCCGAGGCCGGCGCCGCCATCCTGCACCTCCACGCGCGCGATCCCGAGACCGGGAAGCCGACGCCCTCGCCCGAGGTCTTCGCACGCTTCCTGCCGGTGATCCGCCAGCGCTGCGACGCCATCGTCAACATCACGACCGGCGGCGGCCTCGGCATGACGCTCGACGAGCGGCTCGCCGCGGCGAAATGGGCGAGGCCCGAGATCGCCTCGATGAACATGGGCTCCTTCAACTTCAACATCTCCGGCGCGGCCGGGCGGGTGAAGGAGTTCCGCTTCGACTGGGAGAAGCCCTACCTGGAGATGACGACGGACTTCATCCTCTCCAACACCTTCGCCCAGATCGAGCGGGGCATGCGCGAGCTCGGCGGGCTCGGCACGCGCTTCGAGTTCGAGTGCTACGACGTCGGCCACCTCTACAACCTCGCCCACTTCGCCGACCGCGGCATCGTCGAGCCGCCGTTCTTCGTGCAGGCCATCTTCGGCATCCTCGGTGGCCTGGGCCCGGACCCCGAGAACCTCATGCACATGAAGGCGACGGCCGACCGGCTGTTCGGCGACGACTACTACCTCTCCGTCCTGGCCGCCGGTCGGCATCAGATGCCCCTGGTCACCATGGGCGCGATCCTGGGCGGCAACGTGCGGGTCGGGCTGGAGGACAGCCTGTTCCTGGAGCGTGGCCGCCTCGCCGCTTCCAATGCCGAGCAGGTCGCCAAGATCAGGCGAATCCTCAGCGAGCTGTCCCTCGAGGCGGCGACGCCGGAGGAGGCGCGGCAGATGCTCCGCACCAAAGGGCCCGTCAGCCTCGGCTTCTGAGCACGGCCGGCGGGCGGTCCGCCGCGAAAAATCCCAAGCGACCGGATGAGACGCTTGCATCAGGGAGGGATTTTGTCGAACGATTAAAAGGTCTAACCATTAAAAATCGGGAGGGAACCCATGAAGAGACAGGCAAGACTGGCCGCCGCGCTCGCGGTGGCGGTACTGGCCGGAGGTGCCGGTCCGGCTCTGGCGGAGACGACCCTGACGGTCGCGCACGGCTTCTCGCCGACGCACGTGATCGCCGCGCAGGGGGTCGACCCCTGGATGGCCTGCATGAAGGCGAAGGCCGGCGACCAGCTGGGCTTCAACTACTACCCCTCGGGCCAGGTAGCCTCGACCAAGGAGATGCTGACGGCGCTCAACGCCGGCATCGCCGACCTGACGACCGTGCCGATCGGCTACGTCAGCAGCAAGATGCCGCTCAACGGCGTCTCGATGCTGCCCGGCCTCGGCAGCAGCGCCGGCCAGGTCATCCCGGTCTATTCCAAGGCGGTCAGGCAGGGCCTGCTGGCCAAGGAGTTCGAGCAGAACCACATCCGGCCGATCTGGGTCATGGTGCTGCCGGCCTACCAGATCGTCTCGCGGGTCGGGCCGCTGCGCACGAAGGAGGATTTCGCCGGCAAGGTCGTGCGCTCGGCGGGCGGCACGATGAACCTGACGCTCTCCGCGCTCGGCGCCTCGCCGGCCGAGATCCCGAGCAGCGACATGTACGTCGCCATGGAGCGCGGCACGGTCGACGCGACGCTGTCGGCCTACGCCAGCATCAAGCCCTACAACATCAACGAGGTCATGAACGCCGTCAGCGCGAACGGCGAGTTCGGCTCCTTCTCGATCGCCTTCTCGATGTCCGATTCCAGCTGGACCAAGCTGTCGCCGGAGCTGCAGCAGATGGCCAGCGACTGCGGCAGCCAGGTCGAGGGCTCGATCGCCAGGTTCCTCGACGGCGAGGTCGATGAGCTAAAGGCCGAGTTCAGCAAGGCCGGCGTTACGGTCTACGACTTCACGCCGGAGCAGCTGGCCTGGATGCACAAGCAGCTTGGGCAGGTCAGCGACGACTGGGTGGCGCGGTTGAAGGATCGCGGCCTGCCTGCCCAGCAGGCCCTGGACGAGTACCGCAAGCTGATGGGCGTCCAGTGAGCCGCCACCCGGACGCGTCGTGACCTACGCCCGGATCCACGGCGCCTTCGACGCCCTCCTTGCCCGCGGCGAGGCCGCAGCCGCCGTCCTGGCCGGCTGCGGCGCGCTGGCGGCGATGCTGCTGGTCTCGGCCGACGCGGTGATCCGCCACCTCTTCGCCCAGCCTCTGACCTTCCAGCTCTACTTCACGGAGCACTACCTGCTGGTCTCGATGGCGCTGCTGGCGCTGCCCTGGGGCTTCCGCACCGGCGGCTTCATCCGCATCGAGGGCTTCGCGATGGCCGTGCCGCTCTCGCTGCGCGGGCCGCTGCTGCGTACCGGGCTGCTCGCCGGCGCCGGCTACATCGGCTATCTCGGCTGGCTCGGCCTCGGCAAGTTCCAGGAGGCGCTGGCTGGCCACGAGGTCGACATGGGCGTGATCGACTGGCCGATCGCCTGGTCCTGGATCTGGGTGCCGCTCGGCTGCGGCCTGCTGGCACTGCGCCTGACCCTGGCGGCGAGCGCGCCGACCGCCCCCCTCTTCCGCACCACACACGACTGAGCGACCGGCATCATGACCTTCGCCCTCGGCCTGATCGTCCTGCTCGCCTTGATGATCCTCGGCGTGCCGATCGGCTTCGCCCTCGGGCTCGCCGGTGTCGCCAGCCTCGCCCTGATCGTGCCGGCTCCGGTGATCCTCGGCCTGATGACCCAGGTGGTCCACGCGACCGCGGCCAGCTACGTCCTGCTGACCATCCCGATGTTCGTGCTGATGGCCGAATTTCTCAGCGCCGGCGGCGTTGCCCAGGATCTGATGCTGGCCTGCAACCGCATGCTGCGCCGGGTGCGCGGCGGCCTGGCCATGGCCTGCGTCTTCGCCGGCGCCCTGCTCGCCTCGGCCTCGGGCAGCAGCACCGCCTCGGTCGCCAGCATCACCCGGGCCTCCTATCCGACCATGCGGCGGCTCGGCTACGACTGCGGCTTCTCGGTCGGCACAATCTCGATCGCCGGCACCCTGGCGATCATGATCCCGCCGTCGATCGCCTTCGTCGTCTACGGCCTGATGACCGACGTCTCGATCGGCAAGCTGTTCATCGCCGGCGTCCTGCCCGGCCTGCTGACCGCCGCCGGCTACATCGCGACCATCGCGCTGCTGCTCTGGCGCCGGCCGGGCCTGGCGCCAACCGGGGCTTCCCCGAACGTCGGTGGAGACGTCGGCGGAGACAGCGCCGGCCTCGAGGGTCGAGGCCAGGTCTGGCCGATCGTCCTGCTGGTCGCGATCGTGCTCGGCTGTCTCTACGGCGGCGTCGCGACGCCGACCGAGGTCGGTGCGCTGGGCGCGCTGGCCGCCGGACTGATCAGCCTCGGCCTCGGTCGCATGACCGGCCGCCGCTTCGCGACAGCTGTCGGCAACACCCTGCGCACCACGGCGCTGATCGTCACCATCATCTTCGGCGCGCACCTCTTCGGCTACTTCATCTCCTTCACCCACGTCACCGACCAGATGTTGACCTGGATCGCCGCCAGCGGCCTGTCGCGCTACAGCGTGCTGCTGCTCGTCGTGCTGGTCTACCTCGGTCTCGGCATGGTGATGGACCAGTTCGCGATCATCATCCTGACCGCGCCGATCTCCTACGCCCTGGTCACCGGACTCGGCTTCGACGGCGTCTGGTTCGGGGTGATCATCGTCAAGACCGCCGAGATCGGCCTGGTCTCGCCGCCGATGGGCCTCAACGTCTTCATTGCCGCCTCGGCCGCCGAGGTCGACGCGCGCGCCGGCTTTGCCGGCGTGCTGCCCTTCATCGTCACCGAGCTGGTCATTCTGGCGCTGCTGATCGCCGTCCCGGAGATCGTGCTTTACCTTCCGGGCACGATGTGACCAGGCGGGGAGAGGGTGGATGCTGAGGCTGCTGGACGGGGTCCGCGTGATCGAGGCCGGACACGTCGTGCTCGGCCCCTACGCCGGCCAGTTCCTCGGCGACTTCGGTGCCGACGTGGTCGAGATCGAGCCCATCGAGGGCGACGTCTATCGCGGCGTCGGCCTGGCCCGCAGCCGCGGCATGAGCGCCCAGTGGATGGCCTGCAACCGCCTCGTGCACGGCGCCGACGCCTTCCTGCACAACATGCGCGAGACGCGCTGGCCCGGCTCGGTCTCGACGATCCGACTCTGAGCGCGATCAACCCGCGCCTGGTCTACTGCGCCGCCACCGGCTTCGGCTCGGACGGTCCCTATGGCGGCCGCCCGGCGGTCGACGACGTGATCCAGGCCTGGTCGGGCCTGGCCGCGCTGAACGGCCGCCATGCCGGGCGCCGTCGCTCGTGCCGCTGACCCTCGCCGACATGCTGACGGCACTGATGCTGGGCCGGAGCCTGCTCGCCGGCCTGCACCGCCAGCGGGCGACCGGCAGGGGCTGCCATTTTTCGAGACGCCGATGTTCGAGGCGATGGTCTCGGCCCCGCTGAACCAGCACCTCCCGGGCGCCCGGCGCTGTCAGGCCATGTTCACGATCACGGTCTTCTTGTGGGTGAAGTGCTCGAGCATCGCCTCGAGCGTCGCTTCCTTGCCGAGGCCCGACTGCTTGATGCCACCATAGGACAGCGCCGGCTGCACGACCAGGTTCTGGTTGACCTGGACGAAGCCGGCCTCAAGCCGGCGGGTCGCGTCGAGCGCGGTCCTGAGGTCCTTCGTCCAGATCGTCGCGGCCAGGCCGTAGTCGCTGTCGTTGGCCGCTTCGATCGCCGCCTCGTAGTCGCTGAAGCGGATGACCGTGCAGACCGGCCCGAAGATCTCCTCGCGCGCCAGGCGGCAGGCGTTGTTGACCCCGGTGAAGATCACCGGCCGGACGAACAGGCCCTTCGCGAGCGCCGGGTCGTCCGGCAGCGCCGAGCAAAGGTGGGCCGTCGCTCCCGGCAGGTCGCGGCCGAGCTCGATGTAGGAGCGCACCCGCTCGAACTGCTGCGGCGAGACGATCGCGCCGATGTCGGTCCGCTCGTCCAGCGGATCGCCCATCACCAGGGCGTCGACCTTGGCCTTGAGCCGCTCGACGAAGGCGTCGTGCAGGCCGTCCTGGACGAAGATGCGGCTCGAGGCCGTGCAGCTCTGGCCCTGGCGGGTGAAGCGCATGCCGACGACGGCGCCGGCGACGGCCCGCTCCAGGTCGGCGTCGTCCATGACGATCATCGGACTCTTGCCGCCCAGCTCCAGGGTCACGGGAATCAGCTTCTCGGCAGCGGCCCGGTAGACCGTCCGGCCGGTCTCGACCGAGCCCGTGAAGGTGACCTTGCCGACCTTCGGATGGCCGACCAGCGGCGCGCCGCACTCCGGCCCCAGGCCGGTCAGGAGATTGAACAGGCCGGCCGGCAGCACCCGGTTCATGATCTCGGCGACGCGCAGCACCGCGAGCGGCGCCTCCTCGGCGGCCTTGACGACGACCGCGTTGCCGGCGACCAGGGCCGGCGCGATCTTCAGCGCCATCAGCAGCAGCGGCACGTTCCAGGGGATGATCGCGCCGACCACCCCGATCGGCTCGCGCAGGGTCAGGGTCAGCATGTCCGGGCTGAAGGGCACGGTCTCGCCCTTGAGCTCCGAGCCGAGGCCGCCGAAGAAGGTGAAGACGTCGGCCAGCACCGAGGCCTCGACCCGGCTCTCGGTGCGCAGGGCCTTGCCGGTCTCGAGCGCCAGCAGGCGCCCCAGCTCCTCGACGTGCTCGCCGAGCAGGCGCGCGCACTCGGCGACCAGCCTGCCGCGCTGGCGGGCGGCGACGCCCGCCCAGTCCTTCTGTGCCCGGACCGCGGCGGCAACCGCCGCCTCGACGTCCGCGGCCTCGCCGAACGGCGCCTCGGCGACGGGCTCGCCGGTCGCCGGATCGATGACCTCGAAGGTGCGACCGCTGCGCGCCGCGACCAGCGCGCCGTCGATCAGCATGCGGCCCGAGAGCGCCCTGGCCAGCGCCCGGGGATCGGTGACGGGGTCCTGCGTCATCGGCGTCGTCTCCTGATCAGCTGCCGTCATGCCGTCCCCCGCAGCATCCGGACGATGCCGGAGAAATCGACCATGCCGTGGCCGGCACCGACGAACAGCGAATAGAGCGCGGCGGCCTCGGCGCCGAGCGGCGTCGTCGCGCCGGCTGCGGCGGCCGCCTGCTGCGCCAGCCTGAGGTCCTTGAGCATCAGCGCCGCGGCGAAGCCCGGCCTGTAGTCCCGGTTCGCCGGCGAGGCCGGCACCGGCCCCGGCACCGGGCAGTAGCTGGTCAGCGACCAGCACTGGCCGGAGGCGGTCGAGCTGACCTCGAACAGCTTGCCGGCGTCGAGGCCAAGCTTCTCGGCCAGGACGAAGGCCTCGCAGACGCCGATCATCGAGATGCCGAGGATCATGTTGTTGCAGATCTTCGCCGCCTGGCCGGCGCCGACCGCACCGGTGTGAACCACGGTCCGGCCCATCGCGCGCAGCACCGGCTCCGCCCGCGCGAAGGCGGCCGGAGAGCCGCCGACCATGAAGGTCAGCGTGCCGGCCTCGGCGCCGCCGACGCCGCCGGAGACCGGTGCGTCGAGCAGTTCCAGCCCCGCCCCGGCCGCCTCGGCGCCGACCGCCCGCGCCGTCTCGACGTCGATGGTCGAGCAATCGATGACCAGGGTGCCGGCTGGCGCCGCCCGGAGCACGCCGCCCTCGCCGCCGAGCACTTCGCGGACGTGCCGGCCGGAGGGCAGCATCGTGATCGCGACCTCGGCCCCGGCCACCGCCTCCGCGGCGCTGCCGGCGATCCTCCCGCCGGCCGCCGCGAGGACCTCCAGCGCCGGCGCGGACAGGTCGAAGCCGACGACCTCGTGCCCCGCCTTCAGCAGATTGGCGGCCATCGGCCCGCCCATGTTGCCGAGGCCGATGAAAGCGATCTTCGCCACGTCCTTCCCTCCCCTTTCTCCGGGTCCATGCCGCGCGCTACGGCCGGAGCAATGCGCGCGAGACGACCAACCTCATGATCTCGTTGGTGCCCTCGAGGATCTGGTGGACCCTGAGGTCGCGCAGGTAGCGCTCGACCGGGAAGTCCCGCAGGTAGCCGTAGCCGCCGTGCAGCTGCAGCGCCTCGTCGACGATCCGGAAGCCGTTGTCGGTCGCCAGGCGCTTGGCCATCGCGCAGAGCATCGTCGCCTCGGGCGCGCCGGCGTCGAGCGCCGCCGCGGCCCGGTGCAGCAGCAGGCGGGCGCTCTCCAGCGCCGTCGCCATGTCGGCGAGCTTGAACTGGACCGACTGGAAGTCGGCCAGCGGCTGGCCGAACTGCCGGCGCTCGCGGACATACTGCAGGGCCAGCTCCAGGCAGGCCCGGGCACCGCCCAGGGAGCAGGCGCCGATGTTCAGCCGGCCGCCGTCGAGGCCCATCATGGCGATCCTGAAGCCGTCGCCCTCCGCGCCGATCCGGTTGGCGACCGGCACCCGGCAGTTGTCGAACAGCACCGCGGCGGTCGGCTGGGTCTTCCAGCCGAGCTTCCTCTCCTGGGCCCCGAAGGACAGGCCCGGCGCGTCCTTCTCGACCGCGATGCAGGAGATGCCCCTGGGGCCCGGCCCGCCGGTCCGCGCCATGACCAGGTAGAGGTTGCTGCGCCCGCCGCCGGAGATGAAGGCCTTGGCGCCGTTGAGGAGGTAGTGCTCGCCGTCCCGCTCGGCGCGGGTCGACAGCGAGGCGGCGTCGGAGCCGGCCCCGGGCTCGGTCAGGCAGTAGCTGCCGAACCACTCCATGGCGGCGAGTCTGGGCACCCAGGCCTGGCGCTGCGCCTCGCTGCCGAAGCGGTCGACCATCCAGGCGACCATGTTGTGGATCGAGAGATAGGCAGCGGTCGAGGGGCAGGCGGCCGCCAGCTCCTCGAAGATCAGCGCCGCATCGAGGCGCGCAAGGCCGGAGCCGCCAACCTCTTCCGAGGCATAGATGGCCGCGAAGCCGAGCGCCGCCGCCTCGCGCAGCGCGTCCTCGGGAAAGACCGCCCCCTCGTCCCAGGCCGCCGCGCGCGGCGCCATGACCTCGGTCGCGAAGGCACGGGCCGTCTCCCGGAACGCGCGCTGCTCTTCGCTGAGCTGGAAATCCACGGTCGTCTCCTCCCCCGGCCGGCGCCGTCGCGGGGCTGGGCCGAGGCCACGGTGTCACTGCAAAACTCTTCATGCTACGGCTGAAAATGCCCGCCAGTTGTGCAAATATGCCCCGGCACGAAAGGGGAGAGGGTCCAATGCGGGATTTCGACTGGAACGATGTCCGCTACTTCCTCGCCGTGGTCCGCACCGGCACCCTGACCCTCGCCGCCCGCCGCCTCGGAAGCGACCACACGACGGTCGGGCGGCGCCTGAGCGCGTTGGAGGCCAGCCTCGGAGCGAAGCTGATCGACCGGGGACCGACCGGTTGCACGCCGACCGCCCAGGGCGAGCGCTTCCTGGCCGACGCCGAGGCGCTGGAGAGCGTCGCGACGCGCGCGCAGGAGCGAATCGCCGGCTCGGACGTCGCCCTGTCTGGGACCGTGCGCATCGGCACGCCAGACGGCTTCGGCAGCTTCTTCCTGGCGCCGAGAATCATGACGTTCTGCGACCGCCATCCCGAGCTCGAGGTCCAGATCGTCGCCATGCCCCGGGTGTTCAGCCTGTCGAAGAGGGAGGCCGATCTCGCGATCGGCCTCACCCGCCCGGCCGAGGGGCGCCTGGTCAGCCGCAAGCTCACCGACTACTCGCTGCGCCTCTATGCGGCTCGCCGCTACCTCGAGGCCTCGCCGCCGATCCGTTGCCGCAGCGACCTCGCCGGCCACCACTTCGTCAGCTACATCGACGACCTGATCTTCTCCCCGGAACTCGACTACATGCCGCAGATCTCGCGGGATGCGAGCGCACGGCTGCAGAGCTCGAATCTCATCGCGCAGATGCAGGCCACCATCGCCGGAGCCGGCCTTTGCGTCCTGCCCTGCTTCATGGTGGACGGCGATCCGCGGCTGGTCGCCGTGCTGCCCGAGGAGGTCGTCCTGACCCGCTCGTTCTGGCTCGTCGTCCATGCCGATCAGCGGCATCTCGCCCGGATTCGCTCCGCCGCCGAGTTCATTCTCGCCGCCGCCCGAACGGACCAGTCACTGCTGAATCCCTGACCGGCCTCATCGCCGGCCACATGAGCCACCCGCCCTCCCCTTCGACGCAGCGCGAAGCTCGCCGGCCGGAAAGCCTCGTTTCCCTTCGCCGCGATTTAGTACGCTTGCACATGGTTTGCAGGCATCATATCTTCGCCCGCAGGAATCATGCTGTGACAAACCATATGCTTACGTATTGATTTCCGACAGAACGGGAGGAGCATCCAGGATGAAACTCTGCGAAGGGCGGGTCGCCATCGTGACAGGGGCCGGCCGCGGCCTCGGCCGGGCGCATGCCCTGAAGCTCGCGAGCCACGGCGCCGCCGTGGTCGTCAACGACCTCGGCTCCGAGGCCTCCGGGGTCGGCAGCGATCCCTCTCCGGCGGCCGCGGTCGTCGCCGAGATCGAGGCGGCGGGCGGGCGCGCCGTGGTCGACGGCTCCGATGCGGCAAGCTGGGAGGGCGCTGCCGAGATGGTCCGCAAGGCGGTCGAGGAGCTCGGCCGGCTCGACATCGTGGTCAACAATGCCGGCATCCTGCGCGACCGCATGCTCGTCAACATGACCGAGGAGGAATGGGATTCGGTGACGCGGGTGCACCTGAAGTCCACCTTCGCGGTCACGCGTCATGCCGCCGATCACTGGCGGAGCCTGGCCAAGCGGGGCGAGGTGCCGGACGCGCGCGTGATCAACACGACCTCGCATTCCGGCCTGTACTGCAACGTCGGTCAGGCGAACTATGCCGCGGCGAAGGCCGGGATCGCCAGCTTCTCCATCGTCGCCGCGCGCGAGCTCCAGCGCTACGGCGTGACCGTCAACGCGATCGCGCCGCGCGCGACCACACGGATGACCCAGGGGCTGCGAGAGTGGAACGAGGAGCAGCTGCGGATGCGCGATCCGGATTGGGTCGCCGCGCTCGTGACCTGGCTGGCGAGCCCAGAATCGAAGGAGGTCAGCGGCCGCGTCTTCGAGGCCTGGGGCTACGGCTTCACCGTCGCCGAGAGCTGGCAGCACGGCGCGACGGCCGAAGCCTCGCTCGATCCGACCGAGATCGGCGCGCGGATCCTCGATGTCCATCGGCGCTCGCGCAAGAACGCCGGGATCGACCTGGGCGAAGAGCTCGATCCATGACCCGTCCCGGGCGGGCCGCCTGATCCGGGCCGGGAGCCGCCGCTCAGTCGGGAAGCCGCTCCCGGATCGGCTCGAAGACCGGACGCCGAATGCCGTAGTTCAGCCGTTCGCCGCCGTCGATCACGAGCACGTGGCCCGTGACGAAGGCGGCATGGGGCGAGCAGAGCCACGTCGCCGCCCAGCCGAGCTCGTGCAGCCGGCCGGTGCGCAGCGCCGGGATGCGCGTGCGCTCCGCTTCGTAGCCCTCGGGGCGGTTCCGCGCCATGTCGGGACTGTGGTCGCCGTGGGGAAAGACGCCGGGGGCGATCGCGTTGACGCGAATGCCGTCCGGCGCCCATTCGACGGCCAGGGTCTCGGTCAGGCTGCGCACGCCGGACTTGGCAGCGGCACTGTGGGCGTGGCCCGGCGCGCCGCCGTCCACGTAGGTGGCGAGCACGTTCAGAATCGGGCCCCCGGCTCCGCAGGCCACACGGCGACGGGCGAACTCCCGGCTGCACAGGAAGGTGCCCGTCAGCACGATGTCCACCACCGCACGCCAGCCGTTCGGCGACAGCCGCTCCGCACGCACCGGGAAGTTGCCGGCAGCGTTGTTCACCAGCACCGAGACCGGCCCGGCTTCCGCCTCGATGCGCGCGAAGGCGGCACTGACGGCCTCCGGCTCGCGCACGTCGAGCGCGACCTCGATCGCGGCCCCGCCGGCTGCCTCGATTGCCGCGACGCCGCGCAGCCGGTGGTCGGCCTTGCGGCTCGCGACGGCGATCGTGGCCCCCAGGCGCGCGAACTCCAGCCCCATGCCGAGGCCGAGGCCAGTGCCCCCGCCGGTGATCAGCACGACCTGCCCCTCGAAGGTCCCCGGCGGCAGCATCGAGCGGCCGGCCGGCGGCGGCTCCGGCAGGCCCGACGGTGGCACGGTCACCGGCTTGCCCGCCGCGCCGAGCGGAGCACCTGGTGCCGGGCGCAGGCCAGCGTCATGCCTCCTCCTTGCCACCACGCAGATCACCCCGCGGTCGACCTGCCCGGGCAGGCCATCGGTCTTCTCCCGGCAACGGCCGACGCATGACATTGATACGCATGATTACCATATGCCTGCGATTCACGTCCGGTCAACCGCCTCGCCGATCGCTCCGACTGGCCTCGAGAGCAGCCTGGTGCGCGGGGGCGGCAATCGCGATCAGCCGCTCCGCACGCTCCTCCAGCGTGATTCCGCGCAGGTCGGCGGCCCCGTGCTCCGTCACCACCACGTCGACGTCGAAACGGGACAGCGACACCGGCCCCTCCCCCTGGCCCGCGGGAACGATCCGGCTGGCTGCCCCGCCGCTGCCCGTCGCCGCGAGCAGGACGACACGCAGCCCGTTCGCCAGCCTGGCGCCGGCGGCGAAGTCGGTCGCGCCGCCCGGGCCGGAAGCCGGCCGGCCGTCCCGGGATTCGGCGTAGGCCTGGCCGAAGAGGTCGACCTGATTGGCCGAGTTCAGAGTGACGAGTCCTGGCAGCTCGGAGAGCATGGTCAGGTCGTGAGTGCGGGAGACCGGGGCGAAGCGGAAGGCCGGGTCGGACAAGGTCCCGTAGAGCCTGCGCGTACCGATGGCGACGCCAGCCGTGATCGGCAAGGCAGACCTCAGGGCGCCGGCCTCGAGGAGATTCAGGCAGGCGTCGCCGATCAGACCGGACCAAAGCGCCAGCTCCCGATGTCCGCGCAGTGACAGAAGCGCGGCTTCCGGCAGGCCGCCGAGCCCGCATTGCACCACGGCGCCATCCGGCACCAGCGCTGCGACGTGACGGCCGACGGCGGCGCCGAGCGGCGTGTCGCGCGACGGGCTTTCGGGCAGCGCCGACGCCGCTTCCAGCACGGCCGTCATCTCGCGCAAGGGAATGGCCGAGGCGCCTTCGGTGCGCGGCAGCAGCGGATTGATCAGGCCGATGCGGACAGGGATATGCGGCCAGAGATCCGGCAGGAAGTCGCAGACCGGCCCGAAGCTGCAGCGGCCCGCCGCATCCGGAGGCGCGACGGCGAAGACGGCGGCGTCGATGCGGATCGAGCGGAGGCGCGCCCGAATCGCGGCATAGTTGAGGGGCAGGAAGGAGACGTTCGCGAGGCCGGCGAGAGTCGGCGCCGCGAAAAAGGTCTCCACCGCCACGCCGGCCCGGGCGAGGTCGGAGACGTCATTGAGACCGGGCACGAAAATGCCTGTGATCCGCATGTCGTCCCGGCGCAGCGCCACCTCGCGAAGCAGCTCGTGCAGCACCGGCGCGGCCGCCGAGCACTCCTGGAGCCAGATTCGCGCGCCCGCCGGGAGGAGCTCGGCAAGCTGCGCCGGATAGAACGCCGTCATGACCACGGGACGCCTGCGGAAGTCGGAACAGTTGTATTGCGCATCACCTTTCCACCAGGACTTTCGGTTTCGAACGGTCCAGCGACGCGCCGCACTTCGGCACATCCGCGTCCGCCGGACCGTCGCGACGGCCGCGCGGTCGCTGCTCCTTCATGCCGTCTCGCAGGCCGGCAATCCCTGTCGAAGGGTCGAGCGGAAAGCCCGATGAAACTTGCATAAAATATGCTTGCTTATAGTACGAACTTGTACGCATCCTTGACGCCACAACCTTCAACGGCAGGCCGCGCCATGGCAAAGAGGAAGACCGACCCGCAGGCCGAAGAGGCCAAACAGTCGATCGGACCCAAGGACTTCAGGATCGGGTTCTACGTTCACGACGTCTCGCGTCTGCGGCGGACGCTGTTCGACAGCTACATGAAGCCGCTCGGGATAACCCGATCGCAGTGGTGGGTGCTCGCCCAGCTCTCCCGCTCGCTGTCCCACAACGGCGCCGACGGCATGCTGCAGACCGACCTCGCGGCGGTGCTCGAGGTCGGCAAGGTCACGGTCGGCGGGCTCATCGACCGGCTCGAAGCTGGCGGCTTCGTGGAGCGGCGCCCCAGCCCCACGGACCGCCGCGCCAAGCGTGTCGTCATCACCGAGCGCGGCTACGAGGTGCTCGAGCAGATGAGCTCGGTCGGGCGCACGCTCAATCTCTCGATTCTCAAGGGCATCCCGAAAGACGAGGTGCGCATCGCCGAGAACGTGCTGGCCCGCATGAAGAAGAACATCCGGGAGAAGCTGGACAAGGACAGCATGGCCGAAGGCGGCGACGACGAGTCGTGACCTGGCGCGGCGCCGCCCGCCGGTCAGCGCGACCACCCGCGCCTCCTCGTGGCGGCCGGCCAGCCGGCCTCGGCATCACGGGCGAGCACGACCGGCGGCTCCAGGACAGGCGAGCCGGCCTCGGCGAAGCGCGGGGCCGGGCGCGGACGGATCTCGGCGCCGCGGATATCGTATGCCTTCCGCGCGACGTTCTGCGGATGGTGCGGCGCTTCGGCGAAGGTGAGCACCGGCGCGACACAGGCGTCACTGCCCTCGAACAGGCGACACCACTCGTCGCGCTCGCGGGTCGCGAACAAGGCCGCGTAGCGCGCCTTCAGCTCGGGCCACACGGCCGGGTCGCTGCGGTCTGGCACCTCCGGAGCCTCGTCGCCCAGACGGGCCGCGAAGACCTCGTGGAACTGGGGCTCGAGCGGCGCAACCGCGATGTCGAGACCGTCCTTGCAGCGATAGACGTTGTAGAACGGCGCCCCGCCGTCGATCAGGTTCGTTCCCGGCTCGCCCGTCCAGCGGCCACGCTCGGCGAGCGAATGGAAGATCCCGGCGAAGAGATTGGCACTGTCGAGGATCGCGGCGTCGACCACATCGCCCCGCCCCGTGCGCTCCGCCCGCAGCCGCGCGGCCAGCAGGCCGAAAGCCAGGAACAGCGCCCCGCCGCCATAGTCGCCGACCAGGTTGAGCGGCGGAGAAGGCGGCTCGCCGCGTCCGCCGAGCGCCGACAGAAGACCTGACAGCGCAATGTAGGTCAGGTCGTGGCCGGCCGAGCGGGCGAGCGGCCCATCCTGTCCCCAGCCGGTCATCCGGCCGTAGACAAGACGAGGGTTGCCACGCCTCAGATCCTCGGGGCCGAACCCCAGCCTCTCCATGACCCCCGGGCGGAAACCCTCGATCAGGATGTCCGCCTGGGAGGCGAGTTCCGCGAAATGCGTCCGATCCGCGGCGTCGCGCAGGTCGAGGTGCAGGACGCTCTTGCCGCGGTGGGTCATGTCGCGCGGGTCCACCTCGCTGCCCGGGCGCTGGATCCGCAGCACCTCGGCCCCCAGGTCGGCCAGCAGCATCGCCGCGAAGGGGCCGGGCCCGATGCCTGCCAGCTCCAGCACCCTGATGCCGGAGAGCGGTCCCATCCCCACTCCCTGCGCTGCCTGCATCATGCCTCCACCATCCACCGCCGGTCCCGATCGTCAGATGATGGTGGCAGCCAGGATAAATAAATGCTAGCTGATAGTGCGCTTGCATATTTCTTAGCAGACGAGACCTGCCGGACGAGGGCAGGCGGAAGGGGGAGGATGGAGTTCGGCATCGTCTCGAGCGGCGCTTACATACCGAAGCATCGGCTGGCTCGAAGCGCCATCGCCGCCGCCCACAGCTGGATGGCGCCCGCTCTGAAGGCACAGGCCAAAGGTGCGCGCGCCTTCTGCAATTTCGACGAGGATTCCGTCACGATGGCGGTCGAGGCGGTTCGCGACTGCCTTGCCGACGGCCCGGAACGGGCAGGCATCGAGGTGTTGGCACTGGCCTCCACGACGCTGCCCTATGCCGACCTGTCCAACGCCGCGATCGTCGCGGCCGCGGCCGACCTGCCGAAGGCGATCCGGACCCTCGAGAGCGGCGGCTCGCAGCGGGCTGCGACCTCCACGCTGCTCCAGCTTCTGCGTGGCCCGGCCTGCGACACCTTGCTCGTCGCGTCCGAGCGGCCGCAGGCGCGCCCGGCGAGCGTGCAGGAGATGCAGTCCGGCGCCGGCGCCGCGGCGCTCCGGCTGGGCTGCGGCGACCTCGTCGCGCGGTTCCTCGGGGGCGCCAGCCTGGCGGCGACCTTGGCCGACCACGTCCGCGCCAGCGACGCCGAGGAGGGATACTTCTGGGAGGAGCGCTGGGTCCGGGACGAGGGCTACGCGAAGATCGCTCCCCGGGTGATCCGGGCCGCCCTGGAGGACGCCGGGATCGGCATCGACGACATCGACCATTTCGTCATGCCCTCGCTCCTGCGGCAGGGTGCCGCCGTGGCCGCCAGGGCCGTCGGCTTCGCGGGCAAGATGGCGGACGACCTGGCAGCCGACGGCGGCCACGCCGGCGCGGCCCATGGGCTGCTGATGCTGGCGAGCGTGCTGGAGTCCGCCCGGCCGGGCGAGCGAATCCTGCTCGTGGGCTTCGGCCAGGGCGCCGATGCCCTGGTGTTCGAGGCGACGGGGCGCCGACCGTCCAGCCGGGGCGTTTCCGGCGCCCTCGCCCGCCGTGTCGAGACCACGGACTACCTTCGCCTGCTGTCGCACTACGACCGGATCGAACTGGACTGGGGCATGCGGGCCGAGAGCCCGGAGAAGGCGGCGCTGACCAACGCCTGGCGAGCCGAAGGGCAGCTGGCGGCCTTCAAGGCGGGCCGATGCCCGGCCTGCGGGGCTGTGCAGTTCCCGCAGCTGCCCTGCTGCGTCAGCCCCGGCTGCGGCACACCTCGCGACAGGTTCGCACAAGCCTCGCTGGCCGACGAGCCAGCGAAGGTCCTGACCTACACCGCCGACTGGCTGTCCTACCACCCCGCGCCCCCGCTCTACGTCGGCTTCGTCCAGTTCGAGAATGGCGCGCGGCTCTACATGGAGACCACGGACGCCGCGGCCGAGGAGATGGATGTCGGCGTGCCCGTCGCGATGGTGTTCCGCATCAAGAGGATAGACCCGCGCAGCGGCTTCCGGAGGTACTTCTGGAAGGCGACGCCGCAAGAGCCCTGAGGAGGCGACGATGGCTACCGGAATCAAGGACAAGGTCGCGATCATCGGCATGGGGTGCAGCCGGTTCGGCGAGCGTTGGGATGTCGGCGAGGACGACCTGATGGCCGAGGCCTTCGACGAGGCCCTGGCCGATGCCGGCATCGAGAAGTCGCGGATCGAAGCGGCCTGGCTCGGCTCCTGCATGGACGCGGTGAACATCGGCAACTCGGCGATCCCCGCCTCCTTCGCGCTGCGCATGGACGGGATCCCCTTCACCCGGGTCGAGAACATGTGCGCGACCGGCACCGAGGCGCTGCGCGGTGCGGCGTACGCGGTCGCCTCGGGCGCGGTCGACGTCGCGCTCGCCATCGGCGCCGAGAAGCTGAAGGATACCGGCTATGGCGGCTTGCCCAATCCCTTCAAGGGCACCTTCAACGACCTCTGGTTCCAGATCGGATCGGCCCCGGCGGGCTTTGCGCAACTCGCTTCGGGCTACCGCACCAGGTACCAGATCTCGAAGCAGGACCTGAAGCGCGCCCTCGCCCACGTCTCCTGGAAGAGCCACCAGAACGGCGCGCTGAGCCCCAAGGCGCATCTGCGCAAGCCGGTGGACATGGACACGATCCTGAACGCGCCGATGATCGCCGAGCCGCTCGGTCTCTACGACTGTTGCGGCGTCAGCGACGGGGCGGCGGCGGCGATCGTCACGACCCCGGAGATCGCGCGCACGCTCGGCAAGGTCGACATGGTCACGATCAAGGCGATCCAGCTCTCGATCAGCTCGGGAATCGAATCCTCGACCGACCAGTGGGACGGCAGCCACGTGCGCAACACGCGCAACGCCGCGAGGAAGGCCTACGAAGAGGCTGGAATCACCGATCCGCGCAGGCAGCTCGACCTGATGGAGGTGCACGACTGCTTCTCGATCACCGAGCTGGTGACCATGGAAGACCTCTTCGTCTCGGAGGAGGGCCGGGCCGTGGCCGACGTGCTGGACGGCTTCTACGACCGCGACGGCGTCGGCGTGCCCTGCCAGGTCGACGGCGGCCTCAAGTGCTTCGGCCACCCGATCGGCGCCTCGGGCCTGCGGATGGCCTACGAAAACTACAGCCAGCTGCTCGGCCGCGCGGGCGAACGCCAGATCGCGGGCGCCTCGCTCGGGCTCAGCCACAACCTCGGCGGTGTGCCCTTCCAGGGCATCGCCGCGATCTCGATCCTCGGCCTGCACGGCTGACGGCGCGCCGCGCGCCGACACTGAAGGAGGGAGCCCTCGTGACCGTCAGCCGCACGCTGTTCTCGGCCGAGCACGACCAGTTCCGTGAGACCGTCCGGCGCTTCGTCGAGGTCGAGCTCGAGGCCCATCACGCGGACTGGGAGCGGCAGAAGCGCGTGCCCCGCGAGGTCTGGCGCAAGGCCGGCGAGAAGGGGCTCCTCTGCTGCAACGTGCCGGAGGCCTACGGCGGTCCCGGCGCCGACTGGCTCTACAACGTCGTGGTGATCGAGGAGCTCGCCAAGGCCGGCATGACCGGACCGGGCTTCATGGTCCACTCGGAGATGTGCGCGCCCTATCTCCTCGCCTGGGGCAGCGAGGAGCTGAAGCGCGAATGGCTGCCGAGGATGGTCCGGGGCGAGGCGATCGGGGCGATCGGCATGACCGAGCCGGGGGCCGGCAGCGACGTGAAGCGCATCAAGACGCGGGCTGTGCGGGACGGCGACGACTACGTCCTGAACGGCCAGAAGGTCTACATCTCGAACGGTATCAACGCCGACCTGGTGGTGACCGCCTGCAAGACCGCACCCGAGAAGGGCGCCAAGGGCGTCAGCCTGATCGCCGTGCCGACCGCCACCGCCGGATTCGAGCGTGGGCGGAACCTGGAAAAACTCGGCTTGAAGGCCCAGGACACAGCGGAGCTGTTCTACACCGACGTCCGCGTGCCCGCCGGCAACCTGCTGGGCGAAGCGAACCGCGGTTTCGCCATGCTGATGACCAAGCTCGCGCAGGAGCGGCTGACCCAGGCGATCCGCAGCATCGCGGTCGCCGAGTCGGTGCTGCGCCAGACAGTCGACTATACGCGCGGCCGCGAGGCTTTCGACGGCACTATCGCCGACTTCCAGAACACGCAGTTCGTGCTCGCCCAGCTCGACGCCGAGATCACCGCGCAGCGCATCTTCGTCGACTGGTGCATCGAGCGCTTTCTCAAGGGAGAGCTCAGCGGGACGGAATCGGCCAAGGTCAAGCTTCTGGGGTCCGAGCTGCATTGCAAGACCGTGGACCAGTGCCTGCAGTTCTTCGGCGGCTACGGCTACATGCTGGAGTACCCGATCGCACGTGCCTACATCGACGCCCGCATCACGAAGATCGCCGGCGGCGCGGTCGAGGTGATGAAGCAGATCATCTGGAAGGACATGACGACCCGCAGCGTCTGAGTCCCGGCCCTTCTCGGGCGGCTCCGGCGTCGCGAGCAGGACCGTTGCGGCGAGCAGCGCCACACGTCCCGTCGTGCCTCTCCCCGGCCGAGCGCGTCGTTCGGGCCGCGCGCCTCGAGCGGAGGCGAATTATGATGTGCTTGCATATCTTGCGCTAGCATACTGTTCGGCTGCACCATCGACGAAAGCATGCCGACGCGTGACCGGCTGACCCGAGGGCGGAGACGGAATGAGCGAGACCGACATGGCAACCCGCGCGGATACCGGCATGCGGGCAAGTCCCTGGGACATCGCGGCGACCGATCCGTCGCGATGCGCGCTTCTGATCGCTGACACGGGCGAGTCCCTCACCTACGGCGACATGATGCGGGGCGCCGACAGAATCGCCGGCTTCTTCGCCGCGGCGGGCCTGCGCGAGGGCGATGTCGTCGCCTTTCTGTTGGAAAACCGGGCCGCCTACGTGCAGCTCTGCTGGGCGGCGAAGCTGGCCGGCCTCTACTATGTCTGCATGCCGCGGCAGGTGTCCGAGGACGATGCCGCCTACATCCTTCAGAACAGCGGGGCCGCGCTGCTCGTCGCCTCGGCGGCCACGGCACCGGTCGCCGGTCGCCTGAGCGCGCGGCTGGCCGGGACGGTCCGCGTCCTGTCGCTGGACGGCGCCGAGCCGGGGCTCGAAGACTTCCAGGCCGCCGTCGCCCGCGAAGGCGGTCCGCCGCCTGCGGATCGGCGCCGCGGCGCCTCGATGCTCTACTCGTCGGGCACGACCGGCCGGCCCAAGGGCATCCGGCACCCGCTGACCGACCATTCGCCGCATCAGGCGCCGCCCCGACACCGGATGCTGGTCGAAGGCTACGGCTTCGGCCCCGACACGGTCTTCGTCAATCCCGGCCCCTTCTACCACACGGCGCCGCTGCGCTTCATGATGCACGTCCAGAGATGCGGCGGCACCGCCATCGGCTTCCGCCGCTTCGACGCCGAGACGGTGCTGCGGGCGATCGACAGGCATCGCGCGACCCACGGCTTCTTCGTTCCCACCCACTTCGTGCGGATGCTCGCGCTGCCCGAGGCGCTGCGCGCGGCCTGCGACACGAGCCTGATGCGCTGCGCCGTACACGGGGCGGCCCCCATGCCGATCGAGGTCAAGGAACGGATGATCGCCTGGTGGGGGCCGGTCATCGAGGAGATGTACGGCGGGACCGAATCCATCGGCACCACCATGATCGCCTCGGCCGATTGGCTGGCCCACAAGGGGTCGGTCGGCCGCCCCAGCGGCAGCACCGAGATCCGCATCGAGGCGCCCGACGGCTCAGAATGCCCGCCGGGCGTCGAGGGCCTGGTGCTGATGCGGACCGGCAAGCCCTTCGAGTACCACGGCGACCCGGCCAAGACCGCCGAAAGCCAGCGGCCCGGCGGATGGGCCACGCTCGGCGACATCGGCTATCTCGACCCGGAGGGCTATCTCTATCTGACGGACCGGGCCAGCAGCCTCATCATCTCAGGCGGCGTGAACGTCTACCCCCAGGAGGCGGAGAACCTGCTGAGCGTGCATCCTGACGTGGCTGACGCCGCCGTGATCGGCGTGCCGCATCCCGACCTCGGCGAAGAGGTGAAGGCCCTGATCGTGCCGAGACCGGGCGCGCGGCCCTGCGCGGACATGGCCGAGCGGCTCGTCGCCTACTGTCGCGACCGCCTGGGCCCGGTGAAGAGCCCGCGCAGCGTCGACTTCGTCGAGAGCCTGCCGCGCAGCGACGCCGGAAAGATCGTCAAGGCCGAGCTCATGCGCCGCTACTGGCCCGAGGGCCGGCGCATCCCGCGATGAACAGCAGCAGCAGGAAGATCCGTCCGTGAATCTCGACAGCATAGAGCGCCACAGCTTCGCCCCGGTGGATCACGCCTACACCGCCAGGGATGCGATCCTCTACGCCCTGGGTGTCGGCTGCGGCGCCGACCCGCTCGACGAGGCGGATCTGGGCTATGTCTACGAGGCAGGCCTCAAGACCGTCCCCTCCTTCGTCAACGTCCTCGCACACCCGGGCTTCTGGGCGAAGGACCCCCGGTTCGGCATCGACTGGATCAGGATCCTTCACGGCGAGCAGAGCTTCGAGATCCATGCGCCGATCCCGCCGGAAGGCCGCGTCCGGGGGACCTATCGCATCGATGCCGTCGAGGACCTCGGGGCGGACCGTGGCGCACGCCTCTACCAGTCCAAGGAGTTGCACGCCGTCGACGGAACCCACCTCGCCACGGTGCGCACGGTCCTCTTCATGCGCGGCGATGGCGGACAAGGGGGCTTCGGCTCCCCTGCCGCCTCGCCCACTCCGCTGCCCGAGCGTGCGCCGGACGCCGTGGTCGAGACCCCGACCCTGCCGCGCCAGGCCCTGATCTACCGGCTCTCCGGCGACCTCAACCCGATCCACGCCGACCCCGCCGCGGCGCGCCGGGCGGGTTTCGAGGCGCCGATCCTGCATGGACTGTGCACGCTCGGGATCGCCACGCGTGCCGTGATCGCGGCCCGTGCCCCGGGAGCGCCGGAGCGCCTGCGGTCGATGTCGCTGCGTTTCTCCAAGCCAGTCTTCCCCGGCGAGACGATCCTGACCGAGATCTTCGGGACCGGCGGGAGCCTGCGGTTCCGCTGCCGGGCGAAGGAACGCGACATCGTCGTGCTCGACCGCGGCTCCGCGGAGCTCTTGTAGTGGCGGCGTGGGACCGGGACGGAGACGGATACGTCACCCGACTGGAGGGCGGCATCCTCACCCTGGCCTTCGATCGGCCGGAGGTGCGCAATCCCATCACGCGCAGCATGACGACGAGGTTGCGCGACCTCTTCGCCGGGGCGAGAGCCGACCCGGCGGTGCGCTGCCTGGTGATCCGGGGCGAGGGCGAGAGCTTCTCGGCGGGTGGTGACGTGGCCGGGTTCCGGAAGAGCCTCGAGCAGCAGCAGCCGGCGGTCCGGGAGGAGTTCCGTGGCCGGCTCGGGCTGGCCGCGGAGCTGGCGCTGGTCCTGCAGGCATTCGACAAGCCGATGGTCGTGCGCCTACGCGGCGCCGTGGCCGGAGCCGCCGTGATGTTCCCGCTCTCGGCCGACCTCGTCCTGGCCGACGACACGGCACAGTTCGTCTTCGCCTATGTCAGGCTGGGGCTGACGCCCGACGCCGGCGTCTCGTGGCTGCTGCCCCGCGTCGTGGGAGAGCGGCGGGCCAGGCGCCTGCTGCTGACGGGCGCGGCCGTCGGGGCCGACGAGGCTGCGGCGCTCGGTCTCGTCGACCGCATCCTCCCACCGGACCAGCTCGACGACGCGGTCGACGAGGCCGCCCGGCGACTGGCGGCCGGCCCGCAGGGTGCGCTTCTCCGCACCAAGCGGCTCGTCGCCCAGGCCTCGCACAGGGAGTTGGCGGATCAGCTCGCGGCGGAAACCGACGGCATCGTGGAGAGCGTCGGCAGCGACGACTTCCGCGAGGGCGTGGCCGCCTTCCTGGAAAAGCGCAGGGCGCGATTTCCCTCCGGGTCCTGACCCTCCGCCGCCCGCCTCAGAGCGCAGCGGGCAGCGCGAGGGTGAGGGCCGGAATGGCGAGAAGGAGGCTCAGCACGGCGACGTCCATCGCGAAGAAGGGAAGCACCCCGGCGAAGATCCGCATGACCGGCACCGGCGGCTGCGTCACGCCGTTGATGACGAAGACGTTGAGCCCGACCGGCGGGGTGATCAGGCCCATCTCGAGAAGCTTCACGACGACGACCCCGAACCAGATCAGGTCCAGGCCGCGGCCTTCGATCAGGGGCAGCACGAAGGGCAGCGTCAGAAGCATGATGCCGAGCGGATCGAGGAACATGCCGAGCACCAGATAGACGAGCACAATCCCGATGAGCAGTGCGGTGGTCCCGGGGTTCGCGGCCTGGACGAGCGCCACGACCTCGTTCGCCATGCCGGTCAGCGAGACGAAGCTCGCGAAGAGCTTGGCCGCGGCGGCGATCAGGAAGATCGCCGCGCTTTGCACCGTCGTCTCCCACAGAGCGCTGCCGAGATGCCGGAGGCGAAGACGGCGCGTCGCGAGCGCGACGACCGTCGCGGTCACGAAACTGACCGCCGCAGCCTCCGTGGCCGTGAAGACACCGCCGTAGATGCCGCCGACGATGATGACGAAGATCACCGCCGCCGGCCAGGATCCGGCGAGCACGCGCAGGCGCTGCGCCAGGGGGTAGGCTTCCTCGCCGCGGGGCGCGTCCTGGCGCCGCCAGGTCGTCCAGATCGCGATGACGATCCAGTAGCCCAGCATCGACAGGAGCCCCGGGATGATCGCCGCGATGAACAACGCACTGATCGACTGCTCGGCGAAGACGCCATAGATGATGAAGACGATGCCCGGCGGGATCAGCGCGCCCAGCGTTCCCCCTGCCGCGACCGAGCCGGTCGCCAGCCGGTCGGAGTAGCCGTAGCGCAGCATCTCGGGCACGGCGACCCGTCCCATCGTCGCTGCGCAGGCGAGGCTCGATCCCGAGATTGCCGCAAAGCCTCCGCAGCCCAGCACCGACGCCATGGCGAGTCCGCCCGGCACCCGAGTCAGCCAGGCGCGCGCCGCGTAGTAGATCTCGGAGGTGATGCCGGCCCGGTAGCAGACGTGCCCCAGTGCGATGAACATGGGGATAGCGGTCAGGCTATAGTTGTAGAAGAGCTCGTAGACCGCCGTCGTGGCAAGCGTCATCGCGGGCCGCACGGCCATCTCCAGGCGCACCCCGCCCGTCCGCGGCAGCGCGAAGTAGAGGTACATGCAGAGCAGCGCAGTGGCACCGAGGGCGAAGGCGACCGGCGTCCGGAGCGCAATGAGGACCAGCACCACGGCCATGCCGGCGACGCCGAGTATGAGCGGATCCATCAGGCGGCGTTTCCGCGGACACGGCCGAGGGCACGCTCACTGACGATGGCCGCGAGGGCGATCAGGCAGAGGCGGAGCGACATCGTCGCGAAGCCGAGGCAAAGCGCCGCGTAGGTGGGCCATTGCGGCACTCGGAGGAGTCCCATGTTCGTCCGCCCGGAGTGAAAGAGGTCGAGGGAGTAGGTGGCCAGCCAGACCGCCAGCGGCACCAGAAGCAGAAGGCCGGCGAGTGCGCCCAGAAGCTCGAGGATCCGCCTGGCCCGGGGGCCGAGCCGGTCGGCGAGCAGGTCGACGGTGATGTTCGCACCGGTGCGCGTCGCCTCGCCGAGAGCGAAGGCGAGCGAGACGAGCAGCAGGGAGCGGACGAGGACCACGTTGTCGGGAACCATGAAGGCGGGAAAGCTGCGCGACAGGATGCCGGCGAGCACAAGAAGCGCGATCACGCCTTGGGCCGCCGCCGCCAGCACGACCAGGAAGCCTTCCCAGATCCGCAGCCCTCGGTCGGCCCGAGCGAGGCATGCCGTCACGTCGCCCCCCTTCCCTTGTCCCTGGTCCCGCCGGCGCCTCTGGCAAGACGCCGGCGAGCCGTCGGCATCACTGCTTGTAGGCCTTGTTCTGCGTGGCGATTTCCCGGCGGAACGCGGCCACCAGCGAAGCGGCGTCGACGCCGCGCGCCGTGCCTTCCGAGACGTACTCGTCGATGATGGGCTTGCTCGCCTCATCCAGCCGCGCGAGATCTTCCTCGCTGAATTGGACGACCTTGATGCCCTTGTCGGCCATTTTCTTGGTGACCGCGGCGTTGCGGTCGTGGATCGCCTGGGCGATCTTCTGGGTGTACTCCCGGCCGAGGCTGACGATCAGTTGCCGGTCCTTCGGTTCGAGAGCATCGAACTCGGCCTTGTTCATGAAGATGCCGTTCGACTGGATCGTTCCGCCGTTGATCTCGGTGAACGACTTCGCGACCTCGTCCAGCTTGTAGGCCTCGACGACGTAGCCGTAGGCCTGCGAGCAGTCGATCACACCCGTATCGAGCGCCTGATAGGCTTCCGGGAGGGGAATGCTGGTCGGGATCGCGCCGAAGGTCGCGTAGATCTTGCCGTAGTCGCTGGTCGCCCTGACCTTGCGGCCGTTGAAATCGTCGACGCCCCGCAGGGGCTCGCCGGCGCAGATCATCTGGATCGGGCCGACCGAGTAGTTCAGGAGATAGACGACGCCCTGGCTGTCGAACTCCTCCTTCATGATCGGATTGGTCGTGGCCAGCTCATAGAGGGCGAGGGCACCGGGGACTTCCTTCGGGTTGCGGACCGGCAGGTCGCCGACGCGGTAGGCGAACAGGTTCTCCGGTGAATAGCCGGCCGTCACCGTCCCCAGAGAGGCGACATCGTTCTTCACCCCCTCGAAGATCTCCGTAGCCGGCAGGAGCGAGCCGCCCCAATGCTGCTCGATCTGGATGCGCCCCTCGCTTCCTTCTTCGATTCGAGACAGGAACTCCTGGACGAACTTGGCCCGGATGCCGCGATTGGCACTGTAGTCGGCGAACCGCAGAAGCGTCTGCGCCGAGACGGAGGTGGCAGCAGCCGACAGCCCTGCCACCATCACAAGCATCAGCCCATAGCGCACGATAACCTCCCTTTGTTGTCGTTGTTATTCGATTCCGACCGCCTCAGACCGGATCCCAGGTGAAGACGTCTCCGGACCTCTCCAGCGGGTAGAAGGACGGCGCCATCGCCGGAACCGCCCGCTCGATCACCGTCTGCGGTGTCCATCCGCCGTCGGCATGGACGCTGCGGACGGGACGGCTCTGCGAGAAGAGGAAGATCTCGTTCGCGCGCGTGCCGAAGACCTGGCCGGTCACGGCCTTCGCGTCGTCCGACAGAAGCGCGACCGGAAAGGGGGCGATCAGCTCCGGCCTAAGCTTCTTGAGGCCCTCGACCCGAGCCTTCTCTTCCTCGGTCGCATCCGGAATGGTGCCGACGAGGCGGGTCCAGGCAAAGGGCGCGATGCAGTTCGAGCGTACGCCGAAGCGCGCCATGTCCATGGCGATAGCCTTGGAAAGTCCGACGATGCCGAGCTTGGCCGCCATGTAGTTGGCTTGGCCGAAGTTGCCGATCAGTCCCGACGTCGAGGTCATATGGACGAAGGCACCGGAGTTCTGCGCCCGGAACAGGTCGGCGGCCGCCCGCGACATGTAGAAGGAGCCCAGCAGATGCACCTGGACCACGGCCTCGAAGCTCTCCGGGTCCATCTTGTGGAAGATGCGGTCGCGCAGGATCCCGGCATTGTTCACCAGCCCGTCCAGTCGCCCGAAATGCCTGACCGTTCTCTCGACGATCGCGCGAGCCGAGTCCCACTGCGCGACGGAGCCACCGTCGGCGATCGCCTGCCCGCCGGCGGCGGTGATCTCGTCGGCGACGCTCTGCGCCGGGCCGGCGTCCCCGCCTGCGCCGCTCTCGTCGCCGCCCAGGTCGTTCACGACCACCATCGCGCCTTCGCGCGCGGCCTCCAGGGCGATGCAGCGCCCGACACCGCGACCGGCCCCGGTAACGATGATGACCTTGCCTTCGAGCAGCCCCATTTCCTCACATCGCTCCCATCACTTCAGACAATTCCCTACGCAGACCGGTATCGACGAGACGCGAGAGGCAGCGTCCGAAGCGCGGAACGCGAAGATTCTGGTGGCCTTTTCGGCAGCGTCGAATCGGCCGATCCCGCCGACGACGGTTGCGCGACCACGATCTCTGCCGCTGGCTTCCCGGTCACCGCCCCACCTCACTGTCACTGCGGGCTCTGGCATATCCCGCATATTTGTTGCCTTCATTATCGTAAGCTTCTATACGATTATCAAGCGCCGCGGCAAGCCCGTAAGGCGCGGCCGAGGGAGGAGTGGACCGAATGCGTTATGGGCTGAGGGATTGGGCGCAGCGCGACCCGGAACGGCGAGCGCTGGAGTTCGAGGACGGCACGAGCGTCACCTTCGGGGAGCTGGAGGCGCGGGCAAACCGACTCGAGCAGCTGTTTCGGAACCGCGGCCTGGCGCGCGGCGACCACGTCGCCGGAATCCTGTCGAACGGACCGGACGTCATCGCCGCGGCCTGGGCGGCCGCCCGCACCGGCCTCTACTACACGCCGGTCGCTCACACCTTCTCGTTGCCGGAGATCGCGCATGTCGTGAACGACAGCACCGCCGCGCTGGTGCTCGCCGACGGCCGCTTCGCCGACAGGCTCGCCGAGCTTCCGGCGCGCTGCAAGGCCGCCAGGCACTGGCTGACGACACGGACGCGCGGAACCGCGCCGCACGAGATGGAGGATCTCGAGGCCGCGTTGGCGACGATGCCGGACGCACCGCCAGAAGACGAATCACCCGGCATGCTGATGATGTACTCGTCGGGCACGACCGGAGCGCCCAGGGGCATCTGGCGACCGCTTCCCAGCGCCGAGCAGATCGGCGAAGGGCCGCCCGCTTTCGCCCGCGACCTGATCGAGATCTTCGGCGTCGATCCGGAGACCCGCTATCTCTCCCCGGCCCCGCTCTATCATGCCGCACCGCTGCGCTGGACGCTCGCCGTCATCGCCGGCGGCGGCATGGCACTGATCATGGACAAGTTCGACGCTGAGCGGGCGCTCGACCATCTTCAGCGCCGCGAGATCACCATGTCGCAATGGGTGCCGACGATGTTCCGGCGCATGCTTGCCCTGCCGGAGCAGCGGCGTGCCGCCTTCCGCGCTCCGCGCCACCACCTCGCTCTCCACGCGGCGGCGCCCTGTCCCGTCGACTTGAAGCGGCGGATGATCGATTGGTGGGGGCCGATCCTGACCGAGTACTACGCCGGTTCCGAAAGCGTCGGTCTCACGGTGCTGGATTCGGCCGAGTGGCTGGCGCACCCCGGCTCCGTGGGGCGCGCGGTCAAGGGCCGGATCCGGATCCTCGGCGAGGACTGGTCCGAGCTGCCGCCGCGGCAGGTGGGCAAGGTCTACTTCAGCGACAGCTCGAAGTTCGAGTACTTCAACGACCCGGAGAAGACGCGCTCCCGGCTGAGCCCGCAGGGCTGGCAGACCTTCGGCGAGATCGGCTGGGTCGACGAGGACGGCTGGCTCTATCTCTCGGACCGCCAGGACGATACGATCATCTCCGGCGGCGTCAACATCTATCCGCAGGAGCTGGAGCAGGCGATCGAGGAGATGGCGCAGGTTGCCGAGTGCGCTGTCGTGGCCATGCCAGACGAAGATTTCGGGGAGCGGCCGGCGGCCTTCGTCGTCCCGGTGCCCGGCCTGAGGACGAGCGATGAGGAGCTCGCGGCGCAGGTCGCCGCGCACTGCAAGGAACGTCTCGGCCGAACCAAGCAGCCCCATCGCATCCGCGTCGTCGGAGAGCTGCCGCGCTCCGAGGTCGGCAAGCTCCTGCGGCGGAGGCTGCGTGAGCAGCTGGCCGCCGAGAGCCTGGAGGCGGCCCAGGCATGACTATCCTCCCGGGCCTTCCGAAGACGCGGACTCCGATGCTCGAGACGCAGGCCCGCAACGAGCAGAGTTGGGCGTGGCCCCGGCCGGTGACCGCGGCGCTGCCGATTTCAAGCAGCATGGCCTGTCCTTCCCAGACTGCTGCGCTAGCAGGTTGTTGAAGAAGTTGCTCGAACAGCCTTGAGAACGGCTTCGTCGCCGAGGTGGTAGGCGAAATCGATTTCGAGCGATCCGTCGTCGAGCAACTCGGCCGATCCGGAGCCGGTGACCTCGTCCATCTCGTCGAAGCCGGCCCAGGTGAAGAACACCATGGACGGGGCGTATTCGAGGTCGAGGCCGGCCTGCATGGCCCCGAAGGCGATCTCGCCGTGGCCGTCGGCGTCGATGACGAGGGTCGCCGGCCCGACCAGGTCGAGATAGTCGTCGTCCCAGAGGTCGGCCTCGACGATTCGCCACCGGCCGATGAGCCGGCAGCCCATCGGGGCGGTCATGGCGAGACCCCGGCCAGCAGCCTGGGCAGCCGCACCAGGTTGTAGGCGGCGGCCGCGAAGGTGAAGGCCGGGTCGACACGCGCGCGGCCGCGGAACCGGGCCTTGCGCAGGCAGGCGACCGTCTTGATCCAGCCGAAGGCCTCCTCGATCCGCTTGCGGACGCGCTGGCTCGTCGCGTAGCCGGCATGGCGGGTGGTACGGCCGTCGATCGCCGAGCGCCGGCCGCTGGTGTTCTGCGCGACGTGCGGGCGCACGTTGAGCTCGCGCAGCTCCATCACGAAGTCCTGGGCGTCGTACGCCTTGTCGGCACCCAGCGTGATCGCCCGCGGCCGGTCGCCATGGGCCTCGATCATCTCCAGCGCGGCCAGCCGCTCGGCGTGGCCGGAGACCTTGGTCAGGCGGGTGTCGACGATCAGCCCGGAGCGGTTCTCCATCAGGCCGTGGCCGATGAAGCACAGCCTGGCCTCCATGCCGGGGCCCTTGCGGTACAGCAGGGCGTCGGGGTCGGTGGTGCTGGCGTGCGTTTCGTTGGAGCGCTTCCGGCCCTTGAAGTCGACCGTCGCGTTGCGGCCGCCGGTGCCGCCATCGCCATCCGGCGGGCTGTCCCCGGGATCCTTCGGCTTGAAGCTCTTGAGCGAGGCCCAGGCCTCGATCAGCGTGCCGTCGACCGAGAAGTGCTCGCTCGACAGCAGCCGCCTGACCCGCGGCTGTGCCAGCACAGCCGCCAGGAACCGCGCGGCGATGTCGCCCTCCAGCAGCCGGTCGCGGTTCTTGGAGAAGCTCGAGTGGCCCCAGACCGCCTCGTCCACGCCGAGCCCGACGAACCAGCGGAACAGCAGGTCGTGCTCCAGCCGCTCCATCAGCTGGCGCTCCGAGCGGATCGAGTAGAAGGCCTGCAGCAGCATCGCCCGCAGCAGCCGCTCCGGCGCGATCGACGGCCGGCCCAGCCCGGAGTAGAGCGCCGCAAAATCGCCGCCCAGCGCCTCCAGAGCCGCATTGGCGATCTCGCGGACGACCCGCAGTGGATGGTCTCGCCGGACCCGCGCCGCCAGGTCGACGTACGAAAATAACTCGCCAGACCGCCTATCCCCGCCCCGCATCGATCCGTCTCCCGACCATCGGCACGGTCGAGTCAATCATGCCCTGTCGGCGCCGGTCATCGGGTTTTTCAACAGCCTGCTGAGCCTCGGCGAGCGCCGCGATCGCCGCCAGGGTCGCCTCGCTCGGAAGGCCACCGCTTATTCCAAGTCTCGCGCGGCAAGACAGCGAAGGAATCGCATCATCTCCCGGGCGGAGCCGGAAGACACTTTTTCAGCAGCCTGTTAGCGACCGGCCGCGTCGTCCGGCTGTCGGCCGCAGGCGGCGACGAGCGACGAGAAGATCGACTTGGTCAAGTTCTCGCTCGACGAGGAGATCGTCTCGACGTAGCCCGAGCCGTGGCGTTCGACGAAAGCGCGGTAGAAGCCCTCGACCGGCCCGGTGACGATGAAGATCGGCGTGACGTCGTTGGCTCGCAGCGCCGCCGAGACTTGGCCCTCGCTCGGGTAGTCCTCGTTCAGGGGGTCGCCGTCGGCGATGCCGTCCTCAGGGGCCGGCGCGTCCGGCCAGTCGCCCGCGACGAGCGCCACGGCATCGGTGACGAGCACCACGTACCTCTTGGCGGCGGGCCTGAACCCGACGGCCGCCCCGGCGCCGAGCATCTCGATGATCGCCTCGTACTGCGCCTCGCCGGCGGTAGTGCCGCCGTAGCCGACCTGCAGCCCGGCAGCGGCCTTGCGCAGTTCGTCCGCGCTGGCCCCCAGCCGCGCGAAGGAGCGGAAGACGTAGTCGTTGCGGGCCGCGCTGTCGCCGGGAAGCGGCTTGTCGATGAATGCCCCGAGGCCGATGGCGACGTTGCGTCCCAGTTCGCCCGCCTCCCGGCGCGAGATCAGGTCGTCGATCATGCTCTTGACGTTCGGCAGGTCATCCCGGAACGAGGCCGAGAGATCCTGGAGGAAGTAGAGATCGATCGCGCCGCTGTCGCCGACCAGCGCGCAGTCCGCGCTGCAGCTCGGCACCGTGCGGACTTGGTCCTGAAGATCGCGAAGCCGATGCTCGAGCCCCTGACCGGCAGCCCGCAGATCCGCCAACTGCTCGCTCGGCTCGGCCGCAGCCGAACAGAAGGACAGGAAGATGCGGTCGCTGCCCGGCCAAGCGAGGCCGCAGCCCCGCAGGAGTATCCAGGCGAGCAGCAGGAATAGGGCGACGAACGCCAGCCACAGCAGGACAATCGCCACGCCCCGACGGCGCCCCGGGAGATAGCGTTTGCCTGTCGTTGCCATCCGCCGGCTGCCGTCGGTCGGGCTAGCTGCTCTGCAGCTGCTTGACGATCAGGGCGATGGCAGCGCGCTTGCGCTCGATGTCCTCCTCGAGCTTGGCGATCTCGGCCGCCTCGCGCGGCGGCTCGGCCCGGGCGGCCGCCAACTGCCGCTCCATCTCGCCGAGCTGCTCCCGCAGCGTATCGAGCCGCGCCTGCTGTTCCGCATTGCTGGCCCTGGCGCTGCCGAGCTGCAGCCGGAGCTCGTCGAGCTGGCTCTGGTTGGTGGCCAGCTGCCGCTGGAGCGCCTTGCGGTCCCGCGCCAGCGCCTCGGCCTCGGCCTTCAGGGCGGCGGCCCGCTCCCGGGAGAGCTGGGCCTCCTCGACCTCGTGACGGGTCTGCGACCGGATCTGCGCGATGCGGGCGTCGAACCCCTTCCCCCTGATGCAGGCGTCCGCCGCGAACAGGCTGCCCGCATTGGTCGCGTCGCATTCGGTGGCCGAGGAGTTCGCGCAGCCGGTCAGCACGAGGACGCCGAAGAGCAGCAGGGCGACCCTCGTCATGCCGGCCTCGCGACCGCTCGGCTGCCGCCCGGCCGACAGGCGACCGCCGTCAAGACGAGAGCCCCTGCTCGTGGGCTCCGATCGTCGCGACCAGCACGTCGAGGCGCTGCGACAGCCCCTCGCGCGTCTGCTCCAGCGCCGCACGCTTCTGGCTCAGCTTGGCCGCCTCGTTCGGGTCCGTCTGCCGGGCCAGGTCGATGCGCTTGTCGATGTCCTCGATCGAGTCCGAGACGCGCTTGACCGAGCCGCCGAGGTAGGCCTGGAAGCCCTTCGCCTCGTCGATCGCCTGCTTGTACTCGCCGCGCTTGGCGACGTTGGTCTTGGCCTGGGCGCGTAGCCTGTCCAGCTTCGCCGTCTGCTCTCGCACCACCCGGGCCGCCGCGGTCTCCACCGCCTTGGCGTCCGCGAGTTCCCGATCGGCGGCCGCGAGCGCCGCCTGCTCGGTGACCTGGCGCGAGGCGATGTTCTCCGTCTCGCGGCCGACCGAATAGCCGTAGGCGCCGCCGGCCGCCGCTCCGCCAAGGCCGCCGATGGCCGCGCCGACCGCACAGTTGTTGAACAGCAGCTTGCCCATCAGGCAGCCGATGCCGGCTCCGGCGGCCGCGCCGACCAGGCCGCCCTGGACAGCATAGTCCTTCGCATACTGCTTGCCGGAGTAGGTCGCGACCTGCCGAGCGTCGGCAGAATCGATGTTCGCCTCGGTTGCCGAGGAACTGCCACCCGGCGCCGGCTGGCAGGCCGACACGACAGCGGCCACGACGCAGGCCGCGGCGGCCCGCTTTCCCCAATAGTGCACCATGCCCTTGCCCCCACTTCCCGGAATGCGATCAGATTGAAACTATGGCCTTCTCAAAAAGCGCTCCAGATAACCATAGCAATTCAACCGCAGATCGGTCCAAGAAAAAAGCATGCCTTCCGCCATCTATAGTTGATCCAGGTCCTTCTTGATCACGGCGATCTCCAGGCCGCCGCGCTCCTGCCAGCGCTGGAGATGACCTGCAAAGACGTCGGCATAGCGCGACAGCACTGGGCCTTCGATGCGGTCGAAGCGATCGGTGACGATCTTCAGCTGGTCCGAGGCCAGGCCGGGAGCGTAGTCCGCAGCCGACTGCGCCAGCACGGCCGTGTAGACATTGAGGGTCAGCTTCAGCCTGTGCTGCGTGACCTCGATCAGCTTCTTGTAGTTGGCCAGCTCGGCCTGGGCCTCCGGGTCGTTGCCCGGATCGCCGAGCAGCTTGACGACGCCCTGTATGCCCGCCAGGTCGTGTGCGTCGTCGATGTACTGACGGATGATGAAGGCACCGGATTCGATGGCCGTCTGGATCGCCCGGCGCTCGATGTCCGCTCTCGCCGAATCCCGGCTCCGCACGACGGCGGCGAGCTGTGAGAGCTCGCCCCGGATCTCGAAGTCGCTGGTCTTCTCGGCGAGCTGGCGGAGTGTCTCGGCGGGATCGACGTCGGCGGGCAGCGACGCCGAGGTTCCCGCCTCCACCGCCTCGCGCCAGTCCTCATCGAGCTGACCGATACGCTGGTGGCTGACCAGCACCGGCGCCGCGACCTCGACGCGGATTCCGGCAGAGGGAGGCGCGAGCGGCTGTCCGGTCCGGTCGTTGTAGTAGCTGAACTCGGTGCGCAGCGCAGTCGAGATGGCGCTCTCGTCGGTCCAACAGGAGCCCCCCTTGACGACGAAGCCGCCGTTCTGGCCGTGCAGTCGCCCGCCGCGGTTCAGGCGGTAGGGCTCCAGCATGATCTCCTCGACGTTGCCGAGGATGTCGAAGAGGCCGAGCGGATTGGGCCGCAGCCGGCCGACCAGCTGCAGGTCGCCGCTGCAGGAGCGCGGCCCCTGGAACCAGGCGTAGCGACTGAGGTCGCCCTCGGGCATGGGAAAGAGCGGACGGCGGAAGTCGGCTTCGCCGACGGCGCGCCCGCCGCGCGCCGCGAACTCCCATTCCGTCTCGGTCGGCAGACGCAGGAAGCTACGCTGCCCGTCCTGTTCAGGCAGTGTGTCCGGCGCCGTCCGGTTGAGCCAGACGGTCAGGCGGCGTGTGAACTCGACGGCCTCGAACCAGGAGACCCCGGCTTTCGGCAAGCGGCCGCGCATGCTGGGCTTCGGGCAGGTCGCGCCCATGACCGCCGCGTACTGGTCCTCGGTGACCTCGTACTTGCCGAGCAGGTAGTAGCGGCGCCCGGGGTCGTTGCCGTCCGAGAGCGAACCGGCGACGTAGGCGAAGCGGGTGAAGCTGGAATAGGGATTGGAGCTAGTCGCCGATCCGAGCTGCACCCGGAAGTCGGTCAGCCAGTTTCCGGGCAGCGTCGTATCGATGCGCCGCAGGGCCAGAGCACCGCCGCACGGCAGCGGCAGGACGACGTCGTCCGACATCGGCACCGGATTCCAGAGCTGCTCGCGCCATTCGGGCGGCGGCGCCGACCGGGCGGGCGAGCCAGCGGCCAGCCAGAGAAGCAGGCCGGCGACGCCGCCGGCCAGGAGGGCGGGCAGGCTATCCACGATTCAGTCCTCCGGCAGGATCCACTTCCGTCGTCCGCATCGCCGCCACGACGGCAGCGACCGCCGCTCCGGCCAGGCTGACCAGGATCGCGATCGCGTAGTCGCCGCCGCCGACGGCACAGGCCCGCGCTCCGGCCGGCAGCCCCGCGCCGAACAGCCGGCTGATGCCCGCACAGGTCGCCTGCGAAAGCAGCGTCGCGGTCAGGCCACCGGCGAGTGCCACTGTCAGGGCCTGGGTGACCGGGAAGGCGATCGCGGCCCGGCGGCCCAGCCCCTGGAGGCGCAGAAGCGAGAGCGCCGGCACCTTGCGCACGACGTTGGCCCAGAGCGTGGCACCGAAGGCCAGGACGTAGCCGCCGAGCGCGACCCCGGCGATGATCGCGAAGATGCCGCTGAGGCTGCGATCCAACCCCAGCACCGCCTCGACCTGGGCCAGGTGCGAGCTGACCAGGTAGCCCTCGTCCTGCAGGCGATCGACCAGCGGGCGGACGTCCTCGAGCCGCCGCGCGTAGAGACGCAGGTTGGCGAAGCGGTCCGGCCGCTCTCCGCCGGCGACGCCGTCCCAGCCGAATCGGGAGACCGCGTAGCCGTCCCGCCATCGCTCGAAGGCGATCAGCAGGGGCAGCTCGACCAGGGCGCCGCGCGCCTGCCAGCGCGCGTTGTCGACCAGTCCGACGACGGCGAGGTCGAGGAAGACGTGCTGCGTCGCACCGCCCGAGATCCGGCTGACGATGGCGGTGACCTTGTCGCCGACAGCGATGCCCAGCGCCTGGGCCAGCGCCTCGGTCAACACCGCCGTCTCGCCCTCTGGCGGCGCGACGCCGGGAGGCAGCAGAGGATCGCCCGCCGCCGAGGCCAGCAGGCTGCCCCGCTCGATCCGGCCCGCGCCGCCGTCGCTGCGGGCGAATTCGACGTTGGCCGCGAGCGCACGGGTGTGCGGCATGACGAAGCCGACCCTCGGATCCGCCCGCAGCGAGTCGATCCAGCTCGCCTCGTAGAGGCGGTCGCCGATCAGGCTGATCTGCCGGGTCCGGGGATCCGACATCAGCTCGCGCGTCAGGCCGTCGATGACGCCCGACTTGAGGCCATAGAGCACGAGCAGCGGGGTCAGCACGGCGGCGAAGGCCAGGATCTGGCAGAGCAGGCCGGTGCGCTCCCGCAGCAGGTCGCGCAGCCCCATCTCCGCCGCGAGCAGGAGATCGCGGATCATCGGCGCGACCCGTCGAAGACGCTGAACTGCCCGGAGCGGTTTGCCTGGAGCAGCGGCCCGACCTCCTGGAAGCCGAACCGGCCGATCAGGTCGTGGTCGTGGCTCGCCAGCACCAGGGCCGTGCCCGACCGCTCGGCCTCCTCGACCAGGAGGCTCATCACCCACTGGGCGCTGGACGCGTCCAGCGACGCGGTCGGCTCGTCGGCCAGCAGCACCGGCGGGCGATGCGCGAGCGCGCGCACGATAGTGGCGCGCTGGCGCTGGCCGACCGAAACCTGGTCCGGATAGCGGTCGAGCAGGTCGCCGATGCCGAGCCGCTGGACAAGCTCGGCCAGCCAGCGGCCGTCGCGACGCCGGCTCAGCCGCTGGGTCAGCGCGATGTTCTGGCCGATGGTCAGGAAGCCGAGCAGCCCGCCGACCTGCTGGACATAGCCGAAGAGATCCCGGCGCAGGCGCGTCAGGGCCGCCTCGGCGCCGTCGCGCCACAGCTCCATGACGTCGAGGTCGATGCCCAGGTCCGGCGCGCTCAGCCGGAACCGGCCGTCGCCGATCGGCGCCAGGGACAGCGCCAGGATCTCGATCAGAGTGCTCTTGCCGCTGCCGTTGGGCCCGGTCAGGGCAATCCGCTGGCCGCGGGCGACCTGCAGGTCGCGGACGTAGAGCGTGAACGCCCAGTTGCCGTCCCGCCGCACCAAGCCCAGTTCCCGCAGGGCGATGATCGGCCGGTCCGTCGTCACGGCAGCAAGCCGAGGGGGATCGGATAGACCAGCTCGTCGTCCGAAGCATCGGCGTTGAGCCGGATCCAGCGGCTCGCGTCGTCGTGGAAGTACTGGTAGGCCCTGATCTTCGACTTGACCGTCGCCAGGATCTCGTCCTGGCGCGCCGGGCCGAAATCCAGCCAGGTCGTCTCGTTCAACTCCATCAGCTGGCTCTCGTAGGGCAGGTGGGCGAGATAGGCGTCGAGCAGGTCCCCGAGGCTGTCGATGCGCGCCGGGTCGACGCTGCCTGGATCGGTCGCAGCCCGCGCGACGACGCTGCGAAGCTGGGCGAAGAAGGTCGCCGGATCGTGGTCGAGCGCCTCGCGCCCGGCCTCGAGAACGGCCTGGAGCGCGGTCGAGAGGTTACTCAACTGCTCCTTGGTCAGCAGGACGCGCACGTCGAAGGCCTTCCGGCTCGGGTCGTTCAGGGCGAAATCCGGGGCCCAGCCGTTGAACACGGAAGGAGCCTCGACGCCGCGCTCGCGACCCAGCCACGCGAGCCGCATGGCATGGCCGGCGCAACGGATGGCGGCGACCAGATGCGCCGCTCCTTCGCCGGCCGCGGCACAGTCGCTCGCCTCGGCGGCACGATCGCGCTCGGTCCCGCCGGAGGCGGCAGTGGCGCCGCTTTCGATCTGCCCGACCATGGCGTCGACCACTTGGTCGAGCGTCGGGCCGAAGGCAGAGATGTCGCCCTCCGGCACCCGGTAGAACGCCGGGCGGCTCATGCCTGTCCAGAACGACATCTGCTTCAGCTGGCGCTCGGCGACTGCGTGATAGGCCTCGCCCATCGGTGTCGCCAGCAGCATGGAGATCACCGCGATCGTCTTGTCGCGCGCCAGTTCGTTGACCCGCGCCGGCGACAGCCGGGTCGAGGAGAAGGGGTCGTCCGCCTCGCGGACGCCGGCGTCCGACAGGAAGATGATGAAGCGGCCTCCGAAGTCCTTCCATTCGTCCCGGCCGATGGCTTCGACCATGCCGGCAAGGCCGTCCTCGTTGAAGCCGGCGCTCGGGACATGCGACACCTTGAGCTTGCCGAGCGCGGCCTCGAAGGCGTCATGGTCCGGCGGGACCTTGAGCGGCGCCACGACCTTGGTGAGGTACTCCAGGCCGGGCGCAGGCATCAGCGCGTCGCGGAAGGCGACCATCCCGAAGCTGATCCGCTCGCCGACCGGCGAGGCGCGCAGGCGTTCAAAGATGTGTTCGATCGCCTGGCGCGTGCGGTCGATATAGCGCTTCATCGAGGTCGTCGTGTCGACCACGAACATGACGCCGACCCGGTAGGCTGCCGCCGCGTCGGCTGGCGCCGCCGGCTCCTCCGACAGCGGGATCGAGGCGATCTCGGCGATCTTGCCGCGTGCGCCGGAAGGCAGGAACTCGTCGGTCGCGCCGAGAATCGGCAGCAGGTAGAAATGGGAGCGCAGGTCGACCCACTCCTCCGGCTCGATCGAGATGACGCCGCTGTCCGGCGGCAGCGTTCCGGAACGCGCCTGCTTGACCAGTTGCGGCGCCAGGACCGGCAGCCGCTCATCCTCGACGACGCGGAGCAGGGCATCGCGGTCCTTGAAGAACAGCACCGGCAGCCGCCCGGTCGGCTCGCCGAACGCCAGCACCATGGCCTGGTTCCAGGCGACCGTCTGGTCGGCGCGGATCCAGCCGCCGGGCGCGCCCAGCCGGTTGGCGCCGACCTGGAGCCACTGCGTACCGTCGACGGTCTTGCGAGCGAACACGTAGTAAGCCGAGAAGGTATCGGGCGTGGTCCCCGCCGGTTCGCCGACGTGCGCCACGATCTGGGCGCGCGGGCGCGTCAGGATGCGCTGGTACAGCCCGGGAGTCTCGTCGACCAGCAGGGGGTCGGCCAGGGCCGAGGCGGCATCGGCCAGGAGAACCGCGAGCAGCAGGAGCAGCAGCGACGAAAGTCGACCGAGGCAGCGCGCCGCGCTGCCGCAGACTGCGTGTCGGGATCGGACAGGTGACATGGCGTGCCCCTCGGTTCCTGTCAGCGGCCGCAGGCCGCCGCCGTCTTCTCGCCTTCGACCGCCTCGGCGACCTGCGCCACGGAGTCTCCCGCCGAAATGCGGTCCCTGAGCTTGCCGATGATCGTGTCGTAGGCCGTTGCCCTGTCAGCGACTCCCTGGCCGCAGGCCTTGGCGAGCAGCCTCATGGCCTCGGCCGGGTTTCGCTCGAGGAAGTACTCGGCGAGGCGAAGCGTCGACGGGCCGTAGCCGTCGTTGGAGTTCCGCCTGAGCAGCGGCACGGCCCGATCGATGTTGCCGGTCTCGAGCGCCTGCAGCGCCTGGGCGTGGCGTTCGGCCGGCGAGGGGGTCGGCGGCGCGGCCACTGCCGGGCTCGGTTCGGTCGCTGCCCTCCCCGAGGGCGCCGTAGAGGGCGCCCTCGGGGCGCCCGGTTCCCCGTCGCCCTCGTCGGGGCCGAACAAGGCGAGGACGTCGTCCCGGATGCCGTGGAAATTCTCCCGGAACGCGAAGGCCGCGCCGGCAACGAGCAGCAGGAAGACCAGCAGCACCCCGACCTTGAGCCAGGCCGGCATGCCCGGACGCGGCTCGTCCGGCCCGGCCGTCGTCCGGAGCCGTTCGACCGCCGGGTCCTCGACACGGACGGTCTCTTCGTCACCAACCTGCCCGTCGGCAGTCTCCTCGTTGCCCCCCGCCTCGCGTCCCTCGGCCCCGGCGTCCTGTCGCGCCTCGTCGGCACTCTCGTCGGCGCTCTCATCGGGCGCAGGAGCAGCGGAACCGTCATCCGGCGGCTCTTCGGTCCGCGCCGGGCCGAGGTCCGGCGGCATCTCCAGGCTCGGCGTCAGCGGCGGCCAGCGCAGGGCTTCCTCGACGTCAAGTTCGGGGATCCGCAGCGCGACCGGATCGTATTCCTCGACGACGTTGACGATCTGCGGCCCCAGGACCAGCACGAGGTCGCGTCCTTCGGTCCGCTGGGCGACCGGCCTGAAGGCATGCTCTCCCGACTGCCAGCCGCGCGGTCCCAGGCAGGCATCGCTCTGACGGAACCGCCGGATGCTGACCGACAGCGGCCGCTGCCCGGCCGCGGCCCGGCCGGGCAGGCGCAGCAGCGCATAGCCGCCGCTCGGCCTCGTCTCGTCGTCCAGGATCTCGATCGCCATTGCCTTGCCCCTCAATGGCCGGCGACCGCGATGACCACGCGCTCGATGAGTTCGCCGAGCCGACGGTTCTGCTCGACGTCGACCAGCCCGCCGCCGGCCGAGGCCGCGTTCTCGGCGGCCAGCAGCAGCAGCGCCTTCAGCCACGCTCCCGGCACCTGGCCGCGGGTGCGCAGCATCTGCTGACCGTCGGCGGGCAAATCCGGAAAGTCGCCGACCGCCGGCATCGGCCGGGCGACCAGCGCGTCCGTGCCGGAGCCGCCGGCATCGCCCAGATCCCGCCCCAGGCGCACCACCAGCCCGTTGATGATCTCTCCGGTCACCATCGCGACCCGAGGGCGATGCTCGTCCGGCCGCTGATGGAACTGAACGATCGGCTGCACGGAATCGGCGATGCGCCGGTCGAGGCCATGACGTCGCGCCGCGGCCCGCAGCTCGTGCACGACGGTCGAGAGGTGCTCGGGCTCGACGCCGTAGCTGCGCACGAGCTCCTCGTGGCCGACGACGTAGTCCTCCAGGCGCTCCAGCCACTGCTCCACGGCGGCGATGCCGTAGCGGGTCGACAGGCTGCCGTCGGTCGGGTCGGCGCCGGCCGCCGGCTCCGAGCCGGCCGGCCCGTCATCCGACAGGAAGGCGTCGTCGAGGATGATCGCCCCCGTGCTCGCCCCCGAACCGAAGCCATCCGTTCCGCGGCCGGGCCCGGGCTCGCCGCGCGCCGTCTCCATGAAGGTCTCGCCGAGCATCGCCTGATCGGCCTGGAGGAAGGCGATGAACTGGCCGATCAGGTGCGGGCGCCTCGACAGGGCGGCACCGACCTGCCTGGCCCTGTCCCGGCGTTCCTTGACCCGCTCGGCGAAGTCTCCGGCCTCGTGGAACTCCGCGAGGTCCTCGCACATGCGCTGCGAGAGCGCACGGGCGCGCGGCAGGATCTGGTCGTACTTGAGATCGGGGTCGCAGGTCGGCGTGAGGCGGTCGACCAGATAGCTGATGCCGCCGTCGTTGCAGATCAGCACGGCGTCGAACTTGCCCTCCGGGTCGGCCATGTGCCGACGCACGAGCTCCATGCCGACGAAGGTCCGCTTGAAGGCCGCGAGGCGCTCGACCTGATCGGCCACGATGCCCGTCTCGGCCGGCACGTAGCTTTCCGGGCAGCCGGGCGGCGCCGGCTCGTAGGTGAAGAGGTCGCGTCGCATGAACTTCGGGTTGCGCACCAGGAACAGGTTGTCGAACGGCCTGTCCGGCAGCCACTCCGAGATCCAAGGCTGGTAGAACTTGACGTCCTTGTTGAAGCGGTTGCGGACGACGTCGTCTGCATTGCTGCCCTCGCTCAGGTTGAACAGCGTGTCGGCCTTGGTCAGGCAGTAGAACAGCGCCACGCGCTTGCCCTCGCGGTCCGCCGGCCGGGCGCCGTGGGTCCGGGCGATCCAGCGCTGCACCAGGTCCGGCAGCTTCTTGACCTCCTGGTTCCGCTCGTCGGAGCAGAGCAGCATGCTGTTGAGGTCGAGGTCGGCCGAATACTTGTCGAACAGCACCGCGACCTTGCCGCGCAGATAGCAGTAGGAGCGGTTGGTCGGCCGGGCGTTCTCGCCCCTCAGGTAGTCGGCCGCGACCTTGCCCTGCTCGCGGCTGCGCGCGCCGGGGAAGTCGAGCAGGTCGGTATGCTCGAAGAAGGGCCAGGGCTCGTGCTCGAGCGTGATCCTGAGTTCGGCCGTCAGGGCGCTGACCACCGGCTTGGGCAGCGCCGCGGTGGTGCGCCGCTCGGTCATCAGCGTGACCTGCCCGGCCGCGCCGTCGCTGTCGAGCTCGGAGATCGTGCCGACGTGCAGAATGCCCTTGGCACGGTCTCGGATCGCCTCGAGCGGCGCGAAGGCCATCTCCGGGTGGCCGAGCAGGTCCAGCGCGTCCTTCAGCTTGCGGTACAGCTCGGTGAACTCGGGGATCGAGCCCCACAGCGGCGCCAGGGCCTCGGCCCGGGCGTCCGGCTCCAGCGCGGGAGCCGTGCGCTCGAGCCTTTGCCAGTAGGCCTCGGAGGCCCCCTGGTCGGCGTTGAGCGGATGGTCCTCGAGCTCCTGCTGGACGTAGTCCTCGAGCTCGAAGACCACCTCGACCTCCAGGCCCGGCAGGACGCGCTCGCCGGTCCGCTCGGCGAGCCGGTCGAACAGGCCGGCGATCGCCTCCTCCTCGACCGGCACGTCTGGCCGCCCCTTGAGGTCGAGCACGAAGGTGTTGGCCAGGATCTTGACGAGGTCCGCCTCGCGCAGCATGCGCAGGACGACCGGATAGTCGGGGCCCGGCGGCGGCACCGGGACGGCCGAGAAGCGGGTCACCAGGCCGGTGGTCTCGTCGCCGCCGACCGGGTTGACGTGCTCCAGGAAGTTCAGCCGCTGCGTGTCGGCGCCGCTGCCGAACAGGATCCGCGTCGGCTTCTCCGAGGGGTCGATGAAGCGGCCGATCATGAAGGACTTGCCCGACTGGCTGGCGCCGAAGACGCCAACCGACATCGGCCGTTCCGCCGCCTGCGCGAGCTTGCGGGCCTCGACCGCCGCCTTCTTGAAGCGCCGCTCCAGCCCGGCGCGGCGGGCGCCGACTGTCTTCGGGTTGTCCTGGAACCAGGTAAGCGCGCCGGTCGCCGCATCCGCCATCGCGTGGCAGCCCTTCGCCAGGGCCTCGTCCTTGCTACGCATCGTCGTTTCCGTCCCCTTCGTTCCGACCGGCCGCGGCCTCCGCCGTCATCCCTGGTGCGGCGTTCTGAGGATCCCACTGTCGAGCCAGTAGCCCGCCTCGGCCCCCTGTTCGGTCTTCAGCGTCTGCAGGCGGAAGATGATCTGGTTGGTGCAGACGGTGCCGAGCGCGTCGGTCGCATCGACCTGCTTGAAGTCCTCCAGAACGGCCTCGTTGTCGTCGACGGTCTGCCGCTCGAAGCGCACCTTGATCGGCGGCTGCAGCGTGCGCGCCGCCCGCTCCGGATTGCGGTAGCTGACGTAGTAGAGCGGCGTCGTCCTCCAGCGCGCGATCGGCAGCTGACGGAAGCCGATGAAGGTCGGCCCCTCCATGGTGAGGTCAAAGCCGACGACGCCCCGGCCGGTCTCCAGGTCGATGTTCTCGAGCAGGACGTTGTCGTCGGTGATCTCGCCGCGCTGGTTCATCATGCCGATGTAGCGGGCGGTCGAGTGCATACGGAGCTCGCTCGACTTCATGTAGAAGCCCTCCATCCGGCCCTCGCAGGCCAGGCAGAGCATGGCCCCGACGGCCGCCGTGGTCTTGGGATCGCTGATCCGGTAGTTGCTCGCCCGGAACGGGTACCAGGGGCCGACCTGGTAGCGATGCATCGCGATCACGTGGTGCGGCGGCAGCGGCAGCTGCGAGTGCAGGCGCTCGCGGACCACCGGCAGCCGCGACGGACGGCCGCTCAGCAGCAGCAGGTCGCAGCCGTAGAAGCGCACGACGTCGCAGAGGTCGTCGAGCATGGTTCCCAGCACCGACAGGGTGACATTGGCCATCTCCGCGGGATCCATGACGATCGCCAGGTCGTAGAGCGAGAAGTCCGTGGCGCCCCGCCGGCGCGCCTCGCCCTCGAGGTAGGCGACCACGTGGGGCTGCGGCCAATGCTCGGCACGGATCAGCTCCGACACCCTGCGCGTCTCCGGCGCCGCCGTGCGACGGTCGTCGGTGCTCTCGTAGAGGTTCAGCAAGCTGACCGCGATCGGCGTGAACACCTGGTTCACGAAGGTCGCCCTCAGGGTCCGGTCCTGCTGGGACATGACGTCCCGGTCGCCGCCGAACAGATCGGTCAGCAGTTCGGCCGGGTTGGCCAGGCCCGAGGCGCGCAGCGCATCGGCGAAGCGCGGCAGCACGCAGTCCTCGATGACGACCTTGACCAGATCGTCTCCGGCCAGCCGGAAGCCCTCGCGGAACATCTGCCGCGGATGGACAATGCGCCGCCCCTCGACCTCGTGCTGGATGACCATCAGGTCGGTGGTGCCGCCGCCGATGTCGATGCTGGCGACGCGCAGGGCCGGCCCGCCGAAGTCGCCCCGGCGCCCTTGGCCGATCAGCCCGAACAGCTCGGCGGGCTCGCCCTGGTACTTGTGGTTGATCTCGTTGTGAAGATAGACGAGATGGGTGCAGGTCGCCTCGTCCCAGTCCATCTTGACCGTCGGCTTCCTGTGCAGCGGATCGTCCGCGGCCCAGCCCATGATCTTCCAGATCAGCTGGCAGGCGCTCTCGGCCCGCCTTCTCAACAGCTTCTGCTCGGCCAGGGAGGTCGCCGACGGCAGCGTCATGATGACGTTGTCGAGGCGCCGCGGGACATTGCGATTGGTTCGCTGGCTGCGCAGGGCCGGTGAGTTGATCTGCACCAGGGCGTGCGACAGCAGCTCGACCAGCATCAGCGTGTACAGCGAGCTGCGCGAATAGCGCGGCGAGGTGCCGACCGTCCCCAGGCCGGAGGCGACCGAATCGCCCTGCTCGGTGAGTTGCGCGACCATCGGGCCCTTGATCTCGGGCGGATCCTCGCCCCGCGGCGTCAGGCCGCGCGTGTTCGACCAGGGCTGCGGCCGCGCGGCGACATCCCAGAGATAGCGCTTCGGGCTGGACAGGCCGGTGATGCCTTCGGTGCCGTCGGACTGGGCCGCGAGCCAGGTCGCCTCGGGCCCGACTCGCACCAGGCTTGGCCACCAGAAGGCGTTCTTTCGGCTGACCCGACGGGCGTGGGCCGGACTGCCGAACTGGGCAGGTGAGAACTCGATCCAGGTCTCGAAGGGCTCCGAGTAGACGAACTCGGGCCGGGTCAGATCGCGCAGCTCGAGGCGTGCGACCTGGCTGAGGTCGATCTGGTCGCGGCCACGGCCGCGCTCGATCAGGATGCCGCAGGTCCGGCTGTTGCCGACGTCGATGACCAGGTCGACGCCGATCGGCTCGGCGTGCTCGGGATCGGTGACGGTGTCCAGCAGCTTGATGCGCGGCGGCCGGCAGCCGGCGGCGATCGCCTCGAGCAGGACCAGATACTGGCCCCAGAACTCGCCGGGCTCGATGTCGTCCTCGCGGTAGCCGCGCCCGCGCAGGCGCGACAGGCAACGCAGATAAGCATCGCGTAGCCAGCGGCGCACCGGCTCTGCCTCGACGAAGAAGCCGATCTTGAGCGGGTCGCAGGCCAGCTGGAACTCGACCGGGTCGGAGGAATCCCGTGGCTCGGGCGCCAGGTAGGGCGCGTCCTTCTGCTTGGCCGGGCCGAGTGTGGTGTCGAAGGCCAGTGTCACCCGGTGGCTGTTGCCCTGCCCGTCCGGCTCGGCGAGCGTGGCGACGCGGCCCCGGCACCAGCCGGCCGGGCCGTAGTCGTAGGCCTCGCCGCTGCCGTCCTCGCTGAGCCGGCGCCGCAGGAAGGGCATCGGCAGCCACTCGCCCGAGAACACCGAGAGGGCGTTGGCGGCCCGGTAGGCGGCGACCTCGTCCTCCGGCACGACCCGGCCGCCCGGAGCCTGCTCGGAGATCCAGACCAGCCCCTCCTCGCGCTCCTCGAGGGGGTGCAGCCGGACGATGCGCCGTCCGTCGCTGTCCAGCTCGCTGCGGACCTCCGGCCAGAACGAGCGAGACAGCCGGGCGACGGCGGGCCGGGCCAAGTCGAGCCCGAAGTCCAGCATCTGGATGCCGCTGTTCGGCATCAGCGTGACGACATCCTGGAAGTCGATGAGCTGCTTCAACATCTCGCCCGGCCGACCCTCCCCCCTGCTATGCGCGACACTGCCCGACGCTCCGCTATTCCAGCGTGAAAGACGCCACGTAGTCGCCCGCGCCACTCGGCGCGACCCGGCCCTCGTAGACCTTGGCCTCGTCGCCGATCTTGACCCGCAGACGGAACGGCACCGGCGACACGCCGGCGCCGCGTCCCTTGTAGTTGTCGACGAAGACGCGGTATTTGCCCGGCCCCGCGCGGCCCGCCTCCCAGTAGATGTTCTCGACCGGGCTGTCGCGGCGGTCGTCGCCGCCGTTGGCATCGACGTCGAGCAGGCCGCCGCAGGACGAGCGGTGGTTGTAGGTGATGACGCTGCCGTCGGGGCAGACCACCTTCAGGTCGAGATCCGGATAGCCGGCCGCCTCCCAGATCAGCGTCACCAGGATCTCGCCCCTGTCGCGGGGGCGGACGCCCTCCAGCGCCCGGTCGAAGCTGTCGGGCTCGCCCGGTGGCGGCGGCGCGTCGCCCGCCGCGTCCGCGTGCGCCCGCGCCGAGCAGGGCGGCAGGTCCCGCAGCGTGGCCTGCAGACGCTCCATCTCGGCCTGCAGGGCGTTGCCTCGGGCCCGCTCGTCGGCGAGGGCGGGCGTCGCAAGCAGGGTTCGCGGGCAATAGTCGATCAGGCCCCGCCCGAGCGGCAGGCCCAGGCCACAGCCGAAGAAGAACAGGAACAACAGCAGGGCGATCAGCAGCGCGAACAGCAGCCAGAGCAGATTCCACCAGCTCCAGCGCTCCGTGATCACCAGCGTGCTGGCCAGCAGCTGGCCGGCCGGCTCGGCGGCAGTGGCCGGCGGCGGCAAGGGCGGCGGCTTGAGCGGCGCCGGCTCCACCGGCGGCGGCTTGGCGCGCAGATAGTCCTGGAGCACGGCCAGCGGCGGATCCGGCAGGTCGTTGAGCGTGCCCCAGTTGATCAGCACGGGCTGGCCGCCGACGTCGTAGAGGATCGGCCGCTCGGCGGGCAGCAGGAGCGCCGAGTTCAGCGTCTCGCCCATGCGGCGCAGCTCTTCCTTCGGGCTCGCCCGCAGGACGTCGGCGCGAGCGCGCAATGCCTCGCTCAGGCTGCGCGCCCGCAGCCGCGTCTGGTCCTGTCGGTCCTCCTCGAGGTCCTCGAGCGGCACGGCCTCGCCCTCGAGGCCCGCCGGGCGATACCACTCCACGGCATCGCTGCCTTCGGCGACCGGCTCGGCGAAGAGCCGGGCATGCTCCGGGCCGAGTTCGGGATCGGCCTCGATGAAGGCGACCATCTGATCCCAGGCATCGAGCGTCCGGCGCCCGTCGATGCCAACCGGCCGCAGCCCGACCAGACTGGTCTCGACGATGCTGTCGCGGCTCATTCCGCCGTCCCGGCCGGCGGGGCCGCAGCCGGGTGCGTGGGCTCCGCCGGGGGCGCGCTCGGACCGGCGGGCCCGCAGGGCCCGCGGCTCTCAGACGCATCGATCGCGTGGTCCTTCAGGAAGGTCTCGAGCTCTGCCGCCGCCAGGGCGTAGTTCATGCGCCGATAGGTCTCTTCCGATCGCACGAAGGTGTTGACCCCGACGACGCGGCCGCAGCGGTCGACCAGGGGGCCGCCGCTGTTGCCCGGCGAGACGGCCGCGCTGTGCAGGATCAGCGCGGCGCCGGCCGGCCGCTGGAGCGCAGTGATGACCCCCTCGGTGAACGAGACCGTCGGCATCGCCGACATGTCGCCCTCCTTCAGGCGGGCGAAGCGTTCGTCGGTGTCGACGACCAGGCCCGGGAAGCCCGCGGCGATGACGTCTTCGAGGCGCCGGACGTCGGTGTTGAGGGCAAGCGACGCCGACGCGCCCGGCGCCTCGATCGAGAGCACCGCGAAGTCGGGCCGGCCGATCTCGTGGTTCGGCGAGCGCGCCACGACCTTGGCCGCGGTCGGTCCGCCCAGCCCGCGCGCCAGCACGAAGGTCCGGGCTCCGGGTGCCTCGCCGACGACATGGAGGTTGGTGACCACCAGCGTCGGCGAGATGAAGAAGCCGCTGCCGGTGGCATAGCCCTCGCCCGACGGATCACCCGACACCACGAAGGCCGTCGCGGCGTCGAGCAGGTCGACCAGAGTCTCGGTCGCGTCGCCGGCACGCGCCCGCGCTTCCGCAGGCAGCGGCAGGGTGCGCGGCGAGGGATCGGCGGCGCCCGGCGGCGCTGCCATCGGGGTCAGGCCGTAGCCGCCCGGGGCACGACCATAGAGTGTCCCCGCGTCGTGGCACACGGCCCCGTCGGCCAGGCCCTGCAGCTGGCCGATGCGCTCCTCGAGGCTGCGGTTGGTCTCGCGCTGCATGTCGGCGAGCTGCCTGTCAGCCAGGCCGGCGGTCTCTCCTGGATAGAGCAGGACGCCGGGAACGAGGAGGAGCAGCAGCAGCGCGGCCGCCACAGCGCAGGCGACCGCCGGAGCCAGCCAGGGCCGCCGCCGGTCCTCGACGAGGATCTCCCGCCCCGGCGTCCCGGTCTGTGCGCCATCGGCGGCGCTGGTCTCGACCGGATCGCCCGGCGAGGTGTGCACCTCTTCGCGTGCCATGTTGCCCCCGAACGACTGGCAGACGCGCCACCACAACCCCTCATAGAAAAGTAGAGGCACTTCAACGCGTGCGCAAGAATGAAGAGCCTCTGGATGTGATTCTCCCGGCGCAGCGCCTGGACCGGCCGGCCCGCCAGCCGACCCTCCCGCGCTCGACGACGCCCTCGAAGAAGACGGCTCCGCTCTCGGCGCGCCGATGGCCCAGCGAGAAACGAGTCACGTGCCGCCGGTCGGAGCAAGGCGCTCAGAGCAGGGGGAGGGTGATCTCGGCCCAGGCGGCCAGCTGCTCGAGGGCCTGGGCGGTTCGCAGAACGGTCGCCTCGTCGAAGGCTCGGCCGACCATCTGAACGGCGAGAGGCAAGCCGTCAGACAGCCCGACCGGTGCGCTGGCCATCTTGTCAGTGTGGGGAGGTGATCGCTTTGAGACCTGGGCGTTGGCGAAACAGCATTCTAAACAGTGACTTACGCGATCGTCGATTTGACACCAAATGCGCAGTTTTCGGCAGAACTGGTCATTTTCGGCGCGAGATTTGAGACTCCATGGCGACTTCCTGAGCAACTCGCCTGCAAGGCTGCGCAACGGTGAGCGCGCAACGCAAATTTTACGGTCCCGATCGGTGACCGTTAAACGAGGCGTGGTTGGCGCCTAACGCTTTACAGACGGCGCTTTCATCAAGGATTTCATGTAGTTGGCGATAGCGGGGCGCGATGCCGACCCGATTGAAGCGTAAATGAAGGTGCCCTCGGTTGGAGGTATTAAACACACCGTTTAACAGGTCGCCGAGAGCAACCAAACCGGGTCAGAAAACCGGCTCCCGGCATTCATGTAAGTTCGGAGAAGATGAATGGAACTCCGAAATCGAGCATCGGACCATTCATCTTATTTCGGAGTTCATTAAGTCGTTGATGCAGAATCATAAATTCGGACACCTAATCAACGGGTTCCCTCTCTAACTCCGAAAAACTTGAATGCCTGGAGTCTCCCTTCAACTCGCCATTCTTCTCTCCATGGTGGTGGTGGCGTTCCGGTCACAGCTCGGTTCGCCAGGTGTGACCGGAGACGTCACACCTGAGTTCCCGGTCACACCTCGACATTCTCTCGCAATATCAACGCGATAGAGAATCGACAATGCGTCATCGCCCGCGGCGAGGTGTGACCGGGAAGGCCGCCGAGCCCGGTTCAGCCGCAAGGAAGGCCGCTGAACCGCATGCACAAGGCCCGCTGAACTGATTCAGCGGCGCGAAGTCATTGTATTTTCAGCGCGATCTGGGATGGGCGATCTTCACCGTTCCGACGGTCGCTGAACGGCGAAGATCGCGCGCAGCGGCTGCCGGCTCACCCGTGGGTTGACGCCTGCGGTCTTTGCGACACCAGCCGCCTTCGCAGCCTCAGACCGGTTTTTGAAACACGCCTACACCTCTCTGAGCCGGGTTACCGGTTCGGATCGGAAACCGGGAACGGCTGCATCGCGTGCCGCAGTGCGTTCCCACTTCTCATAAGCCATTGATAAAACGACACTAAACAAGATAAGACCGGAACGCCGTTCCCAGTTTAAGTGGGAACCGAAAATCCGGCTTGACCGGACCGGTAAACTGGCGCCGCCTCACCCGTGGGTTGACGCCTTCGGTCAGAGTTCATCGGCCGAACTCTGACCGAAGGCGCATACCCGAACTCTGGCCGTCAGAGTTCCGAAAAGGTCAACGTTCGCAACACATTGCGGATGTTCGTCATTCCATGCGAGCGCGTTCGAACTCTGACGCGAGCGCTGCACGGCGGCGCCGGCAAGACGCTACCGGCAAGCGGAAGCGGTTCCCGCCGAGTTGACGGAGTCGCAGGCGTAGCCTACCTTGTTCGTGGGCGTCGAAACCCACCAAAGAGGCGGAACGCACCGCCGGACGGCGACAGGCCGTCGAACGGTGCTTTTTTGTTGGTCGTTCGGCTTAGCGTGGCCCTTGCCACGGCGAGGCCGGGAGGCGGCGGCAGATGTCCAGGGCGAAAGCCTAAAAGCCGTCGCGCCGTGCCTCTTTGCGGTTTCGAACTCCCGGCTGCCCGAGCCATTCGGGCCGGTGCCTTCGAAAGCACGCAAAGAGGAGACCGACATGACCAGCTCTCTCAGCAGCCTCGGGCTGCGCGAATTCACCGACTTCCTCGACCAGCTGCACGACGCGGCCTGCTCCGTCCGCCTGATGGGGACGCTGCTGGCCACCGCGAACGACCTCGGCATGCTCGACGACGACGAACGGCACGGCCTGTTCGTGCTGTCCCGGTCGATCGCGGCGACCGTCCAGGAGGCGGCCGACGAGGCGCGCGAGGACTTCTTCGGGGCCCGCCGCGCGCTGGAGCAGGCGCTCGACGGCGAGGCCGAGGAGCCGGCTGGTCGCGGCATGAGCACGGAGGAGTTCTTCGAAGAGGTCAAGCGGGTCGCCCGGGCCGAGATGGCGGCCGAGGCCGCCGGGGAGCATGCGCGCGCCCGGCGGCGTGGCCGTGCGGGGAGGACGGCCCGCGCGGCGCTCGACCGGCTGGAAGCGGCGAAGGCGGCCGAGGCGGAGACCTATCCGAAGCTCGACGCCGCCGAGGCGGCCCCGGCGGAAGAGCCGGCGCCGCAGCGCAAGCCGTCGCGCCGCCGCCGCGCCGCCGCCGGCTGAAGCCAGCCGAGCGAGCCACCTGAAGGCGGGCCCCTGCGGCCCGCCTTTCCCTTTGGAGGGCAAGAGATGCGGGACAACGACTTTCCCCTGACCGTGACGGTCGGCGCCGACGAGTGGGCCTACGTCAACCGGCGCATGCACTTCCTCGAGGCCGTCGTCATCCAGGTGCTGCGCCACAAGGCGGGCCTGAAGGAGTGGTTCAGCGCCGCCGAGCTGGCGGCCTTGGGCCTGCCCGGCCTGCCGGCGACGCGCCAGGGCATCAACCGGGCGGCCCGGCAGCGCGGCTGGCGCTTCCGGGAGGTGCCGGCGCGGAGCGGCTTCCGCTGCGAGTACCACGTGACGACGCTGCCGGCGGCGGCGTTCGACGACCTGGTCAAGCGGATCGTCACCGAGCGGCGCCAGGTCGCGCCGATCGCCGGCACGGCGCCGAGCCTGCCGGCCGGCCCGGCGGTCGCGCCGGCGCCGAGCCGGACGGCGCCGCAGTGGGTGCTGCCGCTGATGCGCATGCTCAAGCGGCGCGAGGCGAGCACCCTGGAAGCGGCGGTCGAGCGGCTGGCGGACCGCCTGCCGCCGGACGTGCGCTGCCCGAGCTACGCGGAGGCGCGCGAGACGCTGGCGGCGCTGGGGATCGGGCTGCCGGCCTGACGGCCTGCGTCGCGGGCGGGGAGAGGGCGGCCGGCGACCGGCCGCCCTTTCTCGTCGGGGCTGCCCTTGCCCGGCCGGCCGGACGGCGCCATGATCCGGTCGACGACGGCATCGGTCGGGATGTGGCCCCGCCAACCGGTGCCCGGTGGCACGCCGGCCACATCGGCGAGGCCCCCAGAGAGCCCGCCGCGACGGTCGCAAGGACCGGCGGCTTCCAGGATCGCCGTTAAACGGTCCTTAAACGGGGCTACGCGGCGATCTGGCCCCAAGAGGCTGCCGGGGTAGCCTTCACCCCCTCCGCGGCGCTCACGGGCCTTCCAGGCGCTTCCGCGCGCACTGCCCTCCAACACCCTTCGGCGCCGCGCTGCCGAGCAGCATGGATCCCGCACCACACACCGGAATGTCTTCCTCTGACTTTGGGTCGTTGGCACGAACATTATCGGCGTGTCAGGCGGAACTGTTTCAGGTCATGGAAGAGAAAGACGAGGCGAACCGGGATGTTCTAGTCGCGCCGGGAATTACCCGAGGCGAGCTGCTGGCGTTTTACCTGCAGCAGCCGAACAAGCTGCCGATGCCGATGGGAGAAACAACCTCCAACATCTTTTCAATCGTCGGATACGAAGGTCTGTTCGCCCTGATCGATGCATTCGGCGGTTCGAAGATATATGTATCCAGATTTAACGGGTACAGAAAGCTCATCGAGCTTGTCGGTGAGGAAAAGGCGGCAGCACTCTACGATCACTACCATCGCGACTACATCGAACTTCCCTCCTATAGCAGTCTTGTATCGATATACCGGCCGGAAAAGTTTGCAGAACTCAGGGAGGACGGTGTCTCGACTGGCGAGATGGCGCGCCGCTACGGCTTGACGGAGCGGGGCGTGCGCTACGTCCTTGCCAGGACCGGCGGGAGGAAGCCGACGTGCTGATCACCGCCTCTTCCGTCATCGCCCTCCATGCCACGCCGACCGCGAAACCCTATGAGCAGTGGGTGCACCTGATCCCGGCCGGCACCTTCTCCGGCCGCGACGGGCGCGGCCCCTACCGCCTGACCGACGCGGCGGCCGTGATCGAGGCCGCGCGCCGCTACGCCGGGACGGCGCAGATCCCGATCGACTACGACCACGCCCTGGACAAGGCCGCACCGGAAGGCCGTCCGGCCCCGGCGGCAGGCTGGATCAAGGGCCTGCAGGCGCGCGCGGACGGGATCTGGGGCCTGGTCGCCTGGACCGAGCGTGCCGCCGCGTCGATCTGGGCGCGCGAGTACCGCTACCTGTCGCCGGTCTTCCGGCACCGGAAGGACGGCACGATCACCAACCTGCTCCGCGCCGGCCTGACCAACGTGCCGAACCTGGAGCTGACCGCCCTCGCCTCCCAACAGCAACGCAACGGAGACCCGTCCACCATGGACATGGAAGAGTTCATGCGGCAGCTCCGCGCGGCCCTGGGGCTGCCGGACGATGCCGACGCCTCGGCGATCCTCGCCGAACTCAAGAACGCCGTGACGGCCGCGCAGTCGGCCGCGCCGGACCCGGCCCACTACGTGCCGATCGGCGAGTTCGAGCGCCTGGCCGCCGAGCTGAACCGCGTCAACCAGGGCGTCTCGGTCCAGGCCGCGGAGATCGCGGTGGACCGGGAGATCACGGCCGGCCGCCTGGCGCCCTTCCTGCGGGAGTGGGGCGTCAACCTGTGCAGCGTCAACAAGCCGGCCTTCGACGGCTTCATGGCGAAGACCGGCCCCGCGATCCGCCAGCTCTTCGAGCCGGGGCCGGCCACCGCCCTGCCGCCCAAGGGCTGGAGCCCCGGCGGCAGTGCCCTCGACGACACCGAGCGCGCCGTCTGCGCCGCCCTCGGGCACACGCCCGAGGAGTTCACCAGGAACCGGGAAGGCTGACCGTCCATGCTCATCAACGCCGCCAACATCCGCACCCTCTTCGAGGGCTTCAACGTCTCGTTCAACAAGGGCTTCGAGGGCGCCGAGAGCCACTACCGCGACGTCGCGATGATCGTTCCGAGCATCACCAGCGGGAACACCTACGGCTGGCTCGGCCAGTTCCCGAAGCTGCGCGAGTGGGTCGGAGACCGCGTCATCCGGAACCTGGCCGCGCACAGCTACGCGATCGAGAACAAGGACTTCGAGAGCACGATCTCCGTGCACCGCAACAAGATCGAAGACGACCAGTACGGGATCTTCGATCCGCTGTTCCAGGAGATGGGCCGCTCGGCGGCGGAGCATCCGGACGAGCTGGTATTCGCGCTGCTCGCCAAGGGCTTCGAGACCAAGGGCTACGACGGCCGGTTCTTCTTCGACAGCGACCATCCGGTCAAGGGTCCGGACGGCCAGGCGCAGAGCGTCAGCAACGTCCAGGCCGGCGCCGAGACGCCGTGGTTCCTGCTCGACGGCAGCCGGGCGATCAAGCCCCTGCTGTTCCAGCCGCGCCGCGACTACAAGCTGGCCCGGCTCGACCGCGAGGAGGACGAGAACGTCTTCATGCGCAACGAGTACATCTACGGCGTGGCCGCGCGGGCGAACGCCGGCTTCGGCCTGTGGCAGCTCGCCTTCGCCTCCAAGGCCGCGCTCACCGCGGACAACTACGAGGCCGCGCGCCAGGCGATGATGGAGATGACCGGCGACGAGGGCCGGCCGCTCGGCATCAAGCCGAACACGCTGGTCGTGCCGCCCGCGCTGGAGGGCGCCGCCCTGCGGCTGCTCAACAACGGCACGCGGGTCGAGACGGTCATGGTCGGCGACCCGGCGGCGCCGCAGTCGGTCGCTATCCAGAACGAGTGGAACGGCACGGCCAAGCCGGTCGTGTCGGCCTGGCTCGCCTGATCACAGGCGGGCTGATCGCAGGCGGATCGTCACCGCGCCGGGCAAGTCGGTTTTCGCCTTCCTGCTTGCACCGAGGCGCGGTGATCGATGGCCGGGGTTTCTGACGGCGTTCCCCGGCCGGTACCGGGGGCCGGAGCGGGTGCTGCCGCTCCGGCCCCTCCCCCAAGTGGAGCTGGCACATGACGGAAACGGTCATCCCCCTGCGGAACCCGATCCGCGACGACGCGGGGCAGCTCGTCACCGAGCTGCGGGTGCGGCATCCGTCACTCGCGGAGGTGCGCCGGGCCGGCCGCCGCCGCCCGACCAAGAAGAGCCGGGCGTGGGCGGTCTCCACGATGATGACCGGGCTGTCGAGAGCGACGCTGGCGCGGCTGACCGGCCAGGACGCGGCGGCGGCCGAGGAGACGATCGCCGGTATCCTGGATGTGCTGGGCAGGGAGGCCGGGCTGTGGTGAGTGCCTTGGAGATGCTGTGGGCCGCCGGCCTGCGGATACCGGCCGGGCTCACGGACGGCGAGATGGCGGCCATCAGGGAGGCGATCATGACCCTGACCGCGCGCAGGCTCACGGCCGAAGAGGCAATGGCTGAAATCGACGGCCTGGTAGCTCGGCTGCGGGCCGAGCGGGCCGAAAGCGAGGGGTACGCGACATGAGCCAGATGAAGCTCTCTGTCATCTTCGAATTGGCCGACCGTTTCACAGCCCCGGTCCGGCGCATTCAGAGCCAGATCGACCGCCTGACCGAGCCGGTGCGGCGGGTGAACGGCGCCCTCGGCCGCTTCGGCGAGGCCGCCGGCCTCGGCCGTGTCTCGGCGGCGCTCGGCGGCATTACCGAACGGGCGCGCGGCCTCGCCGGGGCGCTCGGCCAGGTCGGCGGGCGCCTGGCGCTCTTGAGCGGCGGGTCGGCCCTCGGCGGGCTGTTCCTCTTCAAGAGCCAGTTCCTCGACACGGCCACCGAGTTCGAGAGCTTCCGGGCGGTCCTGGAGACCATCGAGGGATCGTCCGAGAAGGCCAAGGTGGCCATGGACTGGGTCTCGGACTTCGCCGCCAAGACGCCGTTCCAGCTCGGCGAGGTGACCAGCGCCTTCGTCGATCTCCGCAACCTCGGCCTGGACCCGACGAAGGGCGCGCTCCAGGCCGCGGGCGACGCCGCCGCCGGCCGGCGCAAGACGTTCGAGG
>NZ_FWZX01000065.1 GCF_900177295.1 Tistlia consotensis USBA 355
CCCAGCAAAACCCGACCTGGCAGGGTCGGGCAGAAGAAGGACCAGAGATGGCGGACACGCCCCAGGGATGGCATCCGGAGGATATCCGGGCGGCACTGCGCAAGCGGCACGGCACGATCGCCGCCTTCGCCAGGAAGATCGGCTACGCCCAGTCGTCCCTGAGCAACGTGCTCGCCTATGGCCGGTACGTCCCGGGTCCCATGCGGGCGATCGCCGAGGACCTGGGCGCCGGCCTCTTCTCGCTCTGGCCGCACTTCCATCATCCAGACGGCACACCCCGGCAGGGGCGCGGCGCCACGAATGTTGACAAGGATAGCGCAGCCGGCCGCCGCCGTAATGTTCAAAGGCGGAGGGCGGCATGAGCACGGACGCCGCCGCCTACTTCCGCCCGTCGCTCAGTGTGCCGTCAGGCGTGACGGATCGAGACCTCGCGGAGATCGGGGCCGCGATAGAGCGTCTCGTTGCGTCGGGAGCCTCGTTCGAAGAGGCGACGGCCGAGCTGAGCCGGCTCGCCGCCTCGATGAAGGCCGCAAGGTGTTGGCGGGCCGATCGGAGCCCGCCTCGCGGCTGGGCGGCTAAGCGTCAGTGAGCATCGGGATGAGCTCGTCGAACGCAGTCAGCGCTCCCTTCTCCCCGTGCTGGATGAGCCATTGGCGAGCCGCAGACAACTGCTCGATGAACAGCGTTCGGTCGAGCGCACCGCTCTCTGAGAGAGTGCGGACCAGCGCCACGTTGGCAGTGAAGAGCGCGAAGATCTTCTCGTGCGCACCGAATTCGACTGACATTCAAAGTTCCCCCCTCGGTTGTTTGGCGACATCGAGACTAGGGGAAGGGCCGGTGGCCGTCATCCGCCAAGGTGACGGCCGCCAGTCTCGTCACCCGCGCCGGGCGGGCTTTCCCGGCAGCTGCGACCCGAAACTCCACGGCCGGGCGCCCACGGGCGTCCGGTCGTGCTTTTTCGGCGCGCGGTGAAGACCAAGAAAACGAAGGGGTTCCGCAGCATGACAGCAAGGAAAACAGGGCGCCGCCGAGATCCGCGCCAGATGGACTTCCTCCGCCTGCTCGACCGGATCGAGCTGGTGGCCGTGCCCGAGGCGCCGAGCCAGGCGCCGGCCTCCCACGACATCGACCAGCAGCTCCGGCGCTGGCTGAACGAGGCGATCGAGCGCTCGCCGCTCGACCGGGCGGAGATCGCCGAGGCGATGACGGCGCTCGCCGGCCGGCCGGTCACCAAGCCGATGCTCGACACCTGGACCGGCTCGGCCCGGCCGAACCGGATGCCGGCCGACCTGCTGCCGGCCTTCTGCATCGCCGCCGGGACCAACCACGTGATGGAGCGGCTGGCGGCCGACATCGGCGCCCGCCTCAGCGACACCCAGGAAGCGCGCCTGGCGCGGCTCGGGCAGTGGGCGCTGCTGATCGCCTACGGCCAGGACGAGCAGCGCCGCATCGCGTCCAGCCTGCCACCCCTGCCGTTGCTGCAGGAGGCGGCACGATGAGCGCGGTGAAGGAGTGGTACAGCGCCATTGAGCTTGCCGGCGTCCCCGGCATTGGCGCGTCCACCGCGCGAGGCGTCAACAAGATCGCGGACCGCCAGAAGTGGCGGAGAGAGCGTGCGCCTGGCAGCTCGCAGGCTTGGCTTTATCACGTCTCCAGCCTGCCGGATAAAGCCCGCAAGGCGCTGCTGAAGAGGGCCGCGGACGCAGTGCCGGCCCCCGCAAGCCTCCCAGCGTCGGCCGAGCCCGAGAAGCCGCTCGCGGAGGCCGCACCGCTCGCCGACTGGCAGCGCCGCTGCCTGGAGGCACGGGCCGCGATCCTGGACGAGGTCGACCGCCTGGCGGTGGTCAGCGGCCCGAAGGCGGCGATCATGGAGGTCGTGGAGCGCGCCGCGGAGGGCCGGCTCCGGCCCGAGCTGCAGGCGCTCGTGCCGGTCGCCAACGCGCGGACCGGGAAGGACGGAAAGAGGACCCTTTCCCGCCCCTCCATCTACCGTTGGCGGGCCGAGGCGGTGAAGGGCGCTGCCGCTCTCGCCCCGCGCGAGGCGCGGGCGCTCCTCGTGATCCCGGCGTGGGCGCCCTTCCTGATGCGGCTCTACCGGGCGCCCACGAAGCGGCCGCTGGCGGCCGTCATGGAAGACCTGCCCGGCATCCTGCCGGAAGACGTTCCGGCCCCCTCGTATGACCAGGCGCGGCGCTTCCTGAAGCGGCTGTCGGTCGTCGAGCGCGAGCGCGGCCGCCTCGGCCCGAACGCGCTGCTGTCGGTCAAGGGCTTCAAGCGCCGCTCCACCGAGGGGCTGGAGCCGCTCGACGTGGTCACGGCGGACGGCCACACCTTCAAGGCCGACGTCGCGCACCCGGTCCACGGCCGGCCGTTCCGGCCCGAGGTCTGCGCCGTCATGGACGTCGTCACCCGCTACGTCTTCGGGTGGTCGGCCGGCCTGGCCGAGAGCACCTGGGTAGTGATGGACACGCTGCGCTGCGGCGTCGAGCGGCTGGGCCAGTTCGCCCTGCTCTACACCGACAACGGCAGCGGCTTCGTCAACCAGGTGATGACCGGCGAGGCCAGTTCGGCGGCAGTCACCGGCTTCCTCGGCCGCATCGGCGCGACGCCGACCCAGGCGCTGCCCGGCCGCGCCCAGGCGCGCGGCAAGATCGAGCGCCTGCAGGGGACCTTGTGGAAGCGCTCGGCGCGCTCGCTGCCGACCTACAACGGCCGCGACATGGACAACGAGGCGCGGCGCCGCATCGTCAAGCTGGTCGCCAGCGACATCAAGGAGACCGGCGCCTCGCGCCTGCTGATGAGCTGGAAGGACTTCCTGTCCTGGGCGGAGACGGAGGTCGAGGCCTACAACAACCGGCCGCACCGCGGCCTCCCGAAGATCCGCGACGCGGCGACCGGCCGGCTGCGGCACATGTCGCCGGCCGAGTGCCTGGCGGACTGGCGCGCGCAAGGCTGGGAGCCCATGACGCTGCCGGCCGAGGCGACCGATGACCTGTTCCGGCCCTACCAGGTCCGCACCGCCTATCGCGGCGAGATCAAGCTGCCCTGGGGCCGCTACTTCCACCGGGATCTGGTCCCCCTCGGCCGGGAGAAGGTGCGGGTCGGCTACGATATCCACGACGGTTCCCGGGTGTGGGTGCGCACCCTCGACGAGGGCCGCCTGATCTGCGTCGCCGAGCGCGACGCCAACGTCATCCCCGAGCAGCCGGCCAGCAAGGTCGAGCACTCCAGGCAGGAGCGCGCCGAGGCCCGCCTCCGCCTGCTGCGGCAGCACGCCGAGGAGGTCGAGGCCGAGCGCGGTCCCGGCCTGCTGGAGCACCAGCCCGCCACGCCCTTCGCCCCCATGCCCTTTGCCGGCGAGATCGAGGCGCGTCAGGCCGCGCTCGTCGCGGAGATGGCCGGCGAGCGGCAGGCGGCAACGGCGACGGGCTTCAGGGTCCCTGACGACCCCGAGGCGCGCTTCGAGCTGTGGTGCGAGGTCGACCGCCAGATCAAGGCCGGCGAGACGATCGGCGACGCCGAGGCGCGCTGGCACGCGCACTACCAGACCCATCACGACTGGAAGGCCCGGATGAGGATGGCCGCGGACTTCGGGAGTGCCTTCCCGATGACCGCGGCCGGGTAAATGAAACAACAGTCAAGGAGCTGAAGCATGTTGGATGGATC
>NZ_FWZX01000032.1 GCF_900177295.1 Tistlia consotensis USBA 355
CCAGAGCAGCGTGCTGTGCTTCATGGGCCACCTGCTGATGGAGAACCGCAACGGCCTGATCGTCGATGCCGAGCTGACCCGGGCGAGCGGCACCGCCGAGCGCGAGGCGGCGCTGGCCATGCTCGGGCGCCGGACGAAACGGCATCGGATCACGCTCGGCGCCGACAAGGCCTACGACGTCGCCGCTTTCGTGGGCGAACTGCGCCGCCGCCGGGTGACGCCGCACATCGCTCGCGACGACCACCTGACCAAGACCGGCAAGCGGCGGCGCTCGGCCGTCGACGGACGCACGACCCGCCACCCCGGCTATGCCGTCAGCCAGCGCCTGCGCAAGCGCATCGAAGAGGCCTTCGGCTGGATCAAGACCACCGGCGGCCTGCGCAAGACCCGCCACCGCGGCCTCGCGCGGGTCGGCTGGATGTTCACCCTGCGCGTCGCCGCCTACAACCTTGTCAGGCTGCCCAAGCTGCTCGCCGCAACCTGAGCGGGCCAGGACTCCGTCCGAAGCAGGCCGAAACACCAGAAAGCGACCGCAAAACCAGGGCAACGGCCCACATCCCCTCGCCGACAGCCCCGATCTGAGCCCGCCGACGCGGAAAATCGCTCCTATTTCCGCAGCCTGCTAGCTGACGCTCTCGGCGGAGAGGTGCCTGCTGGCGTGCCAGTTCAGCAGCGCGACGATCAGCAGGGGGGCCGAGGTGGCGACCAGGGTCCATCGGAGGCCCTCCGCGGCGCCCAGGCCGGCCGCCGACAGCGAGTCGCTGGAGAGGCCCACGCAGAGCGGGCCGAGCCCCAGTCCGACGAGGTTGATGCCGATGCCGTAGACGGCCGCCGCCGTGGCGCGGACGCGCGGCGTGACGAGCCCCTGGACGGCCGCGAAGCCGCCGATCTTCCCCATGCCGCCGACCAGGAAGTGGATCGCCATCAGCGTGAAGGCGGCGGCGGTATCCGGCACCAGGAGCGCCGCTGTGAAGAGGGGAATGCGGACGATCGCGATCAGAGCCGGAACCAGGGCGTAGGCCCGGTAGCCGTCTCCGTCCAGCCGGTCGGTCAGCCAGCCGCCGGCGAAGGAGCCGATCATCCCCGCCAGACCCTTGGCGCAGCCGAGCGCCAGGCCCAGGAGCCCGGCGGCGCCGAGTGCCGTCCCGACGAGGCCGTTGACTCCGCTCGCCATCGAGGCCAGCGCCTCGCCATGAACCCGGAAGAAGAAGGACGCCAGGAAGGCCGCCTGGCCGAAGTTGACGAAGGTCATGGCGGCTCCCGCCGCGGTGACCAGCAGGAAGGCCTTCTTCGAGAAGATCTCCCGGAAGGCATCCCCGAGGGGCGGGAAGGCCTCCCGGGCCGAGGGGAGCAGCCGCGACCGCGCGGGATCACCGATGGTGAGGAGCATCAGCGGCGCCAGCACCAGCCCGGGCGTGCTCGCCACGAAGAAGGCGGCCCGCCAGCCGTAGCTGTCGAGCACGAGGCCGCCGAGCGCCAGTCCGAGCAGGCCGCCGAGAGGGATGCCGGCCGAGTAGAAGGCGATGGCGGTCGCGCGCTTTCGCTTCGGCACCGTGTCGGCGATGAGCGCGTGGGCCGGGGCTATCCCGCCCGCCTCGCCGACACCGACGAACATGCGCGCCGCGAGCAGCTGGCCGAAGCCGGCGGCGAGGCCGGAGGCGGCGGTGGCGAGGCTCCAGACCGTCATCGATCCGGCGATCACGAGAACCCTGTTGGCCCGGTCCGCGATCCGCGCCATCGGCAGGGTGAGGGCCGCGTGGAAGAGGGCGAAGGCCATGCCGGTCAGGATGCCGAGCTCCGTGTCGCTGAGACCGAACTCCTTCTTGATCGGCTCGGCGAGGATGTTGACGACCTGGCGGTCGAGGAAGCTCAGGGAGCAGCTGAGCATCAGGACGCAGAGGGCGTACTTCGTATGGCTGTCGAGAGACGACGTTTCGGGGTCGGCACGGGTCTGGATCGCCGTCATGACGCCTCCTCCTGAACCGGGATGTCCTGACGACGCCCGTCGGACCCGCGGGGCGCCCGGCGGAAGCGGCAGCGCGCGACGGCGCTGCCGGAGGCCATCCGGACTGGGCTGTCACGCTTCCGATGGTCGCATGGATCTCGCTGCGAGATGAGCCCCTCCGTCGTCGGCGGCCGCCGGCTCCGGGCGGCGAAGCCAGCCGACGATCTCGACGAGGCCTTCCGCACCCGCCAGTCCCCTGTCGCGAAGCGACGACGGATCGAGATCGAGCGCGCGCATCGCCTCCGCGAAGTGCTCGATGTCCTTCCTCATCAGTCCCTGCAGGTGCGGCGCGATCTCGGCGTCGATCGGCCCGCCGAGCGCCTGCAGGATGGCGCTCGAGCCGCTGCTGACCATCAGGGCGTCGTGGAGCTTCCGGAGGTCCACCCCGAGCCGCCGGGCGAGCCAGAATGCATCGACCGCGTTCTTCAGGTTCGACATGGTCAGGGCGTTGTTGAGCAGCTTGGCGCTCTGTCCGGAGCCGACGCTCCCCATGTGGACGACCTTGCGCGAGAAGCTTTCGAGGAGCGGCAGGCAGCGCCCGAAGACGGCCGGCTCGCCGCCGACGAAGGTCGTGAGCGAGCGCGACAGCGCTCCCGGGCGGCCGCCGCTCACCGGAGCGTCGAGATAGGAGATGCCGGCTCCGGCGAGCCGGGCCGCGATGCGCCCGTTCTCCGCCGGATCCCCGGTGCCGTGATTGAGCACGGCGGAGCCCGGGCGGAGCGACGCCGTGAGGCCCTGTCCGTCCAGGAGGTCGCGGATGTCGCCGTCGTCCCTCAGGCAGAGGCAGAGGACGTCGACGACCGCGGCCAGGGAGGCGACGCCGTCGTGAGCCGTGTGAGCCAGGCCGGCGGCCGCCTCGAGCGAGGCCGGCCGACGCGCCCAGACGTGGAGGTCGAAGCCGGCCTCCGCGATCGCGCGGGCCATCGGCCCGCCCTGATCGCCAAGGCCGACGAAGCCGATCACGAGGTCGTTCATGGCGGCGGCTCCGATCAGGCGACGAGCGTCAGCGACAGGTCCCAGAGCCGCGCCGCGTTCTCCGGGGCGAGCGCGTATCCGGCGACGCCGCTGAAGTCCGCCGGCCGCCGGGTCACCCGACGCGCCTCGTTGCAGTCCTCGAAATAGAGGCCGCCGATGCCCTCGAGCAGCGGCGAGGCGGCCAGCAGGACCGAGGTGGCCGCGCCCTGCTGGGGCGTCTTCCGGCGCTCCGGCGGGGTCTTCAGCCCGCCGGTGTGTTTCTGCAGGCCGGTGGCGATCGCCCCCGGATTCACGGCGTTCGCGAGGATGCCGTCGTCCCTCCAGCGGTCGGTCACGGCGACGGCCAGCAGCGCGTTCGCCGACTTCGACTGCCCGTAGGCGCCGAAGGGCGTGTAGGGGATGAAGTCGAAGTTCAGGTCGTCGAAGACGACGGGCGAGAAGAGGTGGCCGCTCGAGCTCAGGGAGACGACCCGGGCGCCCTCGGCCGCCGCCAGGGCCCCGTGCAGGCCGGTGGTGAGCGCGAAATGGCCCAGGAAGTTGGTGGCGAACTGCAGCTCGAAGCCCTGGGGCGACGTCTCGAGCTCCGGCAAGGCCATGATGCCCGCGTTGTTGACGAGCACGTGGAGCGGTCCCGTCCAGCCGGCGACGAAGGCGCGCACCGACCGGAGATCCGCGAGATCGAGGGCACGCAGCTCGACGGCATGGTTGCCGGACGACCGCCTGAGCTCGGCCGCGGCCGGCTCGGCGGCCTCCGGGCGGCGGACCGCGAGCGTCACGGACGCCCCCGCCCGCGCAAGGGCACGGGAGGTCTCCAGGCCGATGCCGGCCGCGCCGCCGGTGACCACGACGCGCTTGCCCGCGAGATCGACGCCCTCGATCACCGCGTCGGCCGTCGAGGCGAATCCGAAGGGAGTGGTGAAGCCTGTCACGATCGTCTCCTCCTTGTGGCGAAAGGCTTGCCGCGGAGGTGGTCCGAGAAGACAATCCCGACAAGTCGCACGATCCCGCATGAGCTGATGAACAGATTGGAACAATGGCGTCTCCCGGCCTCACCGAGCTGAACGCGGTCGCGGCCGTGGCCGCGCGGCGGAACTTCCGCGCCGCCGCGAGGGATCTCGGCGTCTCCGCCTCCGCGCTCAGCCATGCCGTCGCCGCCCTGGAGGCCCGGCTCGGTGTCCGGCTCTTCAACCGCACGACCCGCAGCGTCGCGCTCACGCCGGCCGGCGAGGGCTTCCTCGCCCGGGTCGAGCCCGCGCTTCGGGAGATCGCCGAGGCGATGGCCGAGGCCAGCGAGCAGCGGGAGCGGCCCGCAGGCCTGCTGCGCATCAACGCCGCCGGCCTCGCCGCCGAGCAGATGCTGGGCCCGATCGTCGTCGCCTTCCTGCGCCGCCATTCCGAGATGGAGATCGAGATCGTGTCCGAGGGACGGCTGGTCGACATCGTGGCCGAGGGGTTCGATGCCGGCGTCCGGCTGGCCGAGACGGTGCCGCGGGACATGATCGCGCTGCCGTTCGGCGGCCTTCAGAGGCACGTGGTCGTCGCCGCTCCGTCCTATCTCGAGGGACGCCGGCGGCCGCTCGGTCCCGCCGACCTCAGGGAGCAGGTCTGCATCCGCTTCCGGCTGCCCGGTGGCGCCCTCTATCGCTGGGAGTTCGCGAAGCGCGGAGAAGCCTTCGCGGTCGAGGTCCGAGGTCCCTTGATCCTGGACGATCAGCGGCTCGTGTTGCGGGCCGCGATCGAGGGCCTGGGGCTCGCCTACGTCAGCGAGTGGTCGGCACGCGAGGCGCTCGCGGACGGCCGACTGGCGACACTGCTCGACGAATGGACGCCGCCCTACGAGGGGCTGTGCCTCTACTATCCGAGCCGCCGCCATCTCAGGGCCGGCCTGCGGGCCTTCACGACCTTCGTCAGGGAACGGAACAGGCCGCAGCGGTGAAGGCGGCGGCCGTCTCACAGCGTCTCACGAGCCCTCACGCAGCTTCTCGTCCCCTTCGTTTCTGCCCGGTCTACGGTCTTCGTCCATCCGGATCGGCGCAAGCGCCCGCCCGGCAACCGCAACTTTCTGGGAGACCGTCATGTCCTGCAGCCATGCTTCCTGCAAGGAGACCTCCGAGCAGAACGTCGTCGCCTCTTCCCGCCGGCGGCTTCTGCTGGCGACCGCCGGCGCGGCCGTCGCTGCGACGGGCGGGCCGGCGCTGGCGCGCGCTGCCGCGCCCGCCGAGGACCCCTACGCCGATCCCGTCAATCCGGCCTTGCCGAAGGTCGAGATGACCCTCGATCTGGCCCGCACGGCCCTCGTGGTCACCGACCCGCAGATCGACTTCCTGAGCCCGAAGGGGGGCGCCTGGAGCGCCTTCGGGGAGAGCATCACCGAGCAGAACACCGTGCCCAATCTCCGGCGCCTCTTCGTCGCCGCCAAGCAGGCGAGGATCCCGGTCGTGATCTCGCCGCACTACTACTACCCCTTCGACCACCGGTGGAAGTTCGCGGCGCCGGGCGAGGCGCTGATGCACAAGCTGGGGCTGTTCGATCGGCCTGGCCCCCTCTCCGTGGAGGGTTTCGCCGGCTCCGGCGCGGACTGGATGCCCGAGTACCGGGACCTGATCGAGGACGGCGAGACGATCGTCTGCTCGCCGCACAAGATCGCCGGGCCGCAGACCAACGACGTGATCTTCCAGCTGCGCAAGCAGCGGGCCGATCAGGTCATTCTCGCCGGCATGGCGGCCAACTTCTGCGTCGAGTCCCATCTGCGCGACTTCGTCGAGCACGGCTTCGAAGTCGCGGTCGTGCGGGACGCCACGGCCGCCAGCAAGCTGCCCGAAGGCGACGCCTACGGAGCCGCGCTGGTCAACTTCCGCTGGTTCGCCAACGCGCTCTGGACGACGGACGCGGCTGTCGAGCTCATGAGGCGGGCGTCGCGCGGCTGATCCCGTGACCGGAGCCGCGCGATCGAGGTCGTCGAGACCTGGCTGGAGAGGGTTTGAGCGATGGACTCAGAGAATCGCCGCCATGCGCATGTCGAGATCCGGCCGGCGGAGCGACCCGGCTACTACGAGGTGATGGAGATCGCCGTGCGCGAACTGCTCGTCGGCAAGGGCCTGGTCGGTCCCGGCGAGATCCGGCGCCAGATCGAGGCCATCGATCGCCAGGCTCCGGCGCCCGGCCTCGCCCCCGCGACCCCGCCGAAGGAGGGCCGGCGGCAATGACTGCGACCCGGCATCGGCCGGGCGCGCGGCCCGGCACGCTCGGCGGCGGCGCCGCCCGGCGCAACGGGCAGGTCGGCCACGAGCCGAGCCCCTGGGAGAAGCGCTGCCATGCCCTGGCCGTCGTGCTCGACAGCCACGAGATCATCAGCGCCGAGGAGAAGCGCCGCTGCAGCGAGAGCCTCGGCAACGAGATGATCGCCAGGCTCAGCTACTACGAGCACTGGATCCTGGCCCTCGCCATCGTCCTCTTCGAGAAGCGCATCCTTGCGCCGAGCGAGCTCGCCTGGAAGATGGACGAGATCGCCGAGCGCTGGCCCGGCGGGGGATCAGGCGGGTGAGCCCTCGAGCGCGTCGAGCAGCCGTCTCGCGGCGGTCAGATCGCGTGTCCCGAAGCCTTCCTCGAAGCGGGCGTAGGTCGTCGACAGCGCTTCCCGCGCCTCGCCTCGGCGGCCCTGGGCGGACAGCAGGCGGGCGAGGCTCGTGTCGCTCCGCAGGCGCCACGACAGCGCGCCCTGCCGCTCGGCCAGCGTCGCCGACGCGCGATAGCTCTCGGCCGCCGCCGCGGCGTCTCCCCGGCGGGCTTCGATCTCGCCCCGGATGCGCAGCAGCTCCGGCAGCTCGAAGGTCTCGCCGTCCGCGGTGACGCTCGCCAGCGTCTTGCCGATCGCGTCCCGCGCCCGATCGAGATGCCCCTGCGCGGCGAGACCCAGGGCGAGCGAGCCGCCGAATCCCGACGTGTAGAGCTCGTAGCGATCGGCGCGGAGGCTGGCGATGGCGTCGCTCAGCAGCTCGACGCCGCGGTCGAGCTGCCCCGCCTCGATCATCGACTCGCCCTGCAGGCCGCGCCCGACGTCGCGATAGGGCCTCAGGGAATGCCTCTCGGCATGGGCGAGAAGGCGCGCCGCGAGCCCGTCCACGGTCGCCCAGTCGCCGAGCCACTGGAACACCGCCGCTCCCCAGATCAGAGCGATGCAGTAGGTCACCGCATCCGGAGCCGTCGTCTCCGCCGAGAAAGGCCTCGCTGCGGCGATGGCCTGGTCCGGGTAGCCCTGGAGCCACAGGCAGCGCGGCAGGGAGATGTAAGGGCTGCGATGGAAGGCGAAGTGGCCGGGCCGCACGCTCCGGAACACGGCCATGCGGAGCGGTTCCTCCAGGTGGGCGCGCGCCGCCGCCTGGTCGCCCGCCAGGTGATGGGACACGGACAGCAGCGTGTGGGCCGCCGAGACGGCGACCGGGTCCGCGAGCTCGCCGGCGAGCTCCTGGCAGCGCCGCGAGATCGGCAGGAGCCTGGAGATCTTGCCGGTCCGCCGGTGATACATGTGGAGGCGGCTGAGCAGCCGGAACTGGCTGCGGCGGTCCTCGACCTGCTCGGCGAGCGCGAGCGCGCGCTCCAGGGCGGCGCGGGCCTCCTCCCCGTTGCCCTCGGTGAACATCAGGGAATGGCCGAGGGCCGCGTTCAGCTCCATCGCCATCCGGTGATCGCGGGCGCTTTCGTCCTGCAGCTCCAGGGCCTGCGCGCTCCAGCGGCGGCACTCGTTGAGCTGCGACAGCTCGATGAACAGGGCGCTGGCCGCAGTGGCCAGGCTCACGGCGAGCGCCGGATCGCCCTCGTCCGAGAAGCTCCAGGCCAGAGCCGCACGGACGTTGCCGAGCTGCTCGGCACCGGCGGCACGCCGCCCCGGCCTGTCGTCCGAGGCCTCCCTGTGCAGCCGCACCAGATGGTCCAGGACATGCCGCGCATGGCGCTCGGCGATCTCCTGCGCCTCGCCGCTCTCGGCGAGCTGGGCGTAGGCGTAGGCTCGGGTCGTGTCGAGCAGGCGGTAGCGGGTGCCGGCTTCGTCGGTACTCGCGGAGACCAGCGATTTCGCGACCAGCTGCTCCACGGCCTCGACGACTTCCGCGCCGTCGAGCGCCTTGCCGGCGGCGACGGCGCGGGCCGCCTCGAGCGTGAAGCTGCCCATGAAGAGCGACAGTCTCCGCAGGACCGTGCGCTCGGGCTCGCCGATCAGGTCGTAGCTCCAGTCCAGCGCGGCCTTGAGGGTCTGATGGCGTGGCAGCGCGGTGCGTCGCCCGCGCCACAGCAACCTGAAGCGCCCGTCGAGCAGGGAGGCCGTCTCGCGCAGGCCGTGCGTCCCGGCCCGGCTTGCCGCCAGCTCGATGGCCAGGGCGATGCCGTCGAGTTTCCGGCAGATCTCCGCGACGACCCGGGCGTCTTCGTCCGTCAGTTCGGAGGCTCCGCCGGCGGCCGCGGCGCACTCGGCGAAGAGCTGCGTCGCCGGAAAGCCGAGCAGCTGCTCCGCCTTGAGATCCCCGCTCCTCGGCGGGCGCCCCAGGGGCGGCAGTTCGAACAGCTGCTCGCCTTCCGCCCGCAGGGACTCCCGGCTGGTCGCCAGGATGCTCACCGCGGGGGCCTCCCGATAGATGGCCTCGGCCAGCGCCGCGACCTCCTCGATCACATGCTCGCAGCTGTCGAAGATCAGCAGCATCCGCCGGTCGCGCAGCAGGTTGACGATGTCCGGCGCCGGATCGTCGGACCGGACGAGCAGGCCGAGCGCCGACCCGAGCGCGCCGCTGACGAGCGAGGCGTGCTCGAGCGGCGCCAGATCGAGGAACAGGACCGCCCCCTCGAACGCGGCCAGGTTCGCATGACCGAGCGCCACGGCGACCGTCGTCTTGCCGATGCCGCCGGGGCCGTGGACGGTCACGAACCGCCTGGCCGCGAGCTGCCCGGAAATCCGGCGCAGGATGTCGTCGCGGCCGAACATCCGCGTCGGAGGACGCGGGAGGCTGCGCGACAGCCCTCCGGCGTCGCCGCCCGCCGCCGGCGCCCACTGAGGCCGGTCGGACTGGGCGACGGGCGCGACGAAGCAGTAGCCGCGACCCGGCACGTTGCCGACGTAGCGCGCGCCGTCCTGGCCGTCGCCGAGCGCCCGGCGGAGTCCCGCGATGTGGAATCGCAGGCTGCTCTCGTCGACCGTCAGGTCGGGCCAGGCCCGGGCGATCAGCTCGTTCTTCGGAACAACCTCCCCGGCCCGCTCGACGAGCAGGATCAGCAGGTCCAGGGCACGGCTGCCCAGCTTGAGCGGTGCGCCGTCCTTTTCCAGCAGGCGCTCGGCCTCGTAGAGGCGGAACGGTCCGAATGACGTCGAGGGCCTGGAGATCTCGCTCTTCCTCTGCATCGGTCGCCGTCGGGCCCGGCAGTCCGGAGGCAACCGGCCGGGGCGGCGGACGACGGACCATCACGCGAAACACGCACTGCGCACCGGCTCACAGCGCCTCACAACACTCAACTCGTGGTGCCGCCGAACGCACGGCAGTCTGGATCCGAGGCGCAGGCGTGCAGAAGAACCGCCTGCCAGCTTAGCAGCGGAGCAGCAGCATGCACATCGCCGCCGATCGGTTCCGGGCCAGCGCCGCTGCGGGCGACTCCGGGACGCCCGGGGCCGTCTGAAGCCGACGACGGCCGGCGGCACGCCAGCGCTCCCGAGGACAAGGACGATGCCCAAGACCATTCTCGTCACCGGTGCCGGCTCGGGGTTCGGCGAGGGCGCCTCGATCGGCCTGGCCCATGCGGGCCACGAGGTCATCGCGACCGCCCAGATCGCACCACAGGTCTCGGCGCTCCGGGACAAGGCCTGCGCCCTCGGCCTGGACAACCTGCGGGCCGAGAAGCTCGACCTGCTCGACGCCTACGACGTTCGCCGCGCGCTTGCCTGGGACATCGACGTGCTCTTCAACAACGCCGGGATCGGCGAGGGCGGACCGGTCAGCGAGGTTCCGGTCGATCTGGTTCGGCGCAGCTTCGAGACCAACGTCTTTGCGCCGCTCGCACTCACCCAGGGCTTCGTCCGCAGCTGGGTCGACGCCGGAAGGGGCGGCAAGATCGTCTTCACCTCCTCGGTGAGCGGCCTCTTCACGCCGCCCGGCTACGCGCCCTATGCGGCCACGGCGCACGCGCTCGAAGCCATCGCCGAAGCCATGCGGCAGGAGCTCCGGCCCTTCGGCATCAAGGTCCAGACGATCAATCCCGGCGCCTATCTGACCGGGTTCAACGAGACCACGGCCGACACGGCGTTCCGCTGGCTGGACGACGGCCGGAACTTCACCAGCCGTGCCTCGATGCGCGAGACCTACAACAGCCTGCTGGCCACCCCACAAGGCCGTCTCGATCCCTGCGAGGTGGTCGATGCGATGGTCGAGATCGTCCCCACCGACGAGGGACGCTTCCGGAACGTCGTTCCGCAGTCCTGCGAGGACATGCTGCGGCGGCACCAGACCGAGGCCTGGGACGCCTGCATCTAGGGGGCCCGCCGCCGACCCGCGCCGACCGGCGCTTCGACAGCCAGCGACGCTGGCGACCATTCTGGAGGAACCGATGGCCTACACGATCAGGGTGAACGGCGCCCGGCACAGCGTCGACGTCGACGACGACACGCCGCTCCTCTGGGTCCTGCGCGACCTGATCGGCCTGACCGGCACCAAGTTCGGCTGCGGCATGGCGCTGTGCGGCGCCTGCACGGTCCATCTCGACGGCGCCCCGATCCGTTCCTGCGTCACGCCGATCGAGAGCGTCGGGGAGTCCGAGATCCGGACGGTCGAGGCGATTGGCGAGACCCCGGCGGGCAGGGCGGTCCAGAAGGCCTGGACCGACCTCGAGGTGCCGCAGTGCGGCTACTGCCAGTCGGGGCAGATCATGTCCGCCGCGGCGCTGATCGCGGAGACGCCGGATCCGGACGACGACGACATCGACAGTGCGATGTCCGGCAACATCTGCCGCTGCGGCACCTACCTGCGCATCCGCGCCGCCATCAAGCGGGCGGCGGCAGAGGCCGCCACGCAGGCGAAGGGAGGCTGACCATGCGGGGCGTCCAGCGGATCGAGCGGCCGTCTGGCCTCGCGCCCTCGCGCCGCCGCTTCCTCGTCGCCGGCGCGGCCGCCGGCGGCGGCCTGCTGCTGGGACTGTCGCTGCCCGGCCTGGGCGGTCGTGCCGACGCGGCGGAGGCGGCAGCCTTCGCCCCCGACGCCTTCATCCGAGTCGGCCGTGACGGGCGCGTCGGCTTCGTCGTCCCACAGGTCGAGATGGGGCAGGGCATCTACACCGCGCTGTCGATGCTGATCGCCGAGGAGCTCGAGGTACCCCTGGCGGCGGTCGCCGTCGAGCACGCGCCGGCGAACGACGCGCTCTATGCGAACCCGCTCCTGGGTTTCCAGGTCACCGGCGGCTCGACCTCCCTGCGCGCCTTCTGGGAGCCCCTGCGCCGCGCCGGCGCGGCGGCCCGCACGATGCTCGTCGCGGCCGCGGCCGAGGCCTGGGGCATCGATCCGGCGGCCTGCCGTGCCGAGGCCGGCGCCGTGATCGACGACTCCGGCGGCCGACGCCTCGCCTACGGCGAGCTCGCCGAGCGGGCCGCCCGGCAGCCCGTTCCGGGCGCGGTGCGTCTGAAGGATCCGAAGGACTTCACGCTGATCGGCACGCCGGCGAAGCGGCTCGACACGCCCGCCAAGGTGACCGGCAGCGCCGTCTTCGGCATCGACGTGAGGCGGCCCGGCATGAAGATCGCGACGGTCGCGGCCTGCCCCGTCTTCGGCGGCATGCTGAAGGCCGTCGACGAGGGTCCAGCGCTCGCCGTGCGCGGCGTGCGCCAAGTGGTCAAGCTGAGCGACGCCGTGGCCGTGGTGGCCGACCACATGGGGGCGGCGAAGAAGGGCCTCGAGGCGCTCCGCATCGCCTGGGACGAAGGCGCCAATGCCGGGTTCTCGACGGCGGATCTGGTCCGAGACCTCGAGGTCGCGGCCGGCGGGACGGGCGTCTCCGGTGACCAAGCCGGCGACGTCGAGGCCGCCCTCAAGGGCGCCGCGCGGACCCACGAGGCGGTCTACCGGATGCCCTTCCTGGCGCACGCGGCCATGGAGCCGATCAACTGCACCGTGGAGCTGCGCGGCGACCGCTGTGACGTCTGGCTCGGCACCCAGGTCGCGACGCGGGCCCGGGCCGCCGCGGCCGAGGCGGCGGGGCTGCCCCCGGAGCGCGTGACGATCCACAACCATCTGCTCGGCGGCGGCTTCGGCCGGCGCCTGGAGGTCGACAGCGTGACGCAGGCGGTGCGGATCGCCCGCCAGGTGGTGGGGCCGGTCAAGGTCGTCTGGACCCGCGAAGAGGACATCCGGCACGACCTCTACCGACCCTGCTACTACGACCGGCTGAGCGCGGGACTGGACGAGGCGGGCGCGCCCGTCGCCTTCCGGCACCGGGTCGTCGGCTCTTCGATCGTCGCGCGCTGGATACCCGCCCTGTTCAAGGACGGCTTCGACTTCGACGCGGTCGACGGCGCGGCCGGTCCGCCCTACGGCTTTCCGAACCTGCTGGTCGACTACGTGCGGCAGGAGCCGCCGGCCGGCCTCGCCACGACCTGGTGGCGCGGCGTCGGCGTCACCCACAATGCCTTCGTGGTGGAAGGCTTTCTCGACGAGCTCGCCCACCTCGCCGGCGCGGATCCGGTCGCCTATCGACGGGCCCTGCTCGACGGGCAGCCGCGCGCCCGCGGCGTGCTCGACCTCGCGGCGGAGAAGGCCGGCTGGGGCGTTGCCGTCGCGGCGGGCAGGGGGCGCGGCGTGTCGCTGCTCTCCGGCTTCGGCAGCCACATGGCGCAGGTCGCCGAGGTCTCGCTGGCCGGGGACGGGTCGCTGCGCATCGAGCGGGTGGTCTGTGCCGTCGACTGCGGCCGGGTCGTCAACCCCGACACGGTCCGTGCCCAGGTCGAAGGCGGCATCATCTTCGGGCTGACCGCCGCCCTCTACGGCGAGATCACCCTGGAGCGGGGCCGGGTCGTCCAGGGCAACTTCGACAGCTACCGCATGCTGCGCATCGACGAGACCCCGGCCATCGAGGTGCATGTCGTGCAAAGCGACGAGGCGCCCGGGGGCCTCGGCGAGCCCGGCACCTGCGGCATCGCGCCGGCCGTCGTCAATGCGGTCTTCGCGGCGACGGGCAAACGGCTGCGCAAGCTGCCGATCGATTCCAGCGAGCTGTCGGCGAGCTGATCGCCTGGGCCGCACGAGCGACACGCGGGGCCTCGCGCACGAGGCCGACAAACCGAGCAGAGGAGCAGGACAGTGGGCAGCATCACCACCAAGGACGGCACCGAGATCTTCTACAAGGACTGGGGCAGCGGACGTCCCGTCGTGTTCCATCACGGCTGGCCGCTCAGCGCCGACGACTGGGACAACCAGATGCTGTTCTTCCTGGAGAACGGCTACCGGGTGATCGCCCACGACCGGCGCGGCCACGGCCGCTCGAGCCAGACGGCGAGCGGCAACGACATGGACACCTACGCCGCCGACGTCGCCGAACTGGCGGCGGCGCTCGATCTCAGGGACGCGGTTCACATCGGCCACTCGACGGGCGGCGGCGAGGTGGCGCGCTACGTCGCCCGTCACGGCAAGGGCCGCGTGGCCAAGGCCGTGCTGATCGGCGCCGTGCCGCCGATCATGCTGAAGAGCGAGAGGAACCCGGGCGGGCTGCCGCTCGAGGTGTTCGACGGCTTCCGCGCGGCGCTCGCGGCCAACCGTGCACAGTTCTTCCTCGACGTCGCGAGCGGCCCCTTCTACGGCTTCAACCGGCCCGGCGCCCAGGTCTCGGAGGGGGTGATCCGCAACTGGTGGCGCCAGGGCATGATGGGCGCCGCCAAGGCGCACTATGACTGCATCGAGGCCTTCTCGGAGACCGACTTCACCGAGGACCTCAAGGCGATCGACGTGCCGGTCCTGATCCTGCACGGCGGCGACGACCAGATCGTGCCGATCGCGGACTCGGCGCTGCTCTCGGCCAGGCTGGTCAGGAACGGCACGCTCAAGGTCTACGAGGGCCTGCCGCACGGCCTGTGCACCACGCATCCCGAGATCGTCAATCCGGACCTGCTCGCCTTCGTCGACGGCTGAGGCCGTCCCGGCGGCCCGGTTCGTCGGCCGACCCGACGATCCCGCGGGCGTGGAGTCTCGGAGCGGGGGCGCGGCGACCGCACGCCTCGGCCCTCGCCCGAGCCGGCCCCGAGCCGGTCCCGCTCCTGTCGGGCCGGGTGTTCGGGCAGGGCGACGGGAGATCTTTTCGCCAGTTACTTGCATTTTGAAAGTAAGTGCCCAGATCGTGCCTGTCAGCAAGGGAATCCGGAAGGACGATCGACATGCAGCCCAAGAGCCTCGGCACCCCCCAATGCCCGATCGCCCGCAGCCTGGAGCGCGTCGGCGAGTGGTGGAGCCTGCTGATCCTGCGCGATGCCTTCGACGGCCTGACGCGCTTCGACGAGTTCCAGAAGAGCCTGAAGATCGCGCCGAACATCCTGGCGCGCCGGCTGCGCGGGCTGGTCGAGGCGGGAATGCTGGAGAAGCACCTCTACAGCGAGCGGCCGGCCCGCTACGAGTACCTCCTGACCGAGGCCGGTCGCGACTTCCGGCCGGTGCTCTGGGCGCTGCTGGCCTGGGGCAACCGGCACCTCGCGCCCGAGGGCGTCAGCGTCCAGATCGTCGACGGCGAGACCGGCGCGGCCGCCGAGCCCGTGCTCGTCGACCGTCACAGCGGGCGGCTCCTGACCGAACCGCCGTTCCGCCTCGCGCCGGGTCCGGCCGCGAACGCCGGCACGCGGGCCCGCCGCAGCCGCGGCTTGCGGCAGCATCACCTGGAGGAGGAGGAGGGCCATGTCTGAGGCCGTCCTGGAGCGCCGCCCCGCCGCGCCTGCGGTGAAGAGCCGTCCGCGCCTGCGCTACCGCCGCCTCGCGCTTGCCGCCGCGCTCCTCGCCGCCGGCGCGGCCGTCGCCTGGTACGCCGAGCACTGGTGGAGCGAGGAGCGCTGGCTCGAGTCGACGGACGACGCCTACGTCGGCGGCGACGTCACCGAGATCTCGCCCCATGTCCCCGGCTTCGTCGCGAAGGTCCTGGTCGCCGACAACCAGCGTGTCCAGGCCGGCCAGCTGCTGATCCAGCTCGACGACCGCGACCTCAGGGCCGCGCTCGCCAGGGCCGAGGCGGTCGAGCGGCAGCGCCAGGCGACGCTCGCCAGCCTGCGCGCCCGACTCGTGCTGCAGCAGTCGTCGATCGGCCGGGCCGAGGCCGAGCTCGCCGCGCGCCGGGCCGAAAGCGACTTCGCCCGACAGGACGCGGAGCGCTATCGAAGGCTCGCGAGCAGCACCGCCGGATCGCGCCAGAGCGCCCAGAAGTCGGCGTCGGTCGAGGCCGGGGCGAAGGCGGCGGTCCGCGCGGCCGAGGCCGGCCTCGCCGCCGCGCGCCAGCAGCTCGTGGTGCTCGACACCGGGATCTCGGAGGCCGAGGCGGCCGTCTCGGAGGCCGGAGCCGAGCTGCGGCAGGCGCGCCTGGACCTCGGCTATGCCCAGATCCGCTCGCCGATCGACGGCTACATCGGCAACCGGGCTGCCCGGGTCGGCGCCTACGTCCAGGCCGGCCGCTACCTCGTCACCATCGTGCCCGCCCGCGGCCTGTGGATCGACGCGAACTTCAAGGAGGACCAGCTGGCGCACATGAAGCCGGGCCAGCCGGCGACGGTGGTCGCCGATATGATGCCAGGCCGCACCCTGCACGGCCAGGTCGCCAGTCTGGCGCCGGCGACCGGCGCGACCTTCAGCGTGATCCCGCCCCAGAACGCGACCGGCAACTTCACCAAGATCGTCCAGCGCGTGCCGGTGCGCATCCTGCTGGACGAGGGCGGCGTGGCGGCGGAGCGGCTGCGCCCCGGCCTGTCGACGACGGTGACCGTCGACACCGCCGGCGACTGAGACGACCGACGCCATGACCGAGGCACCGTCCGACACGAGCTGGCTGCGCGGACTCGCCCCCTTCGTCGTCATGTGCGTGGGCATGTTCATCGCGCTGCTCGACATCCAGATCGTCGCCTCCTCGCTGCAGGACATCGGCGGCGGCCTGTCGGCGGCTCAGGACCAGATCGGCTGGGTGCAGACCGCCTACCTGATCGCCGAGATCGTCATGATCCCGCTGTCGGGCTGGCTGACCCGCCTGCTCTCGACGCGCTGGCTGTTCACCGTCTCGGCGGCCGGCTTCACCCTCGCCAGCATGCTCTGCGGCCTGGCCTGGAACATCGAGAGCATGATCGTCTTCCGGGCGCTTCAGGGCCTGCTCGGCGCCTCGATGATCCCGACCGTCTTCACCTCGTCGTTCCACTACTTCCAGGGGCCGAAGCGGGTCTACTCGGCAGCGGTCATCGGCACCATCGCCTCGATCGCGCCGACCCTCGGGCCGGTCATCGGCGGCTGGATCACCGACAGCCTCGACTGGCATTGGCTGTTCTACATCAACGTCGCGCCGGGAGCCCTGATCACGCTGCTGGTGCCGTTGCTCGTGCGCATCGACGAGCCGAACCTGCAGCTCCTCAGGGAAGCCGACTATCCCGGGATCGTGCTGATGGCGCTCTGCCTCGGCGACCTCGAGTACGTGCTGGAGGAGGGCACGCGCTGGAACTGGCTCGACGACGCGACGATCCGGACCTGCACCGCGATCGCCGCCGTCTCCGGTCTGCTCTTCGTCGTCCGCAGCCTGACCTTCGCGCGGCCGGTCGTCGATCTCAGGGCGCTCGGCAACCGCAACTTCGCGCTCGGCTGCCTGCTGTCCTTCGTAACCGGCATCGGCATGTTCTCGACGATCTATCTGACGCCGCTGTTCCTCGGCTACGTGCGCGGTTTCGACGCCTGGCAGACCGGCGTCGCGCTGTTCTCGACCGGTGCCGCCTCGCTGGTCGCGGTGCCGGTCTACATCCTGCTGGCGCGGCGCTTCGACATCCGCTGGCTGATGATGTTCGGGCTCGCCTCCTTCGGCGTCGCGATGTGGCGCTACAGCTTCATCACCCATCTGTGGGGCGGCGCCGAGCTGCTGCTGCCCCAGGTGCTGCGCGGCTTCCCGCAGGTCTTCGCCGTGGCGCCCAGCGTCAACCTCGGCCTCGGCAGCCTGCCGCCGGAGCGCCTCAAGTACGCGAGCGGCCTGTTCAACATGATGCGCAACCTCGGCGGTGCCGTCGGCATCGCGGTCAGCGGCGCGCTGCTCAACGACCGGACCAACTTCCATTTCCAGGTCATTGCCGCGCATCTGACGCCGGCCAACGGCGCCATGACCCGGCTGGCCGACGGCCTCGCGGCGCGCTACGCCGAGATGCTGGGCGACGCCCAGGCGGGCCAGTCGGCGGCTCTCGAGCGGCTTTGGCAGCTCGCCTACCGGGAGGCCTCGACCCTGGCCTACGCCGACGCCTTCCGGGCGATCATGGTCGCTTTCGTCGTGGCCACGTTGCTGGTCCCGCTGCTGCGCAACGTGAGCCCACTGAAGCCTGGGGCCGGCGGCCACTGAACGGCCATTTCTAGCGCTCTCCAACCGCTTCCGGGGCGAGCGCGTGTTGGCCCCCGCCAGACGCCCACCTCGATCGGGTGGTGCCGGCGATCACCGCCGAGGAGGGTGAGGTCCTGGCGTTCATCGATGACGCTGTGATCTCCCGCCGTCCACTGCGCGGGGGGCGTCGAGGCTTGCGTCGCGGCTCTGAGGGGCTCAGCAGGTCCTGGCAAGCTTGGTCGAGCTCGAGGTGTCAGAGGTGGCGCTTGCCGCTATGTCTCGGGCCGCCCACTCCGCCGGCGCGGCCGCGCGGCGGGGGTTCCGGCATGCGCAGCGGCACGGGCCGCACGCGACCGGCTGCCAGGCGGCCTGGCCCCTGTTGACCCGGTCCGCGGGCTGGACGCAGACTCCGAGGCCCACGCCCGTCGATCCAGCCGTCGGCACTCTGCAGGGGAGCGGCCTCACCCTTGAAGCGGGTTGCCTCAACGCCGACCGAGATCCGCTACCGGGAGACCGCGGCCGAGATCGACGACGGCGCGGTGCGCGCCTATTTCGACGCCGTCGGCGAGGCCGCGGCGAAGGCCAGCTACATGGGCCACGAGCGCGACATGCCGGCCGCCGCGATGCGCTATCGCTTCGCCCGCGAGCGGCGCCTGCTCGAGCCCTGGCTGCGCCCGCTCGATCCCGGAGGCCGCGTGCTCGACGTCGGCTGCGGTGCCGGCACCTGGACCGACTACTTCGCCGGGCGCTTCGCCGGGGTCGTCGGGATCGACCGCAGCCCGGCCATGATCCGCGCCGCCGAGGCACGCTGCGCCGGCCGTGCGAACGTCGAGCTGCGCGCGGGCGACTTCCGCGGGGAGCTGCCCGAGGGGCCGTTCGAGCTCGTCTTCCTCGGCGGCATCTGCATGTATCTCGGCGACGCCGACGCCGAGGCGCTGCTGCGCCGGCTGTTCGAGCGCCTGACCGAGACCGGCGTGGTGATCTGCCGCGAGAGCACCGTCCGGCGCCGCATCCAGGTCGCCGAGGGCCGCTACCAAGCCGTCTACCGCAGCCTCGGGCGCTATGCGGCCCTGTTCGAGGCGGCGGGCCTGCCGGCCGAGCGCGTCGCCTGGGTCCGGAACGACGGCTACGACGCGATGAACATCGCGGGCGAGGCGGTGCTGGCCCGGCGCACCCTTCTGCCCTTCCTGCCGCAGGTCTCGCCGGCGCTCGGCGCCGCGACCTGGTGGGCGCTCAGGCTGGCCGCACCGGTCAGCTTCGTCCTGGCGCCCTGGCTCGCCGGACGCGCCGGCCTCGACTGGCCGAGGCTCGCCAACCACTTCTTCCTGCTGCGGCCGAGCGCAAGCACTCAGCCGGCGCCCTGACCCGTCGATGCCTGCTCCGCGAAGGCCGTCTGCCAGGCGGGGCGGAGCCGGCGGTCGATCGCGATGTGGGTCTCGGCGTGGGCGAGCGCGCGCAGGAAGCTCCAGATCACGGCCGGTCGCCGGCTCGCGAGGTCGGCGAGGTGGTGCCAGAAGGACCAGCGCCGGCTGCGCCGGACGCCGTGGCGCCAGAGCACGTGGCCGAAGGAGCGCAGCTCGTCCGCGGTCGGCCGCGACTGGCGGCGCAGCCGCGCCGTCGCGAGCTCCCTGTGCTGGCGCCAGCAGCGCTCCATCAGCGTGCCCGGGTCGTAGGCGCCGGCATAGAATTCGAGGGCGTCGTCGAGGATCTCCTGCCGGGGGCGGGAGGGCACGAAGTTGACTCCCGGCAGGGCGGGCTGCCGGCCGGACAGCAGCCGGCCCTCGTCCGCGAGCCGCCGGGTCAGCGCGGCGTCGGGCAGGGCGTAGAGGAAGTTGAAGTCGACCGTCGCGACCGGCGCCTCGTCGAGGAAGCGCAGCAGCCGGGCGCCGGCGCCGGCGGTCTCGCCGTCGAAGCCGAGGACCACCGCCGCGTGGACCTCGATGCCGGCCCGGGCCAGGCGTCGGCAGGCCTCGTCCGCGGGCAGGGCGAGGTTCTGCCGCTTGCGCGCCGAGCGGATCGCCGGCTCGTCGACCGACTCGATGCCGACGAACAGGCGGGTGATGCCCGCCGCGACCATGGCCTCGACCAGCGGCTCGTCGAGCGCCAGGTTGATCGTCGCCTCGGTCATCAGCGTGAAGGGGAAGTCTCGCTCCCGCATCCAGGCCGCCAGCTCCGGCAGCAGCCGGCGCACCGGCTTGCGGTCGCCGATGAAGTTGTCGTCGGCGATGAATACCTGGCCGCGCCAGCCGCTCGCGTAGAGCGCGTCGAGCTCGCCGAGGAACTGGGCGATTTCCTTGACGCGCATCGTCTTGCCGCCGATGCCCTTCTCGATCACGTCGCAGAACTCGCAGCGGAAGGGGCAGCCTCGGGAGAACTGGACCGTCGCCATGACATAGCGGGACATGTCGAGCAGGTCGAAGCGCGGTGCCGGGCTCAGGGTCACGTCGGCGTTGCCGGACGGCCGGACGATGCCGCCCGGCGCGCCGCTCTCGATCTGCTCCAGCAGCAGGGGCAGGCCGAGCTCGGCCTCGTCGACGACCACGAAGTCGGCGCCGGCGGCCTGCACCGCCGCCGGTGCCGCGCTCGCCCAGCCGCCGCCGACCACCGTGGTCTTGCCGCGGCGCCGGGCCTCGGCGATCAGCTCGGCCTGCGCCTCGGACTGGTCAGCATAGCCGCTGATCAGCACCAGGTCGCCGGCGTTCCAGTCGTCCTCGGTGAGCTCCCGGGCGTTTTGGTCGGCGAGGTGGAGCGACCAGTCCGCTGGCAGCAGGCCGGCGACGGTCAGCAGGCCGAGCGGCGGGCTCGCCGCGGCGCGCGCCATCAGCCGGGAGGTCTCGTCGAGGCACTTGCTCGAGGTCTGGCGCGCCGCGGCCGACTGGCGGGGATTGAGCAGGAGGGCGCGGCGCGGCGCCATGCGCAGGTCTCCCTGACGGGGCGAGTGCGCAGCGGTGCCGTCCAGCGGCATGGCCGCCGCACTCGTCTGGAACTATAGTGTGCCGTCAAGGGGTTGGGAACGCAGAAGGTCGGCATGCAGCTCACGCCCTACGCCGCCGGCGGCTTCGGTGCCGAGGTCTCCGGCCTGGACCTCTCGGAGCCGCTTTCCGCGGACGATGCCGACCGGCTGCGCGGGGCGCTCGACCGCTATCGCCTGCTGGTGTTCCGCGGCCAGGAGTTGACGCCGGAAGCTCAGGTCCGCTTCGCGCGCAGCTTCGGGACGGTCGCGCCGCCGGAGCCGAGCGCCGGCCTCTCGACCCACTCCGAGGCCGTGCCCGAGCTGCAGTGGCTGTCCTACCTGCGCGCCGACGGCAGCGAGCCGAGCGACCGCCGGCCGAGCCAGGCCGATGTCTGGCACACCGACTACGCCTATCTGCCGGACCCGGCCGGCCTCGCCTGCCTGTTCGGCGTCGAGATCCCCGAGGACGGCCCCGACACGCTGTTCGCCGACATGCAGGGCGCCTACGACGCCCTCGATCCGGACAGGCGCTCCGAGCTGCGGGAGCTGAGGGCGATCCACCAGCAGCGCGGCGGGCTCGACCCCGCGCTCTACCGCCTGCCGCCCTACCTCGGCCCGGGCCAGCCCGACGACGGCAGCGCGCAGCGCCAGGCGGCCCATCCGCTGGTCCGCTGCCACCCGGCCTCCGGACGGCACGGGCTCTACATGGCGCAGTGCTACACGATCGGCATCGAGGGCATGGCCGAGGCGGCGGCGAAGGCCCTCGTCGCGGCGCTCTACGCCCATGCGACCCAGCAGCGCTTTCTTCACCGCCACGTCTGGCGCCGCGGCGACCTGCTCGTCTGGGACAACCTCGCGACCAACCACCGGCGCTCGAAGCCGCTCGACCGCCCGCGGGTGCTCCACCGCGTGACCATGCGGCGCAAGGGGGCAGAGGCATGACCAGCGACGCGACCTCCGACGGCCGGATCTCCTCGCCAGAGGACAGCGGCGCGGCCGTACAGGACGGCTTCGTGAAGAGGCTCAAGTGCCGGCTTCTCGCGCAGGCCTTCACCCAGCTCAACGTCCTGTCCGGCCTGCGCCACTACATCTTCAGCCCGGCGCTCTACAGGGTCGCCCTCAACGATTCGGTCTGCTCGGCCAGCTACGGGCTCGACCTGCCGCTGCGCACCGCGCTCGCGTTCAAGGCGGTCTTCCTGCTGCGTTCGATCGCCGGGCGCAACGACATCCTGCGGCGGGCGGCCTCGGCGGTCTGCGACAGGATGGAGGCGCATCTCGGACGGCTCGGCACCGAGGGCGAGGTCCGCCCGGTCGAGACCATCGACCTCTCGACGATCGCGCCCGAGGACTTCTACGAGCGCTTCGTGCGCGACCCGCGCCCCGTCGTGATCCGCGGCGCCCGGGTCGACGTCGTCGGCCGCTGGAGCGTCGACTGGTTCCTCGAGCACTACGGCGAGGTTCCTGTCTACTTCGCGCTCAGGGACCGCCACGTGAAGAAGCCGCTCGGCTTCTTCCGCGAGTCGAACGATCCGGAGATCTACCTGCACAACTCCGAGAACATCCTGTTCCACGACCCGGCGCTGCTCGAGGGGCTGCACATCGATCGGTTCGGGCCCTACGTGCGCAAGGAGAACTTCTCCTGCCAGCTGTTCCTCGGGATGCGGCGCGGCACCGGCGCGCCGTTCCACTGCGCGCACTACTCGAACCTCTTCTTCAACATCGAGGGCCGGAAGAAGTGGACCTTCCTCAACCCGGTCTACACCTACCTGATGTATCCGACCTCGACGTCCTACAAGGCCTACGTCGCGAGCTCGGTCGGCCTCGCCCATCGGGTCAGCCCGGGGCGCTTCCCGCTCTACGACCGCGCGGTCCGGCACGAGGTCGAGCTCGAGCCCGGGGACGTGCTGTTCTCGCCCGGCTGGTGGTGGCATTCGGTCGAGAACCTGACCGAGCGGACCGTCGCGGTCGCGACCCGGCACGTCGGGCGGGACGATCCCCCGATGAACGATCTCTTCAGGACGTCGCAGATCCTCTCCTCCCGGCTCAACGGCATCGTCCGGCAGATCCTCTATGACCGCCTGATGAGCGGCCGGCGCGTCTATGCCCAGCCCTATGCGCTCGACGGCGAGGAGGTCAGCGACTTCGAGCGCGCGACGCACTCCGACGAGTCGGTGATGACCTTCCTCGATCGCCCGGAAATGGTCTGGGGCGAGCATCTCGCGCGCACCGCGGAACGGGCGCCGGTGGAGCGCTGATCAGGCCGGCTCCGGACAGCAGGCGACCAGCGGCGGCGCCGGCGCCAGGAGCAGCCGGAGGATCGCCTCTGCCGCGAGCCCCGGCGGATGCAGCGGCGGGCTGCCGAGGCTGGCCCGCGCCCTGGCGATCGGCGCCGCGTACTCGGGATCGTCGCCGTCGAGCGCGTCGAGCCGCGCGCGGATCGGGCCGCGGATCGCGGACTCGAAGGAGCCCAGCCGCAGGATGCTGACGCCGACCCCGGCGTCCGCGACCTCCAGGGCGAGCACCTCGGCGAAGCCCTCGAGCGCGCGCTTGGCGGCGACGTAGGCGCCGTAGAGCGGGACGGCGACGGGCGCCCGGTCGGAGCTGACGAACACGACGGCGCCGCGGCTGCTGCGCAGGGCCGGCAGCAGGCGCTGGGTCAGGCCGACCGCACCGAAGACGTTGACCTCGAACTGCTCGCGGGCCGCGTCGAGGTCGAGCCGTTCGACAGGGCCGGGCAGGGCCGTCCCGGCATTGTTGACGAGCCCGGCGAGCCGGCCGTCCGACCAATCGAGGACGGCGCCGGCAAAGGCTTCGATCGAGGCTTCGCTGCGCAGGTCGAGCCGGGCCGTTGCGCAGCCGGCCGCCTCCAGCCCGGCGGCGTCGGCCTCGTTCCGGACGCTCGCCAGCACCGGCCAGCCGCGTGCGGCGGCGAGCAGCGCCGTCGCCCGCCCGATGCCCGAGGAGCCGCCGGTGACGACCAGGGCCCCCGGGCGACGCCCCTCAGGCGACAAAGGCGGTCGCGCCGGTCTGAGCCTCGCCGCCTCGGGCCGCGGCGGGCTCTCGCCCGGCCTTCGAGCGGTGGAGCGGCGACCAGGCGAAGCCGCGCCAGTAGCTGTCGGCGAAGCCGATCCAGTTCTCGAGGCTGGCCGCGTCGCGGACGTGCTCCTTGAAGTTGACCAGCAGCCAGCTGCTGAGCGCCAGGCTGTCGCGGCAGTTGGCGCAGTCGCCGGAGGCGCAGCACAGCCGCCGCGTCGTGAGATCCTGCGCGTAGGACTCGAAGCCCGGGAGGATCGGGCGGCCGGACGACAGCCGGGTCGCGTTCGCCGGATGGCCACTGCTGATCGTCGCGCAGCCGTCGTAGCCGAAGCGGCCCCAGGGGGTCTCTCCGCGGATCAGGCTCTCGATGTAGTAGGGATGGGACAGCACGGTCCCGGGATAGCGCTGGGCGACCTCGAGCGCCCGCTCGAGCAGCGCCTCGGTCGCCTTCGCGGTCTCGGCCGGGTCCTCGCCGTAGTGCCGGTAGTAGCTGAAGTAGACCAGGTTGCCGTTCTGCTCGATCATGTCGACGCTCGGCGCGATCTCGTCGATCGCCTCCTCGCTGAGCGCGTAGACCACGGTCACCCGCTCATCGTCGCGGTAGTTGTCCAGCCCGCGGCGGAACAGGCCCTCGAAGCGCTGCCCGCCGGCGGCGATCGCGCGGTACGCGTCGTCCGAGCGGTAGCCGGCGAAGAGCGCGAGGCCGATCGAGACCTCCTCGAAGCCGTCCCTGGGGATCTTGCGGTAGCCGTTGGTCGCCACGCTCAGGAAGGGCAGGGTGCGGGCGAAGACGGCCAGGCGCTCCGGATAGATGGCCGGTTCGCCGCCGACGACGAGGGCGTGGGTGATCCCGGCGGCGAGGCGCTCTTCCAGGATCTCGCGGATGCGGTCCAGCCCGGCCTGGTCCTCGATCCCCTCGTCCATCTTGTTCGCGTAGTACCAGCAGCCCTGGCAGCGCAGGTTGCACTCCCGCGTCAGCTGGAAGGCGTTGGTGCGCACGCGCGAAGAGATGGCCTTGATGGCGCCGAGCTTGCTCCGCAGGTCCGGGCGCGCGGCGAGGAAGCGCGTCAGGGAGAAACGCTCGTCGCCCGCCGTCATGGCTCCTGCCTTCCCTCCTGGCCCGGCACCCCGTCCTGGCGGTGACGCGCCGGATGACCGAGTGACGGACGAAAAGTGCAGCAATAGAGCCACAATAGTCCAGCGTGGCCGGGCTCGCCACGAATTCCGGGGACGGTCCGGCCGACGATAGGGCCTGTGCTTCGCTTCTGGCGCTGCGTACTATGGCCGGCGGTGGCGGGCTCCGGCCAGGCCGCCGTGAGACCCGTGGCCGTCATGCCGGTCAGGGGGCTTTGCCGCTTCGCCGCGGCGAAGCCGGAGGCCTGGGTGATCCGCCGCCATGTCCGCAGCAACTTTCGTCAAGCGCGTCTTTCTCCTGGTCCGGCCGTTCCCCTGGCTCCTGGCCCTGCTCGGGCTGACGCTGCTGCTGCAGATCTGGTACCTGCTGCTGATCCCGCTCGGCATGATGGAGATCTTCGACAGGGGGCTCCGCAGCGGCGACGTCCATACCGTCGCTCTCATGCTGTTCGTGCTCGCGATCGGCTTCGTCAGCCAGACCGTCGGCGGCTTTGCCCAGGAGCGCGTCGCCGCGCGCCTCGCCGGCCGGTCCCTCCGGCGCCTGCGCGACGCGATGTTCGCGCAGGTCCAGCTGCTGTCGGACGGGTTCCTGCGCAAGACCCCGAGCAACGAGATCGTCGCGAGCTTCGCCGGCGACCTGGCGAGCATCGAGACGGCGCTGGTCCGGGGCATGCCCAACCTGGTCCAGAGGCTGACCCTCATGGTCGGCAGCCTGGTTACCGCGCTGCTGCTCGAATGGCGCCTCGCGCTCGCCGCCTGCGTCATCCTGCCGGCGGCGGCCATGGCGCCGCGCCTGGTCTCCGGGCAGGCGCTCGCCGCGACGGTCGAGCGCCGGGACATCGAGGCGCGGATCGGCGATTTCGTCCGCGAGACCCTGGCCCTGGGGCGCGTGATCCGGGTGTTCCGGCTGCAGGACAACCGCCGCGCGGCCTTCGCGCGGGTCAGCGACGACTTCGACCGGGCGACGATCCGCGCCGGCGCCTTGAGCGGGATGGTCGGCCGGCTGAGCACGATCGGCGTGAGCTTCCTGCTCCTGGTCGTGATCGGCCTGGGATCGGCCCTGTCCGTCTACGGCCTGATTCTTCCCGGGGTCGTGGTGGCGTTCATCCTGATCCTGCTGAACATGGGCGCCGGCGCGATGGGGCTCGCCGAGGCGGTGCCTCTCCTGCTTCAGGGCGCCGGCGGCATGGCGCGGATCGACAAGCTCATGGCCGAGCGCTCCGCCGTGGCTCCGCCGCCGCCCGCCGAGGCCGAGGAGATCGCTGGCGTCGCGTCGATCGCCTTCGACGCGGTCTCGTTCAGCTATACCGGCGAGGCCGACAACCTGACGGACGTCTCCTTCTCGATCGAGGGCGCGCGCAGCGTCGCCTTCGTCGGCACCAGCGGCTCGGGCAAGAGCACGATCCTCAACCTGCTGCTGCGCCACTACGACGCCACCGAGGGCCGGGTCCTGGTCAACGGCATCGACATCCGGCGGATCTCCGACGGCTCGCTGCGCCGGGTCCTGGCGGTCGTCGCGCAGGAGACCGGGCTGTTCAGCCTCAGCATCGCGGAGAACATCCGGATGGGGCGCGAGGACGCGAGCGAGGCGCAGGTCGTCGAGGCCGCCAAGGCCGCCAACATCCACGACGAGATCGCGCGCATGCCGGACGGCTACGCGACCGAGGTCGGCGACCTCGGCGCGCGGCTCTCGGGCGGCCAGCGCCAGCGGATCGCGATCGCCAGGGCGCTGATCCGCAAGCCGCAGCTGCTCGTCCTCGACGAAGCCACCGCCTCGCTCGACCCGGCCAGCGAGGACGAGGTCCATCGCACGATCATGAAGCTGCACCACCGCTGCATGATCGTCGCGGTCACGCACAGGCTCCATCAGGCCGCGGAGATGGACAGGATCTACGTGCTCGACCGCGGCCGCCTGGTCGAGCAGGGGACGCACGGGGAGCTCGTCGCGCGCGGCGGACCCTATGCCGGCCTCTGGGCCAAGCAGAGCGGACTGTTCCTCAGCGACGACGGCCGCTCGGCCTCGATCTCGGTCGAGCGGCTCCGCCACGTCCCCTTCCTCGAAGGCCTCGACGACGCGCTGCTGGAGGAGCTGGCGCAGACCCTGCAGACCGAAGCCGCGCGGCCCGGCGACGTTCTGTTCGCCGAGAACGATATCAGCGGCAGGTTCTACATCGTCGTCCGCGGCGAGGTGGAGCTGACCGTGGCCGGGCCGCAGGGCCGACCGATCACGCTCGAAGTGGCGGAGATCGGCGACTTCTTCGGCGAGTTCTCGCTGCTCGACGAGAACCTGCCGCAGTTCGCGACCGCCCGCGCCAACGGCCACTGCGTGTTCCTGGCGATGTCGCGGGACGATCTCGCAGGCCTGCTCGACCGGAAGCCCGAGCTTCACGAGCGCGTCGTCGAGACCATCGACCGTCGCCTCGACGCCAAGCTGGAGGAGCTGGTCTACCGCCGGCAGGACGCGGCGGCCGTCTCGTGAGCCGGCGGCACCGCGCCGGCCGCGCCGCGGCCGAACTCCAGCCGCCGACGCCCGAGATGTTCGAGCCGGTCCGCTGCTACGGCTGCGGTGCCGCGGACGCGGTGCCGCTGGCGACGGCACGCGACGACTTCACCGGCAAGCCCGGACGCTTCAGCTACGTGCGCTGCACGCGCTGCGGCCTCGGCTACCAGAACCCGCGGCTCAAGCTCGAGCACATCGCCGGCTACTACGACGACGACACCGTCGCCGAGCGGGTCGAGGCCGGCTGGCGCTGGCTGCTGCCGGCCTACCGCTGGGCGGTCGAAGGCATCGAGCGGAAGCGCCTGGCGATCGTGCGCCGCCATCTGGCGCTCGACGACGGTTCCGCCGTGCTCGACGTCGGCTGCGGGGCCGGCCGTTTCCTGCGCGTCGTCAGGAGGACGAGCGGGGCCGCCGCGACCGGCGTCGACTTCAAGGACCGGGCCGCTCCGTCCTCGCCCGACGGTCCGGAGTTCAGGCAGGGCCTGTTCTGCGAGCAGGACTTCGCGGGCCGGACCTTCGACCTGATCACCATGTGGCACTACCTCGAGCACGACTACGATCCGGCGCGCAGCCTCGCCCGGGCGCGCGAGCTGCTCGGGCCGGGCGGCGTGCTGGTCGTCGAGGTGCCGCGCCTCGACAGCCTGACCCGGTGGCTGTTCCGCGACCGCTGGCCCGGCCTCCAGGCGCCGCAGCACCTGACCCTGTTCACGCGCGCGAGCCTGCTGGCACTGATCCGGCGCGCCGGCTTCGAGGTCGTCGAGTACCGGGCTTGCGGCAGCCTTCCGGCCTATTTCTACTTCTTCACCGGCGTCGCCTTCCTGTGGCTGGGCGGCCGCGGCCTGAACCTCGATCGCGCGATCCTGCCGTACTTTGTGGGCCAGCTTCTGGCGCTGCCGCTGCGGCCGCTCGGGCGCCGGCTCAACCTCGGCATCCAGACCGTTGTCTGCCGCCCGCGAGCCTGACCTCGCTTGACGCTGTCGTACCGCGGTCCGTACGCTACCGATGATTTCAGCCTAAATCAGGGAGAGGCGCGTCATGGCTTCACAGGACGAGGTGCAGGCGCTGAAGAACGAGATCGCCTGTCTTGAGCTCGTTGTCGGCTACCTGGCCAGCAGGGCCGAGGTCGACCTGGCGGACCTCAACGCCTTCGCGGAGAAGGTCATCGCCTCCCTTCCCGAAGCCCGCAGGGCGGGCATGCGCGACTCCCTCGGCCGGCTCGGGAAGGCCTACGAAGCGCTCGCCTGACGCGACCGCCCTCCGGGCATGGCGCGGAGCGGCGGTCCGTGAAGATCGGCGTTCTCGATATCGTCGCCGATGCGGCCTACGAGTCCTTCGCCAATCTCGCCATGGGCGCCTATTACCGTCGGCAGAAAGGCCAGCTCGGCCCGCAGTTCGTCGTCGTCTGGTGCCGGCAGCTCGGCCACGACGTCTCCTACGCGGTCTACGCCGGCCACGGCGATCCGCTGTCGCTGCTGCCGGACGATCTCGACGTCGTCTTCATTTCCGCCTTCACGCGCTACGCCCTGCTGGCCTACGCGCTGGCCAAGCGCTACCGGCAGGCCGGGGTGCGCACGATCCTCGGCGGCCCGCACGCCAAGGCGGCGCCTCTGGACAGCGCGCGCTTCTTCGACGTCGTGATCGGCGACTGCGACAGGGAGCTGCTCGACGAGGTGCTGAAGGGGCCGGTCGGGCCCGGCACGGTCCTCGACAGCGGCCGGCCGCTGACCGACATCCCGAGCGTCGCCGAGCGCGCCGCCGAGCTCGACCAGACGACCCGTAATCCAGGCCTGCCGCTCTGGCGCCGCATGATCCACCTGCTGGCCAGTACCGGCTGCCCCTACGACTGCAACTTCTGCTCGGACTGGAACTCCCGCTACCGGGCGCTGGGCACCGAGCAGGTGCGGGACGACATGAGGCTGGTGAGGAGCCGCTGGCCGGACGCGACCGTCATCTTCTCCGATCCGAACTTCGGCGTGCGCTTCGACCAGACGGTCGGCGCGATCGAGAGCCTCGCCCCGGACGAACGCCCGGCCTACGTGATCCAGTGCACGCTCTCGGTGGTCAAGGACGAGCGGCTGGAGCGCCTGCGGGCGACGGGCTGCGTCTACCTCGCCGCCGGGGTCGAGAGCTGGGCCGACTATTCCGGCAAGGCGGGGAGCGCCGGCAAGCAGGGCCGGGAGAAGCTCGAGCAGGTGTGCAGCCGCTTCGAGGCGATCGCCCGCGTCCTGCCGGGCGTGCAGGCCAACTTCATCTTCGGCGTCGACCAGGACGAGGGCGGCGAGCCCGCCGAGCTGATCAAGGAGATGCTGCGGCGCCTGCCGTCGATCAACGGCGAGATCAACATTCCGACGGTCTACGGCGGCACGCCGCTGTTCGATCAGCTGCTGCGCGAGGACCGGATCGTCCGGGGCATGCCCTACGCGCTCTACCGGCCGCCCTACCTGACCATGACGCTCAAGAACTACGATCCCCTCGACTATTTCTCGCAGCTCATCGACATCCAGAAGGCGGCCTTCTCGGCCCGCAGCTTCCGCTATCATCTGACTCGCGAGGCGCCGGCCTACCTCAAGGCCTACTCGGTGATCCGCAAGGCGACCGAAGGCGCCGAGCAGATCCGCGGCCTGCGCCGGATGCGGCAGGCCTTCCTGCAGGACCCGGCGATGGGCGACTTCTACGCCGGACGCTCGACAGGGCTGCCGCAGCTCTACGAGGCGGCGCTGCGGCGCCTGCTCGGCCGGCATCGCGAGCTGCTCTGCGACGAGGACATTCGCCCGGTGCTGGCCTAACCGGAGACGCGCAGCGCGAGGCAGATCTGCTCGACCGCCAGGTCGGCCCGGCGGAAGGGGGCGATCAGGGAGGGATGGCGCAGCGGCAGCTCGAGCTCCGCGGCGGCGGCCGTGCCGAGGGTGGTCTCGTCGGCCGTGTGAGTCGCATCCTCCCGCGCGCAGCCGAGATTGGCGACCAGGGTCTCGGCCGGGGTGACGACGAGGCTGCTGCGCGCCAGCAGGGTCAGGCCGAGCTGGAAGTCCCAGGTGTCGATCTCGCCGCGCCGGACCCGCGCGAACTTGTCGGCGAAGAAGCCGCGGACGCGCGGGTCCGCGAAGGCCGATTCGAGGATGCCCAGCTCCTCCGCCGTATCGAGCTGCGCGAGCCTGCGGTCGTAGTCCCGCCAGACGCGCCGCCAGCTCGCCCAGCCCCAGGGATGGAACACGCGCGAGAAGAAGTAGCTGGCGCCGGAGGGCGGCTGCGCGCCGCTCAGGTTGGTGCCGAGGATGGCACCGACGCGCTGGTCGTCGCGGTAGCGCGCCAGCAGCTCGCCGCAGAAGGGGAAGAAGGAGGCCGCCGGCAGGCAGTCGTCCTCCAGCACGATCGCCGCCTCGACCGTTTCGAAGACCCAGTCGAGGCCGCTGGCGATCCGGTCGCGGCAGCCCAGATTGGTCTCGCTGACGTCGGTCAGCACCTCGCAGCGCCAGGCTGGCGCCGTGGCGATCCGCTGCGCCTCGGCGCAGAGCGCCAGGTCGTCGGGTCGCTCCTTGCGCGGCCCGTCGGCGACGACCAGAAGCCGGGCGGGGCGGACCTCCGCGAGCCGCTCCATGACGCGCGCCGTCAGGTCCGGCCGGTTGAAGATGCAGAGCGCGACGGGCGTTTCCAGGCGAACCTCCGGGTCGACGGGCGGCGCGCACCTACCTATCGTATTTCCGGCGTCGGTGTCATCGGGCCGGCTCCGGCGAACGGGCGAGGGGGCGATGCGGGGACCGGGCGGAGCGGCACAGCGGCCGGAGGCGGGACTTCCCGACCCGCACCCGCCGCGCCGGCGCGACTACCTGGAGCGCCTGGCCGAGATCCATGTCCTGCTCCGGCCGCGCGCCTATCTCGAGATCGGCGTCTATCGCGGCGCCTCGCTGCGGCTCGCCGGTCCGGCGACGCTCGCGGTCGGGGTCGATCCCCTGCCGGACTACGCGCCGGAGGCGGGCGGCCGGGTCCGGATCTACCGGGAGACCAGCGACGCCTTCTTCGCGCGGCCCGACCCGACCGAGGCCTTCGAGGGCCGGCCGCTCGACCTCGTCTTCATCGACGGCCTGCACCATTTCGAGGCCGTGCTGCACGACTTCGTCCAGGCCGCGCGGCTCTGCGCGCCGACGGCCTGGATCCTGCTCCACGACACGCTGCCGCAGGACCAGTTGATGACCGCCCGGCCGCGCGCCACCCAGGCCTGGACCGGTGACGTCTGGAAGGTCGTGCCCTGCCTCAGGGAGCAGTGCCCCTCGCTGCGCATCGCGACGATCGACACCGCGCCGACCGGCCTGACGCTGATCGGCGGCATCGGCCCCGAGGCGCGGACGCTCGACGCGCGCTACGACGACCTGGTCGAGCGCTACGCCGGCCTCGGTTTCTCCTGGTTCGAGGCCAACGGGCGGTCCGCCGCCAACACGCTCCCGGACGGCCCGGGCGTCGTGGAAGGGCTGCTCTCGGCCTCGGGGCCGGCGAGCTCGGCGAGCGCGCCCTCGATGTGACGGGCCAGCCGCTCGGGCGCCACGACCACGTCCGGGTCGCAGGACAGCGTGACCGTCAGCGTCCCGCCGAGCGTCAGCACCGCGAAGCGGAGCGCCAGCTCGCCGCGCACCGGGGTCGGGATGTAGGCGAGCTCGACCGGATTGCCCCGCACCCGGAGCGTCGCGGCCGGGCCGCGCAGGCTCGCCAGGTGGAAATGCGGCGCCTTGTCGTAGAGACGTCCCGCCGCGCGGCGGTAGAGCGGCATCGGCAGCAGGGTCAGGAGCCCGAAGAGGTTCTGCAGCGCCGGCGCGTCCGCGGCGCGCTCGGCCGTGATCCGGCCGAGGCGGCGCAGCCGCTCCGCCGGATCGGCCTCGCCGACCGGCAGGGGCACGACCATCAGCGACGGCATCTCGACGAAGTCCTTGGTCACCCCGAGGCCGCGCCGGGCGACGCTGACCGGGACCTGGACCACCTGCTCGCGCGGCTCCAGCCCGCGCTCCTGGAACCAGCGCCTCAGCCCGCCGGCGATGGCGGCGAGCACGACCGCGTCGAAGGTGAGCGGATCCGCCTGGGCCGCCCGGATGCGCTGCACGGTCTCGAGCGCGCAGACCGCGACGGCGATCGCGTTGCGCGGGCCGACCGGGGCCCGGAGCGGCGAGGCGGCCCGCCGTCCGCCGAGCTGCCGCCGGCAGGCCGCGCGCGTCGCGCGCCAGCGCGCGACCTCGGCCGCCGGATCGCGCCACGCGCCGATGCCTCGCGCGAGCGCCGCCAGGCCCGCGCGGGAACGGCCGGCGGCGTGACCGAGCGCGAGGCCGATCCATCGAAGCCTGCCCGGCTCCGGGGCCGGCGTTCCGCCGGTCGCCTGCTCCGGTGCCGGATCGTTCCGGAACAGCAGGTTGCCGATGCTGGCGAGGGCGCCTTCGCCTTCCGTGATCGCGTGATGGAGCTTGACCACGACGGCCGAGCGCCCGCCGGGCAGCCCTTCGGCCACGACCATCCGCCAGAGCGGCCGGGACTGGTCGAGCGGCTCGCGGACGAAGCGGCAGAGGGCCGCGTCGAAGGCATCCCAGCCGTCCCCTGCTTGCCCCTCGGGCGCCCCGATCTCCAGCCGTTCGACATGCCGCTCGACCGAGAAGGCGGGATCGTCGACCAGGATCGGCGGGGCGAGGCCGAAGGGGCAGTCGGCGAGCCGGCGGCGGAAGCGGCTCGGCAGCAGGCCGACGCGGCTGCCGACCTGCGCCCTCAGCGCCTCGAGATCGAGCGGCCGGCCGTCGCCGTCGGCTGCCAGGATCAGCACCAGGCAGCCGTGGCGATCGTCCCGGGGGCGGGTCAGGAAGAAGCGCCCGACGCGGGGCAGCCGCTCGAAGGCCTCGCTCATGCCCTTTCCAGGCGTCCCTCCTCGGCCAGCCGCTCCAGCAGGGTCGCGACCTCCGGGAGGTCCGGCAGGGCCTCGATCTCGCTGCGGAAGGCGGCCATCGACTCGCGGTAGCCGGGCTCGGCGAGGACGTCGCGGACCACCTCCCGCAGCCCCGGCACCGTCAGGTCCGCGCGCGCCAGGCTCCGTCCGATGCCGAGCGCTTCGCAGCGCACCGCCTGCAGCGGCTGGTCCGATTCGATCGGGATCAGCACGATCGGCACCGCCGCCAGGGCGGCGGTCATGATGGTGTTGAAGCCGGCGTGGCAGACGATCGCGTCGGCGTGGGGCAGCAGCTCCGACAGCGGGACGTAGCTCACCGCACGCACGTTGCGCGGCAGCGGCCCCAGGTCCTCGGGCGCGCGCGTGTCGCCGCTCGTGACCACGACCTCGACCGGCAGCGCCGCCAGGGCCTCGATGATCAGCTCGAACAGGCCGGGCACCCGGTTGTAGTTGGTGCCGAGCGTCGCGACGACGAGCGGACGCCCGCCCAGCTCGCCGAGCCACTCCGGACTCCGGTCGCCGCGCCGCTTGTCGCAGGGGCGATAGCGGATGTGCCGGGTCGTCGGGATCGGACGCGATTCCGCCGGCCGGTAGCAGGCCGGCGCGAACTCGAAGCGGAGATGGCGGAACAGGCTGTGGAGCTCGGGATCCGGCGCGAGCCCGGCCTCGCGGCGGCGCTCGGCGATGGCCGGGCCGGCGACCCGGCGGTCGCGTTCCTGGAAGCCGAGCCCGTAGCCATAGGAGACGTGCGGGATGTCGTGGCGCTCGGCGAACAGCCAGGCGGCGAACTCCATCTGGTCGCGGATCACGAGATCGGGGCACCAGCGCTCGGCCAGCCGCTCCAGGTCGGGCAGCAGGCGGCGCACCGTCTCGCCGGCATAGAGCTCGGTCAGCACCCAGATGTAACGCGCCTCGGCAGGCATCTCTCGGGCGGCCCGGAAGAATCGGGCGGCGTCGGCGCGCAGCCAGTCGAGCCCCAGCGGCTCGGCCTCGAGCCCGAACGAGGCCACGGCCGGCACGAAGGAGGGCGCCGAGACGACCTTGACCTCATGGCCGTTCGCCGCGAGCTGCCGGCAGAGCGGGACCAGCGGCTGGAGATGGCCGGTCGCGGGCTGCACCGAGAACAGGACGCGCATGGAAGGGCTTTCGATCGCCGTGGGGCCGCAGCGTCGGTTGCGTCTAGGGACGAAGCCGGCAGGCGGTTGCCGCCATCGCGTCCGCGGGCGGCAGGACCGTGCTGCCGCTGCCGTCGACCAGGACCCCCATCGATCGTCACCCCGTCACGGGCCCGCCGTTGTCGGCAGGCGGGCGAAGTATGGCCGCAAGGCGTCGTGCCCCGCAAGCACGCGGGCCGGGACATACCGCCGCCTGCTCCGTCTCGTCTCGACCGCGGGGCGATGTTGCCGGGACTCTGGGTCCGAGCCGCCGCCTCTTGCGAAGGGGGGCTCGCTCGTGCTCTTCGTGGCAGCCGGGCCGCCCGTCGCAGGGCGGGTGCAGCGGGGTCGTCGAAGGGGGATGGAGTTGGAAGGGTTCCTGGCGCTCGGGTTTCTGTTCGGCATGCAGCACGCGCTGGAGGCCGACCATCTGGCGGCGGTCGGCGCGATGGCGATCGGGGCGCGCGGCTCGAAGCGGGGCCTGGCGCTGCGCGGGGCGCTGTGGGGCCTCGGCCACACCATCACGCTCTTCGCGATCTGCGCGGCGGTGATCCTGCTCGGCCTGACCCTGACCGACCGGCTGGCGGCCGCGCTCGAGTTCGGCGTCGGGGTCATGCTGGTGCTGCTCGGCCTCGACGTGCTGCGGCGCCTGCGCCGGCAGCGGATCCACTTCCACGCCCACCGCCACGGCGAGGGCAGGGCCCACCTCCATGCCCACGGCCACGCCGGCGCGACGCGGCCGCACGACGCGGACCCGCATCGGCACCAACATCCCTCCAGCCCGCCCCTGCGGGCGCTCTTCGTCGGCCTGATGCACGGCGCCGCCGGCTCGGCCGGCCTGCTCGCGCTGGCCGTGGCGGCGACGCGCGACGCCTGGCTGGCGGTCGGCTACGTGCTGGTCTTCGGGCTCGGCTCGATGCTCGGCATGGCGACCCTGTCGTTCGTCGCGGCCTGGCCGCTGGGCGCGGCCGAGCGCCACGCCAAATGGCTCTACAAGGGCCTGTCGTTCGGCGCCGCCGCGCTCGCCCTCGGGCTCGGCGCCGACGTGATGGTCGAGACCGGCCGCGCGGCCTGGGGCGGCTTCTGATGGCCGGCGAGCGACAGGACCACCGGGAGATCCGCGACGCCGTCGCGAAGCTCTGCGCCGGCTTTCCCGGTGAGTACTGGCGCGCGCTCGACGAGCGTCGCGCCTACCCGACCGAGTTCGTCGAGGCGCTGACCGAGGGCGGCTGGCTCGCCGCCCTGGTCCCCGAGGACTACGGCGGGGCCGGCCTGCCGCTCTCGGCCGCCGCGGCGATCCTGGAGGAGATCCAGCGCCAGGGCTGCAACGGCGCGGCCTGCCACGCCCAGATGTACGTCATGGGCACGATCCTGCGCCACGGCAGCGAGGCGCAGAAGCAGGCCTACCTGCCGGACATCGCCTCGGGCGCGCTGCGCCTGCAGGCCTTCGGCGTCACCGAGCCGAGCAGCGGCACCGACACGACGGCGCTGCGCACCACCGCGCGGCGCGAGGGCGACCGCTACCTCGTCAACGGCCAGAAGATCTGGACCAGCCGGGCCGAGCACTCCGACCTGATGCTGCTGCTCGCGCGCACGACGCCGCGCGACCAGGTCGCCAAGAAGACCGACGGCCTCTCGACCTTCATCGTCGACATGCGCAAGGTGCTGGGCAAGGGCCTGACGATCCGGCCGATCCGCACGATGATGAACCACAACTCCTGCGAGGTCTTCTTCGAGGACATGGAGGTTCCCGCGGCGAACCTGGTCGGCGAGGAGGGCAAGGGCTTCCGCTACATCCTCTCGGGCATGAACGCCGAGCGGATCCTGATCGCCGCCGAGTGCATCGGCGACGCCAAGTGGTTCATCGAGAAGGCGACTGGCTACGCGAAGGAGCGCGTCGTCTTCGGCCGGCCGATCGGCCAGAACCAGGGCATCCAGTTCCCGATCGCCAAGGCCTACGCCAGCATGCGCGCGGCCGAGCTGATGGTGCAGGAGGCGCTGCGCCTCTACGAGGCCGGCGAGAACCCGGGCGCCGAGGCCAACATGGCCAAGATGCTGGCCGCCGACGCCTCCTTCGAGGCGGCCAACGCCTGCATCCAGACCCACGGCGGCTTCGGCTTCGCCGAGGAGTACGACGTCGAGCGCAAGTTCCGCGAGACCCGGCTCTACCAGGTCGCGCCGATCTCCACGAACCTCATCCTCTCCTACCTCGCCGAGCACGTCCTCGGCCTGCCGCGCTCCTACTGACCCGGCCGGAACCGACGGTCCGGGGCGATCCGATGATCCGCCTCGCGATTCCGCGCGCCCGCCGGATCACGCCTTGCCTCGTATATCAGATCGTATAGGATATCGGGCGACTCGCCGGCGGACTGCGCATCGGCGGGAGGGGGAGCGGGCTTCGAAAGAGCATGGCGATCCGGCGCCACAGGGGTCTGGCCGATGACGTCTACGGGGCGATCTTCGACAAGCTCATGTCCCTGGAGATCGCTCCGGGGGCCCGGATCTCCGTCGACGGCCTGGTGCGCGAGCTCGAGGTCTCGCAGACGCCGATCCGCGAGGCGCTCGGACGCCTGGAGAGCGAAGGGCTGGTGGTCAAGACCCACCTCGTCGGCTACAGCGCGGCGCCGCAGATCTCCCGCCTGCACTTCGACGAGCTCTACGAGCTGCGCCTGCTGCTGGAGCCGGACGCGGCACGCCGCGCCGCCCGCAACGTCACCGAGCAGGCCATGCGCAGGCTGACCAATACCGCCGATCGGATGCGCCGGCTCGACAGCGGCCGGGAGCGGCTGAGCTACGCGCGCTTCGCGCAGCTCGATGCCGAGCTGCACGACCAGATCATGGAGATCGCCGGCAACGGGCTGATCCGAGCCACGCTGACGCACCTGCACACCCACTTCCACATCTTCCGGCTGATGTTCCACGCTCGGGTGACGGAAGAGGCGCTGGTCGAGCACGAGAGCCTTCTCGTGGCGCTGTCCTCCGGCGACGAGGAGGGCGCGGAACGGGCCATGCGCGCGCACATCGCACGGTCGCGCGATCGCCTGCTGGTGGCATTCTCATGATGCGCGATGCATCCAGCGCGGATTCATGCCATCCTCGCTGCTGCGGGAGCCCGCCTGGAGCAGGGGCGAAAGCCCGACCCCGCGGGGGCGCCAGGCAGGCGATCCGCCCGAGACAGACCGCGTCATCCATAAGACGCGGCGCCGCTGCGGCCCGGGTCCGGGCCGCCGACGGCACCGAGGCCCGGCCGCGCCGCCGGCTGTTCGCCGGCCGTCGACGTCCGCCGCGGCGCTAGAGGGGGAGGCGATGGGGCAGGCCGGGAACTGCGCGCTCAGCCTTGCGAAAGTCGGCAAGTCCTACGGCAGCGTGCGCGCGCTCGACAACCTGTCCTTCAACGTCGCCGAAGGCCGCTTCTTCGTGCTGTTCGGTCCGAGCTCGGTCGGCAAGACCACGACGCTGCGCACCATCGCCGGCCTCGTCGCGCCGGACCGCGGCCGGGTCGAGATCTTCGGCCGCGACTGGACCCGCGCGCCGATCGCCGGGCGCGGCGTCTCGATGGTCTTCCAGTCCTTCGCGCTCTACCCGCACCTCAGCGTCTACGACAACTTCGCCTATCCGCTGGTCGAGGAGCGGGTGCCGCGCTCCGAGATCGACCGGCGCGTGCGCGAGACCGCGGCGATGCTCAGGCTCGAGCCGAAGCTCGACCGCAGGCCCGGCACGCTGTCGGGCGGCGAGCAGCAGCGGGTCGCGCTCGGGCGCTCCCTGATCCGCCGGCCGCGCATCCTGCTGCTCGACGAGCCGCTGACCAACCTCGACGCCAAGCTGCGCCACGACATGCGTGCCGAGCTGAAGCGCCTGCACCGGCAGTTCGGCCTGACCGTCGTCTACGCCACGCCCGACGAGCTGGAGGCGCTGTCGATGGGCGAGGAGATCGCCGTGATGCGCGACGGCGGCATCGTGCAGATCGGCACGCCGGACCAGCTCTACGAGACGCCGCGCGACCTCTACGTCGCCGGCAAGATCGGCTCGCCGCACATGAACCTGATCCGCGGCACGCTCGCCGCCGACGGGGCCGGCCTCGCCTGCGGCATCGGCGCGCTGCCCTTCGCGCGCCGGCTCGGCGGGGCGGCGGCCGGCGAGGCGGCGGTCGTCGGCATCCGGCCGAGCGACATCCGCCTGGCGGGCGACGGCGAGAGCGGCCTCGCGGCGCGCATCGCGATGCTGGAGCCGCTCGGCGACATCACCGTGGTCTCGGTCGAGGCCGGCGGCGCGACGCTGAGGATGGTGCTGCCGGAATCGGCGGCCTCGTCCCTGGCGCCCGGCCAGGCGGCCTCCGTCGTGCTCGACCCGGCGCGATTCCACGTCTTCCGCGCCTCCAGCGGCCAGGCGATCACCTGATGGGGGAGGTCCGGACGGCGTAGCGGTCAACAAGAAAACCAAAGGGGAGGAGAGCTTACGATGACTGCGTCTAGCACGATCAAGCATGCGCTCTTGGCGGCCGGTGTCGCCGCCTCGCTGGTCACGCTCGGAGCCACCTGGGCCCCGGCCGAGGAGGTGACGCTGACGATGGCGGTGCCCGACTGGCCGCCGACCCGCATCATGAAGAAGTTTTTCGACGAGCAGTACAAGCCGAAGTCCGGCAACCACGTCGTGCTGGACGTCGACTTCATCCCCTGGCCCGACTTCTACACCCGGGTCAACGCCTCGCTGACCTCGGGCGAGAAGAAGTACAACTTCATCGTCTCCGACTCGCAGTGGCTCGGCGCCTTCGTCGAGGGCGGCTACTACCGCAAGATCAACGACCTGCTGGACGCCGACCCGGAGTTCAAGAAGACGGTCCTGTCGGTGCATCCGGCCGTGCTGGCCGCCTACTCGACCTATCCCTACAAGTCCAAGAACTATTACGGCTTCCCGCAGTTTCCGGACGTGCTGGTGAACTTCGCCCGCAAGGACGTGCTCTGCGACGCGACCGAGCAGAAGAGCTTCATGGCCAAGTACGGCAAGAAGCTGCCCTGCACCGGGGAAGAGCTCGATGCCATGACCTGGGACGACTTCAGGAACGTCGGCGAGTTCTTCCGCCGCAAGAAGGGCGAGATGCTGGCCGGCAAGCCGCTGGACGACGACTTCTACGGCATCGCCTACCAGGCCGGGAAGGGCTACGACTTCGCCTCGATGCAGATCAACGGCATGATCTGGCAGATGGGCGGCAACATCTGGGACGAGACCCAGGCGCCGACCGGCCAGGCGGAAGGCGTGGTGAACTCGCCGGTCGCCGTCAAGGCGCTCGAGCAGTATCTCGGCATGATCGAGTACATGCCGCCGGTCGCCAAGACCGGCACCATGGACATCTTCAAGACGGACGAGCTGTTCCGCGAGGGCAAGGTGGCCATGAACGTCGACTGGATCGGCCTCGGCGAAGGCACGATCGACCCGAAGATCTCCAAGGTCGCGGACAAGCTGGTGGTCGGCATGATGCCGGGCACCCTGGTCGACGGGAAGCTGGTGCGCTGGTCGAACATCGGCGGCCAGCCCTTCGTGCTGACGACCTGGACGACCCCGCTGCAGACCAAGGAAGCCGTCGAGTTCGTGAAGTGGTGGCTGTCGGACGACATCCAGCGCCAGTTCGCCGCGGCCGGCGGCCAGTCGGCGATCAAGTCGGTCTACGAGGACCCGAAGTACGTGACCTACCGTCCGTGGAACCGGGCCTGGGCCGCGTCCCTGGACTGGCAGAAGGACGTCTGGCACGTGCCGCAGTTCTTCGAGCTGCTGACCGAGCAGCAGGACCAGTTCGACCTCGCGATCACCGGCGAGCAGGATGCCAAGACGACCTTGGACAACATTGCCAAGTTCCAGCAGAACCTGCTGACCGAAGCGGGCTTGATCCAATGACGTGACGTCCGGCCGCCGCCACCGGCGGTGCGGCGGCCGTCCAGGCTGCGGGCCGGGGAGAGCGCTCCTCCCCGGTCCGCGGACCCGGCGGCCGCGACGGTGGCAAGCCGACCGGCCTTCACGGAAATCGGGGCTCTCTCCAGGTCATGTCAGTCACGCAAATCGCCCGAACCTCGCCTGCCCTCCTGGTCGTGTCGCCCGACAACTGGCGGCTGGCGATCGCCGTCGGGCTCCTGGTCTCCGCACCCGCCGTCGCGGCCCTGCCGCCCGGCACCTCGTTCTGGGTGGTCGGCGCCATGGTGGCGCTGGTCGCCGCCGCCTTCGTCGTGAACGCCTGGCGCCGCCGCTACTACGGCGGGCTGCTCGTGGCGCCGGCGATCGCGGTGCTCTTCGTCATGAACATCTTTCCGCTGCTCTGGTCGCTGGGGCTGTCCTTCTTCGCCTACCAGTCGAACCTGCAGTCCATCCGCTTCGTCGGCCTCTACAACTACACGAAGGTCCTGACCAACGAGATCGCGGCGCCGGACAACTGGAACGCCCTGGTCAACACGGGCATGTTCGTCGTGCTCACGGTCTCGGCGCAGATGATCGTCGGCTTCCTGCTGGCGATGATGTTCGCCAAGGAATTCCCGCTGCGCAGATACCTGCTGATCCTGGTGCTCACGCCGATGATGCTGTCGGTCGTCGCCGCTGGCGTCTTCTTCACCTACTACTACGACCCGACCTTCGGCATCCTGAGCTACGTCGTCAACAGCATCGCGGGCGGCCAGTTCATCCTGATGTCGAGCAAGGCCGGGGCCGTGGCCGGCATCGTCTTCGCCGACGCCTGGATGTGGTCGCCCTTCGTCATGCTGCTGGTCCTGGCCGGCCTGGTTTCGGTGCCGAAGTACCTCTACGAGGCCGCCGCCATCGACCGGGTCTCCGCCTGGCGGCGCTTCTGGTGCATCACCTTTCCCTACATCCGCGGGCTGCTGATGCTGGCGCTGCTGTTCCGCACGATCGAGGCCTTCAAGCTGGCCGACCTGGTGATCCTGCTGACCAAGGGCGGCAACGACACCATGACGATCTCCTACCAGCTGATCCGCATCGCCAACGAGCAGAACAAGACCAGCGAGGGGGCCGCGATCTCCTACGTCATGCTGTTCATGGTGATCGTCCTGACCAACCTCTATCTCTACCTCGCCAACCGCCGGAACCGGAGGGTCGAGACATGACGGCCGGGGTCTCATTCCGGGCGCTGGCCGGCCGCCGCGGGCGCCGCGGCGTCGCCGAGGCCGGCTGGGGCCGCACCGCGGCCGCGGCGCTGGTCAGCCTGGTCTACTTCCTGCCGGTCCTGTTCATCATCTTCACCGCGATCAAGCCGCAGGAGCTGGCGCTCTCGGTGCCGCCGACGATCTCGCCGACCTCGCTGTTCGGGCTGATCCCCGACCAGTTCGTCTTCCCGCCGACGCTCGAGAACTTCAGCTCGGTCTTCTCGCGGGTCATGACGACGGGCAGCGCGCCGGAGCCGACGGGCTTCGACCTCTATTTCTTCAACTCGATCGTGATCGCGACGGTCTCGGTCCTGCTCGCGCTGGTGCTCGGGACGCTGGCCGCCTACGGCTTCTCCCGCTATCCGCTGAAGGGCAACGACACCTATCTCTTCATCATCCTGACGACGCGCATGCTGCCGGCGATCGTCGTGATCATCCCGGTCATCCTGATGTTCCGCGCCGCCGGGCTGTCCGGCTCCTACCTCGGCATCATCCTGCTCTACACGGCGTTCAACCTCGCCTTCACCATCTGGATGATGAAGAGCTTCTTCGACGAGCTGTCGAGCGACGTCGAGGACGCGGCGCGCATCGACGGCTCTTCGGAGACCAAGGTGTTCCTGAAGATCTGCCTGCCGCAGGTCGTCGCGGGCCTGGCCGCCACCTTCGTGTTCGGCCTGATCCTGACCTGGAACGAGTTCCTCTTCGCCCTGCTGCTGACCAGCACGGACACGCGCACCGTGCCGGTCGCCATGAACCAGGCCGTCTCCTCCGGCGGCCGGGGCACGGACTGGACGCTGCTGGCGGCGATCGAGACGCTGTTCCTGATCCCGGTCTTCCTGGTGACCTTCTTCCTGCAGAACCACCTGCTGCGCGGCGTCACCTTCGGCACGGTCAAGAGGTAGCCATGGCGACCGTCGAGATCCGCAAGGTCACCAAGAAGTTCGGCGAGTTCGTCGCGGTGCGCGATGCCGACCTGTCGGTCGATGCCGGCGAGGTCGTCTGCCTGCTGGGGCCCTCGGGCTGCGGCAAGACGACGACGCTGCGCATGATCGCCGGCCTCGAGCGGGTCACCTCCGGCGACGTCGTCATCGCCGGCCAGCGCGTCAACGACCTGCCGCCGGAGAAGCGCGACATCGCGATGGTTTTCCAGTTCTACGCCCTCTATCCGGCGCTGACCGTTGCCGAGAACATCGCCATGCCGCTGCACAACGAGCGCCTCGCCCGGGCGGAGAAGGCGGCCCGCGTCGCGCGGGTCGCCGACATCCTGCACCTCGGGGCGATCCTCGACCGCCTGCCGGACCAGATCTCGGAGGGCGAGAAGCAGCGGGTCGCGGTCGCCCGCGCCATCGTCCGGGACCCGAACTGCTTCCTGTTCGACGAGCCGCTGTCGCGCCTCGACGTGGAGCTCCGCGAGTCGATGCGCGGCCAGATCAAGGCGGTGCTGTCGGGCCTGTCGAAGGCGACGGTCATCGTCACCCACGACCAGCTCGAGGCCCTGACCATGGCCGACCGCATCGCCATCATGCGGGACGGGCTGATCGAGCAGGTCGGCAGCCCGCACGAGGTCTTCGCCAGGCCCGCGAACCTCTTCGTCGCGAGCTTCATCGGCACGCCGCAGATGAACCTGCTCGAGGCCGAGCTGACCGGCTACGGCGACGGCAAGGCGACGGTCGTCCTCGACGAGCGGGAGGTCGAGCTGATGGTCAATCCGGCGGTGGCGCGGCTGCGGCCCGGCAGGGTCACCGTCGGCATCCGCCCGCGCGCCTTCTCGGCCGTGCCCGAGCACACCAGCGGCGCGATCGAGACCGTCGCCGAGCTGATCGAGCCGATGGGCGCGGAGACGCTGATCCATGCCCGCTCCAGGACCGGCAGCGACATCCGGGTCGTGATCCCGCGGGAGCTCAAGGTGTCGCCCGGCGAGGCGCTGCATCTCGTTCCCGACCCGGTGCAGACGCACGTCTTCGCAGACGACGGAAAGGCGATCCGCGCATGAACGGCGACGATCAGACGGGCGGCATGACCGCCGCGGCGGCCCGCAGGCTGGAGTTCGCGATCATCGGGCTCGGCGTGCTGGCGCTGGTGATGATCTTCCAGCCGTTCAGCATCACGCTCTTCGCCGTGGGCTCCGTCCTCGTCATCGTCGCCGGGCTGGTCAACAATCTGCTGCCGCTGGCACGGCCGGGGGTGCGGGTGCGGTCGGTCGTGAAGACGGCCATGATCATCGCGCTGATCTTCTGCATCGTGCTGCTCGTGGCCATCTACGCGGCCCATCTCTACGGCGTCTTCTTCCTCAAGCCGCCCGACCCCGACACCCTGATGGGTCGGGTGCAGCTGCGCGCGACGCCCTGGTACCTGCACGGCTTCACCTGGACCGTCGCCGCCGTCGCCGCCGTCCTGGCCGGCCTGCTCACGCTGCAGAGCCGCAGGGCGCCGGAAGAAGGAAACGGCGAGTGAGCAGCGCCCCTTCGATCAACCGCTTCCGGGAGCCAGAAAGATGAGCGATCCGACCCAGGCCGCCGCCTTCGACCGCATGCAGCAGCTGATGTCCCCGTCGCTGGTGCCGTCGATCTCGACCGAGCTCCTCGTCACCGCCGACGGCGAGCTCAACCGGGAGCTCCGCAGCTTCCTGTTCGACCCGCCCTCGGACCCCGAGCTGCTCGCAGGCAAGCGGATCGCGATCTGCTGCACCAACGGCGTCGAGGAGGTCGAGATCCTCGGCGCGCACCGCTGGCTCACGGAGCACGGCGCCACGGTCCACATCGTCTCGCCGCGGATCGGCGAGTTCCACCCGACGCTGGGGCTGCGCTTCCCGCCGCAGTGCGCGACCCACGTCCTGGCCATCCGCCTGATGGAGAACGCCGGCTGGCTGAAGATCGACCGCTACACCGACGAGGCCAGGGCGGAGGACTACGACGCCATCCTGCTGCCGGGCGGCTGCTGGAACCCCGACGCGCTGCGCATGGACGAGCACGCGCGCGCCCTGGTGCGCAGGATGTACGAGGCGGGCAAGCCGACCACGGCGATCTGCCACGGCCAGTGGGTCATGGTCAGCGCGAAGATCCTGGCGGGCAAGCGCGCCACGGCGGTCTGGAACATCCAGATCGACCTCGAGAACGCCGGAGCGACGGTGCTCGACGAGCCCTGCGTGATCGACGGCAACCTGATCACGGCCCGCTTCCCCTACGACCTGCCGCGCCTGGTCGAGGCCATGGTGCGACAGCTGGTGCCCGGCAAGAACTAGGCGCCGTAGAGGAACACGGCCATGGCCCGCGCCTACGCCTCGATCGTGCTCAAGGCCCCGGTCGAGACCGCCTGGAGCCTGGTGCGCGACTTCAACGGCCTTCCCGGATGGGCGCCCGCGGTCGTGCGCTCCGAGATCGAGGAGGGCCTCGACGCCGACGTCGTCGGCTGCGTGCGCTCGCTCCATCTGAAGGACGGCCGCCAGGTGCGCGAGCGGCTGCTGTCGCTCGACGACGCCCGCCGCAGCTTCACCTACAACTTCGAGAAGCCGGCCTTCCCGGTCAGGAACTACGTGGCCTCGCTGCGGCTCTTCCCGGTGACCCACGGAGACGGCACCTTCGCCGAGTGGGAGGCGAGCTTCGACGAGGCGGCCGGCGACGAGGGCCGGTACGAGCGCATCATCTCGCGCGAGGTCTTCGCCGCCAACCTGGCGAGCCTGGCGAAGCTGATCGCCGAGACGAAGCCGGCGAAGCCCGCGGGTGCGGAGCGCTGGAAGGGCTTCGCGCCGAACAAGGTCTGGACCTCCCGCGTCCTGCGCGCCCCGGTCGAGCAGGTCTGGGGCGTCATGCGCGACTTCGCCGGGATGGCCGCCTGGCACGAGGACATCACCCGGATGCACATGCTGGGCGGGGTGCGCTCTGACAAGGTGTCGGGCGTGCGCGACTTCCATTTCGGCGAGGGCCATCTCAACGAGGAGCTGCTGCACCTCTGCGACCGCAGCCGCTCCTTCTCCTATCGCATCACCAACTGCGAGATGCCCTGGATCAACTACGTCTCGGGCGCCCGACTCTGGCCGGTGACCGCCGGCGGCGCCACCTTCGCCGTCTGGACCGGCGATTGGGACGCGAGCCCCCAGGACGACCTGGTGCTGATGCCCCAGACCGAGCAGAACGTCTACCAGAAGGCGCTCGCGACGGTGGAGCGGCGCCTGCGCGGCAGGTAGCCGACCGGATCAGAGGTCGAGCAGCAGGCGCCGGCCGCGAAAGCGTGAGACGCAGGGCATGATGCGGCGGCCGGCGGCGCGCCCGGCCGCGTCCAGCCAGCAGTCGCGGTGCAGGATCTCGCCCTCGCAGGCCAGCACCCCGGTCTCGCAGCGCCCGCAGGCGCCGCCGCGGCAGACGAAGGGCATCGCGATCCCGGCCGCTTCCAGCGCCTGCAGCAGGCTCTGGTCCGCGCCGACCGCGACCGTGCGGCCCGAGGCGGCGAGCACGACGGCGAAAGGCTCGCCGGCCGTCTCGACCAGGAAGCGCTCGACGTGGATCCGCTCCGGCGGCCAGGCCAGCGCGGCGGCATCCTCGCCGACGCGCTCGATCATGCCCTCGGGGCCGCAGAGGTAGAGGTGGGTGCCCGGCGGCTGGGCGGCCAGCAGCGCCGGGATGTCGAGCTCCTGGCCAAGGTCGCCGCAGTAGCTGTGCATGCGCGCGCCGTGGCGCGCGTGCAGTTCCATGCGGTAGGCGGCGCGGTCGCTGGTGCGCGCCTTGTAGTGCAGCTCGAAGTCGGCGCCGCGCGCGGCCAGGGCTTCGGCCTGGGCCATCAGCGGCGCGATGCCGATGCCCCCGGCCAGCAGCAGGTGCCGCCCGGCCGAGAGGTCGAGCGCGAAGCCCTGGACCGGTGGCGAGATCTCCAGCTCGAAGCCCGCCCCGACCGCGCCGTGCAGGAACAGCGAGCCGCCGTTGCCTTCGTCGTCGCGGCGCACGCTGATCAGGTAGTGCGAGCGGTCCGACAGCGGGCCCATCAGCGAGTAGGCGTTGCGCCAGGACCGTGTCCCGTCGCCGAAGGCGGCGGTCACGTGGGCGCCGGCCTCGAAGGCGGGCAGGGGCCCGCCGTCCTGCCGCACCAGGCGGAAGCGCCGGACGAGATCGGTGATCTCGGCCACCTCGGCGACGATCGCCGGGATCGGATCCGCCCCGCCGTCCATGGCGTCACGCCACCGGCGTGACCAGCTCCCGGCCGGCGAACCAGGCCTCCAGGTTGCGGAACACCAGGTCGCCCATGGCCCGGCGGGTCGCCACGGTGGCGCTGCCGACGTGGGGCTGCAGCACCACCTTCGGGCTGTTCTTTAGGGCCTCGGGCACCTTCGGCTCCTCCTCGAAGACGTCGAGGCCGGCGCCGGCGATCGAGCCGGCCTCCAGCGCCGCGACCAGCGCCCGCTCGTCGACCACCGAGCCGCGCGCGACGTTGATCAGGTAGCCCTCGGGGCCGAGCGCCTTCAGCACCTCGGCGTTCACCAGGTGGCGCGTCTCGGCGCCGCCGGGGCAGCAGACGAACAGCAGGTCGGAGCGGGCCGCCAGCTCGACCGCGGAGGGCAGGTAGGGCAGGGGCTGGTCCGGCTTCGGGCGCGGCCCGCTCCAGGCGAGATCCATGTCGAAGGCCGCGGCGCGCCGGGCGATCGCCAGGCCGATGCCGCCGAGGCCGAGGATGCCCGCCCTCATGCCCGAGACCTTGCGCTTCAGCGGCAGGGCGCCCTGGCGCTCCCAGGCGCCGCTGCGCACGTAGGCGTCGCCCGTGACCAGGTCGCGGCAGACGGCGATCGCCAGCCCGATCGCGAGATCGGCGACCTCGTCGGTCAGCACGCCGGGGGTGTTGGTGACCCGGATGCCGCGCCGCTTCGCCTCGGCGACGTCGATCGAGTCGTAGCCGACGCCGAAGGAGGCGACGAGGCCGGCCTCGGGGAAGGCGTCGAAGGTCCCGGCGTCGACCCTGGTGCCGCCCGAGGTCGTGATCGCCCGGCAGCGTTTAGCGGCCTCGGCGTCGTAGGAGCCCGGCTCGTGCATCAGGTGCACGGTGAAGTGGCTCTTCAGCCGGTCGAGCAGGTCCGGGGCGGTGACGATGGTGCTGCTGATGACGGCGATTTCCGGCGGCATGGCGGTCTCTCGGTCGGTGGGAAGGGAAGGGCGGGAAGGCTAGCCGGCGGCGAAGCCGAGCATGCGGTCGCGCGAGCTGTCGATGTGGCGGTGCATGGCGAGACGCGCCGCCTCCGCGTCCTGGCCGCGGATCGCCGCCAGCACCCGCTCGTGCTCGGTCAGTACCTGGCCGACCCGGTCGCTGTTGGCAAGCTGCTTGAGGCGCCGCGCGACGACGATGCCGCTGCGGATCGAGCCGTCGAGCATCTGGATCGACTGGATGAACAGGGGATTGCGGGTCGCCAGCGCGACGGCGCGGTGGAAGGCCAGGTCCGGCTCGTCGCCGACCTCGTTGCGCTGCAGCGCCGCGGCGAGCTCGGCGATCGCCTGCTCCATGGCCGCGAGGTCGCGCTTCTCGCGCCGCCCGGCGGCGATCGCTGCGGCCTCGGCCTCGACCCCGGCGCGGAACTCGTAGGCGCGGACCATCTGGGCGATGCCGCCGGAAGGTGCCAGGCTGGCGACGACGCGGCTCGGCTCGCGCTCGACGAAGCTGCCGGAGCCGCGCCGGCTGCGCACGATCTTGTCGGCGCGCAGACGCGCCAGGGCCTCGCGCACGACCGGCCTCGACACGCCGAACTCGGCGCAGAGCTGCGGCTCCGACGGCAGGCGGGTGCCGACGCCGTAGGCGCCGCGCGCGATCTGCAGCAGCAGCAGCTCGTAGACCTGGTCGGCGAGGCGGGCCTGGCGCAGCGGCAGCAGGCCGGCCGCGGCCGCCTCGTCCGGCGGCTGCGGCGGCGGCAGCTCCGCGAGCTCAGCGGTCTTCGCCTGCGCCATGGCGCCAGCCTAGAGCCCGGTTCGTTCGGAGGCAATCAAGTTGTAAGTCGACTTTACAAGTTGCCGCCGGCCCGGTCATAGTCGCTCGTACAGTGCAACCGGCCCGCCGGACCGCCCCTTCAGAATGGGCGGCAGAGGCCGGAAGGAGGAGACGCCGAGGTGAAGACGACCGACGCTCAGCCGGCCGACCTGGCCCGTTCCCTGCGCGCGGTGCCGCCGCCGGCGGCACTCGACGCCGGCCTCGCCGGCGCGGCCTGACGGCGCGGCCGGCCGATGACCGCACGGGTCGTTGCCGCCGAGCTGCTGGAGCGCCAGGCCCGGCTCGTGCTGGCGGCCTGGGGCCTGCCGGCCGAGCAGGCCGAGGCGACGGCGCGGCTGCTGGTCGAGGCCGACCTCGCCGGCATCGAGAGCCACGGCGTCGGCCTGCTGACGCTCTATCGTGACCTGCTGTCGAGCGGCCGTGCGGTCGCCGGGGCGACGATCGCCACGGCGGTCGAGCGCGGCGCCATGGCGGTGCTCGACGGTGGCGGCGGGCTCGGCCACCTGGTTTCCCTGCGGGCGGCCGGGCTGGCCGCGGACAAGGCCTCGGCCTTCGGCGTCGGGGCCGTCGCGGTGCGCAACTCCAACCATTTCGGCGCGGCCGGCCTCTACGCCCGGCGCATCGCCGAGCGCGGGCTGGTCGGGTTCTGCACCACCGCGGTATGGCGGCCGGCGATCGTGCCGACCGGCGGGCGCCAGCCGATGCTCGGCACCAATCCCATCGCCTTCGCCGCGCCGGCCGGGCGCAACCCCGCCTTCCTGCTCGACATGGCGACCTCGACGGCGGCGATCGGCAAGGCCCGCACCAGGCTGTTCGCCGGGCTGCCGCTGCCGGACGGCTGGGGCTTCGACGAGGAGGGCGGCTGGGAGCGCGATCCCGAGCGCCTGCTGGCGACGCCGCGCCTCTCGCCGCTCGGCGGCGACGAGGAGCACGGCGGGCACAAGGGCTACGGCCTGGCGGCGCTGGTCGAGATTCTCTCGACCGTGCTGGCCGGCGCCGCCTTCGCGCCGCTCCGGCCGGCCGATCGCAAGCCCTGCGACGTCGGCCATTTCTTCCTCGCCCTCGACCCGGCCTTCTTCCGGCCGGCCGGCGGCTTCGAGGGAGACCTCGACGACTTCGTCGACGCCCTGCGCGCCAGCTTGCCGCTCGAGGCGGACCGGCCGGTGCAGGTCGCCGGCGACCCGGAGTACCGCTGCGAGGCGGTGCGGCGGGCTGAGGGCATCCCGCTGCCGGCGGCCCTGGTCGAGCGGCTGCGGGTCATCGCGTCCGAGGCGGGCGCGGCCTTCCTGCTGGACGGCGACGGCCGGCGGGACGGGCGATGCGAAGAGCGGTCCGGGAGCGGTTGACCGGGGCCGTGCAACGAAGCGTGACAACGGGAGGACGACCATGAAGAAGACGACACGGCTCGCGATCACCCTGGCCGCCGGGCTCGGCCTGGCCGGCGCCGGCCTGGGGGTCGGCGGCGCCCAGGCCCAGCAGCTCAAGCTGATGACCGGCCCGCAGGGCGGCTCCTGGTACCCCCTCGGCGGCGCCATCCAGAACATGGTCGCCGATGCGGTCGGCGCGAACATCCTGGTCCTGCCGGGCGGCGGCATCGCCAACGTCCAGGGCGTGCAGAGCGGCCAGGCCGACATGGGCTTCGCGAACTCGATCTCGACGGTCGACGCGATGAACGGCCGCAAGCCCTTCACCGGCAAGGCCGACAACGTCTGCAACCTGGCGACGCTCTATCCGCAGTACTTCCAGATCGTCGCCCTGAAGGGCGGGCCGGGCAAGGTCGCCGACTTCAAGGGCCGGCGCCTGGTCACCCAGCCGGTCGGCAACACCGCCGAGCAGGTGACGCGCATGGTGCTCGACGTCGCCGGCCTCAAGTACGACGACATGAAGGCCGTCGACTACGTCTCCTACTCCGACGGCGTCTCGCTGATGCAGGACGGCAATGCCGACGTCTTCACCCTCGGCACGACGGTGCCGGCCTCGGCGATCATGGACCTCGCGAACTCGCGGGACATCTCGCTGGTCTCGCTGGACTCGGCCTTCATCGAGAAGATGCGGGCGAAGAATCCCGGCTTCGCCGAGCTGACCATCCCGGCCGGCTCCTATCCCGGCCAGGACAAGGACGTGACGGCGGTCGGCTACGCGACGCACGTGATCGCCCGCTGCAATCTCGATGCGAAGCTGGTCCACGACATCATGAAGACGATCTGGGCCAACATCGGCGAGATGAAGTCGATCGCCGGCGCCATGAAGGGCATCACGCTGAAGTCCATGGCGATGGACAACGGCGTGCCGATGCACGAGGGCGCCAGGCAGTTCTACAAGGAAGAGGGCGTGATGTAGGCGGGTGCGCCTGCATTCGGGTCCAGATCGTGGTTCCCTTCGAGCTGCCCCTCGCCAGCCGCGCTCTGCGCCTCCCTCGGGAGAGCTACGGCATTCACGGCAGTCCGTCATCCCGGACGCCGCTTTGCCCGAAATCTTTGATTTCGCCGGCAAAGCGAGCGATCCGGGACCCAGGGCCAAAAGCCGCGGCGGAACGGCCCTGGGTCCCGGGTCGCAAGGCTCGCACACCGAAGGCCTGACGGCTTTCGGGCTCGCCTCGCGCCCGGGAAGACGAACAATGGGGAGGTGTGTGAATCCCCTAGTTCGGGGGAGGGTGAGGGACGGCTCGGCAAGATCGAGAGTAGATATGGTCGAAGACACCCAGCCGGAGTCCGGCTACGTCGTCTGGTCGAAGCGGCTGGTCATGACCATCGCGGTGGCGATGAGCCTGTTCCACCTCTACGTCGGCTTCTTCGGGCCGCCGAACGCCTTCACCCTGCGCTCGACGCACCTGGGCTTCGCCCTGGTGCTGGCCTTCCTGTCGATGCCGGGGGTGCTGCGTCGCCGGCCGAACGGGCCGGGCCCGCTGGACTGGCTGTTCGCCGGCGCGGCGCTGGCGGCCACGGCCTATCCGATCGTCATGTCGCACTACTTCAACACGCGCATGGCCTACGTCGGCCCGGTCAGCGTCACCGACATGGCCTTCGCGGTGCTGATGATGGCCGTGGTGCTGGAGGGCACGCGCCGGATGATCGGCCTGATCCTGCCGGTCACCGCCCTGATCTTCCTGGCCTACCAGGTGTTCTTCACCCAGGTCGACCTGGTCCGGCTGCTCGAGTACCAGTACATGACCACCGATGCCATCTTCGGCATCCCGACCCAGGTCTCGGCGACCTACGTCGTGCTCTTCGTGCTGTTCGGCGCGCTCTGCGAGCGCATGGGCGTCGGCAAGCTGTTCATGGACTTCGCCCTGGCGCTGACCGGCCACACCGCCGGCGGGCCGGCCAAGGTGGCGGTCGTCTCCTCGGGCATCTTCGGCTCGATCTCCGGCTCGGCGGTCGCCAACGTCATGACCACCGGCACCTTCACGATCCCGCTGATGAAGAAGATCGGCTACAAGCCGAGCTTCGCCGGCGCGGTCGAGGCCGTCGCCTCGACCGGCGGCCAGATCATGCCGCCGATCATGGGCGCCTCGGCCTTCGTCATGGCCGAGTTCCTGGGCGTCAGCTACCTGACCGTCGCCGGCTTCGCGATCCTGCCGGCGCTGCTCTACTACTTCGCCGTCTTCATGGCCGTGCACCTGGAGGCGCGGCGCCAGGGCATGGTCGGGATCCCGAAGGCCGACCTGCCGCGGCTCGGGGAGGTGCTGCGCGAGCGCGGCCACCTGTTCGGGCCGATCGTGGTGATCGTCGGCGCGCTGCTCTGGGGCTACTCGGCGCCCTTCGCCGCGCTCTGCGGCATCCTCTCGGTGCCGCCCCTGGCGCTGCTGCGCAAGACCACCCGCCACGAGGTGACCTGGGCCAAGCTGATCGACGCCCTGGCCTCGGGCGCGATCAACGCCGTCATCGTCGCCATGGCCTGCGCCAGCGCCGGCATCGTCATCGGCGTCATCGCCCAGACCGGCCTCGGCCTGACCTTCACCGGCGTCGTGCGGGCGCTGGCCCAGGACTCGCTGATCCTGGCCCTGCTGCTGACCATGGTCGCCGGCATCGTCCTCGGCATGGGCATGCCGACGACGCCGGCCTACATCGTCCAGGTCGCCCTCCTGGTGCCGGCCCTGGTCAAGCTCGGCGTGCCGGTCGAGTCGGCGCACCTCTTCGCGCTCTACTTCGCGATCCTCTCGGCGATCACGCCGCCCGTCGCGATCGCGGTCTACGCCGCCTGCGGCATCGCCCGGGGCAGCATCGTCGAGACCAGCGTGACCGCGGTGAAGCTGGCGCTGACCGGCTACATCATTCCCTTCATGTTCGTCTTCGGCCCCTCGCTGCTGCTGATCGGCGACTGGACGACGATCCTGCTGACCGCGATCACCGCCTTCTCCGGCGTGGCGCTGCTCGCCGTCGGCCTGCAGGGCTACCTCTTCGCGCCGCTGCGCTGGCCGCCGCGCCTGCTGTTCGTCGCGGCGGCCATCGCGCTGATCGAGCCGGGCCTGGCGACCGACGCGGTCGGCGTCGGCCTGGCGCTGACCGCCCTGCTGCTCGACCGCGCGACGCGGCGGGCGCTGCCGGTGGCGGAGGGCGGCACCGCCGGCGGGAGCTGAGCCGGACGGGCGGCCCGCCGGCTCAGCTCCCGCCGTCATCCGTCCGTCACGCATTGCTGCTATCCCGAACCGACCAGCGAGCGCGCAGCCCGGGCCGATAGCCGCCCGGGCGGCGGCCTCGCTTTTTCCGGTGGGGGCCGGTCGGGGTGCAGGCGATTCGTCTCGAGGAGGTCAGCAAGCAGTGGGGCGAGGCCCGGGCGGTGGACCGGGTGACCTTCGAGGCCGAGCCGGGCTCGCTGGTCGTGCTGCTCGGCCCTTCCGGCTGCGGCAAGTCGACGACCCTGCGCCTGATCGCCGGCCTGGAGCAGGTCGACACGGGCCGGGTGCTGATCGACGGCCGGGACGTCACGGCCCTGCCGCCCTCGCAGCGGCGCCTCGCCATGGTCTTCCAGTCCTACGCGCTGTTCCCGCACCTGAGCGTCGCCGAGAACATCCTGTTCGGCCTGACCGCGCGCCGCGTCGCCAGGACCGAGCGGGCGCGGCGCCTCGCCCGCGCCGCCGAGCTGCTCGGCCTCGGCGGGCTGCTCGAGCGCAAGCCGGGCCAGCTCTCGGGCGGCCAGCAGCAGCGCGTCGCGCTCGGCCGCGCGATCGTCGCCGAGCAGCCGCTCTGCCTGATGGACGAGCCGCTCAGCAACCTCGACGCCCAGCTGCGCCAGGAGATGCGCCACGAGATCCGCGCCCTGCAGCAGTCGCTCGGCATGACCCTGCTCTACGTCACTCACGACCAGGCCGAGGCGATGAGCATGGCCGACCGGGTGATCCTGATGAACCAGGGCCGCATCGAGCAGGACGCGGCGCCCGCCGAGCTCTACGACCGCCCGGCCAGCCTGTTCGCCGCGCGCTTCATCGGCACGCCGCCGATGAACCTGCTGCCGCTCGCCGACGGGCCGGGCGGCGCCGTGGTGCGCGGCACCGCCGGCCCGCCGCTCTTCGCCGGCGGCGGCGAGGGCCTGGCGCTCGGCCTCCGGCCCGAGACGGTGACGCTGGCCGGGGCCGCCGAGGAGGGACTGGCGACCGAGGTCCTGGCGGCCGAGTACCTGGGCGCCGACTCGATCGTCGCCCTGCGCGCCGGCGAGGCCCGGCTCTCGGTGCGTCTGGCCGGCCGGATCCGGCCGCAGCCGGGCGAGCCCCTGCGCGTCACCTGGCCGGGCGCGGCCGCACATCTCTTCGACCTGTCGACGGGCCGGCGGCTCGACGAGGCGGCCGGGATCCGCCTCGGCGCAGTCCGGCGACGGCTCGCCTGACCGGGCGGGGACCCGCTGCACGAACACCAAACCAAGCAAGAGGAAGGCGAGCATGAGGGATCGTTTGACAAGACTGCTGGGCACGGCGCTGGTCGCCGGCGGCCTGGCGCTCGGCGCCGGCGCCGCCAGGGCCGAGACCAGCCTGGAATTCTACTATCCGGTCGCGGTCGGCGGCCCGATCACCAAGATCGTCGACGGCATGGTCGCCGATTTCGAGAAGGGCCACCCCGACATCAAGGTCAAGCCGATCTACGCCGGCTCCTACCAGGACACCATCACCAAGGTGCTGACCGCCATCAAGGGCGGCGACGTGCCCCAGCTGTCGGTGATCCTGTCGGTCGACATGTTCACCCTGATCGACGAGGACGCGATCGTCCCCTACGAGTCGCTGGTCAAGACCGAGGCCGACAAGGCGTGGCTGAAGGGCTTCTATCCGGCCTTCATGGAGAACAGCCAGACCGGCGGCAAGACCTGGGGCATCCCCTTCCAGCGCTCGACCGTCGTCATGTACTGGAACAAGGAGGCCTTCAAGGAGGCCGGCCTGGACCCCGAGACGCCGCCGCAGACCTGGGACGAGCTGGTCGCCTTCGGCAAGAAGCTGACCAAGAAGGACGCCAGCGGCAACGTCACCCGCTGGGGCGTGCAGATCCCCTCGTCGGGCTTCCCCTACTGGCTGTTCCAGGCGCTGACCACCCAGAACGACGTGCGCCTGATGAACGGCGACGGCACCGAGACCCATTTCGACGACCCCAAGGTCGTCGAAGCCCTGCAGTACTGGGTCGACCTCAGCCGCAAGTGGCAGATCCACGCGCCGGGCATCGTCGAGTGGGGCACCACCCCGAAGGACTTCTTCGAGGGCAAGACGGCGATCATGTGGACGACGACCGGCAACCTGACCAACGTCCGCAAGAACGCGCCTTTCCCCTTCGGCGTCGCCATGCTGCCGGAGCACGCGCGGCGCGGCACGCCGACCGGCGGCGGCAACTTCTACATCTTCAAGAAGTCGACGCCCGAGCAGAAGGCCGCGGCGCTGACCTTCATCGAGTGGATGACCTCGCCCGAGCGCGCCGCCCAGTGGGGCATCGAGACCGGCTACGTCGCGGTCTCGCCGGCGGCCTGGGAGACGCCGGAGATGAAGGCCTACGTCAAGGACTTCCCGCCGGCCGCCGTGGCCCGCGACCAGCTGCAGTACGCCTTCGCCGAGCTGTCGACCCACGACAACCAGCGGGTCACCAAGGCGCTCAACGACGGCCTGCAGGCGGCGCTGACCGGCGCCAAGACGCCGGCCGAGGCGATGAAGGATTCGCAGGCCGAGGCCAAGCGCATCCTGCGCGCCTACCAGTAGCCTGCGGCCAGGCGGTTCGAGCACCGTGGCCGAGAGCCTCGCCCCGTCCGTCGACCGTCCGTCCACCCGGCGTCCTGCCGGGCGGGCGGCGGCCGGGCAGGGCGGGCTCGCCGGCTGGCTGCTGCTGCTGCCGGCCGCGGTGCTGCTCGCCGCCTTCACCCACTATCCGGCGGTCGCGACCTTCCTGCACAGCCTCTACTCGACGCCGCGCGGCAGCCGGCCGGCGCACTTCGTCGGGCTCGACAACTACCAGGCCATGATCCAGGACCCGGTGTTCTGGCAGAGCCTGTGGAACAACGCCGTCTACGCCCTCGGCACGATCCCGGCGGCGATCGCGCTGGCCCTGGTCATGGCGCTCTGGGTCAACGGCCGGATCCGCGGCCGCGGCCTGCTGCGCCTCGCCTACTTCACGCCGACCGTGCTGCCGATGATCGCGGTCGCCAACATCTGGCTGTTCTTCTACACGCCCGACTACGGCCTGATCGACCAGGTCGGCCACCTGTTCGGCGCCGGCGCCCACAACTGGCTGGGCAGCCGCTCGACCGCGCTCGCCTGCCTGATGGTGGTGACGGTCTGGAAGGAGGCCGGCTTCTTCATGATCTTCTATCTCGCCGCCCTGCAGCAGATCGCGCCGGTGCTCGGCGAGGCCGCGGCGATCGAGGGCGCCGGGCGCTGGTACTTCTTCCGCCGCGTCACCTTCCCGCTGCTGATGCCGACCACGCTCTTCGTGCTGGTCAATGCCGTGATCAACGCCTTCCGGGTCGTCGACCACGTCGTGGTCATGACCCGCGGCGGCCCCGACAATGCGACCGAGCTGCTGCTGTTCTACATCTACGAGGTCGCCTTCAAGTTCTGGGACACCGCCTACGGCGCGACCCTGACCATGGTGCTGCTGGCGATCCTGGCGGCCGTGGCGCTCGGCCAGTTCCTCTACTTCGACAAGCGGGTGCACTACCGGTGAGCGCCCTGGTCCCCGCGGCGGAGGGCGAGGGCGCCGCCGGGCGGCTGCTGGAGACCGCCGGCGCCTGGCTGCTCGGCCTCGTCTGGGCGCTGCCCCTGGTCTACGCCCTCTGGACCGCCTTCCATCCGAGCGCCTATTCGGCCCGCTTCGATCTCCTGGCGCCGCTGACGCTGGAGAACTTCGTGCGCGCCTGGGCGGCGGCGCCCTTCGCGCGCTACTTCCTCAACTCTTTCCTGCTGGTGACCTCGATCCTGGCGGTCCAGCTGGTGCTCTCGACGCTCGCCGCCTTCGCCTTCGCGCGCTTCTCCTTCCGCGGCCGCGACCTGCTCTTCGCCCTGGTGCTGGTCCAGCTGATGGTCATGCCCGACGTGCTGATCGTCGAGAACTACCGCACCCTGCGCTGGCTCGGCCTGATCGACTCCGTGCTCGGCATCGGGCTGCCCTACATGGCCTCGGCCTTCGCGATCTTCCTCCTGCGCCAGACCTTCAAGACCGTGCCGCGCGAGCTCGACGAGGCGGCCCGGGTCGAGGGTTGCTCGTACCTGCGCCTGCTCTGGAAGGTCTATGTGCCGCTGGCCCGGCCGACCTACGTCGCCTTCGGCCTGGTCTCGGTCAGCTACCACTGGAACAACTTCCTCTGGCCGCTGATCGTCACCAACTCGGTGACCACCCGGCCGGTGACCGTCGGCCTCTCGGTCTTCGCCTCGACCGACCAGGGCATCGACTGGTCGGTGATCACCGCCGCGACCCTGCTCAGCACGGCGCCGCTGCTGCTCGCCTTCCTGCTGTTCCAGCGCCAGTTCGTGCAGAGCTTCATGCGGGCCGGGATACGGTAAGGGAGCAGGGGCCCCGCTCGGGCCCCGGCGCGAACCCGCGGGACACCTCGCGGGTTGACCTGCGGCGGCCCGGGGTGCAAGCCGGGCGGTGCCGGCACGTCGACAGCGGGAGCGCCGTCCCATGCTCGACCTTCTGATCGTCCTGGCCTTCGTCGCCTATGCGCTCGGCGCCGGGCTGGTGGCGCGCAAGGCCTCGTCGCGGAACCTGCAGGAGTACTTCCTGGCCGGCGGCACGGTGCCGGGCTGGAAGGCCGGCTTCTCGATGGCCGCGACGCAGTTCGCCGCCGACACGCCGCTGCTGGTCACCGGCCTGGTCGCGACCGCCGGCATCTCGGCGCTCTGGCGCCTGTGGGTCTACGCCTTCGCCTTCCTGTTCATGGCCTTCGTCTTCGCCGCCGGCTGGCGGCGCGGCGGCGTGCTGACCGACGCCGAGCTGACCGAGGTGCGCTACAGCGGCCGCGGCGTGCTGGCGCTGCGCGTGCTCAAGGCGGTCTACTACGGCACGGTGGTCAACTGCGTCGTGCTGGCCATGGTGATGGTCGCGGCGGTGCGCATCGCCGAGGTCTTCCTGCCCTGGAACGCCTGGCTGCCGGTCGGGCTCTACCAGCCGGTCGTCGGCCTGGTCGCCGCCCTCGGCCTCGACCTCGGCAGCGGCGCGCTGCTCGGCCTGCCGCCCGAGGTCGCGACCGCCAACAACCTGATCTCGATCCTGGCGATCATGGTCTTCACCGCCGGCTACTCGACGACCGGCGGCCTGCGCGCGGTCATCGAGACCGACGTCGTGCAGTTCTCACTCGCGATGGTCGCGACCGCGGTCTACGCCTGGATCGTCGTCGCCGACGTCGGCGGCCTTCCTGCCCTGACCGGGCGGCTGGTCGCGCTCTACGGCGCCGCCGACGCCGGCCGCATGCTCTCCTTCCTGCCGTCGGGCGCCGGCGACCTGCTGCTGCCCTTCCTGGTCGTCGTCGGCCTGCAGTGGCTGTTCCAGATGAACTCCGACGGCACCGGCTACCTGGCCCAGCGCTCGATGGCCTGCCGCAGCGAGCGCGACGCGCGCCAGGCCGGCGTGCTCTTCGCCTGGATGCAGATCCTGCTGCGCAGCCTGCTCTGGCTGGTCATCGCCGTCGGCCTGCTGGTGCTCTATCCCTTCACGCCCCAGGACGCCGGCGCCGAGGGCTTCGCCGCGGCGCGCGAGCTGACCTTCGTCACCGGCGTCGACGACCTGATGCCGCCGGGCCTGCGCGGCCTGATGCTGACCGGCCTGCTCGCCGCCCTGGCCTCGACGGTCGACACGCACCTCAACTGGGGCGCCTCCTACTGGTCCAACGACCTCTACGACCGGCTGGTCTGCCAGCGCTGGCTTCGCCGCGATCCCGGCCCGCGCGAGCTGGTCCTGGTCGCGCGCCTGTCGAACGCGGTGATCCTGGTCCTGGCGCTGGTCGTCATGGCCAACCTCGGCTCGATCCAGACCGCCTGGTTCGTCTCGCTGCTGTTCGGCGCCGGCATGGGCTCGGTGCTGGTGCTGCGCTGGCTGTGGGAGCGCATCAACCTCTGGTCCGAGCTGGCGGCCATGGCGGCCTCGCTGATCACGGCGCCCCTGCTGCTGCTGCTGCTCGGCACCGACCCCGAGGGGGAGTGGCTGCGCCTCGCGATCATGGCCGGCGTGACCACGGCGGCCGCGGTCGGCGTCACCTTCGTCACGCCGCGGACCGACCGCGAGGTGCTGCTCGCCTTCTACGAGCGGGTCCAGCCCTTCGGCTGGTGGCGGGCGACGGCCCGCGACGCCGGCGACCGGCCGGAGGCGCCCCTGCGGCTGCTCGCGCGGCGCAGCCTCAGCGTCGCCGCCTGCGCCGCCTCGCTGTTCCTCCTGCTGCTCGGCTGCGGCCGCCTGCTGGTCGGCGCGCCCGGGGTCTCGCCGGACTGGAGCTGGGGCTTCGTCCTGGTCGGCCTGGCGCTGGTGCCGCTCTGGTGGCGCGACCTCGGCCGGCGCCTCGAGGTCGACCGCTCGGCCCGGGTCGGCGACCGCGAGATCGGCGACGCCGACTTGGCGGCGCGCGCCGCCGCCTCGCTGCCCGGGGCGCTCAGGCACCTGGCCGAGCACCTGAAGGTCAGCCAGGGCCTTGCCGTGGCGGTCGAGGGGGCGGCCAGCGGCCGGCAGCCGGCCGTCGGCCAGCGCCTGCTGCTGTTCCAGGCGGTCGAGGACCTGCTGCTGCATTTCGCCCTGGCCGGCTGCCGCCGGGCCGACCTCGGGATCGGCCGGGAGGCCGGGCTCTACCGCATCGAGCTGGCGCCGCGCGACGGCCCGCTCGACCTCGGCGCGGGCGCCGGCCATGACCTGCTGGCGCACCTCGGCGAGCGCCTGCGCCAGGTCGGCGGCCGCCTGGGCGTCGAGCCCGAGCGCAAGGCCGCGCGGCGCATCGTCCTGGCGGTGCCGCTGCCCGGCGGCGGCGGGTGAGTCTCCAAGGCCGGTCCGCCTTCTCAGGCGTCAGGCGAACGCGCAATCCGAAGTTCCCTCTCCGCCCCCCGGGGGCGGAGAGGGCAGGGAGAGGTGGGGGACTCCCCAGCCGCTACGGAGAGGTTCGTGCCTGGAGCCGCTGACTTGCCCCACCTCTCCCTGGCCCTCTCCGCCCCAGAGGGGCAGAGAGGGGATGCTGATCGCCTGTCCCGGCGCTTTCCCGCATCTTGATGCGCTCATCCTCGCCCCCGGGGAAGGGCGAACCGCAGCGGCCTTTCAGTCCGACGCGCCCCCCGGCCGCACCGGCGGCGTCGTGCCGTTGTTGAAGATCGCGATCTGGTTGCCGAGGCGCGTCTGGATCGCGGCGCTGACCAGGCCCTTCGAGAACAGCAGGATGTCCAGCGAGCCGCCGTAGTAGAAGTTGCCGATCCGCGTGTAGCCGCGCTTGACCTCCTTGCCCGGCTTGATGTCGGGGTCGAGCACGACCGAGCCGATGGTGTTGAGCCCGACCGGAATCGAGGCGACGAAGCCGGTCTTCTCCCTGCCCTCGGCGCCCTTGTAGTGCACCTCGATGATCACCACGCCGCGCTGGAACTGCTGGAACTGGCTGAAGTCGGTGCCCGGCTGGCCGACGTTGCCGCTCGGCGGTACCCAGTTCGGCCAGTCGAGATAGCCGTAGGTGCCGCGTTTGACGATCTCGGCGTGGCGCACCGTGCCGTTCACCGGCGCATGGAAGTGGTGGTAGGTGTTCGGCATCAGCACGCAGGCGACGCCGCTGCCGCCCTCGAAGGGCTTCTTGAGGGCCTCGGGCGTGCTGCCGAGCAGTGACTCGACACTGACCGGGATGCCCTTGACGTCGAGCACCAGGTCGCGCTGCAGCGGGTTGTCGAGGAAGCGCCGCCGCTCCTTGCCGTCCTTCTCCAGCACCTGGACCAGCGGGTTCATGATGCAGTCGGTCGGCGCCACCACGATGTAGTCGCGCTCCGGGTACCGGCTGAGCGGCATGGTCGCCGGCCGGCTCGGGATCGTCCGGGTCTTCTCGTCGATCGTGATCTCGCGGGCGAAGAAGGCGTTCCAGCTCTTGTAGTCGCTGGCCTTCTGCAGCGGGTAGTCGCCGATCTCGATGCGCGGGTCGGCGATCCACTCGGCGACGTACTTCGTCGAGGCCGGATCGTCCATGAAGCGGCCGCGCTCGATCGAGAAGTCGCGGGTGAAGGCGAGGCCGGTGTCGAGCGGCCGGCCCGGGTCGGCCGGGTCGCGGCCCTGCACGTAGTCCTGCCCGGCCTTGTTCCGGTAGTAGAGCCAGGCGACGCCCTCGATGTAGGCGAGGCCGTTGTCCTGGTTGCCCGAGATCCGCGGCAGGAAGGTGCACCAGTCGAGGAAGTAGCCGACCATCCGGCCGAGCAGCGCATCGGCGCTCTTCGCCCCGAGCCAGGGGCTCCTGGCGCCGTAGTGCCTGGGCGGCGGGGTCAGGCCGGCCGCGACCAGGGTCAGCGCCGCATAGCTGCGCGGGTCGCGGTAGGTCGCCTCGATCAGCTTCGCGATCGACGCGCCGCAGGGCGAGGCCGCGACCCTGGCCAGGGTCTCCGGCGGCAGCGCCAGGGCCGGATCGAAGGGATGGGCGAGGGCGGTGAGGCTTTCGAGCCGTGCCGCGTAGTCGGCCGCGGGGACCAGGGAGCGGAGCTCGGCCGCGACCGCGGTCTCGTATTTCGGCAGCTCGGCTGCCCCGGCCTTCGGCGTGCCGGGCAGGCCGCCCGCGAGCAGCAGGCCGGCCAGCGCCCCGGCGCCGGCGAACCGCCCGAGCCGCGCGACGATCCTCGTTCCGCTCATGGCGTCCTCCCGCTCTGGATGACGGCCAGTGTAGCGCGGTATCTACTTTTCGTTGAGTCCCTATGGCCTGCGGCGCCTGCCGTCACCTCGCCTCGGATGTCGCCGCCGCGCGGCCTCGCCGGTCGTCCTCGTCCCTACCTCCCCGCCTGCCGCCTGCCGCCTCACGGCTTCCAGGACTTCAGGTCGTCCAGCTCGACCAGATAGCGCTTCTTGGCCGCGTCGTAGCGCACGGAGTAGCGGGTCGGATAGTAGCCCGCGGTGCTGTAGCGTTCCGGCGTCTTCACGGGCAGGCTGAGCGCGGGCTTGCTGTGCAGGTAGGCCGTGGTGACCATCGGCTCGACGAAGGTCAGCCGGCCCTCGTAGTAGCCGTAGACGAAGGTCGCGGTGAAGGGCTTGCCGTGGAACTCCGGTCCGGTCACGTCGACGCCGTGCACCCCCATCCGGTTGACCGCGGTCTCGGGAATGACCTTGTAGCCCGGCGGCACCAGGGCCGGATCGGGTGCCGCGGCGGCCGGGTCCGCGGGACCGGTGAAGGCGACCCGCTCCACCTGGTCCGGCGTCATCAGGTAGAAGTGGAAGTCGAAGTGGGGCACGGTGTAGATGCCCGGCGGCGGGTGCCCCAGCGGGTTCCAGTCGATCTGGATGGCGCCGTAGCCCGTCGCCACCGGCGTCTTCGGCAGCGGCAGGTCGAACTCCCAGGATCCCTCCGCCGAGTCCTTGTTCCGGCCCTCCGGCAGGCCCTCGATGGCGCCCGGGCTCAGGCTGATGCCGATCGACTGCGGCCTGCCCGCGGCATCGGTCTCGACGACGGCCTGCGCCGTGCCGTGACCGATCTCGATGCTGTCGCCCAGGTAGGTCTTGCCGCCCGCCGCCGCGGCGGTCGTCGCCGCTCCGGCCAGGGCCGCGGCGCAGAGGATCGCCGACGTCGCGGCCAGGCCGTGCCGAAGGGCACGGCGCGAAAGTGCTGTCATGAGCTAGCCTCCCTGTCTTCCGTCGGGCCGGCTGTCGCCTGGCCCGGCCCGTCGGGCCGTGCCGGCGCCGCGGCCGCGGGCGATTCCCGCCGCCGCCACGGTACCGGCTTCGGCGACCGGAGGCCATCGGGCGCGGCGCGCCCGTCGGCGGACCGGTTGCCGCAGCGGCGGCGGCCGGCGCCGGCCGGCCGAGGCCTAGCCGCCGCTCTTCGGCATGGCGGCTCGCCACTGCTCCAGGAACAGGCGCCGCTTGGCCCGGTCGAGGCCGACGAGCAGCGCGGGGCTGAGCGCGATCGGGCGGAAGGCCTGGGGGTTGGCGCCGTCCCCCTTGCCGTGCTCGGCGGTCAGGCGGGCGAGGGCCTGCTCGCCGTCGACCGGCGAGAAGAGCCGCGCCGCGCCGCTCAGGATCCGCATGCCCTGGGGGGTCAGCAGGCTGGCGATGAAGGCGCGCGCGGCCTCCGGCTGCCGCGCGTCGCGCGAGACGAAGCCGGCGCGGGCCATGACCAGCGTGTAGTCGCGGGGCAGCACGATGCCGATCCGCGGGTCGCGGATCATGCGCGACAGCGCGTAGGAGCCGAGCACGTTGTAGCCGAGCAGCAGCCGGCCGTCGGCGACGCGGTCCAGGATGTCCGCCGTGCAGCAGAAGGTCCGGGCGTCGTTGCGGCCCAGGCTCTCGACCAGGCGCCCCCAGGTGCTGGCCTGGATGGCGTCCTCGAAGGCGAAGAGGTAGCCGACGCCGGAGGTCTCGATGTCGTAGGTGCCGACCTTGCCGCGGAAGGCGTCGCTGTCGCGCAGCAGGTCGATCAGGTCGAAGCGCGTCCTGGGCACGGGGCGGGCGGCGAACCAGGCGCGGTTGTAGACGATCACGGCAGGCTCGTAGGTCAGCCCGAACAGCTCGTCGCGCCAGCGCGCCCAGTCGGGCAGGGCGGCCCCCAGGTCGCCGCCCGCCGGCAGCGCGCAGCCGTCGTTGACCAGCTTGACCTGCTGGTCGACGGAGGAGGAGATGACCAGGTCGGCGGCGAAGCGGCCGGCTTCGCAGGCTGCCGCGACGTGCCGGTCGAGCTCGTTGGTGGTCAGCTCGCGATAGACGACGCCGGTCGCCGGGTGGCTGTCCTGGAAGGCCTTGATGATCGGCTCGAAGACCGACAGGTCGGTCGTGCTCTCGATGACCAGCGACGGGCCGCCCGGGGTCCGGGCGTCGAAGCGCGCGTCCTGCGCCGCCGCGGCCGCGCCGGAGAGCAGCAGCAGAAGCAGGCCCGCGACGAGCCGGCTCATCCCGCCTGCCTCGGCATTTCGAGGCCGACCTCGAAGCCGCCGTCCGGCAGGCGGCGGTGGACGAGGCGGGCCTGGTGGGCGGCGACGACCGCCGCGACGATCGAGAGGCCGAGCCCGGCGCTCTCGGCGTCGACGCCGTTCGACAGGAAGCGCTCGCCGATGCGCGCGGCGAGATCGTCCGGGAAGCCGGCGCCGCCGTCGCGCACCAGGATCGCGGCGCCGCTCTCGGCCGTCTGCGGCACGACGCGCAGGCCGACCGGCGGCGCGCCGTGGCGCAGCGCGTTGTTGATCAGGTTCTTGACCGCCTCGCGCAGGCTGACCAGGTCGCCCCTGGCGGAGACCGCCTCTTCCGGCAGCTCGAGCGCGACGGCGTCGGAGCCGTCGGAGACGACGCGCACCTCGCGCTCGGCCTCGATCGCGACCTTGCGCAGGTCCAGCGGCTCCAGCGCCGCGGTGTCGGCGCGATGGGCGACCAGGGCGTGGCTGAGCAGCTGGTCGGTCAGCCGCGCGAGCCCGATGCTGCGGCCGTGGATCCGGCGGTTCAGGCGCTTCAGCGTTGCCGGATCGGTCTCGTCGAGCGCCAGCTGCGACTGGACCCGCAGCGCCGTGATCGGGGTCCTGAGCTGGTGCGCGGCCTCGGCGACGAAGGCCTGCATCCCGTCGATGCGGCGGCTGAGGCGCGCCATGAAGCGGTTGACCGCGGCGATCAGCACGGCGACCTCCTCGGGCGCCGGCACCTCGATCGGCGAGAGGTCGTTGACGTCGCGCGACAGGATCGTGCGCTCGATGCGGGCCAGCGGCCTCAGCGCGACGCGGACGATGACGACGGCCAGCACCATCAGCGCCACGCCGGCGAAGGCGATGATGGCGACGGCGCGCGTCGTGATGCTGCGCGCCAGGGCCGAGCGCTCGGCGGTGGTCTGGGCGACCAGCACGACGACGCCGCCCGAGACCGAGCGCTCGGCGAGATGGCGGGTCAGGCGCACCGCCCGGACGCGCACGCCCTTGAAGGTCGAATCGTAGATCTGCTCCGGCTTGCCCAAGGAGGTCGTGGGCGGCTGCAGCCCGTCGTAGCCCGTGATGGTCGCGCCGTCGGGGCCGATGACACGGTAGAAGACGCGGTCGTTGCGGGCCAGCGACAGCAGCTCGAAGGCCGAGACCGGCAGGTCGACGTCGGCCTTGCCGTCGACCACGCTGACCCGCTCGGCGATCTGGAAGGCCGCCCCCTCGAGCGGCCGGTCGAAGGCCTCGTCCGCCGCCTCGCGGCCGTAGCGGCTGGCCGCCACGACGGTCGCGACGACCACGGTCGCGAAGATCAGCGTCATCGCCACGCCGAGCCGGAGGGCGATCGACTGGGGCCGGGACTGGCGCGCAGCCATCGCCGTCAATGCGGCGCGCCGGCCCGCACGACGGCCCGGTAGCCGAGGCCTCTCAGCGTCGCGATCTCGATGTCGCCCTCGGCGAGCTTCTTCCTGAGCCGCGCCACGTAGACCTCGACGGCGTTGAGGCCCGCGTCTCCGGTCAGGCCGTAGAGGCGGGAATGGAGCTCGTCCTTGCCGAGCACCCGGTCGAGATTGGTGATGAAGGCCTCGAGCAGGATGAACTCGCGCCGCGTCAGCTCGACCGTCGCCTCGCCGACCGTCACCGAGCGGGCGGCCAGGTTGCAGCGCACGTTGCCCGCCGTGACGAGGGCCTCGCTCGCGCCGTGCTTGCGCCGGGTGACGGCCCGCGCGCGGGCTTCCAGCTCGCGCAGGTCGAAGGGCTTGACCAGGTAGTCGTCGGCGCCGAGGTCGAGCGCGTCGACCTTGTCGTCGATGCGCAGGCGGGCGGTCAGCACGACGACCGGGATGCCGTTCTGCCGGGCCCTCAGCCGCTTGAGGAAGGACAGGCCCGAGCCGTCGGGCAGGTTGATGTCGAGGATGACGAGGTCGTGGGCATCCAGGCTGACGAAATGCTCGGCGTCGGCCATCGTCGCCGCGTGATCGCAGGAATGTCCGGCCCGGCCGAAATGGGAAAGGATCGCCTCGGCGACATCCTCGGTGTCCTCGACAACGAGCAGGCGCAAGAACTCCCTCCCGAACGATGACGCTTCTGGTGACAGGTTGCTGACAGCTTCCCGTCCTATTGTTCGGAAGATCGCACGAAAACGATGCGACTGGAACCGAGGGAGGATGCCTGATGAACAAGCTCGCTGCGGCGTGCGCCGCCAGCCTTTTGACCGCGCTCTGCGCGTCGGCCCCCGCCGTTGCCTTCGAGCCCGCCGCGACCGAATGCATCGCGCCGGCCAACCCTGGTGGCGGTTGGGACTTCACCTGCCGCCAGGTCGGCAAGACGCTCTACGACCTGAAGATCGTGCCGAGCCCGGTCCAGGTGACCAATCTCTCCGGCGGCGGCGGCGGCGTCGCCTATTCGGAGGTCGTCGCCAAGCGCGACAGCGACAACGACCTGATCGTCGCGGCCTCCTCGGCGACCTCGACCCGCCTCGCCCAGGGCGCCTATCCCGGCATGACCATGGGCCAGGTCCGCTGGATCGGCTCGATCGGCGCCGACTACGGCGTCATCGCCGTGGCGAAGGATTCGCCGATCAAGACGCTCAAGGAGCTGCTGGACAAGGTCAAGGCCGACCCCTCCTCGGTCGCCTTCGCCGGCGGCTCGGCGGTCGGCGGCTGGGATCACCTCAAGGTCCTGATCGCCGCCAAGGCGGACGGCATCGACGACATCCGCAAGGTCAAGTACGTCGCCTTCGAGGGCGGCGGCGAGGCGGTGACGCAGCTGCTCGGCGGCCACGTCCAGGCCTTCACCGGCGACCTCTCCGAGGCCAAGGAGTTCTCCGATTCCGGCGACATCCGGATCCTCGCCGTCCTGGCGCCCAAGCGCCTGCCCGGCGACTTCGCCAGGTTCCCGACGGCCAAGGAGCAGGGGCTGGACGTGGTCGGCGCCAACTGGCGCGGCTTCTACGCGCCGGGCAAGATGTCCGACGACGCCTACGCCTTCTGGGTCGAGGCCGTGAAGAAGGTCTACGCCTCCGACGAATGGAAGGGGATCATGAAGAGCTCCGGCCTGATGCCGCTCGACCTCGACGGCGCCGCCTTCACCGCCTTCGTTAAGGATCAGATCGACAAGACCACGGCGATCTCCAAGGAAATCGGGCTGATCAAGTGAGATGAGCGACCGCGTCCTCGGCGGGTTCTGCCTGGCGCTCGCCGCCTTCTTCCTGTGGCGGACGACGAAGATCGAGACGAGCTTCATCACCGATCCGCTCGGGCCGAAGGCCTTCCCGGTCATCATCGCCGGCGTGCTCGGGCTCGCGGGGCTCTATGTCCTCGCGCGGCCCGACGCGCGGCCCGACTGGCCGGGCGCCGGGCGGCTCGTCGAGATCGCGCTCGCCGTCGGCGTGATGGTCGCCTACGCCCTGCTGCTGCCGTCGCTCGGCTTCGTCGCGGCGACGGCGCTCGGGGCCGGCTACCTCTGCTGGCGGCTCGGCGCCGGGCCGCTCGAGGCGCCGCTCGCCGGTCTCGTCATCTCGCTCGGCATCTACGCGATCTTTCACCTGGTCCTCGGGCTGTCGCTGGCCCGCGGCCCCTGGGGGTTCTGATGGACGCGCTCGCCTCCCTGGCCCACGGCTTCGCCGTCGCCCTGACCCTGCAGAACCTCGGCCTCGCCTTCGTCGGCTGCTTCCTCGGCACGATCATCGGCGCGCTGCCGGGGCTGGGGCCATCCAACGGCGTGGCGATCCTGATCCCGCTCGCCTTCACGCTCGGCCTGCCGGCGACGCCGGCCATCATCCTGCTGACCAGCGTCTACTACGGCGCCATGTACGGCGGGCGGATCTCGTCGATCCTGCTCAACATCCCGGGCGACGAGCCGGCGCTGATGACGACCCTCGACGGCCATCCGATGGCGCGCAAGGGCCAGGCCGGCGAGGCCCTGGCGCTGTCGGGCATCGCCTCCTTCGTCGGCTCGCTGCTGGCGACCTGCGGGCTGGTCTTCCTGGCGCCGCTGCTGGTCAGGGTGGCGCTGCTGTTCGGGCCGGCCGAGTACTTCGCGCTCTTCACCCTGGCCTTCGCCACGCTCGGCGGCGTCGCCTCGCGCAACCAGGCGAAGTCGCTGATCGCCGCCGCGCTCGGCCTGGGCATCGCGCTCATCGGCGTCGACCACCAGACCGGCGTGCCGCGCTTCACCTTCGGCAACGTCCACCTCTACGACGGCATCAACTTCCTGGTCGCCATCGTCGGCCTCTTCGCGATCTCCGAGGTGCTGCTGTTCCTCGAGCACCGCGGCGAGGGCGAGCACGCGCCCGGCAAGGTCGCGCTCGGCCGGGTCACGGTGCCGCTGGCGATGCTGAAGCGGACCTGGGCGACGATGCTGCGCGCGACCGGCGTCGGCTTCCTGGCCGGCGTCCTGCCGGGCGCCGGCGCCTCGCTCGGCTCGTTCATCGCCTACACCCTGGAGAAGGGCCTCGCCGGCAAGGGCGCCGGCTTCGGCGCAGGCGAGCCGCGTGGCGTCGCGGCGCCCGAGGCCGGCAACAACGCCGCGGCCGGCGGCGCCCTGGTGCCGATGCTGGCGCTCGGCGTGCCGGGCTCGGGCACCACGGCGGTGCTGCTCGCCATGCTGCTGGCGCTCAACATCACGCCGGGGCCGCTGCTGTTCCAGCGCAACCCGGACGTGGTCTGGGGCCTGATCGCGGCGCTCTTCATCGCCAACGTCATGCTGCTGCTGATGAACCTGCCGCTGGTCGGCCTGTTCGTCCGGGTCCTGCGGATCCCGACCCGCTACCTGATGCCGGGGGTCGCGATGATCTCCTTCGTCGGCATCTACGGCATCTCGGGCTCGACCTTCGACCTCCTGGAGATGATCGTCTTCGGCGTCGCCGGCTACCTGCTGCGCAAGCTCGACGTGCCGCTGGTGCCGATCATCCTGGGCATCCTGCTCGGCGACCAGATGGAGAAGAACCTGCGCCGCGCCCTGACCATCTCCGACGGCGACTGGTCGATCCTCTGGGGCTCCTGGCTCGCCATCGCCATCTGGACGCTGGCGATCGTCGGCTTCCTGGCGCCGCTGGTGATCGGGCGGTTCGTGCGGCCGAAGGTGAAGGACACGGTGGCGCAGTAGGGGGCGGGGAAGCCGCTCGCTGCGTCGCCGTGGCGGCGGCTTTGCGCCGATTCCCTTGAAAAAGTCGGCGCGTCGGTCAGATCCGAGGTCCGCGCTACAGATGAATGCAAGATTGCCCACTCGTTCGGATAGATCTTGTTCCTTGACCTCGATTGGCGACCAATCATGTCGTGCTAATTGGACTATCGGACTTCTTCAACAGAATCCACCAGAGGCGGTCGTTACCGGCATCGGCACACGTCGACTTGATTGGGGGCGGGAGCGGGCAGTCCGCCACTGGAGAGGACGTGGAGAAAGCAGTGACCGGCCCAGAAGCGAGGCGCCGCAATCCCGCCTTCCGGCAGCAAATTCCTTGGAGCATAAGCACCGGATCTATTCCTCCATGGCAGAATTCTTTGGCATCTTGCCGAATCCATAGCGATAGAAACCGACTCCATCAAATGTGGTTTCTTTCGATCTACGAACGAAAAGGAAAGTGGCACATTCGACCACGGTATCCTCATCCGAAAACATCCCCACGATGCTTCTGCCGGCATCCTGCCACTCGTCCGGGTCAGGTGCTTTTTTTGCAAGGTGACACATCAGAACGAATATCCTGTTCCCCGCCAGAAACTTTGTGACCAGCACGTCTTCCCCATTGTTCGGTACGCCCCGTCTGAACCTCCGAATTCTTCTCTCAAAGTCCATCAAGGCAGGCGGCAACTGATTGAGGATAACATTGATGATGTCATACCGGTGTCGCTGCTTGGTGTTCGCATAAAGTTCCCGTACGGAGGTGCGCCACATTGGCGACAGATAAACTCCAATCGGTTCAACTGCTGTCCTGTCTTTTCGAGGGTGGACCCTTTGACGAACCAGGGCGTCTGCCCCAAGAAAGGTGAGCTTCTTTCCCGATACGGCCGTGCCGTCTATGCATAGACCATTGGTCAGGTACATTGAAAGAATGTCCTGCTCGTCACCATCGAAATCGATGATCTCATCAATACTTGGTCGGCGGGTGAGATAGTGCTGGAAGGATGCTTCCGTATCCAGAAACTTGGCAATCATCTGAAACTCGCCGAGAGTTAGCGCCGGGGCCCATGCTGTTTCATTCTCGATAAGACCAAGTTCCCGGAGGTAGAACCTCGCGCTGGTTAGGTTGGTGAAATGCTCGAAACTCACGCTGTAGCGATACACAACCTTCGGGCGGTCGAGCTGAAAATCAATTAGGGAGCCGTCGACCTTGAGACGCAGGACGGCCTTGTCCCGGAGGGTGTCGAGGTAGTTTTGCAGCCGCCAGCCCTGTAAGCCTGGCTCCACGAACAGTTCCCTGAAGTTTGTTCTGAGACTCTTGTCGCCACCACGGCGCGCAGCGTCTCTTAGACGTCCCGATTTGCACTCGAAAACAAATATGAAGTTACCGAGCAGCGCGACCACATCATTTTCGTATGTTTTGCCGCTTTCGGGATCAGTCCAGACAACGCCCCGGAAAACTCTCGCGTGTGGCATTGCTGCTGAGACAACTTCTTCTATCGCGACCTCGAGGTACTCTGCCCTTGCCTCTTCATAAGCGCGCACCAGAGGCGGATGGTCTTCGATCAGCCCTTCCATGATGGCAAATGGGAACGAAAATATTAGCTGCGGGATGGCCGCAAAGAGCTGATCGTCAGAAAGCCTGACGTAGGGTTTCCGCCAGACCGGATTATTCAGGTAGACATGCTGCGGATTGGCATCACGCAGACCGCCGAAAGGGATCGACAGATGGAAGAGCACGTCAACAATCTTGGAGTCCATAATCTCCTCAAGATCTGATCGTTTCAGCCGGAATACCCATGGCCATGCCATCTCAGACATCTGGAACGCGGCGACACGAAGCTCTTCCAGATCGGGAAAGCGATCACTCCGGTCTCGCCAGCACCTGTCCGCGAGCGGATACTGGGACCTGAAGAATTCTAGTTCTTGTAGAATCTCGCTTCGCGATTTTGATTGCATCAAAGTTCTGATGTGGGAAAAGTTGATATGGAGGCGATCGGTAACGAGATTGGTTACGGCAATCATGGCGTTGAACACGTCAGACAGTCGGTATCCCAGCGCCGCTTCGGACTGAGAGTCAATGCGCTTCAGAAGTGCCAGCATTACCGTCTCGCAATCATTCCGGGCAAACAGATTGCGATAGTAGAGGGTCTGAAGGCGGGCTTTTCGTCGAACCATGACCGTTGCGAGCGAGTCATGCTCCTCCGGCTGCTTTCGGATGAACCCGTGGATATGCCTCGCCATGACCTTCCAGTGACGTTCAAAATTTCTGGGGGAAGTCGGGACATTTTTCCGCTGACCCTCGCCCGTGAGGATAAGTGCCTGGGCGATTTCCACCTCAACCTGCTCCATGTCATCGACGGAGGGCTCATCCACGGCCTTTGGCCCGGTTGACTCCATAATATGGCGCGCGGCAGTTCTCGCGAGAATCGCGAGCGGGTCACGGGCAGCCAGAAAATTCACAATCCGCTCACGCGTATCGTCGAATTCCTTCTGCCACTGAGACGAATTCCAGTCGTCCGTTCCTCCAAGAATCTTGGGCGTCGGAATTTCGTGGGAGGCGTAGCCGGGAAGGCTGTCCTCTAGACCGGGTTTTCCGCTACTCATGGATCGTGTGCCTCTCTAGCAGGGTGCGGAAATAGAGGCGCTTCGTCGCGCCGGCGGGCTCGAGTCGGAGCTCTCGGCGAGGCGGACTTGGGCTGTTGCCGCGGTTTTGCGGTCGTTTTCTGCCGTTTCGGCCTGCTTCGGACGGAGTCCTGGCCCGATCAGGTCACGGCGAGCAGCTTGGGCAGCCTCACCAGGTTGTAGGCGGCGACGCTCAGGGTGAACATCCAGCCGACCCGCGCGAGGCCGCGGTGGCGGGTCTTGCGCAGGCCGCCGGTGGTCTTGATCCAGCCGAACGCCTCCTCGATGCGCTTGCGCAGGCGCTGGCTGACGGCATAGCCGGGGTGGCGGGTCGTGCGCCCGTCGATGGCCG
>NZ_FWZX01000013.1 GCF_900177295.1 Tistlia consotensis USBA 355
CGCTGCTCGACCACCGCCGCCTGGATCGCCACCGGCGTCTCGTTCGGCGAATGCAGCGGCCGGCGCGAGCGGTCCTCCAGGCCCGCCAGGCCCGCCGCGCGATAGCGCGCCAGCCAGCGATAGCCGACCGTCGGGCTGATCCCGAAGCGCCGGCACAGAGCGCGCTTGTTCGCCCCCTCCCGGCTCGCCAAAAGCACGAACTCCCGACGCTGCGACACGATCGACACCTCCTGCCAGGGCATCGAAAGCCTCCCTCATGAGACCCTCAATGCCGATCAGAATGCGTCCACCATGTCCCCGAACACCCGTCCACCATCTCTCCGGTCTATACAGACAGGCTCAGGATGAAGCGAACGGGGGCGGCGCTGCCGCCCCCCTTACACCGTCAGCACGATCTTGCCGATGTGGGCGCTCGACTCCATGAGCGCGTGCGCCTGGGCGGCCTCGGCCAGCGGGAAGGTGCGGTTGACGATCGGCTTGACCTGGCCGGCCTCGATCAGCGGCCAGACCCGGGCCTGCAGGTTGGCCGCGATCGCCGCCTTGAAGGGCACGTCGCGGGCCCGCAGGGTCGAGCCGGTAATGGTCAGGCGCTTGACCATGACCTGGGAGAAGTTGAGCTCGACCTTAGGGCCGCCCAGGAAGGCGATGAAGACCAGCCGGCCGTCGGGCGAGAGCAGCGAGACATCGCGCGGGATGTAGTCGCCGCCGACCATGTCGAGGATCAGGTCGCAGCCGCCGGCCGCCTCCTTCACCACCGAGACGAAGTCGTCCTCGCGGTAGTTGATCGCGCGCTCGGCGCCGAGCTCCTCGCAGGCCCGGCACTTCTCGTCGCTGCCGGCGGTGGTGAAGACGCGCGCGCCGAAGCGGCTGGCCAGCTGGATCGCGACCGTGCCGATGCCGCTGGAGCCGCCGTGCACGAGGAAACGCTCGCCGGCCTTGAGGCCGCCGCGGTCGAAGACGTTGCTCCAGACCGTGAAGAAGGTCTCGGGCAGGGCCGCGGCCTCGACCATCGACAGGCCCTGCGGCACCGGCAGGCACTGGGCGGCCGGCGCCACGGCGTATTCGGCATAGCCGCCGCCGGTGACCAGGGCGCAGACCCGGTCACCGGCCCGCCAGGTCTCGACCCCCTCGCCCAGCGCCACGACCTCGCCGGCCAGCTCCAGGCCCGGGATGTCCGAGGCGCCCGGCGGCGGCGGGTAGCCGCCCTTGCGCTGCAGCACGTCGGGCCGGTTGACCCCGGCGGCGGCGACCCGGATCAGCACCTCGCCGCGGCCCGGCTGCGGCACCGGGCGGGAGGCCGGCTTCAGGGCCTCCGGGCCGCCCGGCTTGGCGATCTCGATGGCGGTCATGGTCTGGGGTATTGCCTGGGCCAAGGCTCGCTCCTTTCGTTCCGTTCTCCGCTGTCTAATATGGAGCGGCTGCAAGCGCGAGGGAGGAAAGACCGATGGACCCGCTGGACCTCGAGCCGCGCAAGGCGATCGAGAAGCCCAAGGACCTCGACCTGATGGGCGTCGAGGAGCTGAAGGACTACCTGGCCGAGCTGGAGGCCGAGGCCGAGCGCGTGCGCGCCAAGATCGCCGGCAAGACCGACTACAAGTCGGCCGCCGCGGCGCTGTTCAAGCGCTGAGGGGAGCCCGCACCCTCGGCGCCGGCCGCGGAGGCCCTAGGCGGCCCGCCGTCTCATGTAGGCCAGCCAGCCGAGGGGGCCGCCGAGCAGCACGACGACCAGCCAGCCCGGCCGCGGGCCGAAGGGGCAGCGGCTGCCGGGCGGCGGCCGCCAGGGGCCGCTGCGGCGCGCGGTCGCGACGTGCAGCAGCGGCAGCAGCCAGCCGCCGATCAGCAGGGTCCAGGCGATCCAGACAGGCATTCGATGTCGCAACCTCGGGCTGGCGGCGGCGCGCCGCAGACGCCAGATTGAGGCAGACCCTCCCCAACCCTTCTCACTCGACGGGAATCCTGACCATGACCGACCTCTCCGGCAAGACCGCGCTCGTCACCGGCTCGACCAGCGGCATCGGCGAAGCCATCGCCTGGGCTTTCGCCGCCCAGGGCGCCAACGTGGTGCTCAACGGCTTCGGCGATGCGGCGGCGATCGCCAGGCTGAAGACCGCGATGGCCGAGAAGCACGGCGTCACGGTCGTCTACGACGGCGCCGACATGAGCAAGCCCGGCGAGATCGAGGCGATGATGAAGAAGGCCGAGGCCGAGTTCGGCGCGGTCGACATCCTGGTCAACAACGCCGGCATCCAGCACACCGCCGACATCGAGGACTTCCCGCCGGAGAGGTGGGACGCGATCATCGCGATCAACCTGTCGAGCGCCTTCCACACGACGCACCACGCGCTGCCGGCGATGAAGCGGCGCGGCTGGGGCCGCATCGTCAACATCGCCTCGGCGCACGGCCTGGTCGCCTCGGCCCAGAAGGTCGCCTACGTCGCGGCCAAGCACGGCATCGTCGGCATGACCAAGGTGACGGCGCTGGAGACCGCGCGCGACGGCATCACCTGCAACGCGATCTGCCCGGGCTGGGTGCTGACCCCTCTGGTCCAGAAGCAGATCGACGCCCTGGCCGAGCGCGAGGGCCTGAGCGGCGACGAGGCGCGGGTCAAGCTGATCGGCGAGAAGATGCCGACCGCCGAGGCGGTGACCCCCGAGCAGATCGGCGGCTTCGCCGTCTTCCTCTGCTCGCCGGCCGCCGACCGGATCACCGGCTCGGCACTGTCGATCGACGGCGGCTGGACCGCCCAGTGAGCGAAGGCGCGACCCACGGCGGCCTGGCGAGCGAGACGGGCGAAATCCCTCGGAGCCTGCAGCCCGACGGCCTGTGGTGCGAGCGGCGGCGCCAGGTGCCGCCGCCCTCGCCGCGCGCCCTCTTCCTCGACCGCGATGGCGTCGTGGTCGAGGAGGTCGGCTTCCTGCACCGGCCGCAGGAGGTGCGTCTGGCGGCGGGCGCGGCGGCGCTGTGCCGGGCCGCGCGCGCCGCCGGCTGGACCGTCGTGCTGGTGACCAACCAGTCGGGCATCGGCCGCGGCCGCTACGGCTGGCCGGAGTTCGCCGCGACCCAGGCCGAGATCGAGCGGCAGCTGGCGGCGGCCGGCGCGCCGGAGCCCTTCGACCTGGTGCTCGCTTGCCCCCACCATCCCGAAGGCATCGAGCCCTACCGTCACGCCGACGCGCCGGGCCGCAAGCCGAACCCCGGCATGCTGGCCCGGGCGATCGAGCTCCTGGCGCTCGAGCCGGCGGCGAGCTGGATCGTCGGCGACCGCGCGGTCGACCTCGAGGCCGGCCGGCGCGCCGGCCTGGCCGGCGGCCTGCACCTCTCGACCGGCCACGGCCGCGACGCCGGCGAGCGCGAGCAGGCCCTGGCCTCGGCCACGCCCGCCTACCGGGTACTCGCCGCCGACGACCTCCCGGCCGCGTTGACCCTCCTGCCGCTGTCCGGCGGCTAGCTCTCCGGACCCGCAAGGACCGCGAGGCCAGCGAGCCGGCCGGCTCGCTGCGCCGCAACGGGCTTGCGCAGAGGCCGGGGTCCCGTGAAGAATAGCGTCAAGGCGTCGCACCGTGGATGGGAGCCGCGACCGGCGCAGAAGAAAACCAGAGACCAGGTCCAATTCAGGCAGCAGGGAGATATCACATGCGTCGCCACCATCCCGGACGCTTGCTCATGGAAGCCCTTTCGCGCCGCCGGTTCATGACCGGCGCGGCCGCGGTGGGCGTCAGCTTCGCCGCGCTTCCGAAGGGCGTGCTCGCCGCCGAGGAGCCGAAGCTCAACTTCTACAACTGGGACACCTACATCGGCGAGACGACGCTCGCCGACTTCAAGGAGGCGACCGGCATCGAGGTCTCGATGAGCCTCTTCGCCGACAACGCCGAGCTCTTCGCCCGCTTCAAGGAGGGCAATCCGGGCTTCGACGTGATCGTGCCGACCAACGACTACGCCGAGCGCATGATCAAAGCCGGCATCCTGGAGGAGCTCGACCACTCCAAGATCCCGAACATGAAGAACCTGGCGCCGGCCTTCCAGGACGCCGCCTTCGATCCGGGCCGCAAGCACACGATGCCCTACATGTGGGGCACCATGGGCCTCGGCTACCGCAAGTCGAAGGTCGACGGCGTGCCGGGCAGCTGGAAGGCCGTGCTCGAGAGCGACAAGTACAAGGGCCGCATCGCGCTGCTCAGCGAAGGCCGCACGATGCTCGGCATGGCGGCCAAGTACCTGGGCTACTCGCTGAACACCGGCAAGGCCGAGGAGATCAAGGCGGCCGAGGAGCTGCTGATCAAGCAGAAGCCGAACATCAAGGTCTTCGCCCAGGACAACGGCCAGGACCTGCTGCTGTCGGGCGAGGTCGACATCACCGTCGAGTGGAACGGCGACATCCTGCAGGTGATGGCCGAGGACGACGACCTCAGCTACGTCGTGCCCCAGGAAGGCTCGCTGCTCTGGCAGGACACGCTGTGCATCCCGAAGGGCGCGCCGCATCCCGACAACGCCCACAAGTTCATCAACTACATCCTCGACGCCAAGGCCGGCGCGGCGATCGCCGACTTCATCCAGTACGCCACGCCGAACGCGGCGGCGCGCAAGCTGCTGGGGCCGGACTACAACAACAACCCGGCGATCTTCCCGACCGACGAGACGATCGCGCGCTGCGAGCCGCAGACCTATCAGGGCGAAGCGGTCCAGCGGCTCTACGAGGAGGCCTGGACCCGCGTGCAGGCGGCCTGACGGCCGGGCGCCGGCCGGCGGCCTGAGGGGCGGAGCGGCGGCCGGTCCGCCCCCGCCCGGCCGCCGGCCTCCACCCACCTCCAGCGGCGGTCCGGCTCTCGATGGAAAACTGGCGCAAGCATCCCCTGGTCTTCTGGGCCTTCTCGCTGCCGCCCAGCTTCTGGCTCGTCTTCTTCTTCCTGGTCCCGCTGACCCTGGTCTGGGGCTACTCCTTCTCGGAGAAGCGCGGGATCATCGGCACCGAGCTGACCTTCACGCTCGACAACTACCTGCGCGCGCTCGAGCCGATCTACCTGGAGATCCTCTGGAAGTCGCTCGGCATGGCGGCGGCGGCGACGGCGATCTGCCTGGTCGTCGGCTATCCCGTCGCCTTCGCCATCGCCTTCGCCTCCGAGCGCCTGAAGCCCTGGCTGCTGCTGCTCGTCATCCTGCCGTTCTGGATCAACATCCTGATCCGCACCTACGCCCTGATCGCGGTGTTCCGGACGCGCGGCTACGCGAACTTCGCCTACGAGGACCTGTGGAACGCGGCCAACTGGGTGCTCAACACCGTCGGCCTCGGCCAGCTGCAGCTCATCGGCGAGCGCTTCGAGCCGATGGCGCTGCTCTACAACAACGCCGCCGTGGTCGCCGGCATCGTCTATGCCTTCTTCCCCTTCATGGTGCTGCCGCTCTACGCCAACATCGAGAAGCTCGACCGCTCCTTCATGGAGGCCAGCCTCGACCTCGGCGCCGGGCACTGGCGCACCTTCTTCTCGGTGGTCTTCCCGCTGACCTGGCACGGCGCGCTCTCGGGCATCGTCATCGTCTTCATCCCGGCGCTCGGCGCCTTCTTCATCCCCGAGCTGCTCGGCGGCACCGACAGCCAGATGATCGGCAACGTCATCGAGCGCCAGTTCAAGAGCGCCAACGACTGGCCGTTCGGCGCGGCCCTGTCGTTCCTGCTGATGTACGCCACCTTCTTCGCCCTCGCCCTGCGCGCCCTGGTCGCCGGGCGCAAGGGCGGCGGCGCGCTGGACGCCTGACGCCATGGCCGGACGCCTGACCAGCCTGCTCGGTTTCGGTCGCGACGAGCCGATCGGGCCGCTCGACTACGGCCGGCGCTGGTGGATGCGCCTGATCGTCGGCCTGACCTTCGTCTTCCTCTACGCGCCGATCGTCGTGCTGATCGCCTACAGCTTCAACGACTCGCGGCGCAACATCGTCTGGGTGCGCTTCACCACCGACTGGTACGTCAAGGCGATCCACGACCAGAGCCTGCTGGTCGCCTTCGGCAACTCCCTGACCATCGCGATCATCAACACCCTGCTGAGCACGGTCCTCGGCACCCTGACGGCCCTGCTGCTCTGGCGCTTCCGCTTCCCCCTGCGGCCGGTCTACGAGGGCGCGATCGCGCTGCCGATCGTGATCCCGGAGATCTGCATGGGCGTCGCCATGATGGCCTTCTTCGCCTGGATCGGCTGGCCCAACGACCTGCCCTGGCCGATCAGCCTGAGCAACATCGTGATCGCCCACGTCGCCTTCTCCTTCCCCTTCGTCGCGGTGATCATCCGGGCGCGCCTGGCCGGCTTCAACCGCGAGCTGGAGGACGCCGCCAAGGACCTGGGCGCCACCGAGTGGCGCACCCTGCTCGACATCATCGTGCCCTACCTGAAGCCGGCCCTGGTCGCCGGCGCGCTGATCTCCTTCACCCTGTCGCTCGACGACTTCGTCATCACCTTCTTCACCGCCGGGCCGGACACCATCACCCTGCCGGTCAAGATCTTCTCGATGGTCCGCTTCTCGGTGACGCCGGAGGTCAACGCCGCCTCGACCGTGCTGGTCGTCATCACCGTGGTCACCACCGTCCTCGCCCTGCGCCTGCAGAACGCCGGCCAGAAGGCCGGCAGCTCGGGCTGAGCCCTCCAGCCTCCGCCGCACCGAACCGCCAGCAGAGAGAGCCGCCCGATGTCCGATGCCATCATCTCGATCCAGGGAGTGACCAAGCGCTTCGGCGAGGTGACGGCGGTCGAGCGCGTCGACCTCGACATCCGCGCCGGCGAGTTCTTCGCGCTGCTCGGCCCCTCGGGCTGCGGCAAGACCACCCTGCTGCGCATGCTCGCCGGCTTCGAGCAGCCGAGCGAGGGCAGGATCCTGATCGGCGGCCAGGACATGACCGGGGTCCAGCCGAACCACCGCCCGGTCAACATGGTCTTCCAGTCCTACGCCGTGTTCCCGCACATGACGGTGTTCGACAACGTCGCCTACGGCCTCAAGGTCGCGCACACGCCGCGCGGCGAGATCGCGCCGCGGGTCAAGGAGGCGCTGGCCATGGTCCAGCTTTCCGGCTACGAGGCCCGCAAGCCCGACCAGCTGTCGGGCGGCCAGCGCCAGCGCGTCGCCCTGGCCCGCGCCCTGGTCAAGCGGCCCAAGGTGCTGCTGCTCGACGAGCCGCTCTCGGCGCTCGACGCCAAGCTGCGCGAGGCCATGCAGATCGAGCTGGTGCGCCTGCAGCAGACCGTCGGCATCACCTTCGTGATCGTGACCCACGACCAGGACGAGGCGCTGTCGATGGCCGACCGCATCGCGGTCATGGAGTCGGGCCACGTCCGCCAGGTCGCCTCGCCGCAGACGCTCTACGAGTTCCCGAGCGGCCGCTTCGTCGCCGACTTCATCGGCAAGATGAACCTCTTCGAGGGCAAGGTCGTGGCCCGCGAGGCCGCCGGCCTGTCGGTCGAGGTCGAGGGCCTCGGCCGGCTCGAGCTGCCGGCCGACGAGCGCGCGCCGGCGCCCGGCCGGGCGGTCGGCATCGCGGTCCGCCCCGAGAAGGTCGAGCTGACCCGCTCGGCACCGCCCGAGGGCTCGGTCGCGCGCCGCGGCACGGTCACCCAGGTCGCCTACTACGGCGACGTCTCCTACGTCTTCCTGGACCTCGAGGACGGCCCGGCGCTCAACGCCAACGTGATCAACGACGAGCGCGCCGCCGAGCCGCACTTCGTCAAGGGCGAGACGCTCTGGGCCGCCTGGAACCCGCGCGACTTCCTGGTGCTCGGCGAATAGGGCCGCTTCAGGCAGCGCTGCCCGCCGCGCCGACCGAGCGGACGAGGCGCGGGTAGTACCGGGCCATGCAGGCGATCCTGAGCAGCATGTAGGCGAGCAGGCTGAGCCACAGGCCGTCGTTGCCCCAGCGCGGCAGCAGCAGGTGCAGCACCGCGAGATAGAGCAGCAGGGCGGCGATCATCGCGTTGCGCATCTCGGCCGTCGCGGTCGCGCCGATGAACACGCCGTCGATCTGGTAGGCGCCGACCGCGAAGAGCGGCAGCAGCACCATCCAGGGCAGGTACCGGCCGGCCGCGGCCTGGACCGCCGGGATGTCGGTGTAGAGCGCGACCAGCGCCGGCCCGAGGGCCCAGAGCGCCAACGACAGCAGCAGGGCGAGCACCGCGGCCTGCTGGGCCGAGACCGAGATGGCGGAGCGGAAGGCGGCGAGGCTGCGCGCGCCGAGGGCGCCGCCGACCAGCACCTCGGCGGCATGGGCGAAGCCGTCGAGGCCGTTGGCGACGATCTGCAGCAGGTTCTGCAGGATCGCGTTGCCGGCCAGGGTGACGTCGTCCATCTGCGCGCTCTTGGCGGTGAAGACGGCGAAGCCGGTGACCAGGCAGAGCGTGCGCACGAAGAGGTCGAGGTTGACCTTCAGCAGCGCGACCAGCTTGTCGCGCTCGGCCAGCCGGCCGAGGTGGAAGCGGCCCGGCAGGCGGCGCAGCTCGCGGGCGATCAGCCAGAGGCCGAAGGCCAGCGCCGCGTACTCGGCGATCACCGAGGCCAGGGCGACGCCGTCGATGTCCATGCCCAGGCCGAAGACGAAGGCGAGGTTGAGTGCGACGTTGAGGCCGTTGAGCAGCAGCTGCAGGGCGAAGACGGCGCGGGCGTTCTGCACCGCCAGCAGCCAGCCGATCACGGCATAGGTCATCAGCACCGCCGGGGTCGACCAGATGCGGATCGCGACGTAGCGGCCGGCGAAGGCCGTGACCTGCTCGCTGGCGCCGACGAGCGGCAGCGCCAAGTGCTCGATCGGCAGCTGCAGCAGCACGACCAGCAGGCCGAAGCCGAGCCCGAGCAGCAGGGCGCGGCCGAGCACGTCGCGCAGCGCGTCGGGACGGCCGGCGCCGAAGGCCTGCGCCGCCAGCCCGGTGGTGCCCATCTTGAGGAACGCGAAGCTCCAGTGGATGTAGCTGAACACCAGGGCCGCGACCGCGACCGCGCCGATGTAGGCCGGGTCGGGCAGCCGGCCCATCACGGCGGTATCGACCGTGCCGACCAGCGGCACCGAGGCGTTCGACAGGATGATCGGGCCGGCGATCGCCGCGACCCGCCGGTGCCAGCCGCGCCGGGTCTGGGGAAGGGGCGCGCCGGTCTCGTCGAGAACGTCCGTCACGGCGGCGTCCCCCTCACCCTCCCACGGCCTGACGGCCGCGGGCCCCTCCCTCTCCCCTGAGGGGCGAGGCAAGAAACAAGCGCTGCGTCGAATCCCTCGCCCCTTCGGGGAGAGGGAGGGGCCCACGCGACAGCGTGGGAGGGTGAGGGGGACGCACGCTCCGACCCCTACCGTGCGATCGCGTAGCCCTGCATGAAGCGCGGGTTGGCGGCGGCCTTGAGCAGGCCGCCGGGCTCGCGGGCGACGGCCGAGAGGCGGCCCAGCGACCAGTCCTCGCGGACCTCGACGCGGTGGCCGCGCGCGGTCAGCGCGGTCACGGTCTGCGGCGGGAAGCGGCCCTCCACGGCGAGGCTGCCGAGGTCGGCGTTGCGCGGCCAGAAGGACGAGGGCATGTGGTCGGTCTGGAAGCTCGGGTGGTCGATCGCCTCCTGCAGGTTCAGGCCGTGGCAGGCGTGGCGCAGGAACAGGCCGAGGCTCCACTGGTCCTGGTAGTCGCCGCCGGGCGTGCCGAAGACCATGTAGGGCTCGCCCTCGCGCAGCACGAGGTTGACCGAGAGCGTCGAGCGCGGCCGCTTGCCCGGCTCGAGGGTCGAGGGCTGGCCCTCCTCGAGCCAGAACATCTGGCCGCGGCTGTTGAGGCAGAAGCCGAGCTCCGGCACCACCGGGCTCGACTGCAGCCAGCCGCCCGAGGGCGTCGCCCCGACCATGTTGCCCCAGCGGTCGATGACGTCGATGTGGCAGGTGTCGCCTTTCGTCACCCCGCCGGTCTGCACCGTCGGCTCGCCGCCGCCCAGGGAGTCGAACTCCTCGTCGCCGCCGCGCTGCGCCAGCAGGCCCTCCAGGTTGGCCTCGTAGCCGGCGACCCGCCCGGGCCGCAGCTCCAGCGAGGCGCGCTCGCCGATCAGCTTGCGGCGCTCGTCGTTGTAGGCGTCGGACAGCAGCGTCTCCATCGGCACGGAGACGAAGTCCGGGTCGCCGTAGTAGGCCTCGCGGTCGGCGAAGGCGAGCTTGGCCGCCTCGGTGACCAGATGCACGAAGTCCGGCCCGGCCGGGTCGAGGGCCTTCAGGTCGAAGCCCTTGAGCAGGGCGAGCTGCTGCAGCAGCACCGGGCCCTGGCTCCAGGGCCCGCCCTTGCAGACGGTCCAGCCGTGGAAGTCGTAGGTCAGCGGCGCCTCGTAGCTGGCCTGCCAGCCGGCCAGGTCCTGGGCGGCCAGCACGCCGCGATGGCGCTGCCCGGAGGAGTCCATCAGCGGCTCGGCCCGGCAGAAGCGCTCCAGCGACTCGGCGACGAAGCCCTGGGACCAGGCCCGGCGCATGCCCTCGATCTGCGCCTCGCGGCCGGCGCCGGCGGCCTCGCCCTCGGCCAGCAGGCGCTCGTAGGTGTCGGCCAGGGTCGGGTTGCGGAACAGCCGGCCCGGGGTCGGCAGGTCGCCGCCCGGCAGGTAGAGCGCGGCCGAGCTCGGCCACTCCTCGCGGAACAGCTTCTCGACGCGCTCGATGGTCGCGCGGATCAGCGGCACCAGGGGATAGCCGTCGCGGGCGTAGCCGATCGCGTACTTCAGCACCTCGCGCGGCGGCAGCGTGCCGTAGTCGCGCAGCAGCTGCAGCCAGGCGTCGAAGGCGCCCGGCACGACGGTCGCCAGGAAGCCGGCGCCCGGCACCATGTCCAGGCCCTCGCCGCGGTAGTGCGCGATGGTCGCGCCGGCCGGCGCCGTGCCCTGGCCGCAGAGGATGCGCACCCGGCCCTCGGCCGCCGCGCGCAGCACGATCGGCACCTCGCCGCCCAGGCCGTTCAGGTGCGGCTCGACGACCTGCAGGGTGAAGCCGCCGGCGACCGCGGCGTCGAAGGCGTTGCCGCCCTGCTCCAGCACCGACATCGCGACCGCCGAGGCCAGCCAGTGGGTCGAGCCGACGGCGCCGAAGGTGCCGCGCAGTTCCGGGCGGGTGGTGAAGCTCATGGCCAGCGGCCCTCCATGGATTCCGGATATCGCGGCTGGCGACTATAGCGGCCGTGCCGGCGCCGACAATCGGGGGGCGGCGCAACCCTGCCGTCCCCTCGTCGGCGGCGCGGCACCGGCATGCCGGCAGCCCCGTGGCGCAAGTCGCGCACACTTGCTATGAAGCGGCTCCTTCATTCGAGAGCGCGAGCGACCATGGCGATCCAGCACCCCTACCTGATGTTCCTCGGCGATGCCCCCGACCAGCTCGCCGCCAAGACCGCGGCCGGCGTCGCCCACTGGCGGCCCGACTGGTGCGTCGGCCAGCTGCGCCTGCCCGACTGCCACGCCGACCTGGGCCTGAAGGACATGACCATCGCCGAGGCCAAGGCCGCCGGCGTCAAGTCGGTGATCGTCGGCGTCGCCAACCGCGGCGGCAAGATCTCCGAGGCCTGGATCACGGTGCTGACCGAGGCCCTGGCCTCCGGCATGGACCTGGCCTCCGGCCTGCACAAGAAGCTGGTCGACGTGCCGGCGCTGCGCGAGGCCGCCAAGGTGCACGGCCGCCAGCTCTTCGACGTGCGCCACCCGACCCGCGACTTCGACGTCGCCAACGGCAAGACGCGCCCGGGCAAGCGCCTGCTGACCGTCGGCACCGACTGCTCGGTCGGCAAGATGTACACCTCGCTGGCGCTCGAGGCCGAGATGCGCAAGCGCGGCATGAAGGCCGACTTCCGGGCGACCGGCCAGACCGGCATCTTCATCGCCGGCGACGGCGTCTCGATCGACGCGGTGATCGCCGATTTCATCTCCGGCGCCGTCGAGTGGCTGACCCCGGCCAACGACGCGGACCACTGGGACCTGGTCGAGGGCCAGGGCTCGCTGTTTCACGCCTCCTTCGCCGGCGTCACCATCGGCCTGATCCACGGCGCGCAGCCGGACGCCCTGGTGCTCTGCCACGAGCCGACCCGCAAGCACATGCGCGGCCTGCCCGACTACCAGCTGCCGCCGCTCGGCCTCTGCATGGAGCGCAACCTGGAGGCGGCCCGGCTGACCAACCCGAAGGCCAGGTTCGTCGGCATCGCGATCAACACCTCGGGCCTGAAGCCGGACGCCGCCGAGACCTACCTGGAGACGGTCTCCAAGGAGTACGACCTGCCGGCCGTCGATCCGGTGCGCCACGGCGTCGGCGCCATCGTCGACAACCTCGACTGAGCCCCGGGGGATCGCAGGTCGTGCAGCTGACCGCCGAAGCCGAGTCCTGGCGGCTCGCCGCCGCCTTCACGATCTCCCGCGGCACCAAGACCCACGCCCAGCCCGTCGTCGCGACGCTGTCGGACGGCGGGCAGCGGGGCCGCGGCGAGTGCGTGCCCTACGCCCGCTACGGCGAGACGATCGAGTCGGTGCTGCAGCAGATCGAGGGCCTTCGGCCGGCGATCGAGGCGGGCCGGCTCGACCGCCAGGGCCTGCAGTCGCTGCTGCCGGCCGGGGCGGCGCGCAACGCCCTCGACTGCGCCTTCTGGGACCTGGAGGCGAAGCGCGCCGGCCGGCCGGCCTGGGCGCTCGCGGGCCTCGCCGAGCCGGGGCCGGTGACCACGGCCTACACCCTGTCGCTCGACACGCCGGAGAAGATGGGCCGGCAGGCCGCCGCCAACGCGACGCGGCCGCTGCTCAAGCTCAAGCTGGCCGGCCCCGAGGACCTGGAGCGGGTGCGGGCGGTGCGCGCCAACGCGCTGGCCTCGACCATCGTGGTCGACGCCAACGAAGGCTGGACCGTCGAGCACTACAACCGGCTGGCGCCGGCCCTGAAGGACCTCGGCGTCGCGATGATCGAGCAGCCCTTCCCGGCCGGCGAGGATGCGGTGCTGCACGACCTGGAGCGCCCGGTGCCGCTCTGTGCCGACGAATCCTGCCACGACGCCTCGACCCTCGACGGCCTGGTCGGCAAGTACGACATCGTCAACCTGAAGCTCGACAAGACCGGCGGCCTGACCGAGGGCCTGAAGCTCAAGGCGCGCGCCGCCGAGCTCGGCTTCGAGCTGATGGTCGGCTGCATGGTCGCGACCTCGCTGGCCATGGCGCCGGCCCTCCTGCTGGCCCAGGGCGCCAAGGTCGTCGACCTGGACGGCCCGCTGCTGCTGGCCGAGGACCGCGAGCCGCCGCTCCGGTTCGAGGGCAGCACGGTCTTCCCGGCCGAGCCGGCGCTCTGGGGGTAGAGCCCGATCCGATCGCATCGTGCCGATGCGATCGGTGAACCGGCCTCTTCTCGCGGGCCCGCGGGCAGCCGGGCCGGGGCGGGCTCAGCCCGCCTCGGCGTCCCGGCGGCGCATCTCCTTCTTGCGCTCGTGCGGGTCGAGCATCCGCTTGCGCAGGCGGATCGAGGCCGGCGTGACCTCGACCAGCTCGTCCTCCTCGATGTAGGCCAGGGCCTGCTCCAGGGCGAAGCGGCGCGGCGTCGTCAGGCGCACCGCCTCGTCCTTGTTGGCGGCGCGGATGTTGGTCAGCTGCTTGGCCTTCAGCGGGTTGACCTCGAGGTCGTTGCCGCGGCTGTGCTCGCCGATGATCATGCCCTCGTAGACCGGGGTGCCCGGCTCGACGAAGATCAGGCCGCGGTCCTCCAGGTTCCACAGGGCGTAGGCCACCGCCTCGCCGGTCGCGTTGGAGATCAGCACGCCGTTGCGCCGTCCCGGGATCGGGCCCTTGTAGGGCGCGTAGGAGTGGAACAGCCGGTGCATGATGCCGGTGCCGCGGGTGTCGGTCAGGAACTCGCCGTGGTAGCCGATCAGGCCGCGCGCCGGGGCGTGGAACACCAGCCGCAGCTTGCCGCCGCCCGACGGCCGCATCTCCTGCAGCTCGGCCTTGCGCTGGCTCATCTTGTCGACGACGACGCCGGAGAACTCCTCGTCGACGTCGACCTGGACCTCCTCGATCGGCTCCAGGCGCTGGCCGTTCTCGGTCTTGAACAGCACGCGCGGCCGGCTGATCGACAGCTCGTAGCCCTCGCGGCGCATGTTCTCGATCAGCACGCCGAGCTGCAGCTCGCCGCGGCCGGCGACCTCGAAGGCGTCCTTGTCGGCGGTCTCGGCGATGCGGATCGCGACGTTGCCCTCGGCCTCGCGCAGCAGGCGGGCCCGGATCATCCGGCTGGTCACCTTGTCGCCCTCGCGGCCGGCGTAGGGCGAGTCGTTGACCGAGAAGGTCATCGCCAGCGTCGGCGGGTCGATCGGCTGCGAGGGGATCGCGGCCTCGACCGAGAGGTCGCAGATCGTGTCGGCGACGGTGGTGTGGGCGAGCCCGGCGATGGCGACGATGTCGCCGGCCGAGGCCTCCTCGACCGGCACCCGCTCGAGGCCGCGGAAGGCCAGCAGCTTGGTCAGGCGCGCGCGCTCCAGCTCCTTGCCGTGGCGGTTCATCGACTTGACCGTCGAGTTGATGCGCGCGGTGCCGGAGAGGATGCGGCCGGTCAGGATGCGGCCGAGGAAGGGATCCGCCTCCAGGGTCGTCGCCAGCATGCGGAACGGCCCCTCCTCGGTCGTCGGCGCCGGCACCCGCTCGACGATCATGTCGAACAGCGCGTCCATGTTCTCGCGCGGCGCGTCCGGGTCGGCGACCGCCCAGCCCTGCTTGGCCGAGGCGAAGAGCGTCGGGAAGTCGAGCTGCGCCTCGTTGGCGTCGAGCACGCTGAACAGGTCGAAGACCTCGTCCTGGACCTCGTAGGGCCGGGCCTCGGGCTTGTCGGCCTTGTTGATCACCACGATCGGCTTCAGGCCGTGGGCCAGTGCCTTCATGGTGACGAACTTGGTCTGCGGCATCGGCCCCTCGGCGGCGTCGACCAGCAGCAGCACGCCGTCGACCATCGAGAGGATGCGCTCGACCTCGCCGCCGAAGTCGGCGTGGCCGGGCGTGTCGACGATGTTGAGCCGGACTCCCTTCCACTCGACCGAGGTGCACTTGGCCAGGATCGTGATCCCGCGCTCGCGCTCCAGGTCGTTGGAATCCATGGCGCGTTCGGCGACCTGCTGGTTGGCGCGCAGGGCGCCGGACTGCCGGAGCAGCTGGTCGACCAGGGTGGTCTTGCCGTGGTCGACGTGAGCGATGATCGCCAGGTTGCGCAGATCGTTGCGCATGGTCATTCCTTCGAACAGAGGGCGGTTGGGAGCCGGAAAATCCGTCAGCCGAACGTCTCGCGCGCCAGTTCGGCGAGCGAGCGCTCCGGTCGCGGTCCCATATGGGTGATCACCTCGCCCGCCGCCAGGGAGCCGTAGCGCCCGCAGGCCGCGAGATCGAGATTCTTGCTGTAGCCGTAGAGGAATCCGGCGGCATAGGCGTCGCCGGCGCCGGTCGAGTCGACCAGCGGGCCGAGGCTCATGGCCGCGACCTCGTGGGCCTGGCCGTCGGCCAGGATCAGCGAGCCCTTCTCGCTGCGCGTCAGCGCCGCGATCTCGCAATGGCCGCGCACCGCGGCGGCGGCCGTATCGAAGTCCTTCGCCTCGTAGAGCGACAGGATCTCGGTCTCGTTGGCGAAGAGGATGTCGACATGGCCGTCGACCAGCTCGCGGAACGACTCGCGGTGGCGGTCGACGCAGAAGGCGTCGGACAGACTGAGCGCGATCTTGGCGCCGGCGCCGCGCGCCGTCTCGGCGGCCTTCAGGAAGGCCTGCTTGGCCGGCGGCGCGTCCCAGAGATAGCCCTCGAGGTAGAGCACCTTGCCGGCGCCGACCAGCTCCAGGTCCAGGTCGTCCGGGCCGAAGGTCACCGAGGTGCCGAGATAGGTCGCCATGGTGCGCTGGGCGTCGGGGGTCACGAAGATCAGGCAGCGCGCCGTCGGCGCGCCCTCGGTCGCCGGCGCGACCCGGTAGAGCGTGCCGCCGGTCGTGATGTCGTGCCGGAAGATGCCACCCAGCTGGTCGTCCCGGACCTTGCCGATGAAGCCGCCGCTGGCGCCCAGCGAGGCGAGGCCGGCCATGGTGTTGGCGGCCGAGCCGCCGGAGCTCTCGACGGCCGGCCCCATGGCGGCGTAGAGCGCTTCCGCGCGCGCGGTGTCGATCAGGGTCATCGAGCCCTTCTCCAGCGACTGCTCGCTGAGGAAGGCCTCGTCGGCATGGGTCAGGACGTCGACGATCGCGTTGCCGATGCCGACGACATCCAGGCTGCCCGGCTGCATGCAGTTTCCTCCGTTGTGACGGAATTCGGCGCGCCCTATAGCAGGTCGGGCTTAAGATTTCATCTTTTGCGTTGCAGCAAGCGGCGGGCTATGGATTCCGCATGATCGCCGATCTCGCCAAGGCCTTCGGCCAGCTGTCGGATCCCGCCGCCCGCGGCGTGCTCTGGCGGGCCCTGTTCTTTTCGCTCCTGACCTTCGTCGCGCTCTGGGTGGCGGCCGGCTTCGGCCTCAGCTACGTCGGCGACGGCCTGGTCGCCTGGATCCAGGCCCAGGGCGTCGGCGGCTGGCTGCTCTCGGTCGTCGAGGTGCTGTTCGGCCTGGCCTGGCTGAGCGCCCTGATCCTGGTCAGCTTCTTCCTGTTCCCGGCCTTCGTCGCGACGGTGCTGTCGTTCCTGCTCGACGACGTCTGCCGGGCGGTCGAGGCGCGCCACTTTCCCGGCCTGCCGCCGGCGCGCGAGCCGCCGCTGATGGAGGAGATCCTCGACGGCCTGCGCTTCGCGGCCGTGACCATCGGCCTCAACCTGCTGGCGCTGCCGCTCTATTTGCTGCTGCTCTTTATCCCACCGGCCAACGTTCTGCTGTATTATGGCCTGAACGGCTACCTCTTCGGCCGCGAGTATTTCGAGCTGGTGGCCGCCCGCCGGCTCGAGGGGGGCCAGGCGCGGACCCTGAGAAAGCGAAACGGCGGCTCGGTTTTTCTCAGCGGCGCAGTGATTGCCTTATTGTTGACGCTGCCGCTGATCAACATCATCACACCGATCGTGGCTACGGCCTTCATGCTGCACCGATTCGAGAAGATGCGCCGACGCGGCTGAAAACGGCACGAAAACCCGGCCGGAAGGTCGGAAAGGACTGGCGGCGCGGTCGGCTTTCGAAGTATTCGAACAGAGAAGGGATGATAAATCGATGTTCGGACGACGCAAAACCGGTACCGGGGACGAACGGATGGACAGCTCTGCCGAGCCCGTGACGCGGGAGCCCGGCGCAGCGCGCAGCAGCCGGCCCGATGCGGCGGCCGTCCTGGAGCGACAGCCGACCCCGCCGATCCGCGAGCCGTTGCGACGGCCGACACAGGAGAACCGTCCGATGGCCAGCAAGCAGAACGACGAGACCGAAGGCAAGAAGCTGACCGTCGGCAAGGGTATCCGCCTGTCCGGCGAGATCACCGCCTGCGAGAAGCTGGTGGTCGAGGGCCAGGTCGAGGCCGACCTGACCGGCGCCCAGGACCTGGTCGTCGCCGAGAGCGGCCTGTTCAAGGGCCGGGCCATCGTCGACCGCGCCGAGATCAGCGGCACCTTCGAGGGCGAGCTGACCGTGCGCGAGGTGCTGAACCTGCACGGCAGCGGCCTGATCGACGGCACCCTGAAGTACGCCGAGATGGAGATCGAGCGCGGCGGCCGCGTGCGCGGCACGATCGAGGAGCTCGATCGGGCCCAGGCGGCCAAGCCGAGCGGCCCGACGCCGGTGGCGACCTCGTCGCGCGAGACCGAGAAGGAGCCGGGCGCGGCCAAGTCTGAAGCCGCGGCCAGCTGAGACCACCAGGGAGTGCGATGAAGCGGGGGGCGCGCGCAATCGGTCTGACTGTCCTGCTGGCGGCCCTCGCGGGCTGTGCGCAGGGCGGGCCCTCCGCGATCGCCGACGCCGGCGCCGCCTCGGCGCAGCGGCGCGGCCAGACCGCTTCCCACGAGCGCTACGACGCCGAGCAGCTGGTCGGCATCACCGACAACAAGCTGCTGAAGACCTTCGGCCCGCCGGCCCAGCTGCGCCGCGAGCCGCCGGCCGAGGTCTGGCAGTACCGCTCGCCCCGCTGCGTCGTCGACTTCTACCTCTACCAGGTCAAGCCGGTCGGCCTCTCGGTCGTCCATCTGGAGGCGCGCAGCCCGGTCTCCGGCAGCCTGCCGGTCGACAGCTGCCTGCCGGGTCTCTGACCGCGCCGGGTCGGCGCCGAGGGGCACCGGTGCCCTTCCGGGCTATCGAAAGCGCGGATCGGTCTTGATCGCCGGCAGGAAGCGGGCGCCGCCGAACAGCATGTCGACCCGCTCGCCGTCGGACGAGAGCGGCAGCAGCAGCCGCTGGTAGCTGTAGAGCTTGCCGTCGGCACCGGCGAACTCGACGGTGTAGCAGCAGCCCTCCGGCTGCTCGGTCGCCTCGCGGTGCTGGCGCAGCACCTCGTCCCGGATCGTCGGATTGACGGTCTCGTCGAGCCAGCGGCCGGTCGTGTCGCTGCCTTCCTTCTGCACGATCGCCGAGCCGACCAGGCGCTTGCGGAAGCGCGGCGGGTCGCCGACGACGTCGAGCAGGATGATCTCCGGCAGCAGCTCGGGAATGTCGACCGGATCGATGTCGGCGCGCCGCGGCCAGCGCCGCCCGCCACGCCTGGCCCGCCAGTAGTCGAAGACGCGCAGCAGCGTCTCTTGCGGCTCGCTGCACCGGAACAGCACGGCACCCTCCGGGCGCGGCAGCGCCGCGGCGCGCGCGGCCACCGCCCTGCCCGGATAGACCCGCCGCGGCCGGGAGCTCCCTGTCTCGAGATCGATCGCCATCGGCTCCGCCGGAGCTGCTTGCCTTCGAATGAAACGCGCGACCGCGGTCTCGGCTCCCTCGGGGTCGCGCCGCCGGCCGCCCTCTCGATGGCGCCGGAAGTCACATTAGTGTGCCAACGATTGACAGACCGTTGAAGCCTTCTCCGGATGCGTGCATCCGGCTCGCCCGCTCCTACCCGTCTTGCGGTGCCAGGAAGGCCGCCGTCGCGGCGATCGCCTCGGCCAGGCCGACCCGGGCGAAGGGCACGCCCTCGGGAAAGGCGGTCGCCAGGCGCGAGGGCATCATCGGATCGAGCAGCACGAAGACGCCGCGGTCGTCGGCGCGCCGGACCAGCCGGCCGAAGGCCTGGCGCAGCTTCAGGCGGGTCAGGCGGTCGTCGTAGCCGCGGCCGCCGGCCTCGCTGCGCCGCGCCTTGTGGATCAGGCTCGGCCGCGGCCAGGGCACGCGGTCGAAGACGATCAGGCGCAGCGCGCGGCCGGGCACGTCGACGCCGTCGCGCACCGCGTCGGTGCCCAGCAGGCAGGAGTCCGGCTCGGCCCGGAAGATCTCGACCAGGGTCGAGACGTCGAGCCCGTCGAGATGCTGGGCGAAGAGGTCGAGGCCGCGCTCGGCGAGCGGCTTGGCGATCCGGCCGTGCACCGCCTTGAGCCGCGAGATCGCGGTGAACAGGCCGAGCCCGCCGCCGCCGGCGGCGAGGAACAGCTCGCGGAAGGCCGCGGCGACCTGATCCATGTCGTCCTTGCGCACGTCGGTGACCACGAAGACCCGGGTCAGTGCCGGGTAGTCGAAGGGCGAGTCGACGCGCACCCGCAGGGCCGGCGCCGCCAGGTAGGGCACGCCGGCGCGCTGCTCGGCGGTGCGCCAGTCGGCCTCGGGATTCTCGCTGCGGTCGGTCAGGGTCGCCGAGGTCACGACCGCGCCCTGGACCCGCGACAGCACGGCGCGTGCCAGCGGCTCGCTGGGGTCGAGCCAGTGGCGGCGGAAGCCGACGTCGATCTCGCGGCCCTCGATGCGCTCGACGGCGAACCAGTCGACGAAGCTCGGCGGCGTCTCCTCCTCCAGGCTGCGCAGCATGCCGCGCCAGGCGCCGACCGGCAGCAGCGCGCGCTTCTCCAGGCTGCGCGCCGCGCCGTCGATGCGCCGCCGGAGCTCGCCCTCCAGGGTCTCGGCCTCCTGGTCGAGCTTGGCGAGCAGCCGCTTGCGCAGGCTCGCCAGCGGCGCCTCCAGGCGCTCCAGCGCCTCGTCCAGGGCCGCGGCGGCCGCGAGCAGGCCCTCCACCGGCGCCGCAGTCTCGCACTCCAGGGAATAGCCCTCGCCGGCCTGCCGGGCGCGCGCCAGCACCTGCTGGCGGACCCTCGCCAGGAAGGCCTCCGTGGGCCCCTGGCCGTTGCCGTTCGCCAGGCGCTGGTGCCAGCCCTCGCCGGGCAGCACGCGCGCGGCGCGCAGGGCCTCGTCGAGCGCCTCCTCGATCGCCGGGTCGCCGGCGGCCAGGTCCTCGAGCCGGCGCTTGAGGCCGCGCAGGCGGCTCGCCGAGGCGCTGCGCCGGCCCTCGGCGCCGAGCAGCCAGCGCCTGAGCTCCGTGGCCTCGAGGCCGCTCAGGTGGGCGGCGAAGGCGCCGTCGGCGGCATCGAACAGGTGGTGGCCCTCGTCGAACACGATCTCGGCCGGGACCTGACCGTCCTCGTCGCCGCCGAGCGCCGCCTGGATCAGCACCAGGGCATGGTTGGCGACGACCATGCGGGCCTGGCGGGCGCGGCGCACCGACTTCTCGATGAAGCACTTGCGATAGAACTCGCAGGCTGAGAAGACGCACTCGCCGCGCCGGTCGGTCAGGCCCAGCGAGCGGCCGCGGCCGATCAGGTCGGCGAGCCAGCCGGGGAAGTCACCGCCGACCATGTCGCCGTCGCGCGTCGCCCCGGCCCAGCGCGCCATCAGCCCGAGGCCGATCGCCGTCTCGCCCCCCTTGAGCGCAACCGAGCGCGCCTGCTCGGCGTAGTTCAGCAGGCAGAAGTAGTTCTCCCGGCCCTTGCGCACGACGACCCGGCGCCGCTTCTCGGCGGGCTGCGGGTAGAGCCGGGCCAGCTCGTCGTCGATCTGGCGCTGCAGGTTGCGGGTGTAGGTCGACAGCCAGACGGCGCCCTCGTTCTGCTCGGCCCAGAGGCTGGCCGGCGCGATGTAGCCGAGCGTCTTGCCGACGCCGGTGCCGGCCTCGGCGAGCACCAGGTTGGGCGCCCCCTCGCGCTCGCGCGGCGCGAAGGCGCGGGCGATCGCCTCGGCGTAGTCGGCCTGCTGCGGCCGGACCTCGGCCTCCTCGCCGACCAGCTCGGCGAGCCGCCGCCGGGCCGCGGCCGGCTCGACCGGCAGGGCCGAGGGCTGGCTCGGCGGCGCGTGCTCGCTCCATTCGGCCATGCGCTCCCAGACCGCGTAGCCCTGGCCGGCGCGCGGCGCCTCGCCCGCCTCCGCAGCGGTCGCGCCGGTGCCGAGCGCACGCAGCAGCGGCGGTCCCCAGAGCCAGCCGCCGCGGGTCATGGTGAAGGCGATGCCGCGGGCCGCCGGGTCCTCGAAGCCGCGCGCCGCCATCTCGCGCAGCAGCTGGTCGGCGGCGAGGCCCAGGGTCAACGCCCGTTCGTCGAGGCTGTGCGGCGGCGCGAGGCCGAGCGACAGGGCGAGGCCGCGCGGCGTCGGCGCGCAGAAGGCGGCGGGCCGCACGAAGGCGAAGAGCTCCAGGAGGTCGTAGCCGGCGAGGCGCTCCAGGCCGAGCCGGCGGGCCGTCGCCGGCGCGTGGCAGAGCAGCGGCGGCTCGGCGGCGGCGCGCTCGGCGGCCTCGCGGGGACCGAGCAGCTCGACCTCGCCGTCGCTGCTCAGCCAGAGCGCCTGGCCGCGGCCGGCGACCAGGGCAGCCGGGCCGTTGCCCGGCTCCGCCGGAGCCGGGCCGTGGGTCTCCACCGTGTCGCTGGCGCTCATCGCGCCGCAGTATAGGCAGCCTGTCGAGTCTGGCCAGGGCGGCGCCCGGACCCGGGCCGGCGCCGGACCGGCCGGCGCGGATCAGTGCGCCGAGATCATCAGCAGGAAGGGGATCGGCGGCTGGCGCTCCAGGATCAGGCTGCCCATCGCCGTGACCACGCCCTTCTCGGCGTTCTTCAGGGCGGCGTTGAGCTCGTAGTCGACGTGCTCGTGGGGCAGCAGGGAGCGGTCGACCCGCTCCATGAAGTGGCGCACGACCCGCGCCGGCGTCTGCTGCAGCAGGCCGTCCGGCGCGTCGAACGCGTAGACGCCTTCGCCGCCGGTGTCGGCGGCGAGCATGTGGGCCTTGAACGTCGCCATGATTGTCTCCCGGGGCCGGACGGAGGCCGAGGCTAGCGGAATCGCATGACAGCTGCGTGTCGGCCGCGGCCGGGCGCGCCTCGCGCGTTGACGGGGCGGGGCCGGCTGCCTAGCTTCGCCGGCCTGTCGACAGGTATTCGAGGAAGCGGAAGATGTCAGAGGGTCGAGACGAGCGCGATCTGGCGCTCGAGGCACGGGCCTGGCCGTTCGAGGAAGCGCGCAAGCTGATCGAGCGCACCGGCGGCAGGACGCCGGACAAGGGCTACGTGCTGTTCGAGACCGGCTACGGCCCCTCCGGCCTGCCGCACATCGGCACCTTCGGCGAGGTCGTGCGCACGACCATGGTGCGCCAGGCCTTCCAGCGGATGAGCGACATCCCGACCCGGCTGTTCTGCTTCTCCGACGACATGGACGGCCTGCGCAAGGTGCCGGACAACATCCCGAACAAGGAGCTGGTCGCCGGGCACCTGCACGAGCCGCTGACCCAGGTGCCGGATCCCTTCGGCCAGTACGAATCCTTCGGCCACCACAACAACGCCATGCTGCGGCGCTTCCTCGATTCCTTCGGCTTCGAGTACGAGTTCCAGTCCTCGACCGACTGGTATCGCTCGGGCCGCTTCGACCAGGCGCTGCTGGCCGTGCTCGGCCACTACGACGAGATCATGGAGGTGATGCTGCCGAGCCTGCGCGAGGAGCGGCAGCAGAGCTACAGCCCCTTCCTGCCGATCTCGCCGAGGACCGGCCGGGTCCTGCAGGTGCCGATCCTGGAGCACGACGCCACGGCCGGCACGATCGTCTTCGAGGACGAGGACGGCGCCCGGACCGAGCTGCCGGTGACCGGCGGTCACTGCAAGTTGCAGTGGAAGCCCGACTGGGGCATGCGCTGGCACGCGCTCGGCGTCGACTACGAGATGTCCGGCAAGGACCTGATCGATTCGGTGAAGCTGGCGAGCCGGATCTGCTCGATCCTGGGCAGCCGGCCGCCGGAGGGCTTCAACTACGAGCTGTTCCTCGACGAGGAAGGCAAGAAGATCTCGAAGTCCAAGGGCAACGGCCTGTCGGTCGACGAGTGGCTGCGCTACGGCCCGCCCGAGAGCCTGGCCCTGTTCATGTACCAGAAGCCGCGGGCGGCCAAGCGGCTCTACTTCGACGTCATCCCGCGCGCCGTCGACGACTACCTGAAGCACCTGGCGGCGCTGCCGGCCGAGGAGCCGGCGCGCCGGCTCGAGAACCCGGCCTGGCACATCCACAGCGCGCTGCCGGAGTCGCAGCCCGGCGAGAAGACCGACATCTCCTTCTCGCTGCTGCTCAACCTGGTCGGCACCGCGAACGCCGAGGACAAGGCCGTGCTCTGGGGCTTCATCAGCCGCTACGCGCCGGAGGCGACGCCCGAGAGCGACCCGCTGCTCGACAAGCTGGTCGGCTACGCCATCGCCTACTACCGGGACTTCGTGCTGCCGACCAAGGCCTACCGCCGGCCGGCCGGGGCCGAGGCCGCGGCGCTGCAGGAGCTGCTGCAGGAGCTGGAGGCCCTGCCGGTCCACGCCGATCCCGAGACGATCCAGAACGCCGTCTACGAGGTCGGCAAGCGCCACGCCGAGGCCTTCCCCGGCCTGCGCGACTGGTTCAAGGCCTGCTACGAGATCCTGCTCGGCCAGGAGCAGGGCCCCCGCCTCGGCTCGTTCTTCGCTCTCTACGGCCTCCCGGAGAGCCGGGCGCTGATCGGCCGCGCCCTGGCCGGCGAGCTAGCGGGCGGTCTGGCGGGCTCGGCCGGGAATGCCCATCTGCAGGGCTGACCGCTGCCGCCGAGGGCGCCGGCCGAGCGATTCGGCGGCGCGCGGCATTGCCGTTTCGGCGCAGCCCTGATAACCCGGACGCGATGCTCGAACGCCTGAAAGCCATCCTGACCGCCCGCCCCGACGAGGCGCCGACCGGCCTGCGCAGCCGGCTGCACCGCGCCGCCGCGGCGCTGCTCGCCGAGGCGGCGATCATGGATGGCCGGATCGACGGCGAGGAGCGGCGCGTGATCGCCGCGTCGCTGGCCCGGCGCTTCGATCTGTCACAGGGCGACGCCGAGGCCCTGCTCGACCGGGCGGCGGCGCAGGCCGCCGATCAGGTCGAGCTCTACGGCATGGCGCGGCAGCTCAAGGACGGCCTCGACCAGGAGGGTCGCATCGCCCTCATCGAGGACCTCTGGGAAGTCGTCTATGCCGACGGCAAGCTGCACGACCACGAGGCCAGCCTGATGCGCCGCGTCGCCGGGCTGCTCTACGTCAGCGACCGCGATAGTGGCTCGGCCCGCAAACGCGTGCTTTCCCGGCTCGGATTGGAGGATTAGGATCGCCGCCGCCGTCAAGGCGCGCCGGTCGCTCAGGAGAACGCTCGATGACGTATATCGTTACGGAAGCCTGCATCAAGTGCAAGTACATGGACTGCGTGGAAGTCTGCCCGGTGGACTGCTTCTACGAGGGTGAGAACATGCTCGTCATCCACCCCGACGAGTGCATCGACTGCGGCGTCTGCGAGCCCGAGTGTCCGCCTGAGGCGATCCTGCCCGACAGCGATCCGGAGGCCGACAAGTGGCTGGAGCTGAACAAGCAGTATTCGGAGAGCTGGCCGAACATCAACCGCAAGGGAACGCCGCCGGCCGACGCCGAGGAGTTCAAGGGCGTCGACAACAAGTACGACAAGTTTTTTAGCGCGAATCCCGGTCAGGGCTCCTGACCCACCGGCGGGCGTCGGCGACCGATTGACGCCGGCGCCGGCGACATCGCTCTCCGGCCCGCTCCGCGGTGCGGCGGGCCGGGCGGGGCGCATGGCGCCCATGAGCCCTGCGTGTTGTATTGCACCGCATCATGTAGTATATTGGTAATGTTCAATTGTGGTGCGAAAGCACCCGGCAGAGCGTCGTCTTCAGGATTGGGCGTCGCCATCCGTTCTCGCCGAGCCGGCACGATCGACCAGGGTGCTCCGTGGCCACCACAGGCGCTCCGTCGGTCTTTGTGCCGTCCGGAGACGACGGTGGAACGCCACCGCGTCCAGGCGGTCCACTCGCCCGGACAGACCGAATAGAGCAACGGAGTCCAGAACCCCTCATGTCGAAGAAGCTCGAGTTCTCCACAGGTGATTACGTTGTCTATCCCACGCACGGCGTCGGCAAGATCACCGGGATCGAAACCCAGCAGATCGCCGAGGTCACCGTCGAGCTGATTGTCATCAAGTTCGAGAAGGACCGCATGACGCTGCGCGTCCCCGTGGAGAAGGCCCACAACTCCGGGCTGCGCCGGCTGTCTTCGCGCAAGATGATGGACACCGCCCTGACCACCCTGAAGGGCCGCAGCCGCGCCAAGCGGACCATGTGGTCGCGCCGCGCCCAGGAGTACGAGGCCAAGATCAACTCCGGCGACCCGGTGTCGATCGCCGAGGTCGTGCGCGACCTGCACCGCGGCGACGACCAGCCGGAGCAGTCCTATTCGGAGCGGCAGATGTACCAGGCGGCGCTCGACCGTCTGGCGCGCGAGCTCGCGGCCGTCGAGAAGATCGACGAGGCCGCGGCCGCCGAGAAGCTCGAGAAGCTGCTCAAGGCGGCCTGACGGCCTCCGGCCGCGGCAGCCTGCGACGGCCTGCCGCAGGACGAGGCGAGAAGCGATCGAGGGCGCGGGCCGCGGAAGTGGCCCGCGCCCTCGCGTTTTCCGCTTGTTCGCCACGCCGTCGCCGCGCCCGGCCGGCAATCTTCGCGCGGGAGGCTTGTACGGAACCGCCGGGCTCCCGATCATGTTGTCCCGGGACCGCGCCGCGCCGGTCCCCCCTCGACCGACCGTTCCGAGCCGCGCAGGACCCCCAGCAGCCGCAGCATGAGCGACCGCCCGATCTTCGCCACCCTGCCGCAGGCCCGACGGGTCTGGGCCGTCGCCTCGGTGCACGGCGAGGCCGAGCGCCTGCGCCGGCTGCACGACCTGCTGTGGCCGCGGCTGCAGCCCGGCGACCGCCTGGTCTACCTCGGCAACCTGCTCGGCCACGGCGCCGCGGTCGCCGAGACGCTCGACGAGGTGCTGCTGTTCCGCCGGGCCGTGATGGCCGTCGAGCCGGCCGAGGCCGCCCATGTCGTGCTGCTGCGCGGCGGCCAGGAGGAGATGTGGCAGAAGCTGCTGCAGCTGCAGTTCGCCACCGACCCCAAGGCGGTGCTCGACTGGATGCTCGACAACGGCGTCGGCGCGACCCTCGAGGCCTACGGCGGCTCGGTCGAGGAGGCGCGCAGGCAGGCGGCGACCGGCGTCGTCGGCATCACCCGCTGGACTCAGCAGCTGCGCGCCTCGATCCAGGCGCACGGCGGCCACTTCGAGGTGTTCGGCGCGCTGCGCCGGGCCGCCTTCACCGACGACGGCGGCCTGCTGTTCGTCAACGCCGGCCTCGACCCCAGCCGGCCGCTCGAGGCGCAGCGCGATTCCTTCTGGTGGGGCGGTGCCGGCTTCGCCGGCCTGACGCAGCCCTACGGCGGCTACCGCCGCATCGTGCGCGGCTTCGAGCGCAGCCATCCCGGCCTGGTCGAGAGCCCCTTCACCGTGACCCTCGACGGCGGCTGCGGCTTCGGCGGACCGCTGCTCGCCGGCTGCCTGGCGCTCGGCGGCGAGCTGCTCGAGACGCTGGAGGCCTGAGGCCGGCCCGGTGATCGGCCGGGCCAGTTCACGACAGAGTGATCGCCGGCCCTGCCCCATCCGGTGAACCAAGCCGTGCCGTGCTCCGTAAGAGGTCTTGGAACCTCAGCGAGGAGCGTGCCCATGGCTCTGATCGAAACAGCCGAGGCGCAGCGCGCCAATGCCGGCTTCATCCGGCGCTCGATGGCCGAGCCGCTGCTGTCCCGCGAGCGCGAGTTCGCGCTGGCCCGGGCGTGGCGCGAGCAGGGCGACGAGCGCGCGCTGCACCAGCTGACCCGCAGCTACATGCGCCTCGTGGTCGCCGTCGCCGCCAAGTTCCGCCACTACGGCCTGCCGATGAGCGACCTGGTCCAGGAGGGCTCGGTCGGCCTGATGCAGGCGGCCGCGCGCTTCGAGCCGGAGCGCGACATCCGCTTCTCGACCTACGCGACCTGGTGGATCCGCTCGGCGATCCAGGACTTCATCCTGCGCAACTGGTCGATTGTGCGCACCGGCACGACCGCGGCGCAGAAGTCGCTGTTCTTCAACCTGCGCCGCCTGCGCGCGCAGATCGAGGAGGCCAGCGGCGAGCGCCTGAGCCAGGCCGGCCGCGCCAAGATCGCCGCGGCGCTGAAGGTCGACGTCGCCGAGGTCGAGGCCATGGAGTCGCGGCTCTCGGCCAGCGACCAGTCGCTCAACGCCGGGATCGGCGAGGAAGGCGACGACGAATGGCAGGACTTCCTGTCCGACGAGCGTCCCTCGCCCGAGGAGCACATCGTCGTCAGCCACGACGGCGCGGTCCGCAGCCGCTGGCTGAGCGCGGCGCTGGGCCGTCTCGACCGGCGCGAACGGACGATCATCGAGGCCCGCCGCCTGACCGACGAGGGCGCGACCCTCGAGGAGCTCGGCCAGCGGCTCGGCGTCAGCAAGGAGCGGGTGCGCCAGCTCGAGCATCGCGCGCTCGGCAAGCTGCGCAAGGCGATCATGGAGAACTCGACCCTGCCGTCCGACCTGCTGATGGAGGACTGAGCGGCAGCGCCGGCGGCCCGGCGCGGAGCCGGAACACCAGCGTGTCGCCGCTGCGCCCGCGCAGCTGCACCCGGCCCAGCGGTTCGCTGACGAAGCCCTCGGGGAGCAAGGTGCGGGTGTCGCCGCTGATCAGCACCTGCACGTCGTCGGCCGAGGGAAACTCGCGGCCCAGGCCCTCGAGCCGCTGGGCCGTGTTCACCGTGTCGCCGACCAGCGTGTAGTTGACCCGGCCGCGGGCCCCGATGTTGCCGACGATCGCCGGGCCGCTGTGCACGCCGATGCGCAGCTGCACCGGCGGCTCGCCGGCCGAGCCGCGCCGGGCATTGTCGGCGGTGATCGCCCCGGCGATCGCCAGCGCCGCCCTGCAGGCCCGCGCGGCGTGGTCGGGCTGGTCGAGCGGCGCCCCCCAGAAGGCCATGACCGAGTCGCCGATGTACTTGTCGATGGTGCCGTCCTCGGCCTCGATGCAGCTGCCGAGCAGCCCGAAATGGCCGTTCAGGAAGGCCGCGGCGCTGTCCGCGGGCAGGTTCTCGGCCAGGCCGGTGAAGCCGACGATGTCGGTGAACAGCACCGTGACCTCACGGGTCTCGCTGTGCGTCGCGGCGACGCCGCGGGTCATCAGCCGCTCGACCAGGCGCTTCGGCACGTAGGTCTCGAACAGCCGGAGGCCCGCCAGCATCGCCTCGAAGCTCTGGCCGGCGACGTCGAGCTCGCGGAAGAAGCTGCTCGGCGGCGCCGGCACACGGTCGAACTGGAGACCCTCGATCGCCGTCGCCGAGGCGGCCAGGCCCTTGATCGGCCGGGCGATGGCACGGCCGATCAGCACGGCGAGGATCAGCGAGAGCAGCACGATCCCGCCGGCCACCATGGCCGAGCCGATCAGCCGCTTCACCGGGGCCGCGACGGCGTCGCCCTTGAAGTAGGCGCCGATCAGCCAGGGCTTCACGCTCAGGCCCTCGACCTGGCGGTAGACGTAGACCATCAGCTCGCCCTTGACCTCGACGGTATGGCCCGACAGGTCGGTGCCGGCGAGCAGGTCGTTCAGCGTGTCGTCGGGGTCATCCCAGATGTGGCCGAGCACCGGGTCCTGGATCTCGGTGAGGGTCGGCAGGGGGTGCTGCAGGCTGGTCCCGCGCATGCCGCCGGAGAGCGTCGGATGGGCGAGCACCTGGTCGCGGCCGTAGAGGATGAAGGCCGTGCCGTCGTATTCGTGCGAGAGCTCGTGCAGGAAGGCCGAGAGGTCGGTCAGGCCGACCACCGAGGAGACCGCGCCCAGAAATTCGCCGTCCTTCCGGATCGGCGCATCGACCGCGACCGTCGCCTCCCCGAACTCCGGCACCCAGACGACCGTGCGCTGGTCCTGTCCCTCGCCGTCCCGCATCCGCTGCATGAAGGACCGCACGACCGGATCGCTGCGCCAGTCGCCGCGCTCCACCCGCACGTCGCTGCCGAAGCGGCCGATCCGCAGCTCCTGCCCGTCCGCCGTGAACACGGCCATGCCGCGCACCTGGGGCACGCCGCCCATCGACCCCTCGACCAGCTCGGTCAGGCTGTCGCCGCCGGCGAGCGGAACGCGGCCGGAGGCGATGGCGTCGGCGACGAAGGTCGCCTGACGCCGCGCGTTGCTGAGATAGCGCTCGACCTGCAGGTTGATCGAGCCGATCGTGACCTCGGAGAACTTGCGCAGCAGGTCGGTGGTGTTGCGCTCCGAGGCGCCCAGGGTGACCAGGGCCACGGCGGCCAGCGCCGCCAGCATCAGGCTGCCCAGGCCGAGGGTCAGGACGCTGGCGATCGACAGGCGGATGCGCCGGAGGAAGCGTCGTTCCGGCACGGGAACAACGCTCATTCCAGCACCTCGAGCTGCTCCGGGTGGGTGACCTCGATCATCGGGCCGTTGACCGGCTGGAGCCAGCCGCGCACCCGGAGCCGCAGGCCCTGATAGTTCTCAAGATCGACACCCTCCCGCTCGAACAGGCGCCGGGCCGCCGGCTCCAGGCTCACCGTGAAGTCGGTCCGCCAGTCCTCTCCGAAGTTCAGATAGGTCCGCCCGCGCACGGTCGCCACGGCCAGCACCCGGCCCTCGACCAGGGCGAAGCGGTTGAGCCCGAAGCGCGCCTCCTCGGCGGGCAGCACCCGGTAGGCCTGGAGGCTCCAGAGCCCGAGCCGCCGGGCGCGTGCCAGCCGCTCGATTTCCAGCAGGCGGCGGGCGCCGAGCCTCAGGTCGGCCCGGCTGACCGCACGCGCCAGGCCCGCCGCCACCAGCTCGCCGTTGAGCCAGGTGCCCTCGGCGTCGACCAGATGGCCGAGCAGCCGGCCGTAGCGGTCGCGCGGCGTGCCCGCCGGCACCAGCGACCAGTCGCGCTCCAGGGCCAGCTCGGCCAGCGCCGAGCGGGCCGCATCGGCGATCGGCCAGGGCCGGTCGGCGGCGACGTCGAGCGGCCGCTTCGGCGCCTCGATCACCGCCAGGCGCAGCTCGCGGCCGTCGGCGAGCCGCAGGGTGTCGCCGTCGAGCGCCTCGACCGGCCGCACCGTCTCGCCGGCGACGAAGCCGGGCGGCAGGGCGTCGGCGGCGGCCCGCGCCCCCGGGACGGGGACCGCCGTCGCGAGCAGCAGCAGCGTCAGGGGGCGAAGCGGCGACATCGCGGCACTCTACAGGGTCAGACGCCGTCCTTGCACCAGCGGCCCGCGGGTGTCGGGCCCGGGCATCGGCGACGCCCATCGGCCACGCCCATCGGCCACACCCATCGGCCCTGGGGGCTGACCGCCCGCGACGGCCGGGCTATAAGAGCGCCGCGGCGTGCCCGACCGGGGGCCGGCTGCCGCCGTGCCCTGCCCCGCCACGCCAGTCCCGCCACGGAGGACCGATGGCCGCCCGCGACCTCTTCCCGCCGATCGAGCCCTACGAGACGGGCCGGCTGGCCGTCGATCCGCCGCACGAGCTCTACTGGGAGCAGTCCGGCCGGCCCGACGGTGCGCCGGTGCTGTTCCTGCACGGCGGACCGGGTGCCGGCGCGGCCCCGGACCATCGCCGCTTCTTCGACCCGGCGCACTACCGCATCGTCATCCACGACCAGCGCGGCGCCGGCCGCTCGAGGCCGCTCGGCGAGACCGAGGGCAACACCACCCAGGCGCTGATCGCCGACATCGAGCGGCTGCGCGAGCGGCTCGGCATCGAGCGCTGGCACGTGTTCGGCGGCTCCTGGGGCTCGACCCTGTCGCTGGCCTATGCCCAGGCCCACCCCGAGCGGGTCACGGCCCTGATCCTGCGCGGCATCTTCCTGTGCCGGGACAGCGAGCTGGAGTGGTTCCTCTACGGCATCCGCCAGATGTTCCCCGACGCCTGGGCGGCCTTCGCCGGCGAGATCCCGGAAGCCGAGCGCGGCGACCTGCTGGAGGCCTACCACCGCCGGCTGATGGATCCGGACCCCAAGGTGCACCTGCCCGCGGCACGCGCCTGGAGCGTCTACGAGGGCGCCTGCTCGACCCTGCTGCCGAGCCCCGAGACCGTCGCCGCCTTCGGCGAGGACCGCATGGCGCTCGGCCTGGCGCGGCTCGAGGCGCACTATTTCAAGAACCGCATCTTCCTGCCGCCCAACGCCCTGATCGAGAACATCGGACGGATCCGCCGGATTCCCGCGGTCATCGTGCAGGGCCGCTACGATTGCGTCTGCCCGCCGGTGACCGCCTCCGACCTGCACGACGCCTGGCCGGAGGCGAGCTTCCAGATCGTGCCCGACGCCGGCCACTCGGCGATGGAGCCGGGCATCCGGCGGGCGCTGGTCGCCGCGACGGAACGCCTCAAGAGTGTCTGATCGCGCGGTCGTTCGCCCCGGCCGGGAAGCTTGCCGGCGGCCGCGGCCCGGCGTCGCAGGCGGGCAACACTAACGGAATTTAAGCAAAGGCCCGAGTACACAAGGACTTGCTCTGCGCGGCGACATCAGTACACTGCCGCTGATCTTGTCCAGGGGACCGCCTGAGGGGGAATCGACGTGAAGAAGTTTCTGGTGGCGGCGCTGGCCGCTCTTTCCGGTTCGCTGCTCGCTCTGGCAGCCCCGACGGCACAGGCACAGGACATCTCCTTCTCGAAGGACACCTCGTCCTTCCTGGTGCTGAACGGCGGCTACTTCGACGTGGTCAAGGGCGACGAGCCCGCCGGCTCGTTCGGCGCCGAGTATCGGCACAGCGAGGGCCTGTTCGGCGTCTTCAAGCCGATGGTCGCGACCTTCGGGACCAGCGACGGCAGCTTCTGGATCGGCGCCGGCGTCGCGGTCGACGTCTACTTCGGCGACCATGTCGTGCTGACCGGCAGCTTCGCGCCGGGCTACTACGCCAAGGGCGACGGCAAGGACCTGGGCTATCCGCTGGAGTTCCGCTCCAAGGCCGAGCTCGGCTACCGCTTCGACGACACCTCGCGCCTGACGCTGGGCATCGCCCACCTGTCGAACAGCGGCGCCTGGAGCGACCACAACCCGGGTGTCGAGGTCGCGACGGTCAACTACTACCTGCCGCTCGGCAATCTCTTCTCGATGATGAAGTGAGCGGCGGCGGCCGGCCGGCCGCCACCCCGAGAATTCAGGCCCCGCCGCAGCCCGCGGCGGGGCCTTTCTCGTCGGCCGGGGCCCGGCGGCCCGATGCGGCAGGCGGCGGCGTCACGCCAGCGCGACCTCGAGGGTGACGGCGAGGAAGTGCAGCACCGCGGCGACCAGCACGAAGCCGTGCCAGATCGGATTGTGGAACGGCAGGCGCCGCAGGTTGTGGAACAGCGAGCCGGCGGTGTAGAGCCCGCCGCCGATCAGCAGCAGCCAGACCGTCACCGGCCGCACCGACTCGACGAGCGGGCCGATCGCCAGCAGCACGGCCCAGCCGATCGCCAGGTAGAGCGCCAGGCCGAGCCGCTCGTAGCGGCGCGGGAAGCCGAGCTTGAGCGCGATGCCGAGCAGTGCCGCGGCCCAGACCCCGGCACCGAGCCAGGGGCCGAGCGGCGCCGGGATGCGCTCGAAGGCGAAGGGCGTGTAGCTGGCGGCGATCAGGAAATAGATCATCGCATGGTCGAGCCGGCGCAGCAGCTCCTTGCGCCGGCCCGGCGGCGTCAGGTTGTAGGCCGCCGAGGCGCCGAGCCCGCCGGACAGGCCCAGCGCGTAGGCGAGCAGCGTCAGCCAGGTGCCGAGGTCGTGCTCCAGGCCCGGGCCGAGCAGCAGCCACAGGCCGCCGGCCAGGGCGCCGAGCACGCCGAGGACATGGACCACCAGGTCGGCGGCGCGCTCGCCGGCGCTGTAGCGCGGAAACAGGCCGGTCTCGTCGTCGCTGCGGGCGCCCATGACGACGAAAGCTTGCCCCCGGCCGAGGCCGCGGACAAGCTTCCGGTGGTCGCATCAGACGACGGCGGGGCCTGTCCGGCCCCGCCGTCGCCGGCTCAGAGCGGCTTGAGGTTGGCGGCCGAGGTGCGGCCGCGCCTGGCGTCGGTCTCCAGCTCGTACTCGAGCTTCTGGCCGTCGTTCAGGCTGCGCAGGCCGGCCTGCTCGACCGCACTGACATGGACGAAGACGTCCTTGCCGCCGGCATCCGGCTCGATGAAGCCGAAGCCCTTGGTCGCGTCGAACCATTTGACGGTGCCACTGGGCATGCGGATTCCTCCGATCTCTGGTGGTGGGACTCTCGTGCCCGACCGCGACGCGGCACAGGGACGCGTCGCCCCCGGCGTGATCCGGCGTTCGGGATACGGCCCGCCAGGGGGCCGTATCCCGGAACCGAACGCTAGGCCGCGCGGCGCGCCGGGCCGCCCGGGCGGCGCCGGTTGCGCGGACGGCGCTTGCCGCTGCCGTCCGGCTTGCCCTGGTCGGACTGGCCGGCGCCCTGCCGGAAGGCAACCTTCGAGCCGCCGCCCTGGTTCCGGCCCTGCTGGCCCCGCCCCTGACCCTGGCCCTGGCCCCGGCGGGCCGGCGCGGCCTCCTGGGGCAGGTCGCGCGGATCGACGTCGTTGGCCACAACCAGCCGCTGGCCGGTCAGCTTCTCGATGTCCTTGAGATAGCCGCGCTCCGAGCCGTCGCAGAACGACAGCGCGATGCCGGTGGCGCCGGCGCGGGCCGTGCGGCCGATCCGGTGCACATAGCTCTCGGGCTCGTTCGGCAGGTCGAAGTTGACGACGTGAGTGATGCCCTGCACGTCGATGCCGCGCGCCGCGATGTCGGTGGCGACCAGCACCCGGGCCTGGCCGTCGCGGAAGCGGCCGAGCGCGCGCTGGCGCGCGTTCTGGCTCTTGTTGCCGTGGATCGCGTCGGCCTCGATGCCGCGCTGCTCCAGGTGCTTCACGACACGGTCGGCGCCGTGCTTGGTGCGGGTGAAGACGATGACCCGCTCGATCGCCGGATCGCCGAGCAGGTCGCTCAGCAGGTCGCGCTTCTTGGCCATCGGCACGAAGTAGACCTGCTGCTCGATCTTGACCGGCGCGCTGGAGACCGGCGTCGCCTCGATGCGGCGCGGCTCGCGCAGCAGCGAGTGGGCCAGGCTCTCGACCGCCTTCGGCATGGTCGCCGAGAACAGCAGCGACTGGCGCTGCGCCGGCAGGCGCGCCGCGATCTTGCGGATGTCGCCGATGAAGCCGAGGTCGAGCATCCGGTCGGCCTCGTCGAGGACGAAGTGCGTCACCGCGTCGAGCTTCAGCTCGCCGCCCTGCATCAGGTCGACGATGCGGCCCGGGGTGCCGATCACGATATCGACGCCGCGGTGCAGGCGCTGCGCCTGCCCGCCGCGGCTGACGCCGCCGATGATCAGGGCGCTGCGCAGCGGCAGACCCTGGGCGAAGCCGGCCAGGCTGTCGTTGATCTGCACGGCGAGCTCACGCGTCGGCGCCAGGATCAGCGCCCGCGGCTTCTTGCCGACGGGCCGGCCGGCGGCCAGCGCCTGGATCAGCGGCAGGCCGAAGGCGCCGGTCTTGCCGGTGCCGGTCTGGGCGATGCCGATCAGGTCGCCGCCGTCCAGGACCAGCGGGATCGCCTTGGCCTGGATAGGGGTCGGAGTCTCGAAGCCCAGCTTGGCGAGGGCAGCGAGCGGGGAGCCGGCGAGGCCGAGCTCCGCAAACTTGGAGGTGTTCAAGGGTAAAGAGATCCTCGGGGCGGCCGGCCGGTGCCTCTCGGGCGATGATGGCGGGCGGCCCTTTGATCCGACGGCCGCGCGCGAAAGCGGCCGAAAGACGGTTGGTCGTCAGATCTACTCGGGAATGCGGTGCCGCTGCCTTGGCATGCCCGGATGAAGCTTCGGGAATTCCCGACCCTCTCCGGCGGCGCGCGCCGCTCTCGCGCTTTCGCGAACAAATCTGACGCTGAGATAGGGGTTATTGTGCAGTGCGTCAAGAACTATCGGCGCGGACGACCGACGGGCCGATCCGGCGGCGGCCGCAGCCGGCTGGCGGGGCGCGCCGCTTTCTGCTATCTGCGTCACCTGCAGCGTCCCCGTAGCTCAGCAGGATAGAGCAACGGATTCCTAATCCGTAGGTCACAGGTTCGAATCCTGTCGGGGACGCCAATTTCACCCTCGACGAGCGCCGCTAGAACCGCCAGGCGACGGCCGCGCGCAGGGTGTGGGCGGTCAGGTCGGTCTCGGCCTGGTAGGAGGGGAAGAAGGGTCCCGCCGGCGAGTCGATCGTATAGCTGGCGTGGCCGTAGTCGTCGTAGAGGTACTCCAGGCGCAGCACCAGGTTGTCGGTGATCGCCTGCTCGACGCCGCCGCCGATGGTCCAGCCGACGCTGGTCGAGCGGTCCTCCCCGAAGCCGGGGTCGGTGTCGTCGATCTTCAGCCGGGCGACCGCCAGGCCGCCGGCGACGAAGACCAGCGTGCGCTCGAAGGCGTAGCCGACGCGGCCGCGGGCGTGGGCGTTCCAGTCGAGATCGAAGGCCGAGTAGCCGTTGCCGCCCGACTCGCCGGAGCCGAAGTCCGCCGTGCCGAGCCCGCCGTCGAGCTCGGCGCCGAGCACGAAGCGCCGGATCTGGTGGTTGTAGCCGGCCAGCAGGCCGCCCTGGAAGCCGTCCAGGTCCGGGCTGATCGCGAAGCCGGCGAAGTCCGGCTCATGGTAGTCGACCTGGCCCCACAGCCAGCCGGCATGGACGCCGGCATAGGCGCCCGACCAGTCGAAGCTGCTGCCGGCGCCCTGGGCGCGCGCCGCCGCCGGCGTCAGCAGCAGCGCCGCCGCCAGGGCGGCGAGCGTTCCGGCCATCCTCACGGTGATATGCATCGGTCTGTCCCCATCTCCTGGACCTGCGGCAGCGGGCGGGCGGCCCCCCCGGTCAGGCGGCGGCCCGGCCGGCCGCCTCCGGGTCCGACGGTTGTAGCACGGCCGCGAGATAGCCCTCCAGCCGACCCAGCTCCGACGGCCCGCCGCGGGCCGCGACAACCAGATCCGGGCGGACCAGCACCCAGCCGGGACCGTCGAGACGGTAGCGGGCGCGCGCCCGGCCCCGCGGGTCCGACCGGGCGTCCAGGCGCAGCACGGCCAGGCGTCCGGCCAGCGGCTCCAGCAGGGCAGCGGGCACGACGCTGCGCCCCGCGTCCTCGAACAGCAGCAGCGTGTGGCAGGGCCGGCCGAGCCGGCCCCAGAGCCCCTGCTCCTCGCCGGTCGCCGGATCGACGAAGACGGTATCGAGCGCGCGCCCGCCGACGTCGCCGTGGCCGGCCCTGCGCGGCGGCGCGCCCAGACGGACCAGCGGGCCCTCGCGGTAGACCACCTCGGTCGCCGAGAACTCGACCTGGATCCGCCGCTGGACGGCCGGGACCTGGCCGGCGAGCCTGGCGGCGAGATCCCTCGCAAGGAGCGCCGGCCACCCGCTCTTCATCAGCATGCGGTGCCGGCCACCGGCCTTCGCGACGACCCGCGCCGCCGTCGGCCGCCGTTCGGCCTCGTAGCTGTCGAGCAGCACCGCGGGGTCGCCGAGGCCGCTCAGGACCTGCCCGAGCTTCCAGCCGAGGTTGATCGCGTCCTGGATGCCGGTGTTCATGCCCTGCCCGCCGACCGGGCTGTGGATGTGCGCGGCATCGCCGGCCAGCAAGCAGCGGCCGAGGCGATAGCGGGCGGCGAGCCGCTCGTTGACCTTGAAGGCGGCGAGCCAGGTCGGATCCTCGAGGCGCAGCGCAGCCGGCCCCCGGCGGTCGACGTAGGCCTGCAGCTCTTCGAGGCTCGGCGGCGCCTCGCCCCGGTCCGGATCGCGGCGGGCGAACAGCCGCCAGCGGTCGTCGCCGAAGGGGAAGAGCGCGAGCAGCCCGGCCCGCGTCCAGGACAGGTAGATGCCATGCCGGTCGAGGTCGCCGCCCGTCAGGCGGATGTCGCCGAGCACCATCACGCCGGGCTCGGTCACGCCCTCGAAGGGGATGTCGAGGGCCTGGCGAACGCGGCTGCGGGCGCCGTCGCAGCCGACGAGATAGGGCACCCTGAGCTCCTCGACGCTGCCGTCGGGGTGGCGCAGGAAGCCGGTGGCGGCGTCCGCGTCCCGCTCCAGGCCGACCAGCTCGACGCCACGCTCGACCGCGACCCCGAGGTCCGCCAGGCGGCCGATCAGCACGGCCTCGGTGCGGGCCTGGGGCACCAGCAGGGGGAAGGGATAGGCGCTGTCGATGCCGACGCCGGCGGCCAGCGTCGCCGGCGGGCGCCGGCCGTGGCTGACCCGCAGGGCGTGGAGGCGCGTGCCGGCGGCCAGCAGCTCGGGCATGACGCCCAGGCCGGAAAGGCCTTCCATGCTGGCGCTCCAGATCGCCAGGGCCTTGGACTGCGTCGTCGGCTGCTCGGCCTTGTCGACGATGCGCAGCGGCACGCCGTAGCGCCGCAGCGCGACGGCCAGCGTCAGCCCGGTCGGACCGGCGCCGACGACGAGGACGGCCGGCTCCTGCCTCTGGCTCATGTCCCGTCCCCGCCCTGCGGCTAGCGCGCCGCCTCGGCCGGGGCCGCGCCCAGGCCGAGGGCATCGAGGCGCGCCGGCTGCATGAAGCTCTCGTAGGTCGCGATCATGTCGGCGGGCGCGACCTCGAGCATGATGCGGTTCTCGACCCAGACCTCGATGACGCTGAACACCGGCGGCTGCCCCGGCGCGCCCCGTCCGAACAGCCGCGTGCGCCAGCCCGCGGCGGCGCCGATGCGCTCGATCGCCGCCCGGTCGAGCGGCACCGACAGCAGGACGTGGAAGGCGCCGAGCCGCGGCGCCCCCTCGGCCTCGGTCGGAACGGTCCGGAAGACGACCGGCTGGTCGGCCTCGCCGGGCGCCAGCACCGCGGTCTCGGGATAGACCTCGATCATCGTGCCGTGCGCGTCGCCGCTGACCGCCATGAAGGCGCCGGGCAGCGGGCCCGTGAAGCGGTAGGCACGGCCGCCGATCAGCTCGGCGAGCACCTCGGCGACCCGGCGCGGGTCGCGCGCCGGCAGGGAGAAATGGTGGATCACGGTCGCTCCTCTGGCTGGTGTGACAGGGTGGGTTCGGCGGGGAAGTCGAGGCCGGAGGGGTCGCGCCGGACGGCCCCGACCAGCGCCTGGATGCCCCAGGCGGCAACGCGCCGGGCCTCCTCCGGCCCGTAGCCGCAGGTGTCCCTGAGCCAGCGCCAGTGGGTCGGCCCCCAGTAGGAGGCGATCGACAGCGCGGCCCGACGCAGCTGTTCGGGCGTCAGGCCCGGCAGCTCGGCGCCGATCGTCTCGATCCAGCCGCCGTGGCGCGAACCGCGGTCCTTGAGCCGCTGGCGGTCCCAGGACGGCTTGTTCATCAGGTTGCGCAGCAGCGCGCCGTGGGCCTCGTAGCGCGGGAACAGCAGCGCCGGCACCTCGTGCAGCCGATCGAGCGGCGGCAAGGGCCGGTCGAGGGCGAGCCGCGGCTTCAGCCAGTGGAAGAAGGCGCCGACCAGGTCGTCCATGGTCGGGAAGTGCGCATAGACGGTCGGCGCCGAGACGTCCGACAGGCGGGCGACGCGGCGCAGCGTCAGGCTCTCGATGTCGTGCCGCTCCAGGTAGTCCTTCGCCGTCATGAGGATGCGCTCGGCCGTCAGGGCGGCCTGCGCCTCGCGAAGCGGACTCTGGTAGCTGCGGGAGGTCGACATGGGTGCTGGCCGTTGATCCGATCCGTGATAAATCACTTTACGATCGTAAAGTCAATTGAGCACGGTCGGACAATGCCGCCTCTGGCGGCGGGCCGGCCGATCGGTCAGGATCGGCGATCGTCTCAGGGCGGCCCGGCAACTCCGGCAGGCGAGGGTCAGCGATGCAGGCGCGGCAGCGGAACGTCGGCGAGCAGGTGCTGATCTGCCGGCCGGCCAACCTCGCCGCGGTTCTCCGGGACGCCTTCTATGAGCCGATGCGGACGCTGCTCGGCTACTGGCGAGAGCGGGTCGGCCCCGGCGGCGTCCTGGACCGCACCCGTCTCCACCCCGAGGAGCTGGCGCCGCTGCTGCCCAACCTCTTCCTGATGGATCGGCTGGAGGGCGCGCCCTTCGACATCGCCTTCCGGCTGGTCGGCACGGCGATCCCCCAGATCGAGGGCGAGATCACCGGCCGCAGCCTCTCGTCCCTGATCGCGCGGAGCGAGCACCCGATGGTCTGGGAGCACTACGAGCGGGCGCTCGCCGGCGAGCTCTGCCTGCGCCGCCAGACCCTGGTCTGGCAGGACCGCGACTACGTCCGCTACGACGTGCTGCTGCTGCCGATGAGCCGCGGCGGCGCGGCCATCGACGCCCTGCTCGGCATGGCGCTCTACCGCCTGCTCGGCGACGGCCCCGACCGGGTCGCGATGCCGGTCGGGCCGATGGTCTAGAGCGGATGGCGACCTCATGGAATCGCGCTGCGATCCCATGAGGTCGTCTGAATCTGCTCCGACTATATGATCTGGACCAGAGACCGGGTCGCTGATCCTATCGCCTCGATGCGATCGGCTCGGGCTCTAGGAGGTCGGCGCCGAGGAGGCCTGGGTCTTGGGCAGGCTGCGCAGCTGCTCGGCGTTGGACAGCCGCTCGCCGAGATCCTCCATCATGTCGAGCATGGCCTTGGAGATCGCCTGGCTGAGCGCCGGCGCCCCGGCATTGCATTCGCCGTCGCTGGTCGCCGAGCCGCGGCCGTCGACCTTGCTGCCGTAGAGGCGGCCGTCCGGCCCGTCGACGGTGACGCGCGCCGACATGTCGGCGTCGGCCTGCGCGGTGCCGACGAAGAAGCCGGGAACGAAGGTGACCCGTGGCTCGATGGCCGCGTGCTCGACGCGGATCAGGCCCAGCGCGCCCGCGGTGCGCAGCGTCTCGGCCTCCTTGTCGAGCGGCTCGGCCGGCACGGTCTCGACCTCCTCGAAGACGTTGAGCAGCGTCTTGCGGACCGACTCCAGGTAGGCGGTGTCCGCGGTCAGGGGGAAGTCGTGCGCCGAGCAGATGTAGCCCGTGACCTTGATCGTCCCGCCGGTCGCCGGCGGCTCGACCGTCGCCAGCCAGTGGCCCGGGATCTTGTCGGTATAGGAACTGTAGATGTTGGTCGCCGGCGTGACCGGCGTATAGACGTCGTGCGAGCAGGCCGACAGCACGGCCAGCACCGCCAAAGCCAGGATTCCCCTCATCATGCCCCCCCTGGGTTTCCTCGTTCCCGAACTGTGATCGAACCGCGGCGCGGCCGGCCGGCTAGGAGGCCGCGCGCAGCTTCGGCGCGTCGAGCAGCCGCTCGCCGAGATCCTCCATCATGTCGTGCATGCCCGCCGAGACCGCCGCCGACAGGGCGGGCATCGCGGCCAGGCAGATGCCGTCGGCCTTGCCGGTGCCCTTGCCCTCGACGTGGCCACCGAACAGGCGCCCGCCGGGCCCGTCGACCGCGACCCGGGCGTCGAAGCGCGCCCGCCCCTCGACGCGTCCCGACCAGAGGCCGTCGAAGTAGAGCATCTCGGGCTTCATCGTCGTGCCCTCGACGCGGATCACGCCGCTGGCGCCCGCCGGCACCCCGCTCGGCTCGTAGGGCGCGAACTCGACCTCCTGGAAGACCGCCTTGAGGGTGCCGCGCAGCGACTCGGCGTAGGCCGCCGTCGCGTCGAGCCAATAGCGGTGGGCGCCGCAGGCATGGCCGACGAACTCGGCGGGACTCGCCAAGCCGCCCGGCTGGATCGTGGCCAGCCAGTGCCCGGGTATCTTGTCGGTGCGGGAACTGGCGAAGTCGCTCGCCGGCGACGCCGTGGTCGGTATCTGGTGCGCGCAGGCCGAAAGCACGACGAGCATCGCCGCGGCCAGAAATCCCCTCATCCGTCCCCCACGCCCCCCGGTTGCGCCCGCCCCGATTGTCCGCGACCCGCCACCGCGATGCAAGACGCAGGGGACGCGCCGGCGCAGCCGGGCTGCCGCACCCGGGCGTGGCTGCAGCGGTCGTGCGGCTCGGCGAGGCTGGCAGGCGGCGCGCCGGGGCGCGCCGTCTCCGCTCAGTCGATCGTCGGGATCGCGCGGCTGGTCGCGACCGTGCTGCGGGTCTCGCCGACGCCGCCGCCGAGCACCTGGTAGAGCGTCACCAGGTTGGCCAGGCGCTGCTCCTCCAGCGAGATCAGGGTCTGCTGGGCGCTGTAGAGCGTGCGCTGGGAATCCAGCGTCGTCAGATAGCTGTCCAGGCCCTGCTGGAAGCGCAGCACCGAGAGATCGTAGGACTGCTGGGTGGCGTCGACCAGGCTCTGCTGGGCGGCGATCTGGTCGTCGAAGGTGCCGCGCGCGGCCAGCGCGTCGGCCACCTCGCGGAAGGCGGTCTGGATCGCCTTCTCGTACTGCGCGACCGCGATCTTCTCGTCGACCTTGGCGCTCTCCAGGTTGGCCTCGTTGCGGCCCGCGTCGAAGATCGGCAGGCTGATCGAGGGATTGAACAGCCAGGCGCCCGAGCCGCCGGCGAACAGGTCGGTCAGCTGGCCGCTGGCGAAGCCGGCGTTGGCGGTCAGGCTGATCGTCGGCCAGAAGGCGGCGCGCGCCGCGCCGATGTTGGCGTTGGCGGCGCGCAGCGCGTGCTCGGCCTCGCGCACGTCCGGCCGGCGCAGCAGCAGGCCCGAGGGCAGGCCGGACGGCAGGTCGGTCATGAAGTCGCCGGTCTGGATCGCCGGCGCCTTGCCCGCGAAGTCGTCGGCCAGCGGCTCGCCGACCAGCAGCTGCAGGGCGTTGCGGTCCTGGGCGACGTTGCGGATGTAGAGCGCCTTGTTGGCGCGCGCCGTGTCCACGGAGGTGCGCGCCTGGGCGACGTCGAGCTGCGTCGCCTGGCCCTGGTTGAACTGGTTGACGGTCAGCTCATAGGTCTGCTGCTGAGCCGTCAGCGTATCCTCGGTGAGCGCCAGCAGCTGGCGGTCGGCGAGCAGCGTCAGGTAGGCGGAGGCGACCTCCGAGATCAGCGAGATCTGGGTGGCGCGCCGGGCCTCCTCGGTCTCGAAGTACTGCTCCAGGGCCTGCTCGTTCAGGCTGCGGATGCGGCCGAAGAGGTCGAGCTCGAAGGCGCTGATGCCCAGGTTGGCCTGGTACTCGGTCGAGGTCTTCGCCTGGCCGGTGCCGCTCAGGTCCTTGGCCGTGCGCTGCGGCGCCACGGAGCCGCCGGCGTCGATCTCCGGGTAGAGGTCGGCACGGCTGACCCGGTAGGTCGCGCGCGCCTTCTCGACGTTGAGCGCCGCGACCCTGAGGTCGCGGTTGTTGGCCAGCGCCCTGGCGATCAGCGACTGCATCTGGGCATCGCGGAAGAACTCGCGCCAGCCGAGATCGGCCAGGGTCTCCTGGTCCGGCGCGGCGGGCTGGTTGGCCGAGGCCTTCTCGTAGGCCGGGCCGCTCGGCCAGAGCCCCTGCACCGGCAGGTCGGGCATCTCGAGGTCGGGGATCAGGGAGCAGCCGCCGAGCAGCAGGCTCAGCGCGGTGCAGGCGGCGAGGGTTCGCTTCGTCATCATCGGTCTTTCCGTCGGGGCTTCCGTCAGGGCGGAGCGGCGCGTCACGAGGTCGCCGGATCGCCGGCTGCGCCAGCCGCGTCCGTCTCCTCGCCGCGGCGCTTGCGCGAGAAGTTGCGGACGATCAGCACGAAGAACAGCGGCACGAAGAACACGGCCAGCAGGGTCGCCGAGATCATGCCGCCGAGCACGCCGGTGCCGATCGCGATCCGGCTCGCGGCGCCCGCGCCGGTGCTGATCGCCAGCGGCAGCACGCCCAGCGAGAAGGCCATGGAGGTCATGACGATCGGCCGCAGGCGCTGGCGCGCCGCCTCGATGGTCGCGTCGAGCAGGTCCATGCCCTGGTCGTAGAGCTCGCGCGCGAACTCGACGATCAGGATGGCGTTCTTGGCCGACAGGCCGATCGTGGTCAGCAGGCCGACCTGGAAGTAGACGTCGTTCGGCAGGTCGCGCCAGATCGCCGCGACGACCGCGCCGAGCACGCCGAGCGGCACGACCAGCATGACCGAGATCGGGATCGACCAGCTCTCGTAGAGCGCGGCGAGGCAGAGGAACACGACCAGCAGCGACAGGGCGTAGAGCATCGGCGCCTGGTCGCCGGACAGCCGCTCCTCGTAGGACAGACCGGTCCACTCGTAGCCGATGCCCGGGGGCAGCTTGGAAGCCAGCTGCTCCATCGCCGCCATCGCCTCGCCCGAGGACACGCCGGGCGCCGGCTGGCCGAGGATCTCGACCGAGGAGTTGCCGTTGTAGCGCTCCAGGCGCGGCGAGCCATAGGTCCAGTGCGAGGTCGCGAAGGCCGAGAAGGGCACCATCTCGCCCGCGCTGTTGCGCAGATACCAGCGGTCGAGGTCGCCGGGCAGCATGCGGTAGGGCGCGTCGGCCTGCAGGTAGACCTTCTTGACCCGGCCGTTGTCGATGAAGTCGTCGACGTAGGACGAGCCCCAGGCCGTCGAGACCGCCGAGTTGACGTCGGAGATCGCGAGGCCGAGCGCGCTCGCCTTCTCCTGGTCGACCTCGATGCGGAACTGCGGCGTGTCCTCGAGGCCGTTCGGCCGGACAGCGACCAGGTTCGGGTTCTGCGCGGCCATGCCGAGCAGCTGGTTGCGCGCCTGCATCAGCACCGCGTGGCCGCGGCCGCCGCGGTCGACCAGCTGGAAGTCGAAGCCGGTGGCGTTGCCGAGCGCGATGATCGAGGGCGGCGTGAAGGCGAAGATCTGCGCCTCGCGGATCTGCGAGAAGGCGGCCATGGCGCGGCCCGCGATGGCGAAGACGCTGTCGCCGGCGCCGGTGCGCTGCGACCAGTCCTTGAGGTTGATGAAGGCGATGCCGGCGTTCTGGCCGCGGCCGCTGAACGAGAAGCCGGCGACGGTGAACAGGCCGTTGACGTCCTTGGACTCGGCGTTGAGGAAGTGGTCCTCGACCTTCTTCAGGACCTCGATCGTGCGCTCCTGGGTGGCGTTCGGCGGCGTCGTGATCTGGGCGAACATGATGCCCTGGTCCTCGTTCGGCAGGAACGAGGTCGGCAGGCGCAGGAACAGGAAGCCGAGCAGGCCGACGACGACCAGGTAGATCAGGATGTAGCGCCAGCGCCGCCCGATGACGTGGCCGACGCTGCCCCGGTAGAAGCGGTTGAGCGCGTCGAAGCCGCGGTTGAACAGGCCGAAGAAGCCGCGCTTCTCGTGATGTGCCTGCTTGGCCGGGCGCAGCATGGTGGCGCAGAGCGCCGGCGTCAGCACCAGGGCGGTGAAGACCGACAGCGCCATCGCCGAGACGATGGTGATCGAGAACTGCCGGTAGATCGCGCCGGTCGAGCCGCCGAAGAAGGCCATCGGCACGAAGACCGCGGCCAGCACCAGGGCGATGCCGACCAGGGCCGAGGTGATCTGGTCCATCGACTTGCGCGTCGCCTCCTTGGGCGACAGGCCCTCCTCGGCCATCACCCGCTCGACGTTCTCGACCACGACGATGGCGTCGTCGACCAGCAGGCCGATGGCCAGCACCATGCCGAACATCGTCAGGGTGTTGATGGAGTAGCCGAAGGCGGCGAGCACGCCGAAGGTGCCGAGCAGGATCACCGGCACGGCGATCGTCGGGATCAGGGTCGCGCGGATGTTCTGCAGGAACAGGAACATCACGCAGAACACCAGGCCGATCGCCTCGAGCAGGGTGAAGACCACCTCCTCGATCGAGATCTTGACGAAGGGCGTCGTGTCGTAGGGATAGACGACGTGGTAGCCGGCCGGGAAGAAGGGCTCCAGCTCGGCGATCCGCTGGCGCACCGCACTGGCGGTGTCGAGCGCGTTGGCACCGGTCGCGAGGTTGATGCCGACGCCGGCCGCCGGACGGCCGTTGTAGCGGGCCACCGTGTTGTAGGACTCGGCGCCCATCTCGACCCGGGCGATGTCCTTGAGGCGGATCTGCGAGCCGTCGGTGTTGACCCGGACCAGGATGTTGGCGAACTGCTCCGGCGTCTTGAGACGCGTCTGGGCGATGATCGTCGCGTTGATCTGCTGGCCCGGCACCGAGGGCGCGCCGCCGATCTGGCCGGCCGAGACCTCGGCGTTCTGGGCCTTGATCGCCGAGGAGACGTCCGCGATGGTCAGGCCGTAGCTGGTCAGCTTGTCCGGGTCCAGCCAGACGCGCATGGCGTGCTGGGCGCCGAACAGGGTGACGCTGCCGACGCCGTTCACGCGGCTGATCGGGTCCTGGATCGTCGAGGCGACGAAGTCGGCGATGTCGGTCTGCGGCGTCGCGGGGTCGTCGGAGACGAAGCCCATCACCATCAGGAAGCTGCCGTTCGACTTGGTGACGCTGATGCCCTGCTGCTGCACCGCGTCGGGCAGCAGCGGGGTCGCCAGCTGCAGCTTGTTCTGGACCTGGACCTGGGCGATGTCGGGATCGACGCCGGGATCGAAGGTCAGGGTGATCTGCGCGTTGCCGCTCGAATCGCTGTTCGAGGACATGTAGCGCAGGTGGTCGAGCCCGTTCATCTGCTGCTCGATCACCTGGGTCACGGTGTTCTCGAGCGTCTCGGCCGAGGCGCCGGGGTAGCTCGCGGAGATGCGCACCGAGGGCGGCGCGATCTCGGGATACTGCTCGATCGGCAGCTGGGTGATCGACAGGCCGCCGGCCAGCATCATGATGATCGCGATGACCCAGGCGAAGACGGGCCGGTCGATGAAGAAACGGGCCATGACGGCGGATCCTTGGACGCTCTGCAGCCTGGGGCTGAGGGAAAGGCGGAGACGGCGGGGCGGCTCAGCTCGAGGCCGGCGCCTGGCCGGCCTTCGGTTGGGCCGGCGCCTGCTTGGCGTCGAGATCGACCGGGGTCACCTGGCCGCCCGGACGGATCCGCTGCAGGCCGTCGACGGCGATGCGGTCGCCGTCGGCGAGGCCCTCGGTGACCAGCCAGTCCTGGCCGACCGCGCGGCTCACGGTGACCGGCCGCTGCTCGACCTTGTCGCCCTCGCCGATCCGCCAGACGAAGGCCGCGCCGTCGGTGCCGCGCTGCAGCGCCGCCTGCGGGACCAGAAAGGCGTTCTTCACCTCGCCCTGGCTGACCACCCCGCGCACGAACATGCCCGGCATCAGCTCCTGCTTCGGGTTCGGAAAGACGGCACGCAGGCTGACCGTGCCGGTCGTCTCGTCGACCACGACCTCGGAGAACTGCACCCGCCCCTCTTCGGGGTACTCGCCGACGCCGTCGACCTTGAGCCGGACCGGCAGGTCGCCCTTGGCGGTCACCGTGATCTCGCCCCGGGCGATGGCGCGCCGCGTGCGCAGCAGGTCGTCGCTCGATTCGGTGAGATCGACGTAGATCGGGTCGAGCTGGGTGATGGTCGCCAGCGCGCTGGCCTGGTTGGCCGTGACCAGCGCGCCCTCGGTGATCGAGGAGCGGCCGATGCGGCCGGCGATCGGCGCCGAGACGACGGTGTATTCCAGGTTGATCCGGGCCTTCTCGAGGGCGGCCTCGTCGGACGCGACGTCCGCCTTCTCCTCGGCCTGGGTGGCGGCGAGATCGTCGTAGTCCTGCTGGCTGACCGCCTTGCGGCTGATCAGGTCGCGGTAGCGCTTGAGCTTGGTTGTCGTCGCCGCCAGCGTCGCCCGGGCCCGTTCCAGCGCGGCCTCGGCCGACTTGACCTCGGCCTGGTAGGTCGCCGGGTCGATCTGGTAGAGCGGCTGGCCGGCCTCGACCGTCGCGCCCTCCTCGAACAGCCGCTTCTGGATGATGCCGTCGACCTGCGGGCGGACCTCGGCCCTGCGGTAGGCGACGGTGCGGCCCGGCAGCTCGGTGCTGAGCTGGACGGTCCGCGCGTGCAGCGTGCGCACGCCGACCTGCGGCGGCTGCGGCGCCGCGGGCTGGGCGCTGGCCGAATCCTCCTGGTTGCAGGCGGCCAGCAGCAGCGCGGCAGCGGTCAGCAGGGCGGCCAGCGGCAGCCGGAAAGCGGTAGAATGGAGGGTCGCTGAACTCGACAAGGCACGGATCCTTCACCAAAAAAACAGACTTTTTCCCCTGGGGACAAAGTCTGTTGCGATAGCCGGCGAGAAACTGTACTGTACGATACAGTATCTCTTTTCTGCTGCAGTGCAAGAGGCTTCGCTCGAGAAAATGACCGAGACGGCGATTCGGCCATGACCGACGACACGACGACCGCAGCCCGCAAGATCCAGTCGCGCGGCGAGGCGCGCCGGCGCGCCATGATCGAGGCCGCCTGGCAGGTCATGCAGGACAAGGGCTGCGAGGCCGCCACCCTCAACGACATCATCTCGCTGTCCGGCGGCTCGCGGGCGACGCTCTACGAGGCCTTCGGCGGCAAGGACGGCCTGCTCGAGGCCGCCGTCGCCGAGCGCTGCAGCGCCTTCAGCGAGTCGATGCAGCTGGTGCTCGACGAGCGCAACGATCCGCGCGCCGTGCTCCTGGCCCTGGCCGCCGCCTTCCTGGAGAAGGTCTTCGCGCCCGAGTCGATCCGCACCATGGGCATCTTCTGCGCCGAGGGCGGCCGCTTCCCGCACATGATCGAGACCTTCCTGCGCCACGGCCCGCGCGAACTCAGCGGCCGGGTCGCCCGCTATCTGGAGAGCGCGACCCGCGCCGGCAAGCTGCAGGTCGAGGATCCGGAGCTGGCTGCCGACCTGTTCCTCTCGATGCTGCAGGGCCAGTGGGTGCTCAGAGTCATCGCCCAGTGTGCCCCGCCGCCGACGCCCGAGCAGCTGCGGAGCCGTGCCGAGACCGCGGTCGCGATCTTCCTCGACGGCCTCGGCGCCGGGCGGAAGGGTTAGAACACGGGCGTCTCGCCGTAGCGATCCGGATCGAGGGCGACGGCGAGGCCCGGCCAGTCCGCCTCGCCGGCCCGCAGACGGTCCCGGTTGCGCCGGGCCGTCCCGGCGAAGAGCCGCAGCGCCGCGCGGTCGTCGAGCCCGGCGGTGTCGCGGCCGAGATGCTCGGCGAAGAGCGCGACCCTGAGGCCGCGCGCCACGGCCGGATCCCAGACCGCGGCATTGAGCTCGCTGTGCCCCGACAGCGAGCGCCTGTGGAGGTTGCAGGAGCCGAGGGTCAGCCAGGCGTCGTCGACCAGCATGGCCTTGGCGTGGACGTAGACCGCCCGGCGGCGGCCGGCGGCGTCGCGCGCCGCGAGGCCGGCCAGGGTGAAGGTCGGGAAACGGCCGAGCGCCGCCAGGGCCGCGAACAGCGCCCGCCCCTCCTCGGAGTCGCCGCGCCGCCAGCGTGCGACCGCGCCTTCGGGCTCCGCCGGCACCAGCAGCACGACCTCCACGCAGCGGGCCAGCGCCGCCTCCAGCCAGCCGGCGACCGCCGGCACCGGAACCGCCTGGTTCTCCAGGTAGATCGTGCGCCGGGCGCCCTCGATCGCCCGGCGTTACTGCCTCAGGATCGTCCGTTCGCCCTCGGCGACCCCGAAGGCCCCGGTGCCCGGCGCCGGCGGCGCGTCGCCGTACCAGCCGGCCGGCAGCATGCGCTGGATCTGCACCAGGCTGCCGCCCGCCGGCACCGAGAGCCGTGTCGGGAACGGCAGGTCGGTCTCGGCGCCCTCGCCCCACAGGCCGTCCGCGGCCGCCCGCTCGCTGGCCTCGTTCCAGCGCTGGACGAAGTTGTGCTGCAGGTCGCTCGCCGCGGGGCCCGCCAGCTCGAGGGCGAGGTCGTGGCGACCGCCCGGCTCGGGGTGGCCGGGGGTGGCCAGCACCCAGGGCGTCGGGTTCATGCCGCCGAGGAAGACGGTCTCGCCGGTCCGGCCAGCGTCGACGAGCCAGCACTTCTGGTGCTGCCAGAAGCCGGCCGGCGCCCGGTCCCAGCGGATCGCGAAGGCCGAGCCGCGCTCCGCCAGCAACGCCCGGTCGGCCGGCGTGCCGGCGAAGGTCTGGCCCCAGCCGCTGCTCTCCGGATCGGGTCGCCAGAAGATCGCCCGCACGTCGAGGCCGCGCGCCGCGGCCCGGTCGAGCAGGTCGAGCAGGGAGCCGCGGCCGTCCGGCATCGGGAAGTCCGCCGCCGCGAAGGTCGCGAGCAGCCAGACGCTGTGCCGCGCGGCCTCGACCGCTGCGGCGATGCGGCGGAAGGCGGGGATGCCGTCGACCAGGGGCTGCAGCCGGTTGCCCGGCCGCGGCGGGTAGGAAGCCGGCGCGACAGCCGGAATGCTCGTCTCGTCCATCGCCGTCCGTCCGCCTGCCTGGTCCAGCCGCCTGTGAGGCCGGCCAGGGTAGGGCGATTCGCGGGCGGACGGGACGCCCCGGCTCAGCCCTCCGCCGGAAAGCGCGTCGCAGCCAGGCTCGGGCGCCCGGCCATGCGGGTCAGCCAGGCCGAGAGCCCCGGCCGCGCCTCCAGCAGGCGCCGGCCGGTCGGCGCCAGGGCCAGATAGGTCAGCATCGGCGCGGCATGGAGGTCGGCGAGGCTGAGCCGCTCGCCGAGGAAGAAGGGGCCGGCGAGCAGTTCCTCCAGCACTGCGAGACAGCGCCTGGCGGGCTCGATCGCCGCCGCCAGCCGGACCGGATCGCGGTCGGCCTCGGAGCCGGCCTCGCGCACGAAGACGCCCCAGACCAGGCTCGGATAGCCGTAGTTGTCGAGGATCCGCATGACCTGGGTCATGCGCGCCCGCTCGCGCGGCGCCTCGGGGCTGAGCGCCGGGCCCGGGAAGGCCTCGTCCAGGTAGCGCACGATCGCGTCGGTCTCGTAGAGCCGGAAATCGCCGTGCTCCAGGGCCGGGATCCGGCCGAAAGGCTGCAGCCGCTCGTAGCCGGGCGGCGGCCCCCCGGCGGCGAAGATGTCGACGGGCCTGAGCTCGTAGGCGACGCCCTTCTCCTCGAAGGCGAGCCGGGCGATGCGGACGTAGACGCTGTAGGGCGCGCCGTGCAGGACCGGGATCGACATCGGGACCTCCCCCCTAGCCGCGCCCGACGACCGTCGCCGGCGGCGCCTGCTTGCCGAGCTGCGCCTCGCGGTGCGCGATGTAGAGCGACGAGCCGACGATGATCGCCGCGCCCAGCAGGGTATAGAGGTCCGGGACCTCGGCGAAGAAGGCGAAGCCCAGGACGGCGGCGCCGAGCAGCCGCGAGTAGTCGAAGGAGGCGACGAAGGAGGCCTCACCGGTGCGGTAGGCGTTGACGATCATCGCCTGGGCGGCGACGCCGACCACCCCGACGCCGACCAGCAGCAGCCACTGCACCGCCGTCGGATCCTGCCAGACGTGAACCGCCGGGCCGGCGCTGGTCAGGATCGAGGTGACGCAGAACCAGACCAGCATCGCGGTCTGGCTCTCGCCCTTCGGGAAGCGCTTGACCAGGATGACCGCGCAGGCGGTGCCGAGCGCCATGCCGACGGCGGCCAGCATCGCCGGGTCGAAGCCGGCGCCGCCGGGCCGGACCATGACCAGCATGCCGAGGAAGCCGATCGCGGTCGCGCTCCAGCGCCGCCAGCGCACCAGCTCGCGCAGCACCAGGGCCGAGAGCACGATGGTGAAGAGCGGCGAGGTGAAGCCGATCGCCGTGACCAGGGCGAGCGGCAGCCTGGACAGGGCATAGAAGCCGGCGGTCATGGCGCCGGCGCCGAACAGCGCCCGCAGCAGGTGCGTCGCCGGATAGGTCGTGCGGAAGGCCGCCGCGCCGTTGCGCCAGACGAAGGGCAGCAGCGGCAGCAGGGCGAAGAAGGCGCGGGCGAAGGCGACCTGCCAGAACGACAGGCCGCCGGCCGCCAGCTCCTTGACCAGCACGCCGTTGATCGAGAAGACCGTCGCCGCCGCGACCATCCAGGCCGCGCCCTGCAGGTTCGGGTGCAGCCCGGCGAAGCGCTGGCGGGGGCTCAAACGCCTGCTCCGGTCCTGCGCCGCCGGACCGGTGACGAAGCGCGCGGCATCACAGCGCGCCGCCCGGATCGTCCTCTCCCGTGAGGCACGGGACCCGAGGCCGGGCTGAGGGCGCCCGGCCCCTTCCGCTTCGGCACCGCAGGCGCATCGGAATGGCTCATGGCTGACCGCTCCTCATCGAAGCCTCCCGACAGCGCCGAGTGGCAGGCCATTCGGGAAGAGACCGCCCGGATCGGCAAGTGGACGAAACCCGGCAGCAACGAGCTGACCGCGCTGACCGACGCGCTCAACGCTCTCTGCGCGACGGCACTCAGATACCAGAGCACGCGGCAGGAGATCGACGCTGCCGAGGGCAAGCCTGGGTTACCCGATCTGCAGCGCGAGCTCTACCGCCTGTCCGGCGAGCTGAAGGACGGCAACGACAGGGTCTCGGACGCGATCGACCGGCTGAAGCGGGCCTACGAGCGGCAGCGCGTCTCGCCGATGACCTTCGAGGAGAACAAGCCCAAGAACCGGCTCAACCCGCGGCTCGACAAGCTGCGCGGCGAGCTCGACGCACTGGTCCACAAGCTCGGCCTCGACCAGCAGTCGGTCGGGCTGCCGACGCCCGAGGTCGCGCCGCCCGAGGAACAGGGGAAGGGGCCGCCGCCCTTCGGTCCCGGGGACCTGCCGCCGATCTTCCGCGACGGCCTGCCGAGCGGGCCGCCGCCGCCCGACGCGGCGCTCGAGCTCTACGTCTTCGTCACCGCCGTCGAGACGGTCTGGGACCGGCAGGCATCGCGCTCGCGCATCGTCCTGGTCCTGGAGGCGATCGACCAGATCTGGTTCGAGCTGGTCTGGGCGGCCCTGGCCAACAGCCCGAACACGAAGGTCGCCGCGGACACCGCGACGCTGGAAGGCCTGCTCGAGCACTACGACTACGCGCCTTTCGCGCGCTTCCAGGCCGAGCTGTCGGACAAGGAGCGCGCCGCCTGCCACGACGTCCATCTGCTCTACCACCTGGTCACGCTCGACAGGAGTCTGCCGGCGCCGGTCTACAGCCTGGAGCTGACGCTGCCCGAGCAGATGCCGCCCGACTCGGAGCTGCCGGACCCGCTGATCGGGCCCGGCCTCTGGCTCGGGCTGCGGCTCGGCCCCGGCCGGGCGCTGCCCGGCCCGCCGGACGCCTACGTGCCGGGGATGGCGGTGATCGCCGTGCCGTCCGGCGACGAGGGCGAGGTCCTGCAGGAGCGCCCGCTCGTCGACGTCGCCTCGGCGCCGCGCGCGCAGCGCGCCCTGCTCTGGGCGCTGAACTTCCCGCAGCGGCGTTCGTCCGCCGAGCCCTGAGCCGCTGGCCAACACGCCTTCTGGCCAACACGCCTTCTGGCCAACACGCCTTCGAGGAGGTCCGCAACCGTGCCGAACCCGATGATCTCCGTGCCGATCACGACCCGTATGAATGCGCAGATCGCTGCCGAGCAGCCGTGGCCGGGCAACCTGAACGGCAACGCCGCCGAGTACCAGCCCTTCGTCGCGGCCTTCGACGTCGGCCAGGGCAACTGCGTGGCCCTGTTCGACAACGGCGGCCAGATCTGCGCCTACGTCGACTACGGCCTGCCGGGGCCTGGGAACCAGGACACCCTGGAGACGTACGACCAGCTGAACGACGACAACGTGCCCTGCGTCTGCTCCGATCCGGTCATGATCCTCACCCACTGGGACTTGGACCACCTGGGCATGGTGGAGAAGAACCGGCGGGCGCGAACCCTGCGCTGGATCGTGCCGCAGCAGGAGCTCGGCAGCAGGACGGCCAAGCAGTTCTACGCGCGGCTGCTGGTCCAGATCCTGATGCAGCGCCGCGCCGACATAGCGAACCACCCGATACCGGTCGCCCAGCGAGCTGGCCTGTACCTCTGGCCGCTCGGCCCGAACGGTGCCGTCGTGCCGCATCGGCTCTGGACACCCTGGGGCTTCCTGGAGCGCGGGACGGGCGGGACAGGACGGGACCTCGATACGAACGACAACGGCATCATCGCGTCGGTCTGCGTCGCCGGTTACCATGGCGACGCAAGCGCCTGGAACCCCGACCTCAACGGCCGGAACCGGGACCGCCCTACCTCCGAGGTCCACGACTACCTGCCCGAACTCGTCGACGAAGCCGCCCGGAGGAAGCTCGGCTGGGCGACCCGAAATAATGCTACGCAGACGATCCTCGAGTTCGCGCGGCGCCACTACTACGACCAGCTGATCAAAGACCTCGCGGATTGGGTCAGGCGGCAGCACTACCCAACGATGGCACCTCGTTTGGTCACCGAGAAAGTGTGGGACAATCTCGTCTATTGGACTGACGCCCTGCGCCTGCAGGAGCCAGAGAGCCACCTTCAGCAACACGTCACCGGCCTGCTCGACCAGATCGAGGACCTGAGAATCCTGCTGAACGTCCTCGGGGAAGACGAGCTGGTCCAACTGGCAGGCGACGACCTGACCGTCGACAACATCCAGAACCACCCGGTCGTCCTGGGAACGCCGGCCGACCAGGACAACGGCCAGCGCTTCATCCTGCTCCCCGGCGACAACTCCCTGTTCGAGATGCCGTCCCTGAAGACCGCAAATCCGCCGCGCTACGTCGGGCTCGTGGCGGTCCACCACGGTGCCGACAGCTGGCTGAAGGACACCTACGACCGCACGGCCGGGATGGTCCGCGAGGTCTTCACGGACGGCCGCCGATACCTGATGAACGACGGTCGTAACGTACGCGACCTGATCATGACGCCGGCGCCTCCGGCGCCGGGCTTTCGGCGCTGGCCGTGGCAGGCTCCCTATTTCGCGGCACCGGCCAGGGATCCCCTCGCCAACGCAGGCGTGATCGGCGGCGGCCGCATCGTCTATTCCTCCGGCGTCAAGCCGAACCTCGATCGCCCCTACGGCCACCCGAACGACGGCGCGGTCCTGTCCTACCTGCAGCGGGGCTGGAGCAGCCGGCTCGACACCGCCGAGCGGGACTGGCGAGGAGCGGGCTTTTACTATCCCGACTGGCAAGGCGGGCCCGTCCCCGACGGCCCGCCCAACCCGCACCGGGCCGGCAACGTCGCGCTGGGCTGGCAGCCGGACGGCGTTCACCCGGGCACCGGGATGACCTATCTCTGGCGCGACGTCGTCGCCTTCCGCCCGCAGGACGGCGGGGACGGCGACTGGCAGGTCGCGCTGCGCGGCGTCGGCGGCCCACTCGTGCGACGCTGTCCGGCCGACCTCCACGGAGAATACAGCTTCCGCTACTAGCCCCCGCTCGCCCGCGGCGCCTCGCTGGCGGCCAGGCTGACGCGCCGCTCGCGGGCGACGACCGATTCGCGATGCGCGATGTAGAGCGAGGAGCCGGCGATGATGCCGGCGCCGACCAGGGTCCAGAGGTCCGGCACCTCGCCGTAGAGCGCGAAGCCGAGCGCCGCGACGAAGGGCAGCTTGGTATAGTCGAAGGGCAGCATCGCGCTGGCGTCGGCCATCTGGTAGGCGCGGGTCAGCGCGACGTGGCTGAACACCGCGACGAAGCCGACCAGGGTCATCAGGCCGAGCACCCACCAGCTCGGCCACTGCCAGACGAAGAGCGCCGGGATCAGCGACAGCGGCGCCAGCAGGACATTCATGAAGAACACGATGGTGCCGGGCGCCTCGGTGCGGCTGAGCTTCTTCACGATGACGATCGAGACCGCCATGAAGGCGGCCGAGACGATCGGCAGGGCCATCGGCCAGGTCAGCGCCTGGAAGCCGGGCCTGAGCACGACCAGCACGCCGAGGAAGCCGATCGCCGTCGCGGTCCAGCGCCGGGCGCGCACGACCTCGCCCAGGAAGATCGCCGCCGCGCCGGTCGCGAAGAGCGGCGCCGTGAAGCCCAGGGTCACCGCCTCGGCGAGCGGCAGCAGGGCCAGCGAGCTGAACCACAGCATCATCGCGACCAGGCCGATCACCGAGCGCCAGATGTAGAGCCTGAGCCGCTCGGTCCGCAGCACCGACAGGCCGGCCCGGGCGAACCAGGGCATCATGAAGAGCATCGCGAAGAAGTTGCGGAAGAACACGACCTCGAGCGCGCTGACCTCCTGCGAGGCCTCGCGGATCGCGACGTTCATGATGGTGAAGCCGAGCGACGCGCCGACCATGTAGAGCGCGGCCAGCATCGGCGCGCTCACGGCCTGCAGGCCGAACCGGCCGCCGGGCGGATGGCCCGGCCCCGCCGCCGGAACGGCCTTGTCGCTGTCGGAGGTCATCGGGACGTCAGCGTAGGGTGCGGCGCAACCACTGACCAGCAGTGCGCCCCGCAGGGCTGCCTTGCGCCCGCTCGCGGGCGGGACTTATGGTGCGGCGCCCCGAGCCTTCCTCCTGCGCGAGACGAGCCGCCCATGACCGAGACCCAGCCGCTCTGGACCCCGTCGCCCGAGCGCGTCGCCGACGCCAACCTGACCCGCTTCATGCAGGCGCTGAGCGAGCGCAGCGGCCTCGCCTTCGGCGGCTACGACGCGCTCTACGACTGGTCGATCCGCGACGTCGAGGGCTTCTGGCGCGCGATCTGGGACTGGTGCGGGGTGATCGGCGAGGGACCGCTCACGCCGGGCCTGCTCGACGGCGACAGGATGCCGGGCGCCCGCTTCTTCCCCGAGGTGACGCTCAACTTCGCGGAGAACCTGCTGCGCCGGAACGACGGATCCGAGGCGATCGTGTTCCGCAGCGAGGACAAGGCCGAGCGGCGCCTGACCTGGGCCGAGCTCACCACCGCCGTCTCGCGCACCGCCCAGGCGCTGGCGGCCGAGGGCGTCGGCCCCGGCGACCGGGTCGCCGCCTACCTGCCGAACATGCCCGAGACGGTGATCGCCATGCTGGCGACGGCCGCGCTCGGCGCCGTCTTCTCCTCCTGCTCGCCCGACTTCGGCGAGCAGGGCGTGCTCGACCGCTTCGGCCAGATCGAGCCCAAGGTGCTGTTCGCCTGCGACGGCTACTTCTACGCCGGCAAGACCCTGGACATCCGGGCCAAGGTCCGGGCCGTCGCGGCGGAGCTGCCCAGCGTCGGCAAGGTCGTGCTCTGCCCGCTGATCGGGGACGGCTCGGCCGAGCCGGGCGTCCCGAAGGGCGTCTGGCTGGCCGACTTCCTGGCGCCCTTCGAGGCCGGCCCGATCGCCTACCTCCGCCAGGGCTTCAACGCGCCGCTCTACATCATGTTCTCCTCGGGCACGACCGGTAAGCCGAAGTGCATCGTGCACGGCGTCGGCGGCACCCTGCTGCAGCACCTGAAGGAGCACCGCCTGCAGAGCGACGTGAAGCCGGGCGACCGGATCTTCTACTTCACGACCTGCGGCTGGATGATGTGGAACTGGCTGGTCTCGGGGCTGGCCAGCGAGGCGACGCTGCTGCTCTACGACGGCTCGCCCTTCCACCCGACCAGGGACGTCGTCTACGACTACCTGCAGGCCGAGAAGGCGAGCCTGTTCGGCACCTCGGCCAAGTACATCGACGCCTGCGCCAAGGCCGGCCTCAAGCCGATCGAGACCCACGACCTCTCGAGCGTGCGGGTGATCTGCTCGACCGGCTCGCCGCTGGTGCCGGAGTCCTTCGACTACGTCTACCGGGACGTCAAGAAGGACGTCTGCCTGTCGTCGATCTCCGGCGGCACCGACATCGTCTCCTGCTTCGTGCTCGGCAACCCGATCGGCCCGGTCTGGCGCGGCGAGATCCAGGCACGCGGCCTCGGCATGGCGGTCGAGGTCTGGAACGACGAGGGCCAGCCGGTGGTCGGCGAGCAGGGCGAGCTGGTCTGCGTCAGGCCCTTTCCCTCGATGCCGCTCTGCTTCTGGAACGATCCCGACGGCGAGCGCTACCGCGCGGCCTACTTCGAGCGCTTCCCGGGCGTCTGGTGCCACGGCGACTTCGTCGAGCTGACGACGCACGGCGGCATCGTCATCTACGGCCGCTCCGACGCCGTGCTGAACCCCGGCGGCGTGCGCATCGGCACGGCCGAGATCTACCGCCAGGTCGAGAAGCTGCCCGAGGTGCTGGAATCGATCGTCATCGGCCAGAACTGGGACGGCGACGTGCGCGTCGTGCTGTTCGTCAAGCTGGCCGAGGGCAAGACGCTCGACGACGAGCTCGTCGCGCGCATCCGGAAGACGATCCGCGAGGGCGCCAGCCCGCGCCACGTGCCGGCCAAGATCCTCGCCGTGCCGGACATCCCGCGCACCCGCTCGGGCAAGATCGTCGAGCTCGCGGTGCGCGACGTCGTCCACGGCCGCCCGATCAAGAACCAGGAGGCCCTGGCCAACCCCGAGGCCCTGGACCACTACCGCGACCGGAGCGAGCTGAAGGCCTAGGCGGCGCTCCTCTCCGTTTCCCCCCAATCGGCTTCATGGTGAGCCTGTCGAACCATGGAGCCGAACCGGCCGGACCGTGCCGACTTCGCTTCGCCCTTCGACAAGCTCAGGGTGAAGCGAATGGGTGCAAGTGGAAAAGCCGCAGAAACGCCCTACCCCACCACCAGCCGCCCTTCCTCGATCCTGGCCTCGGCGCCGTCCGGCAGCGCCCTCAACGCCGCCGGATCGAGCCTCAGCGCCGGGATCGGCCGGTAGCCGAGCTCGCGGGCGACGGCGATGCCGAGCAGCAGGATGGCGTCGACGCCGGCCAGCAGCAGGCCGGCCGGGGCGGCGCCCTCGCGCAGCAGCTCAAGCATCACCGAGGAGGAGGAGCTGGAGCCGATCGTGCCCGGCAGCGCCAGCAGCCGGCCGGCGATCTCCTGGTCGCGCTGGGGGTGGCTCGCCATGACGATGCGCCCGGTCTTCGGCTCGACCCCGCCCCAGAAGGACAGCGGCGCCGTGAGCACCAGCAGCCGACCCGCGGCGCTGCCCGGCAGCAGGCTCTCGCCGTCGAGCGTTCGTTCCGGAAGCGCAATCATGTCCAGAGGCTCTCGTCGCGCAGGACCCGCCCGGCGACGGCGCTTTCGACACAGTCCCGGAGGCTGCCGAAGACGACGCCGTAGCCGGTGTTGCCGGGCGCGTAGTGGGCGAACTTGCCGGAGTTGGTCATCAGCACGCCCTCGAAGCCCTCGAGGATCGGCGTCACCACGACGCAGGTGTCGGCGACCAGGCGGACGCCGGCCTGCTGCAGGGGCCCGGTCAGCCCCGCCGACTCGAGCCGCGCCAGGGTGTGGCGGCCGGTGCAGGCGTAGACCGGCACCCGGCTGTGGCGGCCGGCCAGGGCGGCGGCCAGGGCCTCGAACTCGGCGAAGGAGAAGTGCGGGCTGCCCAGGGCCACGGCGTCGAGGCGTTCGCTGTCGCTCGTCGAGAGTCCGGCGCGCACCGCGAGCAGCGCCGCGGCGTCGGGGCGCAGCAGCGCCGCCGGCGGCAGGCCGCCCAGGGCGGTCGCGGCGTCCGGCGCCTCCGGCGTGACGCCGGCGACATGGAACAGGGCGACCGCGCCGGTCGAGGCGGCCGCCGCCCCGAAGGCCTTCAGGCGGTCCTCGGCGAGACCCGCCGGCAATCCCGCGATCACCCCGATCGCCTCGCCGATCGCCCGGCCGTACCAGGCGCCGAGCACGGGATAGAAGGCCTCCTCGGCGAAGAGCGCGGGATTGAAGCCGGCGAGCTCGACCAGCACCGTGGCGCGACGCGCCTCGGCCCGGTGCAGGCCATAGTCTGGCGCCTTGCCGGCGACCGCGCAGGCGAGGTCGAGGAAGTCGCCGTAGCGGTTGCTGCGTGCGCCGAGCACGGAGTTGACGAAGGCGACGGCGTTCGACTCGCCCCAGGCGACGTCGGTCCCGGCGGCCGGCCGGTGCCCGGCCTGGTAGGGCGCGCAGGTCCAGGACGGCCGGCAGCCGAGCGCCTCGTGGGCCTTCATGAGCCGGAGCGCCATCGCCCGCTCGTGGCCCTGCAGGCGCACGTTCTCCGGGCGCAGCAGGTCGAGCGCGCCGACGTTGGTGGTGCTCGGCACCGCGACCCGGGCGCCGCCCTCGACCAGCCGCTCGGCGAACTCGGTGCCGCCGTCGCCGTGGTAGAGGCAGCCGTCGATGTGGGCCGAGGCGACCGGGATCAGCCGCTCCGCGCCGAGCAGCCGGCCGGCCTCGGCGACGAGGCGCAGCGCGAGCGCCGCGCCGGTCCCGTCCCGGCCGCCGGCGATCGCGCGTTCCTCGGCGGTCAGGGCCAGCATGGCCTCACCTACGCTGTCCGGGGCCCAGGCTCAGGCGCCGGCCACGGTCATGCCGTCGATCCGGACGGTCGGCGAATCCGTGCCGTAGCGGAACACCAGGTCGTCGGCCGGCGTCAGGTTCAGGAACATGGTTTTGAGGTTGCCGGCGACCGTCGCCTCGGAGACCGGGTAGGCGAGCTCGCCCTGCTCGATCCAGAAGCCGGTGGCGCCGCGGCTGTAGTCGCCGGTGACGCCGTTGGCACCCATGCCCATCATCTCGGTGACGTAGAAGCCCTGCTCGATCTCGCCGATCAGCTCGGCGGCCGAGCGCTCGCCGGGCGCCAGGTAGAGGTTGCTGGCGCTCGGCCCCGGCGGGCCCGAGACGCCGCGCGCCGCGTTGCCGGTCGGCGCCAGCCCGAGCTGGCGGGCCGAGGCGAGGTCGAGCAGCCAGCCGGTCAGCACGCCGTCCTCGATCAGCGCGCGCTCCCGGGTCGCCAGCCCCTCGGCGTCGAAGGGCTTGGAGCGCAGGCCGCGGGCGCGGTGCGGGTCGTCGATGACCCGGAGGCCCTCGGCGAAGACCTTCTCGCCGAGCCTGTCCTTGAGGAAGGAGGTGCCGCGCGCGATCGCTGTGCCGGTGATCGCGCCGGCGAAGTGGCGCAGCAGCGAGTTGGCGACCCGGGGGTCGAAGACGATCGGCACCTTCCCGGTCTTCGGCTTGCGTGGCTTCAGGCGCCTGACCGCCTTCTCGGCGGCGCTGCGCCCGACCTCCTCGGGATCGCGCAGATCGCTGCCGTAGACCGCCGAGGAGAAGTCGTAGTCGCGCTCCATGCCCAGCCCCTCGCCGGCCAGCACGGAGACGCCGAGCGAATGACGCGAGCCGGCGTAGCTGCCGGAGAAGCCGTTGGTCGCGGCGACCGCGACGCGGTGCGAGGACCAGCTGGCCTCGGCGCCCTCGGAGTTGGTGATGCCGGGCACCGCGCGCGCCGCCGCCTCGCAGGCGCGGGCGCGCTCGATCAGCAGCTCGGGCGCGGGCTCCTCGGGGTCGAGCGCGTCGAGCTCGGGAAAGTCGTGGGCGACCTGGCCGGGCTCGGCGAGGCCGCAGTAGCTGTCCTCCGGCACCGCGCGGGCCATGGCGACGGCGCGTCCGACCAGCTCGTCCAGGGCGTCGCCGACGAAGTCGGTGGTCGAGACGATGGCCTGGCGATGGCCGATGAAGACGCGCAGGCCGAGGTCGTGCCCCTCCTCGCGCTCGAGCCGCTCGACCTGGCCGAGGCGCTGGGCATGGCTGATCGCCGCGCCGTGCACGACCAGGGCGTCGGCCGCGTCGGCACCAGCCCGCTTCGCCTTGTCCAGCACCGCCTGCAGCAGGGCGCCGTCGTCGTCGCTCACCGCCATGGAACCTCCTCGTGACGTCTCTCTGATGGGCTATCCGCTATATAGGGTGCCGCGGTGGCGCTGCGCGACCCTCATGGCCACCACCCTCATGGCCACCACCCTCATGGCAGGGCGAACTCGGCGACCAGGGGCGCGTGGCCGCTGGCCGGGCCCGCGTCCTCCTCCTCGGTCAGCAGCTCGTTGTGGATCTCGACGGCGCGGAACAGGCCGTAGAGCGGCCGGCTGGCCAGGATGTGGTCGAGCAGCAGCCGCTCGCCGCCGTGCAGCAGGCTGTAGCGCCGGTCCTCGGGCAGGGCCCGGGCCAGGTCGATCAGGCGCAGCAGCGCCGGCACCTCGGCGCCGTCCTCGTCGGCGCGGCCCTCGAGCAGGCGCAGCGTGTCGTCCTCCAGCGGCGCGTTGCAGTCGCCGCAGACCGCGACCAGGGCCTCGGGATCGGCCGCCAGCAGCCGCTCGACCAGGAGCCGTGCCTCGAGCGCCTGGCCGAGCCGCCGGACCGTCGCCCGGAAGAAGCCCGGGGCCCAGTCCGATCCGCCCTCCCCCTCCTCGGGGACGGCGCGCGGCGCACGCAGGTGCAGGTCGACCAGGGTCAGCGACCGGCCGCCGGGCAGCTCGACCTCGGCCCAGAGCAGCGGGCGGTCCCAGTGCTGGGGCGCGCCCTCCAGCTCGGGCGGCGCGACCAGCTCGTGGCGCAGGCTGTGCCAGCGCCGGATCGGCCAGCGCGACAGGATCGCCAGGTTGTGCCGGTCGGCGGCACCGTGGCCGCTCTGCGACAGGCTGACCGCCCGGTAGAAGCCGGCGTAGGGCCCGTTCTCGAGCAGCCGGTCGAGCGCGCTGAGCCGCCGGCTGCCCCGGTGCCGCGGCGCGTTGATCTCCTGCAGACACAGCAGGTCCGCCTCCAGGCGCGCCAGCTGCGGGCGCAGCACCGGCAGGCGCTCGGCCAGCGGCACGGCGGCCCTGGGCGAATCGTCCAGGTTCTCCAGGTTGAAGGTCGCGAGGCGCAGCCGGCCGGTCATGCCCCCTGTCTAGCGCAGACCGGCCGGGCGGGCCATCGGCGCCGCGGGCCGCACCGCGGTCACGGCAGCAGCGGCGCGAGCTCCCTGTCGAAGCGCTGCAGCGCCTCTGTCGCGAGCGGGCTGTTGCAGCCGGCGGCGCGGATGTCGTCCTTGGCCTGCTGGATCAGCAGCAGCCGCTTGGTGCCGATCTCGCTCATGCCCTGCTGCTCGACATAGTGGGCGATGGCGTCGTGGGCCGCCTGCCCCAGATGCTTCTTGCGGCATTGCCCGTAGGCGGCGACCGCCCGGTAGTAGTCGGTGTAGACCGCCTCCTTGGCGGCCAGGCTGCTCTCGGCCCGGGCCGGCGCCGCGGCCGGCGGCAGGGCGCCGGCCGCGACCAGGACGGCGGCGAGCAGGACGGCGGCAAGGGGCGGAAGGCGGCGCGAGAGGCGGGTCATCGGGGGGTGCTCCCTAGAAGCTGGAACCGGGCTGCTGCAGGAACGCCGCTTCGGCCTCGGTGGTTGCGCGGCCGAGCAGGGCGTTGCGGTGGGGAAAGCGCCCGAAGCGGGCGATGACGTCCCGGTGGCGCTCGGCGTAGCTCAGCCAGTCCGGGTTCGAGAGCCGCGCGCAGAGCGCGACGCAGCGCTCCTGGTCGGCCAGGTCCTCGCTGTGCTCCAGCGGCAGGTAGAGAAAGATCCGCCGGCGGTCGTCGGCCAGCGCCGCGTCGTGGCCGGCGGCCAGGGCGGCCCGGCAGACGGCGAGCGCACGGGCATCCGTCGCGAAGGCGCGGGGCGTGCCGCGGAAGAGGTTGCGCGGCACCTGGTCGAGCAGGACGACCAGGGCCAGCGCGCCCTCCGGCTCGGCGGCCCAGTGGTCGAGCTCGCCGGCGGCGGCGCGCTCGTGCAGCGCCCCGAGCGCCCCGCCGACCGCCCGGTCGAAGGCCTCGTCGCGTTCGAACCACTGCGCGTCCCGGCCCTCGGCAAACCAGAAGGCCAGCACCGACTCGATCTCCGCCTCGCTCATCGTTCCCGTCTCGCCGTTTCGCCCGGGAGCGGAGGCTAGCAGCTTCGCCCGCCTTGTGCTCAAGTCTCAGACGCCATGGGCCGCCCCACCGTCCGTCCGCTCCTCCGGCTCCTCGCCTGCGTGATCCTGCTGTCGGCGCTCGCCGGCTGCGGCCCGGATCCCGAGCAGAGCCAGCTCTGCGAGCGGCTGATGACGGCCTTCGTCGGGCCCGACCACCAGCTGGTCGACGCCGAGGCCCTCGATTCGGGGCCGGCGGGCAGGCCGCCGGCGGTGCGCATCAGCTATCGCGCCGGCGGCGCCCTGCGCTGGCACGTCTGCCGCTTCGCCGGCAGCGGCTTCGAGCAGGGCCGCCTGGAGCTCGCGTCGGTCGAGACCGACCGGGACGGCCGGCTGACCCCGATCCAGCTCGACCTGCTGCGCGTCTGGCTCGACCTGCCCGAGGGCGAGAAGGGCCGCGCCCCGGCCGTCTGGCCGAGCGGCCCGTCGGGCGAGCTGCTCTACTTCGTCCAGACGGTGATCAACGCGCTGGCGATCTGCTGCCTCTACGGCCTGCTGGCGGTCGGCTACTCGCTGGTCTACGGCATCATCGAGCGGATCAACCTGGCGTTCGGCCAGATCACCATGGTCGCCGCCTTCGCCGCCCTGCTGGCGACCCTCGCCCTGGTCGGCGAGGAGAGCGGCCGGATGTGGCGCGCCGGCGGCGCCCTGACCGGGCTGCTGGTCGTGCTGGCCGCCGGCGCCGGCAGCGGCGCGCTCTATGCCTGGGCCAGCGACCGACTGGCCCTGAAGCGGCTGCGCGGCGGCAGCTCGCAGATGATGCTGATCGCGACGATCGGCATCGCGATCGTCCTGCCCGAGGCGGTGCGCCTGCTGCAGGGCGCCGGCGAGCACTGGCTGGCGCCGCCGCTGCCGCAGCGTGTCGAGCTGGTGTCGTTCGGCGGGGTCTGGACCGGCGTCACCCTCGGCCAGATCGCCGTCGTCGGCCTGACCCTGGCAGCAAGCCTGCTGCTGTTCGCCGGCCTGCGCCACAGCCGGCTCGGCCTGCAGCTGCGCGCGACGGCCGACGACCGCAAGGCGGCGGCGCTGATGGGCATCGACGTCGACCGCATCGTCGGCGCCTCCTTCGCACTGGGCGGGCTGTTCGCCGGCCTCGGCGGCGTGGTGCTGACGCTCTACTACGGCGGCGTCGGCTTCAACGCCGGTGCGCTGATCGGCTTCAAGGCGCTGACGGCGGCGATCGTCGGCGGCATCGGCTCGCTGCCCGGCGCGCTGCTCGGCGGCGTCCTGATCGGCCTGCTGGAGACCTTCTGGTCGGCCTACCTGTCGCTCGCCTACAAGGACATCGCGATCTTCAGCCTGCTGACCCTGGTGCTGATCTTCCGGCCGTACGGCCTGCTCGGCCGCGCCCGCGACTGGTCGGACGGGCTGTAGCCGGAGCCCGGGGAGCCCCGCAAGGCGCTCAGAACACCCTGTCGTCCAGACCGAAGGGGCCGATGCGGCGCAGCCGGTAGTCGATGAACTCGCCGTGCGTCTCGAAGGCCAGCCGCCGGATCTGCTGACGGTCGTCGAACCAGAGGTGCACGGCCGGGTCGCCGGGGATGAAGGCGTGCTGCGTGGCGACCTGCTGGCCGGCCGACTCGATGGTCTCGCGGCCGCGCTGCTCGACCCGGATCGGGAAGAGGTCGCCGTCCTTGGCGCTCAGCAGCTCGCTGCGCCGGAGCACCAGCGGCGACCAGTAGCTCGCCGGCACCACGTCGGCCGGCGCGGTGACCGGGCCGGCGCTGCCGTCGACCTTGAAGATCCCGCCCTCGGCCTCGCCTTCGACCGACAGCTTGGTGCCGTCGTCGTCGGTGCGCGTCTCCAGGCCGACCAGCCGGATGCCGTCGCCCTCCCTGCGCCAGGTCTCGCGGCCCTGGTGGCGATAGCGATAGGCGGTGAGGCCGAGCACCCGCACCTTGATCTCGGTCTCGATGTCGATCTGCAGGTCGTCCGCCGCCTTCTCGGCCGAAACCCGGTGGGAGCCGATGGTGTCGCCCTTGCGCAGGATGTCGAACTGCAGCGCCGGCATCGGCGCCGCCCAGGCGCGCGCCGACAGGCCGCCCGGCAGGGGCGCTGCGGCGAGCAGCGGCGTGCTCACGAGGCCGGCGACGAGCGCGCGGCGGCTGATGGATCCAGACGGCAAGGGATACCCCCTCCAGGTGCCCGGCAGACCGGCCCGGGCGGCGATCACGGCTGGTCAGATAGAGTGGAAAGGCCCGCGAGACAAGGTTCCGCCGCCACGACCGGCGGCCGAGCCGCTTCACAACTGCGTTGACCGCACGGCAGGGCGGCCGGTCACAGGCGATGCGGCCGCGCGCCGCCCCGGATCAGGACGTCGAGGCGGCCGAGCAGCGGCAGCAGGTCGGCGACGCTGTCGACCACGGCGTGCGCCCCGGCCGCGAACAGGCGCTCGCGCGCCGCGCCGTCGAGGCGGGCGACCTCGGCCGGCTCGGCCGCGGCCAGCTCGGCGGGCGACAGCCCGACGGCGTTGCCGGACAGCGACACGCCGACCGTCCAGGTGCCGGCGGCCAGGCCCTCGGCGAGCCCGGGCTCGGTGTCGTCGACCTTGACGACCCGCTCGGGCTGCCAGACGCCGAGGTCGACGAAGCACTTGTACATCATCAGCGGGGTCGGCCGGCCGGCCGCCAGGTCGCCGGCGCAGACCAGGTTGTCCGGCGCGTAGCCCTGCTCGGCGGCCTTCGGCAGCAGCCGCTCCATGATGTCGCGCGTATAGCCCGTGGTGGAGCCGATCCTGACGCCGTCCCGGCGCAGCGCGGCGACCAGCCGGGCGGCGCCCGGCACCAGATCGGCATAGTCGGCGACGACCTCGGCGTTGAGCGGCACGAAGACCTCGTAGATCGCCCGCGCCGCCGCCTCGTCGAAGGGCGTGCCGTTGGCCCGGCTCCAGGCCTCGGCGATCCTGGGCTCGGCGCCCAGGGCACGGATGTGGTCGAGCTTCGGCAGGCCCATCGGCCGCCGCGCCTCCTCGATCGTGATCTCGACGCCGAACCGGCCGAAGACCTCGACGAAGGCGCCCATCGGGGCCAGCGAGCCGAAGTCGACCATGGTGCCGGCCCAGTCGAAGACCACCGCCTGGATCGCCTGCAGTGCCATCACGCCGTCTCCCGCCTCTCGTCGCCGTCCCGAGCGTCGCCGAACAGCTCGGCGATCACCTCCTCGCCGATCGCAAAGCCGGTCGAGGCGCCGGTGCCGCCGGTGACGATGACCAGGCGCACCCGCTCCTCGGGCCGGTCGACCAGCATCACCCGGTCCGAGGCCGAGGCGTAGGTGCCGGTCCAGCGCTCGAGGACCTCGGGCTCGGCGAGGCCGGTCGCGGCGCCCAGCTCGTCGAGGATCAGGCGGTCGACCGCGGCGTCGGCGAAGGGATGGGGGGTCGGGTCGTAGCGGTGCGAATCGCCGACCACCAGCGAGCCGTCCGCGCCGGCGACGGCGATCAGGTGGATGCCCTCCGCCAGGTGCCGCGGCTGCTCCTGCCCGAGCCGGGCGCGCAGGGCCGCCGCCTCGGGCAGCGCGGCATAGCCGGCGTAGCGCACCAGGCCGAGGTCGGACATCACCGGGCAGGGCAGCCGGAAGCCGGCCTCGCGCGGCCGGACCCGCATCATGTGCAGCAGGCAGCGGGTCAGGCCGTAGGCCGCGATCCGCTCCGGATAGAGGCTGAGGAAGTCGTCGCCCGGGCAGACCACCACGGTTCCGGCCTCGATGCGGCCCGCCGTCGTCTCGACCCGCGGCGGCGCCACCTCGCGGACCAGCGCCGGGCGCAGGAAGTCGACGCCCTGGCGCTCGGCCAGCCAGGCGGCCAGCCGGGGAATCGCCTCGCGCGACTCGACCCGCAGCTCGTGGGGCGACTGCAGGGCTGCGACGACGCCGTCCGCTGCCAGGCCGGGAAAGCCCTCGGCGGCCTGCGCGGCGGTCAGCAGCCGGCAGCCCTCGCCCATCTCCGTCGCCAGGAAGGCTTCCAGGACCGCGAGCGCCTCGGGCCGGCGTGCCAGCACGCGCAGGCCGCGCTGCTCGATGCGGATGCCGGCCTGGGGCGCGACCTCGGCCCAGACGTCGCGGCTGCGCAGGGCGCGTCGCCAGGGCAGGCCTCGCTCCTGCCCGGTCACCGTCACGAAGCCGAAGTTGCGGACCGAGGCGCCGTTGGCCCGGACGTCCCGGTCGACGACCACGACACGGAGGCCGCGCCGCGTCGCGGCCAGGGCATGGGCGAGCCCCAGGATGCCGCCGCCGACGACGGCCAGGTCATAGGCCCTGCTGCTTCCGCTCACCGAAGATCGTCCCTCGAATCCTGCCCCACGCCGCCCCGCCGGCCTCGCGCGCGGCCCCTTCTGGCCGATGCCGCAGACCACGTCCAATGTCGGTTTCGTGACGCCGTCCTGCAGCCGCCGCGATGATGCTGCATCGCAGCAAGAGAGATGAAGCGGAAAGTGCGGGCGGCCCGAATCCGGCAGCGGGGGGAGAAGGGGAGCGCGGCGCATAACCGCAGCCGCCAAAAACGACAGCGGCCCGTGAGACACGGGCCGCTGCGCTGGAGCCGGCCGGATCACCCGCGTCGTCGGGGTGCCAAGGATCGGGCGACGCCGACCGGCCTAGAGGAGAGTCACGCGATCCATCAAACCCGCGAGCGGATATGATGGATCACGATCCGGTCCGGAGGACCCGGCGGGGGGTCAGTTGGTCGTGCCGCCGGTCGCCGGCGCCGGAACCGCGGGAGCCGGGCTCTGGTTCATCTGCTGCTTCTCGCGGGCGGCCTGCTGGGCGTCCATCTTGTCCTTGAGGTCGACGAAGTCCGGCGCCGCCTCCAGCTCCTCGCGGGTCGACTGCATGACCAGCTGGACGTTGCCGTCCTTGTCGGTGCGGGCCTCGATCGAATCGATCGGCACGCCGACCTGCTTCTCGCCGACGCCCAGGAAGCCGCCGACGCCGATGACCGCGGCGGTCACCTTGCCGTCCTTGTCCATGACCAGGTCGTTGATGTCGCCGACCTTCTCGTCCTGGCCGTTCCTCACCGACTGGCCGATGTAGTCGGTCGCGAGCACCTCGTTCCCGTCCTGCTCGGTGACGAAGCCGCCGGCCGGCGCCGCGGCGTCCATCCCGGCCTTGGCATCGCTCTTCGCGCCGGCATCGGCCTGGCCCTCGACGGCAGCCTTGGGCGTCGCCGGCGCCGTGGCGTCGCCGCCCGACTGGGTGGTCTGACCGTAGGCGGCACCGCCGGCCAGCAGGGCGACCAGCGCGGTGGTGGTGAGCAAGCTGCGCAACATGGCTTCCTCCTGTATTCGTAGCGGGCTCCGGGAGACACCCCGTGCCCGATGCCCCAAGAACGAGGGGCTTCCGAAAAGGGTTCCGTCAAGGAATGGGGCAATACGGGGGCCAGCCACAGGCCTCGTCCGCGAAGCCGCGCTCTCTACCTGCGGAAGGCCCGAAAAGCCCGAGGCATCGCCGCCGGAGTTACGGTCGAATCTGCACGAATTGCTCTAGAAGGCCGTAACACAACCGATTTTCTTTCAGGGGCAGGGCATCAGGGGACTTGATGAGTTGCGCTTACTAAGCAATGATCCTCCAGGCTGCGAGCAAGGGGGCAGTTTTGACGGCCTGTCCGGTACCGAACCCTTTCGGCGATCAAGAATTGCGGGGTCTGGGCGACCAGACGGCCGATGAAATTCGCCGATCGGTGGAGATTTGGTGTCGAGGGGAGCGCTTGCGGTTGAGCGGAGACTACCTGGAGGCGATCCGGGTCTTCCGCGAAGCGGCGAGCCTCGATCTGCTGTCGCACGACGGCGAGAGGGAACAGCCGAGCATGCTGCCCCACCCGCGGGTCGTCGCCAGCGGCCTGTCGGGCGAGCTGCTGCTGGCGATCCGCGACGCGATCCGCCGGGCGAGCCGCGAGCGCGGCGTCGGCGACGACCTGTCGGACAGCTAGAGACCGAGCCGAGCCGACGGTCGGTGCGCTTCGACCCGACCGAACGGCGCTCCGGACGCCGCACCGTCAATTAGAACAATTCCAGGAACTCCGACAGCGCGCCGCCGTTGGCGGTGGAGTCACGACCGGGTTCTCCGGCACCGGACCCGGCTCCATCGAGAAAGGGCAGCTGTCGAGATGAAGGACACGAAGCAGACCAGCGGCGCGGGCGGCGAGCCGCATCAGGCCACCAGGGGCGCCGGGCGCCCGACCCTGACGACCAACCAGGGCCTGGCGGTCGCGGACAACCAGAATTCGCTGAAGATCGGCGGGCGCGGCCCGTCGCTGCTCGAGGACTTCGTCCTCAGGGAGAAGATCACCCATTTCGACCACGAGCGCATCCCCGAGCGCGTCGTGCACGCGCGCGGCGCCGGCGCCCACGGCTACTTCGAGTGCACCAAGGCCATGGGCCACGTCACCAAGGCAGGTTTCCTGTCGGAGGTCGGCAGGAAGACCGAGACCTTCACGCGCTTCTCGACCGTCGCCGGCAGCAAGGGCTCGACCGACCTGGCGCGCGACGTGCGCGGCTTCGCGACCAAGTTCTACACGGACGAGGGCATCTTCGACCTGGTCGGCAACAACATCCCGGTCTTCTTCATCCAGGACGCCATCAAGTTCCCGGACCTGATCCATTCGGTGAAGCCCGAGCCGGACCGCAACTTCCCGCAGGCCGCCTCGGCGCACGACACCTTCTGGGACTTCGCCTCGCTCAACACCGAGACCACCCACATGCTGATGTGGGCGATGTCCGACCGGGCGATCCCGCGCAGCCTGCGCATGATGGAGGGCTTCGGCGTCCACACCTTCCGGCTGATCAGTGCCGAGGGCGAGTCCGTGCTCTGCAAGTTCCACTGGAAGCCCAAGCTGGGCCTGGCCTCCCTGCTGTGGGACGAGGCGGTCAAGATCTCCGGCGCCGATTCCGACCTGACGACCAAGGACCTCTGGCAGGCGATCGAGCGGGGCGAATACCCGGAGTGGGAGCTGGGCCTGCAGCTCTTCACGGAGGAGCAGGCCGACGGCTTCGACTTCGACGTGCTCGACCCGACCAAGCTCGTGCCGGAGGAGCTGGTGCCGGTGGAGACCGTCGGCCGGATGGTGCTGAACCGCAACCCGGACAACGTCTTCGCCGAGACCGAGCAGGTCGCCTTCTGCCCGAGCCACGTCGTGCCCGGCATCGGCTTCACCAACGATCCGCTGCTGCAGGGCCGCCTGTTCTCCTATCTCGACACCCAGATCAGCCGGCTCGGCGGGCCGAACTTCCACGAGCTGCCCATCAACCGCCCGCGCTGCCCCTTCGCCAACGACCAGCGCGACGGCATCGGCCGCCACGAGGTGAACAAGGGCCGGGTCGCCTACGACCCGAGCAGCCTGCAGGCCGACAAGCCGCTGGAGAACCCGCGGCTCGGCTACGAGAGCTTCCCCGAGCCGCTGTCGGGCGAGAAGCGGCGACGCCGCGCCGAGGCCTTCGCCGACCACTACACGCAGGCGCGCCTGTTCTGGGTCAGCCAGACCGAGCCGGAGCAGGACCACATCGTCGCGGCCTTCACCTTCGAGCTCGGCATGGTCGACACGCCGGAGATCCGCACGCGGATGGTCGCGAACCTGCGCAACGTCGACGAGGGGCTCGCCAAGCGCGTCGCCTCCGGCCTCGGCATCGCGCTGCCGGCGGCCTCGAAGCCGGCCAGGCCGGCCGGCGAGGTCGAGCCGTCCCCGGCCCTGTCGATCCTCGAGAACGCCGAGCCCGCGCTGCCGGGCAAGAAGCTCGGCGTGCTGGTCACCGACGGCGTCGCTCCGGCGACCCTGGCCGCGCTGCGCAAGGCGGTCGAGGCCGAAGGCGTGACGGTCGAGCTGGTCGCCCCCAGGCGCGGCGGCGTGGCCGGCGAGGACGGCGAGACGATTCCCGCGGACCACGCCCTCGCAGGCGGTCCCTCGGTGCTGTTCGACGCCGTCGCGATCCTCGGCGAGGCGAAGGCGGTCGAGCGGCTGACGCGCAACGCCGCCGCCCTCGAGTTCGTCGGCAACGCCTACGCCCACCTGAAGGTCATCGGCTTCGACCCGGCCGGCGCGACCCTGCTGAAGGCTGCCGGCCTGCCGCGGCGCGGCGACGGGCTCGTCCGGCTCGAGGGCGCCCGGGATGCCGGCGCCTTCGTCGAGGGCTTCCGGGCGCTGCGCACCTGGCAGCGGGCCGCCGAGGTGATGGCGCCGGCCTGACCTTGAAACGGCCGATCGGGCGGCTTCCGCCGGCGGCGAGGGCTGCGTCAGAAGCGCGCAGCACTTGCCGTCCGCGCCGCCGAACCCTCCGAAAGCGGCCGGGAAGGCCGCTTTTTTCTTCAACATTAAATAATCGCAAGAATCCGGCCGCCGGCTCACCCTACTTGCGCCAAGATTCCGGCGCCCGACATACCGCTCTGTTTTGTGCAACAACCTTGTTTCCATGGGAGCAAGAAAATGACCAAGAAGTCGATCCGGGTTTCGGCGATCGCCGCCGCGTTGCTGTTCGGTCTGGGGGCTGCCCTGCCCTCGGTCGCCTCCGCCGGGACGACCCAGGCGCAGACGCAGGCCGCGCAGACCATGACCAAGAAGCCTGCCGCCCAGGCCACGATGAAGAAGATGGCGCACAAGGGCAGCGCCTCCGTGAAGATGGCCCAGGAGGCGCTCAACAAGCAGGGCGCCGGCCTGAGCGTCGACGGCATGATGGGGCCGAAGACCCGGGCCGCGATCAAGAGTTTCCAGAAGGCTCACAAGCTGAAGGTCACCGGCCGCCTCGACAAGGCGACCCGGTCGGCCCTGAAGGCCGCTTCCTGACCTGACGCCTGCCGCAGCCGGCCGGGACGCCCGGGCGCCCCGGCCGGCCGGTTTGCCGCCGGATGGATTACCGCCGGGCGGTCAGGACCCCGCCGCCGGCTCGGCTGGCGGCTCGCGATAGAAGGCGCGGATCGCCTCGACCCCCTCCTCGGCGGTCTCGACGTAGCGGACGAGGTCCCGGTCGGCCGCGGCGATCGTGCCCTCCTCGACCAGGAAGTCGAGGTCGAGCACCCGCTTCCAGTAGCCGGCGCCGAACAGCAGGATCGGCAGGGGGTCGATCTTGCCGCACTGCGCCAGGGTGAGCGCGTCGAACAGCTCGTCCAGGGTGCCGAAGCCGCCCGGAAAGATCGCCAGCGCCCGCGCGCGGATCAGGAAGTGCATCTTGCGCAGGGCGAAGTAGTGGAACTGGAAGCAGAGCGCCGGGGTGATCCAGCCGTTCGGCTGCTGCTCCTGCGGCAGCACGATGTTGAGCCCGATGCTCTCGGCGCCGGCATCCGACGCCCCCCGGTTGGCGGCCTCCATGATGCCGCCGCCGCCGCCGGTCATGATGACGTAGCGCTCGCCCTCGGTGGTCTCGTCGAGGCTCGAGACCAGGCTGCCGAAGCGGCGCGCGACCTCGTACCAGCACGCCTTCCCGGCGAGCCGGCGCTGGATCTCGACCTGCTCGCGGTGCCTCGGGCTGTCGGGATGCTCGCGGGCCAGCGCCTCCCAGATCGCCAGCCGGCGCTGCGCCGTCTCGGGATCGGGGATCCGCGCGCTGCCGAAGACCACCACGGTCGAGAGCACGCCGTGCTGGCGCAGCAGCGTCTCGGTCTTCTGCAGCTCGAGCTGCAGGCGCACCGGCCGCATGTCCTCCTGCAGCAGGAACTCCTGGTCGGCGAAGGCCAGGCGATAGCTCGGCGAGAGCGTCTGCGGCGTCGGCTCGCAGCGCTCGGCCTCGCGCAGGCCCTGCCGGGCCGTCGGATAGGGTCGTCTTCTCCGCTCCGGCGCCATGCGCCCCCCCTCCGTGATGAGATCCCCTGCCCGCCCGCTCAGGACGCGATCACCCGGATCGGCGCGGCGGCGCGCCAGGCGGCGATCGCCTCGACGGTCTGGCGGTAGAACAGCTCGAAGGTCTGGCGCGTCGCGTAGCCGAGGTGCGGGGTCAGCAGCAGCCGGCCCTCGTCGATCAGCCGGGTCGCGTGCAGCGGATGGTCGGCCGGCAGGGGCTCCTCCTCGTAGACGTCGAGCGCGGCGGCGCCCGGCCGCCCGGCCTCGAGCGCCGCCAGCAGCGCCGGCCAGTCGACGATCGGGCCGCGCGAGGTGTTGATCAGCCCGGCGTCCGGCTTCATCGCGGCCAGCTCGGCGGCGCCGATCAGGCCGCGGCTGCGCTCCGACAGCACGAGATGGATCGAGACCAGGTCGGCGCCGGCCAGCAGGGCCGGCAGGTCGGGAGCGCGCGCCACCCCGAGCTCGGCGCAGCGCGCCTCGGTCAGGTTCTGCGACCAGGCGGTCACGGCCATGCCGAGGCCCTGGGCCAGCCGGGCGACCTGGCCGCCGATCCGGCCGAGACCGACCAGGCCCAGGGTCAGGCCGGCAAGGTCTCGGCCCAGGCCGGCCTGCCAGCCGCCGTCGCGCAGCGACAGCGCCTCGGGCAGCAGGCGCCGCGACAGCGCGATCATCAGCAGCAGCGCCAGCTCGACGGTCGGCGTCGCCCGCGATTCGGTGCCGCAGACCGGGATGCCGCGCGCCGCCGCCGCCGCGACGTCGATCGCGGCGTTGCGCGGGCCGGTGGTGACGATCAGCTGCAGGTTCGGCAGCGCGTCGATCAGCTCCTTCGGGAAGGGCGTGCGCTCGCGCATCAGGCAGACGACCTGGAAGCGCTGCAGCCGCTCGATCAGGGCGGCGCGGTCGGCGAGGCTGTCGCGGAACACCGCGATCTCCTCGGCGCCCAGGCTGTCCCAGGGCGCCAGTGTCAGGGCCACGCCCTGGTAGTCGTCGAGGATCGCGATGCGCATGGCCGTCCGTCCGGGCTGTCGTGGAAGCAGGCAGCTAAGCGGAAAAGCCCCGGGCCGGGCAACCGGCGTCGCGCGGCCCCCTGGTCACGGCCGCGCGGCCGACGCCGTCGGGATCGGTGGGTCTCGACGGCAGCGGGTGTCGCCCTGCCGAATTTTCGCGCGGAGGCCGATTGACCTGAGGCCGCCGCGGAGCATCTTGCATCTTACATACGAGAAGGCGGCCGGGAGGGGTCGAGGGCGTGCGATGCTGAAGCGGACGAAATCCCTGACCGAGCAGGCGGCGGACGAGATCCGCGCCCGCATCGTGCGCGGCGACTTCCCGCTCGGCGCACCGCTGTCGGAGAACGCCCTGGCCGGCGAGATGGGCGTCAGCAAGACGCCGATCCGCGAGGCGCTGCTGCAGCTCAAGATGGAGGGGCTGGTCTCGATCCTGCCGCAGCGCGGCAGCTTCGTCTTCGACATGACGGCGCAGGAGATCGCCGCTCTCTGCGAGCTGCGCGACACGCTCGAGCGCGCGGCGCTGCGGCTCGCCGCCGGGCGCCAGGGCCCGGCGCTGGTCGCCGCCCTGGCGGCGATCTGCGGCGAGATGGAGCTGGCGCTCGCCGCCGACGACCTCGCGCGCTACCGCGCGCTCGACGCCGCCTTCCACCAGAGCCTCTTCGACCACTGCGGCAACAGCTTCTTCGTCAGCTGCTACCAGAGCTTCGCCTTCCGGGTGCAGGCGCTGCGCGTGCGCCTGACCGACGATCCGGCCTTCAATGCGCGCTCGATCGGCGAGCATCGGCGCATGACCGAGCTGCTGGCCGGCGGCCGGGTCGAGGAGGCCTGCGCCCTGCTGGCGGTCCACATCGATTCGACCGCGGTCCAGTACGTCGGCATCCTGCAGCCGCCGGGGGACGAGAGCGTCGCCTGACGGCGGCCGCCGTCAGACGCCACCGGCCGCCGCCAGGTGGCGCTCGACCTCGTCGCGCCGCGGAATCGGCGGCACGGCGCCGTAGCCGCGGGTCGAGAGCGCGGCCGCGACGGTCGCGTAGCGCCCCGCCGCGAAGGCATCCCCGGTCCGCCGGTACTCGGCCAGGAAGGCACCGTCGAAGCAGTCGCCGGCGCCGGTCGCGTCGACCGCCTCGACGACCGGGGCCGGCACGCGGGCGCGCCGCTCGGCCGTCGCGACCAGGGCGCCGGCCTTGCCGAGGGTCAGCGCCACCGTGCCGGCACCGAGCTCCAGGTAGCGGTCGACGATGGCGTCGGGCTCGGCGAGGCCGGTCAGCAGCTGCGCGTCGTCGAGGCCGGGCAGCAGCACGTCGGCCAGGGCGGCGGTCGCCTGGACGATGGCGCGGGCGCGCGGCAGCGGCCAGAGCTTGAGCCGGAGGTTGGTGTCGTAGGAGACCAGCGCGCCGGCCGCGCGCGCCCGCTCCAGGGCGGCGAAGACCAGGTCGCAGGCGTCGGTCGAGATCGCCTGGCTGATCGCCGAGGCATGGACGATGGCGCTGCCGGCCAGCGCCGCCGCGGCCGCGGGCGCTTCGGCGGCCGCCGGGCCCAGCCGGCTCGCCGCCGAGCCGCGGCGCCAGTAGGAGAAGCGGTGGCCGTCCTCGCCGTGGTCGATCAGGTAGAGCCCGGTCGAGGCCTCCGGGTCGGTCGCGACCAGCGAGTCGTCGACCCCCTCCCCGGCCCAGAGCGCGCGGAAGGAGTCGCCGACGCTGTCGGCGCCGAGCGCGGTCAGCATGGCACAGCTCAGGCCCTGGCGGGCCGCGGCGATCGCCACGTTGGAGACGTCGCCGCCCTGGCCGAGCTGCAGGCCGCCCCGCGTCGCGTTGAGCTCGCCCAGCGGCTCGCCGATGCACAGCAGATCGAAAGTCATGCCTTCCTTTGCCCCGAGCGCGCCGACTTGTCCATGGCCGGGCGCGTCCCCCGGGCCGCCTGCCGGGGCCGCCGGCCCGCCGGGGCCAGCCATGACCTGCGGGCGCTTGCCGTCCGGCCCCGCGAAATGGGATCAATCCCGCCTCGCGACCCGAAGCCGCGCAAGGCCCCGCCGACAGAGGCGGCGCTGCCGGCGACTACCGATCCTGGAGCGCCGGACATGACCCGCAGCCAGAGCCAGCCCGCCGGAGGCGTGACCCCGGTCAGCCGGCGCGTGATGAACCTCTCGCACTTCCTGCGCCAGGCGGCGCGGCGGCACGGCGGGCGCATCGGCCTGGCCTGGGGCGAGCGGCGCTGGACCTGGGCCGAGCTGGACCGCCGGGTCGACGCGATGGCCGCGGCCCTCGCCGCCCGCGGCGTGACCAAGGGCGACCGCGTGCTGGTGCAGTCGAAGAACTGCAACCAGATGTTCGAGTCGATGTTCGCCTGCTTCCGGATCGGCGCGGTCTGGACGCCGGCGAACTTCCGCCAGACCCCCGGCGAGGTCGCCTACCTCGCGCGGGCCAGCGGCGCCCGGGCGATGATCTGCCAGGCCGACTTCCCGGAGCATGCCGCGGCGGCGCGCGCCGAGGCCCCCGGCCTCGGTCTGACGATCGCGATCGGCGCCGCCGGCTTCGGCGAGGACTACGGCGCCCTGGTGCAGGCCCATCTCGGCGAGTCGGTGCCGGTGGCCGACGTCGAGCACGACGATCCCTGCTGGTTCTTCTTCACCTCCGGCACCACGGGCAAGCCGAAGGCCGCCGTGCTGACCCACGGTCAGATGGCCTTCGTCGTGACCAGCCACCTCTGCGACCTGATGCCGGGGACGACCGAGGCGGACGCCTCGCTGGTCGTGGCGCCGCTGTCGCACGGCGCCGGCATCCACCAGCTGGTGCAGACCGCGCGCGGCGCCAAGACCGTGCTGCTGGTCCAGGAGCGCTTCGACGTCGAGGAGGCCTGGCGCCTGGTCGAGACCTGGCGCATCACCAACCTGTTCACCGTGCCGACGATCGTGAAGCTGCTGACCGAGCACCCCGCGGTCGACGCCTACGACCACTCCTCGCTGCGCTACGTGATCTACGCCGGCGCGCCGATGTACCGGGAGGACCAGAAGCACGCCCTGGCCAAGCTCGGCAAGGTGCTGGTCCAGTACTTCGGGCTGGGCGAGGTGACCGGCAACATCACCGTGCTGCCGCCGGCCCTGCACGAGCCGGAGGACGGCCCCGGCGTCAAGGTCGGGACCTGCGGCTTCGAGCGCACCGGCATGCAGGTGACCATCCAGGACCCGGAGGGCCGCGAGCTGCCGCCGGGCGAGACCGGGGAGATCTGCGTCTGCGGCCCGGCCGTCTTCGCCGGCTACTACGACAACCCGGAGGCGAACGCCAAGGCCTTCCGCAACGGCTGGTTCGTCACCGGCGACGTCGGCCACCTGGACGCGGAGGGCTTCCTCTACATCACCGGCCGCGCCTCCGACATGTACATCTCCGGCGGCTCCAACATCTATCCGCGCGAGATCGAGGAGAAGATCCTGGCCCACGAGGCGGTCGTCGAGGTCGCTGTGCTGGGCGTGCCGGACCGGGCCTGGGGCGAGGTCGGCGTCGCCGTCTGCGTGCTGCGGCCGGAGGCGAGCCTCTCCGAGCCGGAGCTGCTGGCCTGGCTGCAGGGCCGGGTCGCCCGCTACAAGCTGCCGAAGCGCGTGATCTTCTGGGACAGCCTGCCGAAGTCGGCCTACGGCAAGATCACCAAGAAGGACATCCGCCAGGCCCTGGCGGCGCGCGGCGAGCTGCCAGCCGGGACGACCGCCGACTGAGCGGCCGGGGGCGAGGCGCCGGTGGGCGGCGACGACGCTCGCCGGGTCCATTTTACATGCAAAATCGATTTTCCCTGTGTAGTGTCGGCGCGCCAGCCGCTCCTACGACCGTCGATAGCCGATGACCCCGCCGCGCAAGCTCAACAAGAACCACGACCGCTACATCGTCCCGGGCCTGGAGAAGGGCATCGACCTGCTCGAGGCCCTGGTCCGCGCGCAGCGGCCGCTGACCAACGCGGAGCTGGCGCAGAGCCTCGGCATCGCCCGCTCCTCGGTGTTCCGGCTGGTCTACACCCTGCAGTACAAGGGCATGATCGAGCCCGACAGCTCGGGCCACGCCTACCAGCTCGGCGCCGGCGTGCTGCGGCTCGGCTACCAGTACCTCTCGCGCCAGGACATCGCCCAGGTCGCGCGCGGCGAGCTCGAGGTGCTCGCCGACCGGACCGGGCTGTCGGCGCACCTGGCGATCCGCTCCGGCGACGAGATCGTCTACCTGCTGCACGTGCCCGGCCCCTCGGGCTTCGTCAGCAACATCTCCGCCGGCGCGCGCCTGCCGGCCCACGCCACGCCGATGGGCCAGCTGCTGCTCTCGCAGCTCTCCGAGGAGGAGCTGGCCTCGCTCTATGCCGGCGTCGAGCTGCAGGCCCTGACGGCGCAGACGCCGACGACGCTGCAGGCGCTGCGCGCCGCGACGGTGCGCGCCGCCGCCGACGGCTACGTGATCAGCCGCGGCGCCGTCGAGCTGGGCGGGATCTCGATCGCGGCGCCCCTGCTCGACGCCGCCGGCGAAGTCGTCGCCTGCATCGACGTCTCGGGACCGGAGGTCGCCTACGACCCGGCGCAGATCGAGCAGCGCTACCGGAACGAGGTGGTGCGCTCGGCGGCGCTGATCTCGCGCCGCCTCGGCCACATCTAGAGCGGGCCGGGCCGGGGGCGGACGCTCAGCCGGGCTCCCGGCCGGGCCCGAGGCCGAGCCGGGCGCGCGCCTCGGCGGCCGTCGCGACCTCGCCGCCGAGCAGGCGGACGATGCCGACCGCCTTCTCGACCAGCTGGGCGTTGTCGCGCGCCAGCACGCCGCGCTCCAGGTAGACGTTGTCCTCCAGGCCGACCCGCACCTGCCCGCCCAGAAGGAAGCTCTGGGCCAGCATCGGGAACTCGAAGCGGCCGATGCCGAAGGCGCTCCAGGCAGCGTCGGCCGGCAGCAGGCTGCGCAGGTAGAGCAGGGTCTCCGGCGTCGCCGCCGCGCCGTACTTGACGCCGGTCACGAGCTGGAAGAAGGGCGGCCGGTCGAGCTTGCCCTCGGCCAGGAAGTCGTTGGCGAGATGGATGTCGCCGCTGTCGAAGACCTCGAGCTCGGGCTTGACCCCGGCGCCGCGGATCAGCCCGGCCATGATCGAGAGGTTGCGCGGCGTGTTGATCACCACCGAGCGGCCCGAGAACATCGTGTTGAAGTCGAGCGAGCAGATGTCGGGGCGCAGCGCCACGACGTGGGCGACGCGGGCCTGCGGCGTGGTCAGGGTCGTGCCCTCGGCGGCGATCCGCGGCTCCGCCTCGCCCGGCACGAAGCGGCCGCCCTCGCCGGTCGAGAGGTTGACGATCAGCTCGGCGTTCTTCGCCCGGATGCGCTCGTAGACCTCGCGGTAGTGCGCGATCTCCATGCTCGGCCGGCCGGTCTCGGGATGGCGGACGTGGATGTGGGCGATCGCCGCGCCGGCTTCGGCGGCCTCGAGCGCCGCCTGGGCGATCTCGGCCGGCGTCACCGGCAGGCGGGGGTGCTGCTCGCGCGTCGTGATGTTGCCCGTTACCGCGCAGCTGACGATCGTGCGCCGCGTCTCCGTATCGCCGGTCATGCTCCGCTCGCCTCCGTCGTCGGTTCGTCGCTTCCGAGCTGCGCCGAGAGCACCGTCGACAGTGCCTTCCCGACGAGCTCGACGATCTCCTCGATGTGCGCCGGCTCGGCGTTGTAGGGCGGCGCCAGCAGCACGTGGTCGCCCTCGAGGCCGTCCGCCGTGCCGCCGCTCGGATAGCAGATCAGGCCGTGGCGCATCGCGGTCTCCTTGAAGGCGGCGTGCAGCCGCGCGGCGCGCGGGAAGGGCCGCTTGTCGTCCCGGCTCTCGACCAGTTCCAGCGCCCAGAGCAGGCCGCGCCCGCGGATGTCGCCGACGTGGGGGTGCTGGCCGAAGCGCGCGCGCAGGCCGTCCTCGAGCAGGCCGCCGAGCCGGCGCACGTTGTGCAGCAGGCCCTCCTCGCGGATCGCGTCGAAGACCGCGACGCCGGCGGCGCAGGCGATGGCGTGGCCCATGTAGGTATGGCCGTGGGCGAGTGCGCCGCTGCCCGCCGCGATCGCCTCGACGATCCTCTGTCCGACCAGCAGGGCTCCGAGCGGCTGGTAGCCGGCGGCGAGACCCTTGGCCACGGTGATCAGGTCCGGCACCGCGCCTTCCTGCTCCATGGCGAAGAGCGTGCCGGAGCGGCCCATGCCGCACATCACCTCGTCGGCGATGAACAGCACGCCGTGGCGGTCGCAGATCTCGCGGACGCGCCGGAAGTAGCCGGGCACCGCCGGCACCGCGCCCAGGGTCGCGCCGACGATCGGCTCGGCGATGAAGGCGGCGACGGTCCCGGCGCCGAGCTCGAGGATCTTCGCCTCCAGCGCGTCGGCCGCGCGCAGGCCGTAGGCCTCGGGCGTCTCGTCCGGCGCCTGGTGGCGGTAGGCGTAGCAGGGCGGGATGTGCGCCACGTTCTGGGCCAGGAAGGGAGCGTAGAACGCGCGCCGCGCCGCGTGGCCGCTGACGCTGAGGGCGCCCAGGGTGTTGCCGTGGTAGCTCTGGTGGCGGGCGATGACGTAGCGCCGCTCGGGCTGCCCGATCTCCATGAAGTACTGGCGCGCCAGCTTCAGCGCCGCCTCGACCGCCTCCGAGCCGCCGGACAGGAAGGCGACCCGCGCGATGCCCGGCGGCGCCGCGTCGATCAGCCGGTGCGCCAGCTCCTCCATCGGGGCGTTGGTCAGCATCGAGGTGTGGGCGAAGGCGACCCGCGAGGCCTGGCGGGCGATCGCCTCGACGACCCGCGGGTGGTCGTGGCCGAGGCAGGAGACCGCCGCGCCGCCCGAGGCGTCGAGGTAGCGCCGCCCCTCGTCGTCGACCAGGTAGGGGCCGCTGCCCGAGACGACCGTGGGCAGGCGCCGATCCAGCTGTCGGTGCAGGACATCGCTCGTGCTCATGGGGCCTCGGATGCTGTGTCGTGGCGGCAGGGAAAGTTGACATACAAAATCATGGATTATATGTAAAGCACGCGGTTGCAGCGCCGCGGCTCCGGCTGCGCTAAGCTGCAGCCATCGAAGCGTCGAATCGGGGAGCGGGGCGTGATCCACGGTCTGCCAGAGGTGGCTGCGGCGGTCGCGACCCGGCTGCCGGACGACCTCCACCATCGCGGGCCGGCCAACGACTGGGTGCGCATGACGCGCCCGGGCGCGACGCTGCATTCCTTCCTCGAAGGGCCGGTCTTCGGCCCGGACGGCGCGCTCTATCTCGCCGACGTGCCCTACGGCCGGATCTTCCGCGTCGCCGGCCTGTCCGACTGGGCGGTCGCCTTCGCCTACGAGGGCGAGCCGCACGGCCTGGCCTTCGCCGAGGACGGCTCGCTGATCGTCGCCGACTACCGCCAGGGCCTGCTGCGCGTCGACCTCGGCAGCGGCAGCGCGCGGCCGCTCTGCACGCGCTTCAACACCGAGGCCTTCCGCGGCGTCAGCGACCTCGCGATCGATGCCGAGGGCGACGTCTGGTTCACCGATCCCGGGCGCAGCAGCCTGACCGACCCGACCGGCCGCCTGTTCCGCCTGCGCCGGGACGGGGCGCTCGACTGCGTCCTCGCCAACGTGCCCTATCCCAACGGCGTCGCCTTCAGCGACGACGGCGCCCACGTCTTCCTGGCCGCGACCCGCGCCAACGCGGTCTGGCGCCTGCTGCGCAACGCGCCGGAGCGCGGCACGCCGATGTGCGGCCTCTACCTGCAGCTCTCCGGCGGCCTCGGGCCCGACGGCCTGGCGGTCAGCCGGCAGGGCGAGCTGGCCGTCGCCCATGCCCAGGCCGGGCAGGTCTGGGTCTTCGACCGCTTCGGCGAGCCGCTGCTCAGGATCCGCACGCCCTCCGGCCGCTGGACGACGGCCGTGCGCTTCGGCGGCGCCAACGGGCGCACCCTCCATATCGTCGAGGCCCAGGCCGGCGCGCTGCTGGTCTGCGACCTCGAGCGCGTCGGCCCGGGCGCCGCCGCGGCCCCCTAGACAGCACAGCCATTGGCGAGGACGGAACCATGTCGAGCTTGACGCTTCGGGGCTTCGTGCCGGCGGTCGTCACCCCCTTCGACGAGTCGGGCGCAATCCGCTACGAGGCCTTCTCGGACATCGTCGAGTGGCTGATCGGCAACGGCGCCGACGGCATCTGCGTCGCCGGCGACAACGGCGAATCCTGGGCGCTCGACGCCGAGGAGCGCCGGCGCCTCGCCAGCCTGGCCCGGGAGCGGATCGCCGGCCGGGTGCCGCTCGTCGTCGGGGTCAGCGCGACCAGCAACAGGCGGGTCGTCGACTACGCGGCCGCGGCGCGCGACTGCGGCGCCGACGCCGTGCTGCTGATGCCGCAGCCCTACGTGCTGAAGGCCTCCCGCGCCGAGCTGCTGGCCCGCTTCGCCGGCCTGGCCGACGCGGTCGACATCCCGATCGTGCTCTACAACTCGCCGCGGCGCAGCGGCATCTCGCTGAGCGTCGACGACATCGAGGCGATCTGCGAGGCGGCGCCGATCGTCGGCCTCAAGGAATCCTCGCGCGACTTCGTCCACGTGACCCATCTGCTGCAGCGGCTCGCGGACCGCATCGCGGTGATGATCGGCCCGACCCAGTTCATCCTGCCGGGCCTCGCCCTGGGTGCGCGCGGCTTCATCGCGACCGGACCGGAGCTGCTCGGCCCGCTCGCCGGGCAGCTCTGCGCGCTGGCGGCCGAGCCCTGGGACGCGCGGCACCGCGACGCCCAGTACCGCCTGACCGCCGCCTTCGAGGCCCTGTCGGCCGTCGGCACCTGGCCGGCGGCGCTGAAGGCCGGCCTCGGCCTGCTCGGCCAGCCGGCCGGCGTGCCCCGCGAGCCGGTGATACCGCTGGCCGGCGAGGACCTCGCCCGGCTGCGCGCGGCGCTGCTCCGCCTCTCGGCGCCGCTCGCGGCGGCGGCCTGAGGCGGCGATGACGGTGCCCGGGCCGGGCCGACGGCTCCGCTTCACCTTCGACGGCGTGAGCCTGGAGGCGATCGCCGGCCAGAGCGTCGCGGCGGCGCTCTGGGCCGCCGGCTTCCGCGCCCTGGCACGCGCGCCGCGCAGCGGCGCCCCGCGCGGCCCCTTCTGCGCCATGGGCGTCTGCCAGGACTGCCTGCTGCTCGTCGACGGCGTCGCCGTCGAGAGCTGCCGCGTCGCGGTCCGCGAGGGCCTGGTGGTCGAGCGCCCGGAGCGCCCGGCGTGAGCGAGTACGACCTCGCCGTGGTCGGCGGCGGCCCGGCCGGCGCCGCGGCCGCGATCGAGGCCGCCGGCCTCGGGCTGCGCTGCCTCCTCTTCGACGAGGGCAGCGACGCCGGCGGCCAGGTGTACCGCCCGCCGGCCTTCGCCGCGGCGACGGGCGGGCCCGACGCCGCGGCCGGCGCCGCGCTGCGCGCCGGCCTCGCGGGCAGCGCCGTCGAGCGCGCCTTCGGGCACCGCGTCTGGTTCGCCGGCCCCGCCGCCGAGGCTGCGGGCTTCGAGCTCCAGGCCGTCGGCCCCGAGGGCAACCGCCGGGTGACCGCCCGCGCGCTGCTGGCGGCGGCGGGCACCAGCGAGCGGGTCTTTCCCTGTGCCGGCTGGACGCTGCCGGGCGTGACCGGCCTGGCCGCCGCGACGATCCTGCTGAAGAGCCAGAAGGTGCTGCCCGGCCGCCGGGTCGTCGTCGCCGGCTGCGGCCCGCTGCTGCCGCTGGTCGCGGTCGGCATCCTGGAGCTCGGCGGCGCGGTCGCGGCGCTGGTCGACCTCAACGGCCCCGCCGACTGGCTGGCCGCGCTGCCGGGCCTGGCCGCCCGCCCCGACCTGGCGCTGCGCGGCCTCGGCTGGCTGGCGCGGCTGCGCCGTGCCGGCGTGCCGCTCTACACCCGATGGGGCGTGCGCGCCGTGAGCGGCCGCGAGGCGGTCGAGGCCGTCGAGATCGGGCCGGTCGAGGCCGACTGGCGGCCGAGCCGGCAGCGCCCGGCGCTGCGGATCGAGGCCGACGCGCTCTGCCTCGGCCACGGGCTGCTGCCGGCCAGCGAGCTGACCCGCCTGCTCGGCGCCGCGCACGCCTACCGGCCGGAGGCCGGCGGCTGGCTGCCGGTCCTGGACGAGGCGGGGCGGACCTCGCTGCCGCTGCTCTATGCGGCCGGCGACGGCGCTCGCCTGCTCGGCGCGGGCGCGGCGCCGCTGGCCGGGCGCCTCGCCGCCCTGGCCGCCGCCCGGGACCTCGGGCGGCTGTCCGAGGCGGCCTTCGCGCAACGGGCGGCGCCGCTGCGCCGGCGGCTCCGCCGTGCGGCGCGCTTCGGCACCGCCATGGCCCGGCTCTGCACGCCGCGCCCCGGCCTCGTCGAGGGGCTCGGGGCGGACGCAGTCGCCTGCCGCTGCGAGGAGCTGACGCGCGGCGAGCTCGGAGCCGCGATCGCCGCCGGTGCCGGCAGCCTCGCCGCCCTGAAGGCCGCGACCCGCTGCGGCATGGGCCCCTGCGGCGGCCGGCTCTGCAACGCCACGGCCCATGCCCTGCTCGCCGCCGCCGGGCGCAGCGCCGCGGAGATCGGCGCGCCGAGCGCCCGGCCGCCGCTGCGGCCGGTGCCGCTGGCGGCGCTGACCGGCAGCTTCGACTACGCCGACGTGCCGATCCGCGAGCTGTCGCCGCGATGAGCGGAGCGGGCAGCGAGGGACGCACCTGGGACGCCGCCGTCATCGGCGGCGGCATCATGGGCGCGGCGACGGCGATCCGGCTCGGCCTCGGCGGCCTGCGCGTGGTCCTGCTCGAGGCCGGCGCGCTCGGCATGGGCGCCTCCGGCGTCAACGCCGGCACGCTGTCGCTGCAGATCAAGCGGGCCAGGCTGATGCCCTACGCCCTGCGCGGCCACGCGCTCTGGCGGGCGGCCGGCGAGCGGGTCGGCTTCCACCAGACCGGCGGCCTGACCCTGGCCTTCACGGAGCAGGAGGCCGCCGTGCTGACCGAGCGCATGACCGAGCGGCGGGAGGCCGGCGCGCCGATCGAGCTGATCGCGCCCGGGCGGGTCCGGGCCCTGGCGCCGCGGCTGAGCGACCGGGTGCTGCTGGCCAGCTGGTGCCCGGTCGACGGCTACGCCAACTCCAGCCTGACCGGCAGCTACTACCGCGCCGCGCTGCGCGAGGCCGGCGTCGAGCTGCGCGAGGGCCGCCGGGTCGAGCGGGTCGTGCGCGAGGCGCGCGGCTACCGCCTCGAGGCCCCGGGGGCCTCGCTGTCGGCGCGGCGGCTGGTGCTGGCGGCCGGGGCCTGGAGCGGCCGGCTGGCCGCCGGCCTGGGCTGCCCGCTGCCAGTGCACGCCCGCGTCAACACCGTCTCGGTCACGACCCGCATGCCGCGCCTCGTCGACTGCATCGTCGGCCACGCCACCGGGCTGCTGACCCTGAAGCAGTCGGACAACGGCAGCGTGCTGATCGGCGGCGGCTGGCAGGGGCGCGGCGATCCCGACCGTGGGCCGGGCGCGGTCGTCGCCGAGTCCCTGCTGACCAACCTGCGGCTCGCCCAGTACGCCCTGCCGGACCTGGCCCGGGCGCGCCTGCTGCGCAGCTGGACCGGCTACGAGGCGCACGTGCCGGACTTCTATCCGCTCGCCGGCGCCCTGCCGGGGCTGGAGGAGGCCTACGTCCTGGCCTGCGTGCGCGGCGGCTACACCATCGGGCCCTACATCGGCCGGCTGCTCGGCGACCTGATCCTCGGTCGCGAGCCCGAGCTGCCGCTGTTCGACCCGGGGCGCTTCGCGGCGCCGGAGACGAGATCGAGAAGGGAAGAGGAGGAGCGGGTCGATGGCGACGAACGGCCGATCGGGTGAGGACGGGCCGCTGGCCGGGCAGGTGGCCCTGGTCACCGGCGGCGGCAGCGGCATCGGCGAGGCGATCGTGCGGCGCTTCGCGGCGGCCGGGGCGACGGTCTTCCTGACCGGGCGCAGCCTGGAGCGCCTGCGGCCCGTCGCGGAATCGGCCGGCGCCACGGCGCTCGCCGCGGACGTATCGCGCGAGGAGGAGGTCGAGCGGCTGTTCGCGGCGCTCGCCGAGCAGGCCGGGCAGCTCGACGTCCTGGTCAACAACGCCGGCGTCAGCGGCCCGGTCAAGCCGGTCGCCGAGATGGACCTCGACGCCTGGGACGAGTGCATCGCGATCAACCTGCGCGGCGCCATGCTGTGCATGCGGGCGGCGGCGCGGATGATGCTGCCGCGGCGCTCGGGCTGCATCGTCAACATGTCGTCGCGCATGGGCCTGCAGGGCTATCCGATGCGCAGCGCCTACTCGGCGACCAAGTTCGCCCTGATCGGCATGACCGAGGCGGTCGCCCGCGAGCTCGGCCCCTCGGGCATCCGGGTCAACGCGCTCTGCCCGGGCGCGGTCAGCGGCGTGCTGATGGAGCGGGTGATCGCCCGGCGCGCCGAGGCCGAGGGCCGGCCCGCCGAGGCGATCATCCGCGAGAACTACACCGACGTCGCCGCCCTGCGCCGCTGGGTCGCCCCCGAGGAGGTCGCCGAGGCCGCCCTGTTCCTGGCCAGCGACGCCGCGGCCGCGATCACCGGCGAGCGCATCAAGGTCGACGCCGGGCGCTTCTGACGCCCTTGCCCACCTGGTGGCATCGCCGGCCCGCTCCCCCACCCGGCCACCCACGGCAGTATCGTGGAATGGGTGGCCGGGTGGGCGAGCGGGCCGGCTCCGCGCGAGCGGAAGATGCCTCAGCAGGCCAGGCGCTCGCCGCTCGCCGCGTCGAAGAGGTGGAGCTTCTCCGGGTCGACACGCAGCGGCACCAGGTCGCCGGCGGCCGCCGTGGCCGTGCCGGCGCTGCGCACGACGATCCGGCCGGCCGGCGTCTCGGCGGTGACGATGTCCTCGTGGCCCATCGCCTCGACGACCAGCACGCGGCCCTCGCCGGAGCCGGGCTCCAGCGACAGGTGCTCCGGGCGGATGCCGGCGAGCACGCCGGAGGCGCGCGCGAGACCGGCGAGGCGGGCCGAGCGCGCGTCCGGCAGCGCGACCTCCAGGCCGGCGGCGCGGAACACCGCCCGCCCGTCGCGCAGCTCGATGCCGCCCTCGACGAAGTTCATCGCCGGCGAGCCGACGAAGGCGGCGACGAAGCGGTTGCGCGGCTCGCGGTAGATCTCCAGCGGCGTGCCGACCTGCTGCAGCTCGCCCTTGCTCATCACGGCGATGCGCGTCGACATGGTCATGGCCTCGACCTGGTCGTGGGTCACGTAGATCATGGTCCGGCCGATCCGGCGGTGCAGCTGGATCAGCTCGGCGCGCATCTGGGTGCGCAGCTCGGCATCGAGGTTGCTGAGCGGCTCGTCGAGCAGGAAGACCTCGGGCTCGCGGATCAGCGCCCGGCCGAGCGCGACGCGCTGCTGCTGGCCGCCCGAGAGGTGCTTGGGCCGGCGGTGCAGCAGGGCGTCGAGCTGCAGCGTCGCCGCCAGTGCCGTCGCCCGCCGCGCCCGCTCGTCGCGCGCCACGCCCTGCTTCCGCAGCGGGTACTCCAGGTTCTGCTGGACCGTCATGTGCGGGTAGAGCGCGTAGCTCTGGAACACCATGGCGATGTTGCGCCGGCCCGGCGGCAGGTCGACCACCGGCCGCTCGCCGAAGAAGATCTCGCCCGAGGTCGGCGTCTCCAGCCCGGCGGTCATGCGCAGGGTCGTGGTCTTGCCGCAGCCGCTGGGCCCGAGGAAGGTCAGGAACTCGCCGTCGGCGACCTCCAGGGAGAAGTCTTGCAGGGCGACCGAGCCGTCGCCGAAGGCCTTGTGCAGGTGCTGGTAGCGGACCGAAACCATGACGGAGGCTGTTCCTCGCTGAGGCGCGCTCAGCCCTTCACCGCGCCGGCGCCGAAGCCGCTGGTGAGGTGGCGTTGCAGGAAGACGAAGGCGACGATCACCGGCACGGCCATCATCACCGAGGCGGCCATCAGCAGCGACCACTCGGTGTTGGTGTTCTGCTGCAGCATGGTGATGACGCCGGGCGGCAGGGTCTTGGTGTGGTCCTGCCGGTTGAACACCAGCGCGTAGAGGTATTCGTTCCACGACAGGATGAAGGAGAAGAGCGCGGCCGAGATGATGCCCGGCAGCGCCTGGGGCACGACGACGTCGAGGAAGGCCTCGACGCGCGAGGCGCCGTCGACCATGGCCGCCTCCTCGAGGTCGATCGGCATCGCCAGGATGAAGGAGCGCAGCAGCCACAGCGAGAAGGGCATCGCGAAGGTGGTGTAGGCGAGGATCAGCCCGAGCAGGCTGTTGACCAGCCCCAGCGAGGCCAGGATCAGGTAGAGCGGCAGCAGCAGCACGACGGCCGGCAGCAGGTAGGTGAAGAGCACCATCTGCGCGGCGAGGCGCCGGCCGCGGTAGCGGAAGCGCACGACGCTGTAGGCGCCGAGCAGCGAGACGACGATGACCAGCAGGGTCGTGCCGGTCGCGACGATCACGCTGTTGAGGAAGTAGGTCGGGAAGGGCGTCTCGAAGAGCAGCGTGCGGAAGTGCTCGAAGGTGACGTGCGCCGGGATCAGGGTCGGCGGCAGCGCGAAGGTCTCGGCCGAGGGCTTCAGCGAGGTCCCGAGCATCCAGAACAGCGGGAAGGCGACCGCCAGGACCAGGGCCCAGGTGGTGAGGTCGGCAGCGACGCGCAGCAGGCGCCGCCGGAGCCGGAGCGCGCGCCGGCCGCTCATCGCTCGTCCCCGCGGGCGCTCTGGCGCAGGTAGAGCAGCATGAAGACCAGCATGACCAGCAGCATGACCACGGCGATCGCCGCGCCCTTGCCGAGGTGCAGCTGCGGGAAGGCCTCGCGGTAGACCAGGATCGGCAGCGTCTGGGTGCCGATGCCGGGGCCGCCGCCGGTCATCAGATAGACCAGGTCGAACTCCTTGAAGTCCCAGATCGAGCGCAGCAGCACCACGACCGCGAGCACGCCGCTGAGCTGCGGCAGGGTGATGTCCCAGAAGCGCGCGACGGCCGAGGCGCCGTCGATCCGCGCCGCCTCGTAGAGCTGCAGCGGAATGGTCTGCAGGCGCGCCAGCAGCGCGATCACCACGAAGGGGAAGAACTTCCAGGCGCCGACCAGGATGACGCTGATCATCGCCTCGGGCATGCGGCTGAGCCAGGCGATCGGCCGCTCGATCAGGCCGATGTGCACCAGGCCGTAGTTCAGGATGCCGTAGAGGTCGTTGAACAGCCAGCGCCAGACCAGCACGGCGACCGCCGTCGACAGCAGGTAGGGAAACAGCACCAGCGAGCGGGCGAGCGCGCGCCCCGGGAAGGCGCGGTGCAGCAGCAGGGCGAAGCCGACGCCGAGCAGCACCTGCAGGACCAGGGAGCCGGCGGTCCAGATCAGGGTGTTGACCAGGGTCCGCCAGAACTCCTGGTCCTGGAGGATGTCGAGGTAGTTGGCCAGGCCGACGTAGTGGCCCTTGAGCGTCATCGTGTTGATCGCGCTGAAGCTGATCAGGATGCTCTGGAACAGCGGATAGGCGACCAGCAGAAGGAACAGGGTGGCGGCCGGCGTGATGAACGCCACCCCGATGAGGCTGTCCGACGTCTTCAGGCGCATGGGCTTCGTCGCTGGCGGGGCCGGAGGTCCGGGCTTCTCGATGGAACTGCCGGCACCGGCAGCGTCGGAAGAGCCGGTCTCGCGCCTAGTCTTTCATGACCTTGGCGATCTTGTCTGCCCCCTGGCTGGCCGCCTGCTTGGGGCTGACGCCGTCGACCACGACGCTCTGCAGCGTCTCGGACAGCACGTGGCTGTTGATGATCGAGCCGGCCTTCAGGTTGTAGGGGAAGCCCGGGCCCTCCTGCACCAGGTTGGTCGACTGGGAGGTCGTCTCGATCATGCCCTCGACGTCGCCCTTGTGCGCCTGGATCAGCGGGTTGTCGAAGAACGCCTTGGAGGTCGCGACCGACTTCAGGACCGGCAGGTTGTGGCCCGGCGCGGTGTGCAGGACCTTGATCTGGTTGTCCTTGCGGAACAGCCAGATCGCCAGCTGCTTGGCCAGCTCGACGTTGTGCGACTTGCTCGGGATGAACAGCGAGTTGAAGGGCGAGTCGTAGGCCGCGACGCCATCCCGGCGGTGCGGGTAGGGAACCCGGTGGAACTTGCCCTCCAGGGCCGGATTCTTGTCGTGGATCAGGTAGATCGGCCGGCCGGTGTAGGGCGCGCAGGCGGTCCGCCCGGTGATGAAGGCGTTGACCGTCTCGCCCCAGCTGTAGCTGGCCGCGCCCGGCGGCGCGTACTGGTAGATCTCCTTGAGGAACTCCAGCGCCGCCACGGTCTCCGGCGAATCGAAGGCGACGGAGAGGTCCGGGTGGACGATGTGGCCGCCCGACTGCCGGACGAACATCACCATCATGGTGTCGGCCATCGAGGTGCGGCCGTAGGGCAGGGTGTTGCCGTAGATGTCGCCCTTGGTCAGCTTCTTCGCCGCGGCCAGCAGCTCGTCCCAGTAGCGCGGCGGCTCCAGGCCGGCGGCCTCGAAGAGGTCGGTGCGGTACCAGAGGTTCGAGCTGGTCTGGTTGTTGAGCGTGGCGGCGAAGTAGCTGCCGTTCTGCTTGTAGATGTCGCGCGCCGCCGGGAAGAAGTCGTCCTCGCCGACCGCCTTGATGACGTCGTCCATCGGCACGACCAGGCCGTCGGACTGCAGCGTGGCGACGGTGTAGGCCTGGACGTAGGACACCAGGTCCGGCGTGTCGTCGGCGGCGTAGGCCGCGCTGAGCGACTGCCAGAGCGTGTCGTCCGAGTACTTCTCGACCGAGACCGAGACGTCCGGGTGCTCCGCCTGGAAGGCGTTGAAGATCTCGGTCCAGGCGGCCATCTGCGCCGGCGCGGTCTGGCTGGTCCAGAAGCGCAGGTTCCTGGTCGCCGCCCGCGCGCCGCGCGGCCGCAGCGCCAGGCTGCCGAGCCCGAGGGCCGTGCCGCCCATCATCTTCAGGACGCCGCGGCGGCTCTGCGTCCGACCCGCGGCCTGCTGCCCAAATCGACTGTCGTTCGTCATTCCAGATGCCTCCCCAGGCTTGCCTGACGTCCGTCCCCCACGGCAGGCGGGCAGCTGTCCCGATCCGTCAGCTGCCCGCCGCCGGGGACCAACGGTGATTTATATAGCAAACATTGATTTACAGAGAAACATCTTTTGCACGACGCGGCGCCCCTCCCCGCGCTTCCGGGAGCCCGGGTGGGCGGGATGGGCGGAATGAACGGGAGGAGCGCGACGGCGACGGGCGACGGCGACGGGCGACGGCGACGGGCGACCGCGACGGGCGACCGCGACGGGCGAGCGGCGTCGGGCCGGCCGGCCTGCCCCTGGGCGCGGCGGTGCGTGTCGCCAGGGCCGAGAGGACGGAGGCCTGGCGACTGGCCCCGTCAGCCGGCGGCAGCCGTCACCGTCAGTCCAGCTTCGACAGATAGGGTGGGCTCTCGATCTGCGCGATGTGCGCACAGATGTCGAGGCGGCGCAGCCAGCGCCCATGCGCCTTCTCGATGTGGTCGACCAGATGCGCGCAGGCGTCCGTCAGCCGGCCGGAGAGGACGTTCTGGATCACCGCGGAGTGCTCGTCGAGCGCGGCCCGGATCAGCTCCATGGGAACGCCGAGGAAGGGGTCGCCCAGGTGCCTGGTCGGCGCGAAGAGCATGTGGGTGCGGTTGAGCGCCAGCAGGATCTCCCTGTTGGGGCAGTGCGCCAGCAGGTGGATGTGCATGTCGGACTCGGTCCGGTCGAAGTCCGCGCTCTCGATGGTCGGGCGGCTGCGGGCGGCGTCGATGTTGTGCTGCGCCGCAGCCAGCTCCTGCTTCGAGATGAAGGGCGCCGCACGCAGCAGGGCCTGCGGCTCGAGGATCGAGCGGACCTCGAAGAGCTCGCGGATGCGCTCCGGCGAAATGTGCTCGGCGATCCACCGTCCGGACGCGCCCTTGGTGATGAGCCCGACGCTGTGCATCCGGGCCAGCACGTCGCGGGTGACGGTCCGGCTCACGCCGAAGTGGTTGGCCAGCTCCGTCTCGACGATCTGTACCGAGCCGAACAGCACCTGGATGTTGATCTCCTTCTCGACGGCCGCATACATGCGCTCCCAATGGCGCGGGACCGCGATGCGGACGCTGTCGAGGACGGCCGGCTTGCCGTCGCACCGCGGGTCGGCATCCCCGGCGACGCGGAAGCCGCGGCCGGTCTCGGTCTCGATCAGGCCGTCGCGCTGCAGCCGCCTGAGCGCATTGCGCGCCGGCGAGCGGCTGACGCCGAAGGCCTTGACGACCTGCGCCTCCAGCAGCTTCTCGCCGGACCGGATGTGCCCGGCCTCGATCATCGTCTTGATCACCAGGTAGACGCGATCGCTCAGCGGGCCGGCGCCGCCTTCCGACTCCGTCGCTTCCGGCATCACCGCCGACTCGACCCTGCTCGCAGCACTCTTTTCCATCCTCTGCAGCCTCACCGGTCCCGAGTCGCCGGATCGGGAAAGTCTACACCGCTCTGAGACGATCTCTCCTGTCGCGCGAGCGGGCTCCGCCGCCGCCGCCCGCAGGGCGAGCCGGCAGGACAGGGCGTGGACAGGCGCTCGTCCGGCCGTGCCGGCCTCTCGCCGGCCTGCACCCGACGACGCGGGGGCCTCCGCTCGATCCCGGCCCGATCAATCGGGACTTCGTACACAGAATCCTTTCCGGCTCGGCCTTTGTCAATCACAGGTTGACGGCAGGCAAGGCTCTGACTTCCCGCGATATCTCTTCCGGTCCCTCGATTCGCCAGCCCTTCCGCCGAGAACCTGCCCGCTCCGAGAGACGCGCCCGGAGGCGGCCGACAGCCGCCGCCTCTCGCCAGTTTCACCCGCGGCTCGCTCTGTTGACAGGAAAATATGTACTCTGTATCAAGAATACAAAATAAGACGGCAGTGGACGGGGTGGACATGCCGGGGCCAGGGCGCATCGTCACGAGCGTGGAGGATCTGCGGGAGATCGCGCGACGGCACGTTCCGCGGATGTTCTACGACTACGTCGACACCGGCTCCTGGACGGGCGCGACCTACCGCCGGAACGAGGCGGATCTGGCCGGCATCCAGTTCCGCCAGCGCGTCGCCGTCGACATCTCGCAACGGTCGACCGAGAGCCGGATGCTCGGCGAGGCCGTGACGATGCCGGTCGCCCTGGCGCCGACCGGCCTCTGCGGCATGCAGCATGCCGACGGCGAGATCCTCTCGGCGCGGGCCGCCGAACGCTTCGGCGTGCCCTTCACGCTCTCGACGGTCAGCATCTGCTCGATCGAGGACGTCGCCGCGGCGACCAGCCGGCCCTTCTGGTTCCAGCTCTACATGCTGCGCGACCGCGACTTCATGGAGCGCCTGATCGGGCGGGCCCGGGCGGCCGGCTGCTCGGCGCTGGTCCTGACGCTGGACCTGCAGATCCAGGGGCAGCGCCACAAGGACCTGAAGAACGGCATCACCGTGCCGCCGCGCCTGACGCTGCCGAACCTGCTCGACCTGATGACCAAGCCGCGCTGGTGCCTGGGCATGCTGGCGACGCGGCGGCGCAGCTTCGGGAACATCATCGGCCACGTCGCGAACGTCGGCGACCTGACCTCGCTGTCCCACTGGGTCGCCGCGCAGTTCGACCCGACCCTCTGCTGGGACGACATCGCCTGGATCAAGGAGCGCTGGCCCGGCAAGCTGGTGGTCAAGGGCATCATGGACGCGGAGGACGCGCGCCGGGCCGTCGAGCGCGGCGCCGACGCCGTCATCGTCTCCAACCACGGCGGCCGGCAGCTCGACAGCGCGCCCTCGACGATCGCCGTCCTGCCGGAGATCGTCGAGGCGGTCGGCCACCGCACGGAGGTCCACCTGGACAGCGGCATCCGCTCCGGCCAGGACGCGTTCCGCGCCCTGGCGCTCGGCGCCCGGGCCGTGCACATCGGCCGCGCCTACCAGTACGGGCTGGGCGCCTTCGGCGAGGCCGGCGTGACCCGCTGCCTCGAACTGATCCGCAAGGAGCTCGACCACACGATGGCATTCTGCGGGGTGACCCGCGTCGAGGACATCGGGCCGGCGCAGCTCTACCGGCCCCGGGCGGGCGAGCGGCGCGAGGACATGACCGTGGGAGAGGATCAATGCTCGAGAGACCTCGATCTGGGAAAGGTACCGGCCTGAGCGCCTCGCCCTCTCCGTAAGCGCGCTCCGTCGGGCGCGCGACCACCGCCGACGAAGCGGTCCCGCGAGACGGGGAGCCCTCGCTCCTCGGAATGCGCGCCGACCGCTCCCGCCGGCACCGCCGTCGGGCTTCGGCCCCGGACCGCTCCGGCGTCCGGGGCCGCGAGCCTCGCCTTCAGAAGTTCCAGCTGGCCCGCCTGAGGAGTTCCTCCATGCCCAAGGTGCTATCCCCCGAAGCCATCGAGCGCTACCGGCGCGACGGCTTCCTCTTTCCCGTCGAGACGATCGGCAGCGCGGACGCCGCGGCCTACCGCGGCCGGCTCGAGGCGTTCGAGGCCGAGCAGGGCAAGCCCCTGCAGGGCGCCTACCGCCAGAAGACCCATCTGCTCTTCACCTGGCTGAACGACCTGATCCGCGACCCCCGGATCCTCGACGTCGTCGAGGACGTGCTGGGACCGAACCTCTTCTGCTGGAGCAGCTCCTTCTTCATCAAGGAGGCAGGCGATCCGGGCTACGTCTCCTGGCACCAGGACTCGACCTACTGGGGGCTCTCCGAGCCGACGGTGATGACCGTCTGGGTCGCCCTCAGCCCGAGCAACGAGCTCAGCGGCTGCATGAAGGTCGTGCCGGGCAGCCACCTGCTCGACCAGGTCGCGCACCGCGACACCTTCAACGAGCACAACCTCCTGACCCGCGGCCAGGAGATCGCCGTCGAGGTCGACGAGAAGGACGCGGCGATGATGCCGCTCGAGCCCGGCCAGGCCTCGCTGCATCACGTCCGGCTGTTCCACGCCTCGCCGCCCAACCAGTCGAACGACCGGCGCATCGGCTACGCGATCCGCTACATCCCCACGCACGTGCGCCAGGTGGTCGGCGAGAAGGACAGCGCGACCCTGGTGCGCGGCAAAGACGACTACGGCTACTTCGAGCACGAGCCGAGGCCCGACGCCGATTTCTCGCCGGAGGCCCAGGCGCTGCACGCCGCGGTCTCCGAGCGCCAGGTGCAGGTGCTCTATCGCGACACCGGCCGCTCCACGTTCCGCAGCTGAGCGGAGCGCACGCGCCGGACCCCCGGGTCGCTCCGGCCGCGCGCCACGTCCGACCCGAGACAAGAAACACGATCGCAAGGGAGGTAGTCATGACCAAGGAGACCAAGCCGAGCCGCCGGGCCTTTCTCGGCGCCGCCGCCGGGGCCAGCACACTGGCGCTCGCGGCGATGCCGGGGCGTTCCGCCAAGGCCGCCGAGACCCACGAATGGAAGATGGAGTCGCTCTGGCAGGGGGGCTCGATCAACCAGACGATCTTCGCCGACTTCTGCAACCGCGTCGACGCCGCGACGGCCGGCCGGGTGAAGATCACGCCGATGCCGGTCGGCTCGATCGTCGCCTACAACGAGACGCTGGATGCGGTCGGCAGCGGCATCCTCGAGGCCGAGCACAACGGCATCGCCTACTTCGCCGGGCGCGACGCGGCCTTCGCCCTGCTCGGCGACCTCAGCGGCGGCTACGAGGCGCCCTGGCAGATGCAAGCCTGGTACGAGTACGGCGGCGGCCTGGAGCTGGCGCGCGAGCTCTACAAGCCGTACGGCCTCTATTTCGTCGGGTCGGTCTGGTGGGGCGTCGAGTCGGTGCCCTCCAAGGTGCCGATCAACAGCCCGGCCGACCTCAAGGGCGTCAAGATCCGCGCGCCCGAGGGCATGGCCTCGCAGCTGTTCAAGGCGTTCGACGCCAACGTCGTCACCCTGGCCGGCAGCGAGGTCTACACGGCCCTGGAGCGCGGCGTGATCGACGCGACCGACTGGGGCACCCTGTCGATGAACACCGACCTCGGCTACCAGAAGATCGCCAAGTACGCGCTCTATCCCGGCGTCCACTCGATGCCGGCCGCCGACGTCGCGGTCAACCTCGACAAGTGGAACGCCCTGTCCGACGACCTCAAGGCGACCGTCGAGATGGCGGCCCGCGACTTCTCGCGCGACATGGTCGAGCGCATCGCGGTGCAGGACCGGGAGGACGCCCAGAAGATGCGCGCAGAGGGCGTCACGCTGATCGACTGGTCGCCGGAGTCGCGCCGGATCTTCCGCCAGAAGGCTCAGGGCATCTGGGAGACCTGGTCGAAGAAGTCGCCGATGGCCGGCAAGGTCTACGAAAGCCAGGTCTCCTTCATGAAGAAGATCGGCCTCTTGTGATTTGACGTCGGCGAGGCGGGCCCCGGGCCCGCCTCGCGCCTGCGCGCAGGAGAGCCGGACATGGCCAAACCGAACCCGATCGATCGCCTGAGCCGCTTCCTCGGCGATCAGATCTGCTACGTCTTCCTGATCACCGTCGCGATCACCGCCTACGAGGTGGTGATGCGCTACGTCTTCAACGCCGCCACCATCTGGGTCACGCAGACGGCGATCTTCCTGTCGGCGCTGGGCTTCATCTTCGGCGGCGCCTACGCGATGGAGCAGGGCCGGCACATCGAGATCACCTCGATCTACGACGCCGTCACGCCGCCGGTCCGGCGCGTCTTCGACCTGATCCGCTGCGGCGTCGCGGTCGTCTACCTGGGCTTCCTGCTCTATGCGACGGTGCACCAGGCGATCCCGGCCCTGTCGCGCATGGAAACCAGCGGCCAGGCCTGGGACGTGCCGATCCCGGCCTTCCAGAAAGCCGCCCTGGCGCTCGGCGTCGCCGCGATGCTGGCCCAGGCCCTGCGCCAGCTGGTCGGCCGCCTGGCCGGAAGCCCCCGGCCCTCGGGGGAATCGTCATGAGCGTCGAGACCCTGACCCTGCTGATGCTCGGGGCGATCGCCCTGCTGCTCGCCATCGGCGTGCCGCTGGCCTTCGTGACCGGCATCGTCGCCGTCGGCTTCGGCTATGCGCTGTTCGGCGACGGCGCGCTCGGGCTGATCGCCAGCCGCATCTACAGCTTCATGAACGCCTACGTCCTGGTCGCGGTGCCGATGTTCATCCTGATGGCCGCGATCCTGGAACGCAGCGGCGTCGCCAGGGACCTGTTCAAGGCGATGCACGTCTTCTCGGGCTCGCTGCGCGGCGGTCTCGCGGTGCAGACCCTGGGCGTCGCCGTGATCATGGCGGCGATGACCGGCATCATCGGCGGCGAGATCGTGCTGCTCGGCCTGGTGGCACTGCCGCAGATGCTGAACCTGAAGTACGACCGCAACCTCGCGATCGGCACGATCTGCGCCGGCGGCTCGCTCGGCACCATGATCCCGCCGTCGATCGTGCTGATCTTCTACGGCCTGACCGCCAACGTCGCGATCGGCGACCTCTTCGTGGCGACGATCGTGCCCGGCCTGCTGCTCGCCGGCCTCTACCTGCTCTACATCCTGGCGCGCTGCGCGATCTCGCCCGAGCTCGGCCCGCCGGCCTCGGCCGCCGAGCGGAGCCTGCCGCTGGCCGAGAAGCTGAGGCTGCTGAAGGCGGTGGCGCTGCCGCTGTTCGTCGCGGCGATGGTGCTGGGCACGATCTACGCCGGCATCGCCTCGGTCAGCGAGGCGGCCGGCATGGGCGTCGTCGGGGTGATCATCTCGGCCTGGGTGCGCGGCGAGCTCAACTGGTCCATGCTGCGCGACGCCCTGCGCCAGACGACGGTGACCTGCGGCACGCTGCTGTGGATCACCTTCGGCGCGACGGCGCTGATCGGCATCTACAACGTCGTCGGCGGCATGGCCTTCGTGAAGAGCCTGATCACCGACCTGCCGCTGCCGCCGCTGTCGATCGTGCTGGTCATGATGCTGATCCTGATCGTGCTCGGCATGTTCATGGACTGGGTCGGCATCCTGCTGCTGACCATGCCGATCTTCGTGCCGATCGTGACCCACCTCGGCATGGACCCGGTCTGGTTCGGCATCCTCTTCTGCATGTCGATGCAGGTCTCCTACCTGTCGCCGCCCTTCGGGCCGGCGGCCTTCTACCTGAAGGGCGTCGCCCCGCCGGACATCACCCTGCAGCAGATCTTCGGCGCCTTCTGGCCCTTCATCTTCCTGCAGCTGGTCGGCCTCGCGATCGTCCTCTTCTTCCCTCCAGTGGCGCTGTGGCTGCCGAGCGTGCTGGGGGCCGGCTGATGGGCGGGGCGGGACTGGAGTTCGAGGCGGCGGTGCTGCGCAGGGTCGGCGCGCCGCTCTCGATCGAGCGGGTGCGGCTCGCGGAGCTCCGCCACGGCGACGTGCTGGTACGCATGCGGGCCAGCGGCCTCTGCCACACCGACCTCGAGGTCATCGAGGGCTCGCTCGGCTATCCCCTGCCCATCGTGCTCGGCCACGAGGGCGCGGGCGTCGTCGAGGCGGTCGGGCCGGGGGTCACCCTGGTCGCGACGGGCGATCACGTCGTCTGCTCCTGGAACCCGAGCTGCGGCCACTGCTTCTACTGCGACCGCGGCCAGCCGATCCTCTGCGAGCCCTTCACCGAGAACCAGCCGCGCGGGCGCCTGCTCGACGGCGGCATCCGGCTCGCCCTCGACGGCGCGCCGCTGCACCACTTCTCGGTCGTCTCCTCGCACGCGCAGTACGCCGTCGTGCCGGAGTCGGGGGCGGTGCGGGTGCCCGAGGCGATCCCCTTCGACCGTGCCTGCCTGATCGGCTGCGGCGTCATGACGGGGGTCGGCGCGACCCACAACGTCGCGCCGGTCGAGATGGGCTCGAACGTCCTGGTGATCGGCTGCGGGGCGGTCGGCCTCAACGCCGTCCAGGGAGCCGCCCTGAAGCGCGCCGGCCGCATCGTCGCGGTCGACCTCGACCCCGTGAAGCTGGAGCGGGCGGCGGCCTTCGGGGCGACCGACCTGGTCGACCCGGGCACGTCCGACGCGGTCGCCCAGGTCAGGCGCCTGACCGGCGGCCGCGGCGCCGACTTCGTCTACGAGTGCGCCGGCCGCGAGCCGGCCATGCGCCTCGCCTTCGAGGCGGCCCGGCCGGGCGCCGAGATCGTCATGCTGGGCAAGACCAACGTCGACGAGACGGTCTCCTTCCGCTTCGGCTCGCTGATGGGCGAGCGCCGCTTCGTGCGCTCCAGCTACGGCGGCGCCCGGCCGCGCCGCGACTTCCCGCTCTACGCCCAGGCCTACCTCGACGGCGGCCTCAAGCTCGACGAGCTGATCACCCACCGGCTGCGCCTGGAGCAGATCAACGAGGGCTTCGATGCCATGCGCCGCGGCGAGGCCGTGCGCTGCGTCATCGAGTTCGATGGCTGAGCCGCGCGACCATCCGCGGCCGCCGGGGGCCTTCGTCGACGCGCCGCACCGGCTCGCCGCCCTCGGCGACCTGGCGCTGGAGAGCGGCGAGGTCATCCGCGACTTCGGGCAGAGCTACGTCACCCACGGCCGGCTCGACGCGGACGGCGGCAACGCCATCCTGGTCTGCGCCGCGATCGGCTCGACCCACCACCGGCTCGACTTCCTGATCGGCCCCGGGCGCGCCCTGTCGCCCGAGCGCTTCTTCGTCGTCGCGGTCGATCCGATCGGCAACGGCCTCTCGAGCTCGCCGAGCAACAGCCGGCGCCAGCCGGGCATGGACTTCCCGCGCTTCTCGATCCGCGACATGGTCCGGGCCCAGGCCCGCCTGCTGCGCGAGCGGCTCGGCATCGAGCGCCTGGCCGCCGTGGTCGGCGCCTCGATGGGCGGCATGCAGGCCCTGCAGTGGGCGGTCTCCGAGCCGGGGATGGTCTCGGCCGTCGCCGCCATGACGCCGATGGCGCGCACCCATCCCTGGTCGGTCGCGGTCAACGAGACGACGCGGCGCTGCCTGCTGGCCGACCGCGCCTGGACCGGCCGGGGCTTCGCGCGGCGCCCGGACGACGGCTGGCGCGCCTGGGTCGGCGCGCTCCAGCTCCTGGCCAACCGCACGCCGGCGGCGCTCGCAGAGGGCTTCGGCTCGCTGGCGGAGGTCGTCGCTTGGCTCGACGGGCGCTGCGAGCAGCAGGCGGCCCAGGGCTTCGACGCCCACGACTGGCTCTACCAGTCCTGGGCCTACGACGGTCACGACGTCGGCACGACCCCGGGCTTCGATGGCGACACCGCCGGGGCGCTGGCCTCGATCCGGGCGCGCACGCTGATCCTGGCGCCGCGCCTCGACCTCTACAACCCGGTCGAGGCGGCCCGCTTCGCCGCCGAGCACATCCGCGGCAGCCGGCTGGTCGAGCTGCCCTCGAACCTCGGCCACCAGGCCGCCGGCGGGCTCTGCCGCGAGGACGTCGCCTGCATCGACGACGCGCTCCGGCGCCTATTGGCAGCCTGAGGGCGCGCCGCTCTGCCAGGGGCTGCCGCAGGACGAAGGAATGGCGGAAGTGGCTGTGGCGCCAGGAACCTAAGCATAGACGCCGATCAACCTTGGCGTTTGGACCATGCTCCTGAACTCTAGCATCCCCTTGAAGGCCCCAAGCGACTCACCAGCGGGCAAGTCGGGATCGAGGGGAGCACCCCGACCTGCTCGTCACGGAGTCCTGAGCGGCTTCCAGAGAGTCGCGGTCGAATAGATCTCGAGGCGACGTAGCGCGCGCCCGCGGATGACAGTTCAGGCACGAGGGACAGGGCGAAGCTCTCGGGCTGGGTGCGGGATCAGAATGTGCTCGGAGTGGTGCCGATGATTGCGACCGCTAGGCTGAGCGACAGGAGATCTGAAGTACGTTGTTCAACCATGTAACCTGATGTCGAGATCCCGGCTGCGGGTCAGGCCGCGGCGTCACAGACGCCGATCGATCTAATCAGATGCCTGCGTGTGAGAGCGATACTCGTCTTCGATTGAAGATACCAGGCGATCGAGCTGATCTTCATCAACGACCTCAGAGGCAAAATCGGCCCCCCGTAGTATTTCCTTAGCGCTCTCGTACGCCTTCATCAGAGATCTATTTTGCGGCCTCCCCAGTATGAAGTGTAGTTCTATGTCCTCCTTCACGCCATCGGCCACGGCAGAAAGATGCCCGCGCCAGCGGCGAGCCTTATCCTTGATCCCTTCTGCGTCAGCTAGATCAAGAGAGACTGGCTCATACGCGTGCCAGCAACCATTCTTCCAAGCTTTCTTAAACTCTATTTGATCCTGCCTGCCGATCACCTTCTTCGGCCCGAAGGGCACTACTACCCCACGCTCGCTCAGCTTCTCCTTGACCGGCCGCCACACGTCTTCGTCGGTCCGGCGTCGATCCAATTTTTGGTCGTAGTGTGAGACAAATCGCTCGTAGAGCTGGTCGAAGGTCTTCTGAGGATCGTTGGTCAGACCCTTCCCGACGAACGACCACTGCAGTGCGCTGTCGTCTCTCGGCAAGACGTTCAGCGCGTGAGAGAGTGCGTCCGACTTGCTGTCGAAAAGCGGCTCTTTCCTCATGTTCTTCGCAGCAGCCGAGATGCCCCTGTCGACCGCACGCATCGTCATCACAAACGCTTCGCGATCGAGGTCAGGAAAGACCTGCTTCAGCCGGCCAATCGTCTTGCGCGTGTGAATCTTGAGGAAGCCTTCGGCGGCAACGTGCATCACCACGCCGACGTTCATCGCCTCGCCCGATACCACGTCGTGGACGTAGCGTAGAACCGTGTAACTGTAGGCGTTCTTGGTCGTCATTGTAGCACCCGCTCGGCCTCAGCGATGATACCGTCTATGTTGTCTCTTGCGTTTCGGACCCGGCTCAGCGCCTCATCCACTGCTGCCGCCGATTCATCCCATTCGGCGGGCACTTCGGCACGGTAGCTGGACAGTCGAGCGTCGGACAACGCTGACCATAGCGCCTTGATGGGCGCGAAGTCGAGTTGCCGCCGCTTCAGGTGCTGGCAGAAGATGTGACCGTCTCCTTGATCCAGCCATCGCATTCCGCCGTCCTGCCACGGCGGTCGCCAACCGATCAGCAGTCCGGGCGGTTGGAATGCCAGTTCGTGATCAATCAGGCGGATACTCTGGCCTGAAACAAGGCAGTTCGGATTCGAAAGCCGCCGGTCTGGATTGTCGAGCACGGCGTCAAAAATGAACGTGCCTAGCGCCACCGGCACCATCTCCTCGGTGAGGCGCGCCCCGCGAGACCATGCGGCGAACTGGTTTGCTACCCTAGCGGAGCCAAAGCCTATCGGAACACTCTCGGCTAATCTTGCTGCAATCCTGGCATCTTCTACCACGGCGACGAGATCGGGTGGGATCGCTACCAGATAGGGTATGGGAACGGGTAGCTCCAGGTCCGCGGCCAAGCAGGCGGCGATCAGCTCCCGCGCCAAGTTCTTCACGCCCTCATCGCACCCCGCTGACAGCTTGCAGAACAGCTCGATCGGGTGATCGGTATCGGCTTCGCAGCGCATGAGGAGCGGCCCGGTCCGACCAGAGGTCGCTTCCCGCACCACTTCGTCAGCGGTCACTCGCCTAATCATCCCACCCCCGTTACGCAAACGCTCGTCAATCTGCGCGCCAACTCTGAGCGAGCCAGCGGGTAGTATTCGTTCATGTCATGGCGGATAGCGTGCTGTTGGATTCCCCCACAACTACAGGATGCTCGATCAGCGCCAGTATTGGCAATCCTCTCGGCTCAGGGCGCTTCACCCGCTGGTATTTCATCTGCCGCCGCGCTCGCCGGATGCTGCCTTCCTGCACGCGTTCAGAACACGCCCGACGGCGACCACCCCGACACGGCGCAGCGGTATTTTCGCGTTCCACAACTAAGGACAGGACGATGGGAAATTCGCACAATCCTGGCGATGTCGAGGAGTTGAGGAAGCTCCTCGACAGGCTCAAAAAGATCGGACCATTGACGCTTGAAGATCTCCTTGAGGACGAGCCGAACAAGCGCAGCCCTGGCGATGCGGCCGCGATCCGTGAAGCCCTTGAGCAGGCTCTGAAGCGCTACCGCGACTGCTAAGAGGCTCCACGCCGCGCACGCCAGATGCAGTCAGCACATCCCGAGGCTATGTCTGATCTACGCTCCGGTGTGCTACGAGTGGACGCAGCAGAACACATGGCGAATGACACTAACTAATTGAATTTAAAACAGTATGCTAAATTGGCTGGGGCGCCAGGATTCGAACCTGGGATCACGGGACCAAAACCCGATGCCTTACCGCTTGGCTACGCCCCAGCAGGCGCGCTCCGGAAGGCGGCGAAGGTAGCGAGAGGCCGGGCGCGCGGCAAGGCCCGGCGGGGTCAATCGGGCGTGCCGAGGATCGGCGCGGCGACGCTCCACCAGCCCGGCTGCTCGGCGGCGATCGCGGCCGCCGCGGCGCCGGCCTCGGCGGCCGTGGCGTAGAGTCCGAAGCAGGTGGCGCCGCTGCCGCTCATGCGGCCGAGCAGGCAGCCGGCGGTCGTCGCCAGGGCGCCGAGCACGGCGTCGACCTCGGGACAGAGGCGGCGTGCCGGCGCCTCCAGGTCGTTGCGCCGGCCGGCCAGCAGCTCGGCCAGCGCCTCGGCGTCGCGCGGCGCCGGGCCGATGGGCCTCGGCGCGCTGAAGGCGCCGCCGCCCGGCCCGGACTGGCGGGCCTGGAAGACCGCCGCGGTCGAGAGCGCGACCCCCGGATTGACCAGCACCAGCCAGGCCTCGGGCAGGGCCGGTGCCGGCCGCAGGTCCTCGCCGATGCCGGCCATCAGGGCCGGCCGGCCGTAGAGGCAGACCGGCACGTCGGCGCCGAGCGCCGCGCCCAGGCCCAGCAGCAGGCCCTCGTCCGGCTCCAGCCGCCAGAGCGCCGAGAGCGCGCGCAGGGCGGCGGCGGCGTCGGAAGAGCCGCCGCCGATGCCGGCGGCGACCGGCAGGCGCTTGTCGAGCACCAGACGGGCCCGGGGCTCCAGGCCGGCGGCCTCGGCCAGCAGGTGCGCGGCGCGCAGCACCAGGTTGCCGCCGCCGGCCGGCACCTGGCCAGCGTAGGGCCCCTCGACCGCGAGGCTCAGGTCCGCCGCCGGCTCGGCCCAGAGGCAGTCGCCGACGCCGGCGAAGACGACCAGCGAATCGAGCAGGTGATAGCCGTCGGCGCGCTTGCCGACGACCTCGAGCCAGAGATTGACCTTGGCCGGCGCCGGATAGGCGGTGTCGCTCATGCGCGCGCGATCGCTCTCTGGACGGCCCGCCGCGGCAGCGGCCCGGGCGGGAGGGTGGACGCTAGATGTTCTGCGGATCGGCCGGCAGGCCCTGGTCGAGCTTCTTCTCGATCTTCGGGATCTCCTCGGCCTCCGGCTCCAGGCTGAGCGCCCGGCGCCACTGCACCCGCGCCTCGCGCTTGCGGCCGTTGCGCCAGTAGGCGTCGCCCAGGTGGTCGTTGATCACCGGGTCCCCGGGCTTGAGCTCGATCGCCTTCTCCAGGGTCTCGGCCGCCTTCTTGTACTGCTTCAGGCGGTAGTAGACCCAGCCCAGCGAGTCGACGATGTAGCCGTCGTCGGGCTTCGCCTTGACGGCGCGCTCCAGCATCTTCTGGGCCTCGTCCAGGTTGCGGCCCTGCTCGATCCAGGAATAGGCCAGATAGTTCAGCACGTAGGGCTGCTCCGGCTGCAGCTCGAGCGCCTTCTTGAAGTCGGCCTCGGCCCGGTCCCAGTGGCCGGTGCGCTCCAGCGCGATGCCGCGGAAGTAGAACAGCGTCCAGGGCGTGTTCTCGCGGCCCAGCCGCTCGACCGCCTTGTCGTAGGCCTGGGCCGCCTTGTCGAACTGCTCGCCGGCCCGGTAGAGGTTGCCGAGCTCGTAGTAGGGCTCGAAGCGGTCGGGGCGATCGGCGGCCAGCTTCTCCAGCAGCGCCGCGGCCTCGTCGTCGTGCTTCAGGTTCTCCAGCTCGCCGGCGATGCGCAGGCCGATCGACCAGTGGTAGGGGCTGGACTCCGGGATCTGGCGGTAGGCGGCGATCGCCGCGGTCGAGCGGCCCTGGCGCTGCAGCAGCTCGCCGACCAGCACCTTCGCCTCGTCGAGGCCGGGCTCCAGCCAGAGCGCCAGGTGGGCGTAGAACAGCGGGGCGTCGCTCGACTCCTCGCCGCTCAGGATCTGCCCGAGGTCGAACAGCACCGTGGCGATGCCCTGCCGGGTCGTCGAGATCAGCGGCGCCGGCGGCGTCTTCGACTCCAGGCCCTGCTGCATCAGCGCGTTCAGGCTGACGCTGTCGCTCTGCTTGGCGAAGGACTCGGCGACGGCCTTGGCCTCCGCCGGCTGGCCGTGGCGCAGGAAGTAGTTCTCGACGACGCGCAGCAGCCAGAAGGAGGTCGCCTTGGTGTCGCCGGCCGCGGTCTTCATGTCCGCGTCGGCGGCGGCGGCGTCGCCCAGCTTCTCCTCGATCAGGCCCTCGTGGACGGCGAGCCGCCCGGTCAGCTTGTCGAGCCCGGTCAGGTCGCCGAGCGCCTTGGCGACGCCCGCCTTGTCCTTGGCCTCGGCCGCCAGCCAGGCCTGGATCAGCGGCTCGGCGATGCGCGCCGGACCCCGCTGGCCGACGTCGGCGAGCTGCTTGCGGGCGGCCGCGAAGTCGCTCTTGCGCAGGGCCGCGACGGTCAGCACGAAGCGCGCCAGCTGGTGCTTTGGCGCCTTCTCGACGACCTGCTCGGCGAGCGGCACGGCATCGTCGAGGCGGCCCTCGACCGAGAGCAGCAGGAAGGTCCGCTCCAGCAGCGCGTCGTTGCCGGGGTCGGCCCGGAGGGTCTTCAGGTAGAAGTCGGCGGCGGCGCCGGTGTCGCGCCGCTGCTCGGCGACCACGCCGGCCAGGAAGTCGCCGTAGGCGGCCGAGCGCTGGGCGACGGTCGGCTGCGCCTCGGCGTCGGTGGCGGCGCGGAGCGGCTGGACCTGCAGGGCCAGGCCGAGCGCGGCGGTCGCCAGGACCGTCGCCAGGGGGCCCCGCCAGGAGGCCGGCGCCAGGGACCTGCGCGCCAGGAAACGAAGTGGGATCAATCTCAGCTCCCGTCCAAGGGCTTCGAAGCTCGTCGGCGGTGCCAGGTCGACCACACCCGACCACACCCGCCCGGGCGCGCGACGCGCCGGTCGAAGGGCGATCATGCCAAGCCGCGCCGCCCGGAACAACGCCCGCGGCGGCGCCGGCCGCCCGGCCCGGCCGGGAAAGTGTCCCGGCCGGCTCACATGTTCGGGTAGTTGGGGCCGCCGCCGCCCTCCGGCACGGTCCAATTGATGTTCTGCCGGGGGTCCTTGATGTCGCAGGTCTTGCAGTGCACGCAGTTCTGCGCGTTGATCTGGAACCGCGGGTTGCCGCCGTCCTCGTCGCGCACGACCTCGTAGACCCCGGCCGGGCAGTAGCGCTGCGCCGGCTCGTCGTAGGTCGGCAGGTTGTAGTCGATCGGGATCGAGGGATCCTTGAGCCTGAGGTGGACCGGCTGGTCCTCCTCGTGGTTGGTGCCCGACAGGAACACGCTCGACAGGCGGTCGAAGGAGATCACGCCGTCCGGCTTCGGGTAGGCGATCTTGGGCATCTCGGCCGCCGGCTTCAGGCACTCGTGGTCGGCGTGGCGATGGTGGAAGGTCCAGGGCGCCCGGCCGCCCAGGATCTTCAGGTCGAAGCCGCCGATCGCCATGCCGAGCCGCATGCCGAAGCGCGCCGCCGCCGGCCGCAGGTTGCGCGCGAGGTAGAGCTCCTCGTGGACCCAGGACCCGCGGTAGGCCTCGGGGTAGGCCTCCAGCGTGCCGTGGCCCTCGTCGCCGCCGGCCAGCGCCGCGTAGGCCGCCTCGGCGGCCAGCATGCCGGTCTTCATGGCGGTGTGGCTGCCCTTGATCTTGGGCACGTTGAGGAAGCCCGCCGAGCAGCCGATCAGGCAGCCGCCGGGGAAGGCCAGCTTCGGCACCGACTGCCAGCCGCCCTCGTTGAGCGCGCGCGCGCCGTAGGCGACCCGCTTGCCGCCCTCGAGCATCGGCCGGATCGCCGGATGCTGCTTGAAGCGCTGGAACTCCTCGAAGGGCGAGAGGTGCGGGTTGGCGTAGTCCAGGCCGACGACGTAGCCGACATAGGCCAGGTTGTCCTCCAGGTGGTAGACGAAGGAGCCGCCCCAGGTCCTGTCGTCCATCGGCCAGCCGGCGGTGTGCAGCACCAGGCCCTGCTGGTGCTTGGCCGGGTCGAGCTCCCAGAGCTCCTTGACGCCGAGGCCGTAGGTCTGCGGGTCGGCGCCTTCGCGCAGGCCGAACTTCTGCTCCAGGCCCTTGGTCAGCGAGCCGCGGCAGCCCTCGGCGAAGAAGGTGTACTTGGCGCGCAGCTCCATGCCCGGCGTGTAGCTCGCCTTGTGCTCGCCGTCCCGGGCGATGCCCATGTCGCCGGTCGCGACGCCGGCGACCGCGCCCGTCTCGTCGTAGAGCACCTCGGCGGCGGCGAAGCCCGGGTAGATCTCCGCGCCCAGGGCCTCGGCCTGCTCGGCCAGCCAGCGGCAGACGTTGCCGAGCGAGACGATGTAGTTGCCCGCGTTGTGGGTCTGCGGCGGCAGCAGCCAGAGCGGCACCTCGGTGGCACCCGTCTCGTTGAGCAGCAGGAAGCGCTCCTTGCCGACCGGCGTGTTGAGCGGCGCGCCCTTGTCCTTCCAGTCCGGGATCAGCTCGTTGAGCGCGCGCGGCTCCAGCACCGCGCCGGAGAGGATGTGGGCACCGACCTCCGAGCCCTTCTCGACGACGCAGACCGTGACCTCCTGGCCCTTCTCCTGGGCCAGCTGGCGCAGCCGGATGGCGGCGGCCAGGCCCGCCGGGCCGGCGCCGACGATGACCACGTCGTATTCCATGTACTCGCGTTCCATACCGGCCCTCCCAGGAGTCGAAACGGTGTCCCTGCCGCGGCCCGCCGCTTCCCCCGGCGGCCGTCGGGCTTGTCTCTGCCTCGCGTCGGCGTAAGGGTATAGCGAAGCGTCCTGCCGGGCGCAAAAACAGCCGGTTTCGCATCGCCCGACTTGCGTCGGGACGGCATCGGCCGGTCGCAAAGGGACTCTTTTCCGTGGCGGAGCCGAGACGCGAGGACCTGGAGGCCGCGCTGCGCTGGCTGGTCGAGGCCGGCGCCGACGAGGCGGTCGGCTCGCAGCCGCTCGACCGCTTCCTCGAGTCGCGCCGGGCCGAGCCGCGCCAGGTCGAGTCGCCCCAGGTCGGGTCGTACGGGCCCGAGTCGAATCGACCCGAGTCGCAGCCCGCCGCGGCGGCACCCGCGCAGGCGCCCCGGACCCGGCCGGCGCCGCCGCGCGCCGAGGCGCCGGCGGTCTGGACACCCGAGGCCAGGGTGCCGACGTCGCTCGACCAGGCGCTCGCCGAGGCGCGGGCGGCGGCCTCGGCGGCCGCCGACCTGCCGGCGCTCTACCGGGCGATCGAGGCCTTCGAGGGCTGCCCGCTGAAGAAGACCGCCAGCCGCACGGTGATCTTCCGCGGCGATCCCGCGAACCGGGTCATGCTGATCGGCGAGGCGCCGGGCCGCGACGAGGACATCCAGGGCCAGCCCTTCGTCGGCGCCGCCGGCCGGCTGCTGGACCTGATGCTGGCCGCCGCCGGCTTCGGGCGCGACTCGGTCTACATCACCAACGTGCTGTTCTGGCGGCCGCCCGGCAACCGCACGCCCGAGCCGGCCGAGGTCCAGCTCTGCCTGCCCTTCGTCGAGCGCCACATCGAGCTGGTCGACCCGCGCGTCATCCTGCTGCTCGGCGGCGTCTCGACCAAGGCGCTGCTCGCCGATCCGCGCGGCATCACCCGGGTGCGCGGCCAGTGGTTCGCCTACTCACACGAGGGACTGCCCGCGCCGATACCCGCATTGGCTACGCTGCACCCCGCCTACCTGCTGCGCCAGCCGGCCCAGAAGCGTCTGGCCTGGCGTGACTTTTTGGCACTGAGAATGGTTAATCGGGGCGATTTCGATCCCTTGAGATCTTAAGAACTCGTTATAAACACCTGAATCCCGACGGGATTTCATAAATCCTTACCAAATTGCTGACGAAGCACCGCTTTCGATCTAAAATCTTGCCGGGGTTATGGAGGCGGACAGAGCAGAGGGGGCAAGGTGACTTCCCCGGCTGAGAGAATTTTTTTGCGCACCGCGCGCAGCGGGGTCTGTGCGTTTGCGCTTGTCGTGGCGGCCGGCCTCGCGCCGGCGTCGGCCCAGATCATCGACCGGCAGGGCCCGGAGACCGCGGCGATTCCGCAGTTCGCGCCGAGCGAGCCGAACGGCCTGCCGCGAGTCATCTCGGCGCAGGACGAGCGGCTCTACCGCGAGATCTTCCGCGTCCAGGAGATCGGCGACTGGAAGACCGCCGACCGGCTGATCGCGCGGCTGACCGACCGGCGCCTGATGGGCCACGTGCTCTATCAGCGCTACATGCATCCGACCGCCTACCACTCCAGCTTCAAGGAGCTGAAGAGCTGGATGGCGGTCTACGCCGACCAGCCGGGCGCCGACCGCGTCTACGCCCTGGCCCTGAAGCGCATGCCGGCCGGCGCGACGCCGCCGCGTAAGCCGGAGAAGGTGCGCAAGGCGCACCTCGCCAGCCTCGGCGAGCCGGTCTACGTCTACCACTCCGACCGCCAGCGCAGCAGCGCCCAGGTCCATCTGGTCGACCGCCTGAAGACGCAGGTCCGCCAGGAGGTCCGCCACTCCCGCCTGAGCGCCGCCGAGGAGCTGCTGCGCGGCGGCGAGGCCAAACGGCTGCTGGACCGGGTCGAGATCGACCAGGGCCTCGCCGAGGTCGCCAACGGCTGGTTCCACTACGGCAATGCCCGGCAGGCCTATCGCCTGGCCGCGGCGGCGACCAAGCGCTCCGGCGACTACCTGCCGAAGGCACACTGGACCGCCGGCCTGTCGGCCTGGGTCAACGGCAAGCTGGAGGCCGCGGCCAGGCACTTCCGGGCGGTCGCCGACTCCGAGCGCGCGCTGAGCTGGGACCGCGCCGCCGGCGCCTACTGGGCGGCGCGCGCCGAGCTCAAGCTCGGCAACCCGGGCATGGTCTCGGTGCTGCTCGTCCAGGCCGCCCAGGAGCGCCGCACCTTCTACGGCCAGCTGGCGCGCCAGGCGCTGGGCCTGATCGACGACGACGGCCCGACCCGCGTCGACGCCAAGGCCTATGCCCACCTGCTGCACGAGCCGCGCCTCGCGCGCGCCGCCGCGCTGATCCAGGTCGGCGAGAGCGAGCTGGCCCAGCAGGAGCTGGTGCGCGCCGGCGGCTGGGACCAGCCGGAGCATGCCGAGGCGCTGCTGATCCTGGCCGAGCGGGCGCAGCTGCCGTCCTTCACCATGCGGCTCGCCAACCGGCTGACCCACGACGACTCCCTGGAGATCCGTCCCGAGGTCGCCGACGCCATGCTGTTCCCGCTGCCGCCCTGGGAGCCGGAGAGCGGCTTCCAGGTCGACCGGGCGCTGCTCTACGCCCTGATGCGCCAGGAGTCGGGCTTCAACGCCGAGGCCGAGAGCGGCCAGGGCGCGATGGGCCTGATGCAGCTGCTGCCCTCGACGGCGCACTACGTCGCGCAGGACGGCGAGCTGCCGAGGGGCAAGGAGCAGCGGCTCTTCAATCCCGGCTTCAACATGGAGCTGGCGCAGCGCTACGTGCAGCGGCTGATGCAGGACACCGACGCCGGCGAGGACCTGTTCAAGCTGGCCGCTGCCTACAACGGCGGGCCGGGCAACCTCAGGCGCTGGCAGAAGCGGCTCGAGGACGTCGGCTATCCGGCTCAGGACCCGCTGCTGTTCATCGAGGCCCTGCCGAGCCGCGAGACCCGGCTGTTCATCGAGCGCGTGCTGACCAACCTCTGGATGTACCGCAAGCGGCTCGGCCAGCCGGCGCCCTCGCTGAAGGCCCTCGCCCAGGGCGACTGGCCGCGCTACGAGTCGCTCGATTCGCACAGCCGCTACGACTACCTGGACTCGGCCTCCCTGGACTAGGCCGCTCCCGCCGCCTACCTCTGGACGGCGGCGGGCGATCCGATCCGCCCGTTTCTTGACGGAGATCAAGTGCCGGCCCGCGGATCGCTGCGATCCTGGGCCGACACGATTCGGGAGCGGACCATGGCGCGCATCGACGAGACGAAGCCCTTCCTGCCGGTCAACATCGCCGTGCTGACGGTCTCCGACAGCCGGAGCGCGGAGACCGACACCTCGGGCGACAGCCTGGAGCGGATGATCGGCGAGGACGGCCACCGGGTCGTCAGGCGCGCCATCGTGCGCGACGAGGTGCCGGCCATCGAGGCCTTCCTCAGGGACTGCGTCGCCGACCCGGCGATCGACGTGGTGATCTCGACCGGCGGCACCGGCATCACCGGCCGCGACGTCACGCCGGAGGCCTTCGAGGCCGTGCTGGAGAAGCAGATCGAGGGCTTCGGCGAGCTGTTCCGCTGGATCTCCTACCAGAAGATCGGCACCTCGACGATCCAGTCGCGCGCGCTCGGCGGCGTCGCCGGCGGCACCTACCTCTTCGCCCTGCCCGGCTCGCCCGGCGCCTGCAAGGACGGCTGGCAGGAGATCCTGCGCTGGCAGCTCGACAGCCGGCACCGGCCCTGCAACCTGGTCGAGCTGATGCCGCGCCTCAAGGAGCACCTGAAGGCGGCGGGCTGAGGCGCCGCCGCGAGGCCAACGGCGCCTCGGGGGCCATCATGGCCAGATCGGCCGCCTCGTCGACGTCGGCGAGGTCCGCCAGCAGCGCGGCCGCCCCGTCGAGTCGCGAGAGCGTGTCGGCCAGGGCGTGGCCCGTGCTCCAGCGCACCCCCGCGAAGGGCAGCCGCAGGCGCGGCCGACGCCGGGTGCCGACCAGCCAGTAGCCGCCGTCGGCGGCGGGGCCGAAGACCCAGGGCGTGCGGCCGAGCGCGCGGAAGGCCGCGGCCACCTGCAGCGGCCCGAGCGCCGGGATGTCGAGGCCGACCAGCACCACCGGGCCCGCCGGCGGGCGGCGCAGCAGCCGGCCCATGCGGGCGCCCAGGCCGCCCGGCCCCTGCGGCACGATCCGGACGCCGGCCGGCAGGCGCGGCCCGAAGCGCCGACGGCTCGCCAGGCGGTCTGGCGTGACCGCCAGCCAGGTCGTCCAGCGGCGGTCGCGGGCCAGGCGCTGCAGCACGGCGAGCGAGACGAAGCGCTGGAAGCGCCAGGCGGCGGCCTCGCCGGCGCCGGCGGCGAGCCGCCGCTTGCCGACGCCCCGGCGCGGCGCCCGCGCCATGACCACGAGATGGCGCTTCATCCCCTGAACCTCACCCGTAGAGCCGCGCCAGGCGCTCCGGGGCGACGCCGGCGAAATAGAGGGCCAGCAGGCAGAGGTTGCGCGCCGGCCGACGCCACCAGCCGTCCCGCTCGTAGCGGGCCGCCGAGGTCAGCGCCTCGGCCCCGAGCGGCACCAGGCGCCGGCGGCCGAGCCGGCGGGCCAGGGCGACGTCCTCCATCAGCGGCAGCGGCGGATGGCCGCCGAGCGACTCGTAGAGCGCCCGGCCGATCAGCAGGCCCTGGTCGCCGTAGGGCAGGCCGAGGCGCCGGGCCCGCCAGTTCGCCAGGCGCTCGACCCGGCGCGCCGCCGCTGCCGGGCTGTCGAGCCGGAGCCGGAACCAGCCGGCCCGGTCCCGGCTGCGGGGATCGGCGAGGAAGGCCCCGGCCGCCTGCGGCCAGCCCGGCGAGAGGCGCGTGTCGGCGTGCAGGAACAGCAGCCAGTCGCCGCCCGCCGCCGCCGCACCGGCGGCGAGCTGCCGCCCCCGGCCGCGCGGGCCGGCCAGGACCCGGCAGCCGGCGGCTTCGGCCAGCGCAGCCGTGCCGTCCGCCGAGCCGCCGTCGACGACGATCCGCTCGGCCTCCGGCCAGGCCGCCAGCGACTCCAGGGTCGCCGGCAGGTCCGCCGCGGCGTCGAGCGTGGGAATCACGAGGGAGAGGCGGGGTAGGAGACTGGGTGGGAGGTGGGGCGCGGCCATGACGGCCTCTTGATATCACGCCCGCCGGCCGGCCGTGCTACCAGGGGCGGGATGCTCGACCTCGACCGCCTCGCCGAGGCCCTGGCCGGCGAGCCGCGCTACGGCGGCCGGCCGCTGGCGCCGCTGACCGACAAGGGCCTGGCCCACGACCACGTCCGCCTGCCCGGCAGCGGCCTGCTGCTGCGCATACCGAAGCAGAGCCAGTTCGGCTACGCCGCCGCCGACAACCTGGCCTACCAGGCCGCCTGCTTCGAGCGGGTCGCGGCGAGCGGCCACGGCCCGCGGCTCGACGGCGTGATCGCGCCGGGGCCGGGCCTGCCGATGGGCGCGCTGGCCGTCGAGGAGATCGCGGGCCGCCCGGCCGTGCTGCCGTCGGACCTGCCGGCCCTGGCCGAGGCCCTGGCCGCGGTCCATGCCCTCGGCCTGCCGCCGGCCGACAAACGGCCGCCGCTCGAGGACCACGAGGACCCGGTCGCCGGCGCCCTCGCCGAGATCCGCTTCCAGGCCGGCTATCTCGGGCGCGCCGAGGACCTCGATCTCGAGACCGCCCGGCTTCTGCGCGCCGAGCTCGCCTGGGCCGAGGCCTTCGCCGCCGAGGCCGCGGGCCACGCGCAGCCGCGCCGCCTGGTGCTGACCGACACCCACCCCGGCAACTTCCTGGTCCGCCCCGATGGCCGCGCCGTGATCGTCGACCTGGAGAAGGCGCTCTACGGCGCGCCGGCCATCGACCTCGCCCACGCCACGGTCTTCACCTCGACGACCTGGGACCTGGAGAGCCGTGCCGAGCTGACGGTCGAGGAGGTCGCCGGCTTCTACCAGCGCTACCTGGAGGCGGCCGGCCCGGAGGCGGCCGGGTCGCTGCGCCCCTGGCTGCTGCCGCTGCGCCGGATCCTGGCCCTGCGGGCGCTGACCTGGTGCGTGCTCTGGTCGGTCGAGCACCGCCGCGAGCGGCGGGATCTCGCCGCCTCCGCCGGCCGCGACTGGGCTGCCGGCCGGAGCGACGAAGCGCTGATCGCCCACGTCGCCGGACGGGTCGCCGAGTACCTGAGGCCGGCGACCGTCGAGGCCATGGGACGGGAGGCGGCGGCGCTCGGCCAGCTCCTCTGATATTCTTGTTTTGTTCCCGTCCCGGCGCTAGCATCGGCGCCATGAGCGAGCTGCCGCAGATCCGCGTGCGCAAGGGACGGGGTGCCGTGACCAACCAGGCCGGCCGCTTCGAGCCCTGCACGCGCGAGGCCGTCGACGACGGCTGGTCGACGGACGAGGCGCTCAGGGAGGCGACCCGGGTCGAGACCCAGGTGCTGCCCGACAGCAGCCGGACGATCCTGGCCAGCAACGACTCGCCGGACGTGCCCTTCGAGCGCTCGATCAATCCCTACCGGGGCTGCGAGCACGGCTGCATCTACTGCTTCGCGCGGCCGACCCACGCCTATCTCGGACTCTCGGCCGGGCTCGACTTCGAGACGAAGATCTTCGCCAAGCACGACGCGCCGGCGCTGCTGCGCAAGGAGCTGGCCAGGCGCTCCTACAAGCCCTCGACCCTGGCGCTGGGCGCGGTCACCGACCCCTACCAGCCGGTCGAGCGGCGGCTCGGCATCACCCGGGGCATCATCGAGGTGCTGGCCGAGGCCCGCCATCCCTTCGCGATCGTCACCAAGTCGGCCGGCGTGCTGCGCGACCTCGACCTGCTCGGCCCACTCGGCAAGGCCGGGCTGGCCAAGGTCTGCCTCTCGGTGACCAGCCTGGACCGCGATCTCGCGCGCATCCTGGAACCGCGCGCCTCGACCCCGACCCGCCGGCTGGAGGCGATCCGCGGCCTCGCCGAGGCCGGCGTGCCGGTCGCCGTGCTGGCCTCGCCGATGATCCCGGCGATCAACGACATGGAGCTGGAGCGCATCCTGGCGGCGGCGCGCCAGGCCGGGGCGACCAGCGCCTCCTACATCATGGTGCGCCTGCCGCTGGAGATCGCGCCGCTGGTCGAGGAGTGGCTGGAGGCGCACTTTCCCGAGCGCAAGGCCAAGGTGCTGTCGCTGATCCGGCAGAGCCGCGGCGGCAAGCTCTACGACAGCCAGTGGGGCAAGCGCATGCGCGGCGAGGGCGCCCACGCCGACGCCCTGGCCCGCCGCTTCCGCCTCGCCGCCAGGCGACTCGGCTTCGACGAGCGCCGCTGGGTCCTGGACACCAGCCAGTTCGTCCGCCCCGCCGCCGACGCCCGGCAGATGAGCCTGCTGTAGGAGAGGGCGTCTTCGCCGCCGCCTCGCTCCCGTCCGCCGGCCCCTTCCGCGTCGTCCCCACCCTCCCTTCGTCATCCCCGCGAAAGCGGGGATCCAGAGAACGACGCCGTGGGCGTGGACCGGCGACCGTTCGTGCCAACGGCCCTTTCCTCTGGATCCCCGCTTTCGCGGGGACGACGGCTATATGGAGGTATGGAAGATGAGGAAGATTTCATAAGATATTGAAATAAATACTATGACCGAGACTTCTGAGACATCGCCCCCAGCTTCGCCTCGCACCTCCACACCGCCCGCCAACCCACTGTCCCTACGACCTTTTCCTCGCCCCCCCTCTACGGACGCCGCGCGACCAGTCCGAAGATCCGGTGGTCGACCTGCAAGGGATCGTCCGGGAAGGCCGCCGTCAGCGCCTCGGCCAGGGCCGCGTCGAAGGCAGCGAGGGTGCCGGCGTCCATCACCGGGCCGGCGAAGCGGCTGGCCCGGACCCGGCCGCGCCAGGCCTCCTGCGTGTAGGTCAGCGGCTCGCAGTAGGAGAAGGCCTCGAAGTCGCGCAGGCCGGCCTCGGCGAGGTCGGCCAGCCAGTCCGGGAAGGCGAAGGTGCCGCGCTGGCCCGCCGGCGCCGCCTCGGCGAAGCGCCGCATGACCCCGACGGAGACCTCGCAGACGTTGCCGGGCAGGCGCTGCCAGTCGAGGCTGCAGATCAGGAGGGCGCCGCCGGGCCGCAGCAGCCGGACGGCCTCGCGCGCCGCGGCGGCACGGTCGAACCAGTGCCAGCAGGTCGCCGCGGTCACGAGATCGGCCGAGCCCCCGGGCAGGCCGGTCGCCTCGGCCGGGGCCTCCAGATAGCGCGGCCCGCCGCCGGCCGTCCTGGCGGCGGCCAGCATCGCCGGGTCGCGGTCCAGCCCGAGGACCGCGCAGCCGCGCGCCGCCAGGGCGCGCGCCAGCAGGCCGGTGCCGGTGCCGAGGTCGACCACCGCGTCGCCGGCGCGCGCCAGCCCGAGGCCTCCGAGCCGGCGGAAGAAGGAATCCGGGAAGCCCTGGCGGTGACGGGCATAGTCGCCGGCGCTGCGGCCGAACTCGACGGTCGTTCCGGTCATGAAACCTCCTTGGGCCGCCCCCCGTCCCCCACTCCACCGCGGCACGACGGGCCGCAGGACGGGCGGCACGGCAGCCTGTGCTATCGTCGTCCATGCCATGGAGTCGCTCCACGACCAGTCCCAGCTGACCGGCATCGCCATCGTCGCCCTGGTCGCGCTCGGCTGCGGCATGGCGATGGCGCGCCTCAGGCAGCCGGCGGTGGTCGGCTACATCCTGGCCGGCGCCCTGCTCGGCCCCTCGGCCCTCGGCCTGGTCCACGACCGGGCGGCGATCTCCCTGCTCGCCGAGCTCGGCGTCCTGATGCTGCTGTTCCTGCTCGGCATGGAGCTCAGCCTGCGCGCCTTCCGCGAGGTCTGGAAGATCGCGGTGGCGACCACGGTGGTGCAGATCGCCGCCGGCGTCGGCGTCACCTGGCTGGCCGCCCTGGCGACCGGCTGGCCGATCGAGCGGGTCGTCCTGCTCGGCTTCGTCGTCGCCCTCTCGAGCACCGCCGTCGCGGTCAAGATGCTGGAGGAGATCGGCGAGCTGCGCACCCGGGTCGGCCAGGTCACGGTCGGCGTGCTGATCGCCCAGGACCTCGCCGTCGTGCCGATGATGCTGAGCCTCGACGCCCTGGGCAGCGGCGGCCTGGCCGGCCGGGAGGGGCTGGTCGCCGGACTGCGCATGGGCCTGTCGCTCGGCTTCCTGGTGCTGCTGCTGCTCTACCTGGGCCGGCGCCAGCGCCTCAGGCTGCCGTTCCAGCGCCTGGTCGGCAAATCGGTCGACCTGACCCCGCTCGCCGGCCTGGTGTTCTGCTTCGGCGCCGCCGCGGCCTCCGGCCTGCTCGGCCTCTCGCCGGCCTACGGCGCCTTCCTGGCCGGCCTCGTCGTCGGCAACTCGACGGCGCGCACGACCATGATGCGCCACACCGAGCCGATCCAGGCCGTGCTGCTGATGGTCTTCTTCCTGTCGGTCGGACTGCTGCTCGACGTCCGCTACGTGCTGGACAACTTCCTCTCGGTCCTGCTGCTGCTGTTCCTGATCATCGGCCTCAAGACCGCCCTCAACGTGCTGGCGATCCGCGCCTTCGGCGAGTCCTGGCCGCGCGCCTTCCTGTCCGGCGTGCTGCTGGCCCAGATCGGCGAGTTCTCCTTCGTGCTGGTCGCGACGGCCCTCGCCCTCGGCATCGCCGGGCCCGACGAGCAGCGCCTGATCGTCGCGCTGACCGTGCTGTCCCTGACCATCGCGCCGCTCTGGCTCGGCGCGGCGCGCCAGCTGCACCGGGCGATCCTGCTCGGCGTCACCTCGGGTCCCGAGGCGGTGCGCCTGACTCTCGGGCCGCTGCGCCAGGGTACCGGCCGGGCCAGGCGCCGCGCCGGCGCGCTGGCGCTGCGGCTGAGCGTGGCCGGCCGGCAGGCGCGGCGCCGGCTGGCGGCCCTGCGGGGAGGCGACAGGGCCGGGGAAGTCTGATAGGCCGGAATCCGGATCGGGGAGACCAGGGCCATGCCGCCGGACTACAGCGAGGAACTGCGCCTGGGCGCTGCCGGGGGCCGGCGCATCGCCGGGCTCGACGAGGCCGGGCGCGGCCCGCTGGCCGGGCCGGTCTTCGCCGCCGCGGTCTGCCTGAGGCTCGACGCGCTGCCGAGCGACCTGCGCGATGGCCTGGACGATTCCAAGAAGCTGACCGCCGAGAAGCGCGAGCGCATCGCCGAGCTGCTGCCGCGCTACGCCGAGACCGCGGTCGCCCGCGCCGAGGTCGAGGAGATCGACCGGATCAACATCCTGCAGGCCTCGCTGCTGGCGATGCGCCGGGCCGCGGAGGCCCTGGGCAGCCCACCGGACGTCGCCCTGATCGACGGCAACAAGGCGCCGGCGCTCGCCTGCCGCTGCGAGACCCTGGTCGGCGGCGACGGCCGCTCCTTCTCGATCGCCGCTGCCTCGATCCTGGCCAAGGTCGCCCGCGACGCCGAGATGCTGCGGCTCGCCCTGGAGCATCCCGGCTACGGCTGGGAACGCAACAAGGGCTACGGCACGGCGGAGCACCTGGCCGGCCTGCAGCGCCTCGGTCCCTGCCTGCATCATCGCCGCTCCTTCGCCCCGATCCGCCTGCTTCTGGTGGGCGAGACCGCCGCGACCCCCTGCATCTAGTTTCAGGTCACCTTTCAAGGAAATCGTCTAAGCATCTGACTCGCATCACGAATCTTGACGCTCCTAAAGCATTGACTCAGGATGCGCCCGCAACGGACGGGGCAGGTGCCCCGCCGCAGGGAATTTCTGGGGGCGAGGACCGGCATGTCGGATCTGGGTAAGGGGCGCGGGACGCGCAGCACGACGGGCGGGCGGCCGGCCCTGCGCAAGGGCCCGGCGCAGCGCGGGCTGACCGACGTCTCGCTCGACCGGGTCGTCGAGGGCGACTGCATCGAGCTGCTGCGCGGCCTGCCGGCCGGCTCGGTCGACCTGGTCTTCGCCGATCCGCCCTACAACCTGCAGCTCGGCGGCGAGCTGCTGCGGCCGAACAACTCGCGGGTCGACGGCGTCGAGGACGCCTGGGACCGCTTCGACGACTTCGCCAGCTACGACCGCTTCACCCGCGACTGGCTGGCGGCCGCCCGCGACGCCCTCAGCGACGACGGCTCGCTCTGGGTGATCGGCAGCTACCACAACATCTTCCGGGTCGGCGCGATCCTCCAGGACCTCGGCTTCTGGATCCTCAACGACGTGATCTGGCGCAAGTCCAACCCGATGCCGAACTTCCGCGGCAAGCGCTTCACCAACGCCCACGAGACGCTGATCTGGGCGGCCAAGTCCAAGGACTCGCGCTACGTCTTCAACTACGAGTCCATGAAGGCGCTGAACGACGACCTGCAGATGCGCAGCGACTGGACCCTGCCGCTCTGCACTGGCGGCGAGCGCCTGAAGGACGCCGAGGGCCGCAAGGTCCACGCGACCCAGAAGCCCGAGGCCCTGCTCTGGCGGGTGCTGCTGGCCGCCAGCAACCCCGGCCAGCTGGTCGTCGACCCCTTCTTCGGCAGCGGCACGACCGGCGCCGTCGCCAAGCGCCTGGGCCGGCGCTGGCTCGGCTTCGAGCGCGAGGCCGACTACGCCGCGGCGGCGCGCAAGCGCATCGCCCGGGTCCAGCCGCTCGGGCCCGAGGAGCTGGAGACCATCAGGCCGCGCCGCGCCGAGCCGCGCATCCCCTTCGGCTGGCTGGTCGAGCGCGGCCTGATCGAGCCGGGCACCCAGCTGTTCGACCCGTCCCGGCGCTGGACCGCCAAGGTGCGTGCCGACGGCTCGCTGATCTCCTCCGAGCACCGCGGCTCGATCCACCAGGTCGGCGCCGCCGTCCAGGGCGCCCCGGCCTGCAACGGCTGGACCTTCTGGCACCTCGACGTCGAGGGCCGCGCCGTGCCGATCGACCTGCTGCGCCAGAAGCTGCGGGCCGAGATGCACTGAGGGACCGGTCGTTTCCGAGCCCCCGCGCGACCTGCCTACCGCACCAGCTCCCTGAGCGCCGCGCAGAAGCGCCCCAGCTCGTCGGTGTCGTTGTAGTAGTGGACCGAGGCGCGCAGCAGGTCGGGCAGCCTGCGGCGCGTGGCGTCGAGCAGGGTCGAGCGCGGGTCGCTGACCGAGACGTTGATCGCCCGGGCGCGCAGGGCGTCGCGCAGCGCCGCCGCCTCGTGGCCCTCGACGGTGAAGGTGACGAGGCCGCAGTGCCGCTTGCCGAGATCGCGCAGCGTGACGCCGGGAATCTCGGCGAGCCACGCACGCAGCTCCTCGGCCAAGGCAGCGACGCGCAGCGCGATCGCCGGCAGGCCCCAGTCGAGGGCGTAGTCGACCGCGGCACCCAGGCCGAGCAGGCCGGCGATGTTGAACTCCCAGTTCTCGAAGCGCCGCGCGTCGGGTCGCAGCTCGTAGCGGCCGGGCGCCACCCACTCGGCCGAATGCAGGTCCAGGAAGGGCGGGTCGAGGCGCTCCAGGATCGCCCGCCGGACGTAGAGGAATCCGGTGCCGCGCGGGCCGCGCAGGTACTTCCGGCCGGTCGCCGACAGCAGGTCGCAGCCGATCCGCTCGACGTCGACCTCGAGCTGGCCGACCGACTGGCAGGCATCGAGCAGGTAGGGGATGCCGTGGCGCCGGGCAACCTTGCCGATCGCCTCGGCCGGATTGACCAGGCCGCCGTTGGTCGGCACGTGGGTGACCGCGATCAGCCGGACCCGCTCGTCGATCATCGCTTCCAGGGCCGCGACGTCGAGCTGGCCGGCGGCGTCGCTCGGCACGGTCTCGACCAGGACGCCCCAGCGCCGGGCGGCGCGCAGGTAGTTGAGGTAGTTGCTGGCGTACTCGGCCTCGGCGGTCAGGATCCGGTCGCCGGCCTGGAAGCGGAAGGAATAGAAGGCGAGGTCCCAGGCGACCGTCGCGTTCTCGACCAGGGCGATCTCCTCGGGCCGGGCGCCGATCAGCGCGGCGACCGAGCCGTAGACCGCCTCCAGCCGCCCGGCCGCCTCGGCCTTGGCCTCGTAGCCGCCGATCTGGGCCTCCCGCTGCAGGTGGCCGACCTGCGCCGCCAGCACCGGCGCCGGCATCAGCGCGGCGCCGGCGTTGTTGAGGTGCAGCACCCCGGCACAGCCCGGCGTCTCGGCCCTGGCGCGCGCGACGTCGATCGACATGGTGCCCCTCCCTTCGCCTTGCCGGCTGCCACCCCCTGCTTGTCATAGCCTCCGGCTGCCGCCAAGCTCCCGGGCAAGAAGCGGCGGGCCGCGGAGAACCGCGGGTCGCGGAATTGGCGGGGAGTGCGGGAGACGATGGACAAGGACGAGCTGTTCCGCCTGGTCAAGCGCGGCGACGCCGAGGCGCTGCGCGCGGCGCTGGAGGGCGGCGCGGATCCCAGGGCGCGCGACCGCTTCGGCGTCAGCCTGCTCTACCGCGCCGCGGCGCGCGGCGACGAGGCGAGCGTCGGGCTGCTGCTCGAGCGGGGCGCCGAGATCGACCGCTCGAGCGACGCCGGCAACACGCCCCTGATGGTCGCCGCGGCGCGCGGCCATCTCGCCGTGATCGAGCGGCTGATCGCCGGCGGCGCCGCGCCCGGCCACCGCAACAAGTGGGGCTTCGACGCCGCCAAGTGGGCCGACTGGGCGCCGAACGGCGACGAGGTCAAGGCCCGGCTCTACGCCGCCGCCAAGGCGTGACGCCGGCCGGCCTTCTGCGACAGGCCGGCGGCGGCCTGGAGTTCCTGGGCCGGAAGCTGCCGCCCGCCCGGCTCGCGGCACGCGCCGAGACCCTGGCCGCGGCGCTTGCCGGCCGCGGGGTCAGCGAGGGCGCGACGGTCGCGCTGCTGCTGCCCGACAGCCCGGGCCTGGTCGCCGCCGTCTTCGCGCTGCTGGCGCGCGGCGCGCGGCCGCAGCTGCTCGACCCCGCGGCCGCCGCCGAGGCGCAGCTCGAGGCCCTGCGCGACGGCGGCGCCCGGCTGCTGCTGACCTACGACCTCCAGGGCCTGATCGACCGCGGCCTCGCCCTGCTCGCCGAGCGCCCGGACCTGCGGATCGGCCTGCTGCGCGCCAGCGAGGAGCTGCCCTTCCCGCGCAACCTGCTGGCGCCCCTGCTGCGCGGCAGCGGCCTCGGCCAGCGCCCGGCCCATCCGGCCTTCTTCCGGCTCGAAGCGGGCCGCGGAGCGCGGTACGACCGCGCGGCGGCCGGCGAGCAATTGCTGTTCAGCGACGGCCCGGCGACCTTCGCCGAGCTGCTGGGCGAGCGCCCGGACACGACGAAGCCGGCGCCGCTGCATCGCCGCGCCGGCTTCGCCTCTCTGCTCGCCCGCCTGTCCGACGGCGGGCGCTATCGGATCGAGCCGCGGCCTACTTCATCGTCGGCATGACGAACTCGGCACCGCTGCGGATGCCGGTCGGCCAGCGCGTCGTCACCGCCTTGAGGCGGGTGTAGAAGCGCACGCCCTCGGGGCCGTGCATGTGGTGGTCGCCGAACAGCGAGCGCTTCCAGCCGCCGAAGGAGTGGAAGGCCATCGGCACCGGGATCGGCACGTTGATGCCGACCATGCCGATCCTGGCGCGCTGGGCGAAGTTGCGCGCCGCGTCGCCGTCGCGGGTGAAGATCGCCGTGCCGTTGCCGAACTCGTGGGCGTTGACCAGATCGAGGGCGTCCTCGTAGCTGCCGCTGCGCATCACCGCGAGCACCGGCCCGAAGATCTCCTCCTTGTAGATGCGCATCTCCGGCTTGACCTCGTCGAACAGGCAGCCGCCGATGAAGTAGCCGTTCTCGTAGCCCTGCATGCGGAAGTCGCGGCCGTCGACGACCAGCTTGGCGCCCTCCTGGACGCCCAGGTCGACGTAGCCCTTGACCTTCTCGTAGTGCTGCCTGGTGACCAGCGGGCCCATCTCGGCCTCGGCGTCGGTGTAGGCGCCGATCTTCAGGCCGCGCACCCGCGGCTCCAGGCGCTCCATCAGCTTGTCGCCGGCATCGCCGACCGCGACCGCCACGGAGATCGCCATGCAGCGCTCGCCGGCCGAGCCGTAGGCCGCGCCCATCAGGGCGTCGGTCGCTTGGTCCATGTCGGCGTCGGGCATGACGATCATGTGGTTCTTGGCGCCGCCCAGGGCCTGGACCCGCTTGTTGGTCGAGGTGCCGGTCCGGTAGACGTACTCGGCGATCGGCGTCGAGCCGACGAAGGAGACCGCCTCGATGTCCGGGTGCGCCAGGATCGCGTCGACCGCCTCCTTGTCGCCGTTGACGACGTTGAACACGCCGTCGGGCAGGCCGGCCTGCTTCAGCAGCTCGGCGAGGTAGAGCGGCGCCGAGGGGTCGCGCTCCGAGGGCTTCAGGATGAAGGCGTTGCCGCAGGCCAGCGCGACCGGGAACATCCACATCGGCACCATGGCCGGGAAGTTGAAGGGCGTGATGCCGGCGACCACGCCGAGCGGCTGGCGCACCGAGTAGGCGTCGACGCCGGTGCCGACGTTCTCGTTGAACTCGCCCTTGAGCAGCTGCGGAATGCCGCAGGCGAACTCGACGACCTCGATGCCGCGGGTCACCTCGCCGGCGGCGTCGCCCAGCACCTTGCCGTGCTCCGAGCCGATCAGCTCGGCCAGCTTCGCCTTGTTGGCCTCGAGCAGCTCCTTGAAGCGGAACATGATCCGGGCGCGCTGCAGCGGCGCCGTCGCTGCCCAGCCCGGGAAGGCCGCCTTGGCGGTCTGCACCGCGGAATCGAGCTCGGCGGCCGAGGCGAGATCGACCTTCGCCTTGACTTCGCCGGTCGCCGGATTGAAGACCTCGCTGGTCCGTCCGCTGGTCCCCGCGACGATCCTGCCGCCGATGAAATGGTGCAACGCCTCGGCCATCTGCGCCGATCCTCCTTGTCGTCTGGAATTATCCTCTAGGGCTCGCCACCTTAACCGCAGCCTCGAACCGGATGAAGCCTTGCCGGATGCATGACGACGAAGCGGAAAGGAACGAGCTGCGGCGGGTGCTGACCGCGATGGCGCGCGAGCACGCGACGGTCACCTATCGCGACCTCTGCGAGCTCGCCGACATTCCGGGGCCCTGCCGGATCCAGCGCATCACCGATCTGCTCGAGCAGATCGTCCAGGAGGATCTGGCCGCCGACCGGCCGCTGCTGGCCGCTCTCGCGATCAGCCGCAGCCCGACCGCCATCCCGCAGCGCGGCTTCTTCCAGCTGCTCCAGGCGCTGGGCCGCTACGACGGCCCGGACGACGGCCCCTCGGCCGCCGCCTTCCACCGGGAGGAGCTGGAGCTCGCCTGGGCCTACTGGGGCGCCGGCGCCTAGGAGCCGCCCGGCTTGGCGGCCGCCGAGGCGCGTGCGAGACTTTCCCCGCCATGGCCACCGACCTTTCGAGCGAGACGCGACCCGAGGCCGAGGGCCTGGCCCTGAGCCGCACGGGCGAGCGGGTCGAGCTGACGCTGTCCGGCGCCTGGACGACCGAGCTCGCGGCGCGGCGCGAGGCCGCGCTGGCGGGGCTGCCGCCCTGGCAGGGCCGGGAGCTGCTGCTCGACCTCGAGGCCGTCTCGCAGCTCGACACGGCCGGCGCCTGGCTGCTGCTGCGCATGGCGCGCGAGGCCGAGGCGGCCGGGCTCGTCGTCACCTGGCAGGGCCTGGGCGAGGCGCGCCGCCGGCTGGTCGAGAAGGTCGCCGAGCACGAGAGCGCGCCCGGCGAGCCGGCGCGGCCCAACCGGCTGGTCGCGATCGTCGAGCGGATCGGCGAGAAGACGGTGACGGCCGGCGGCACGGCGCGCGACCTGCTGAACTTCCTCGGCCTGGTGACCATCGCCCTGGCACGCAACCTGACGCGGCCCGCCCGCCTGCGCTTCACCTCGGTGGTCTACCACATCGAGCGGACCGGCTGGGACGCGCTGCCGATCGTCGGCCTGCTGTCCTTCCTGATCGGCGTCGTGCTGGCCTACCAGGGCGCCGACCAGCTGGCCAAGTTCGGCGCGCAGATCTTCACGGTCAACCTGGTCGGCATCTCGGTGCTGCGCGAGATGGGCATCCTGATCACGGCGATCGTCGTCGCCGGCCGCTCGGGCAGCGCCTTCACCGCGCAGATCGGCACCATGCAGGTGCGCGAGGAGGTCGACGCGATGCGCACGATCGGCCTCGACCCGGTCGACGTCCTGGTCGTGCCGCGCATCGTGGCGCTGTCCATCGCCCTGCCGCTGCTGACCTTCTATTCCGACATCATGGGCATCCTCGGCGGCGCCATGATGAGCTGGATCGCGCTCGACATCTCGCCGCTGGAGTTCCTGCGGCGCTTCGAGGCGGGGATCCGCGTCAACCACTTCTACGTCGGCCTCGCGAAGGCGCCGATCTTCGGCTACGCCATCGCCCTGGTCGGCTGCTTCGAGGGCCTGAAGGTCACCGGCTCGGCGGAATCGGTCGGCCTGCGCACCACCACGGCAGTGGTCGAGGCGATCTTCGTGGTGATCCTGCTCGATGCGCTCTTCTCGATCTTCTTCTCGGTGATCCACGTATGACCCAGGCCCGCCAGGACGACGACAGCCCGGCGATCCGGGTCCAGGGTCTGACCACGCGCTTCGGCCCGAAGGTCATCCACCAGGACCTCGACTTCGAGGTGCGGCGCGGCGAGGTCATGGGCCTGGTCGGCGGCTCCGGCGCCGGCAAGTCGGTGCTGATGCGCACGATCGTGGGGCTCAACCGCAAGGCCGCCGGACGCATCGAGGTGCTGGGCCGCGACGTCGACCGGCTGAGCGACGGCGAGCGCCAGCGGCTGCGCGGCCGCTGGGGCGTGCTGTTCCAGGACGGCGCGCTGTTCTCCTCGCTGACCGTGCTGCAGAACGTCGAGGTGCCGCTGCGCGCCCACCGGCAGCTCGACCGGCGGCTGCAGCGCGAGCTGGCCGAGATCAAGATCGCGCTGTCCGGCCTGCCGGCCGACGCCGCCCACAAGCGGCCGAGCGAGCTGTCCGGCGGCATGCGCAAGCGCGCCGGTCTGGCGCGCGCCCTGGCGCTCGATCCCGAGCTGCTGTTCCTCGACGAGCCGACCGCCGGGCTCGACCCGATCGGCGCCGCCGAGTTCGACCGGCTGATCGGCGACCTGCAGCGCGCGCTCGGCCTGACCGTGGTCATGGTGACCCACGACCTGGACAGCCTCTACGCCGTCTGCGACCGCATTTCCGTGCTGATCGACAAGCGTGTTAGGGTCGGCACGCTCGAGGAGCTGGAGCGGGATCCCCACCCCTGGATCCAGGAGTACTTCCTGGGCCCCCGAGGCCGGGCGGCGGCGGCGGCGGCGTCCCGGCAGCGGCAGGAGGCCTGAGAGGCGATGGAGACGCGCGCCAGCTATCTGCTCGTCGGCAGCTTCGTCCTGGCGCTGCTGGTCGGCGCCCTCGGCTTCGTGATCTGGCTGGCCAACTTCCAGGTCCAGAGCGACCTCAGGTCCTACGAGCTGGTCTTCAAGAACTCGGTGACCGGCCTGTCCGAGGCCAGCCCCGTGCGCTATGCCGGCGTGCGCGTCGGCGAGGTGCGCTCGGTCCGGCTCGATCCCGACCATCCCGAGCAGGTGCAGGTGATCGTCGAGGTCCAGGCCGACACGCCGGTCAAGCAGGACACCGTCGCCAGCATGGAGTTCGAGGGCCTGGCCGGCGGGCGCTACATCCTGCTGCAGGGCGGCAGCAAGGAGGCGGCGGCGCCGAAGGTCGAGCCCGGCCGCCGCTATCCGCGCATCCGCACCCGGCCCTCGACGATCTCGCAGGTCATCGAGGGCGCGCCCGACACCCTGGCGGCCGCCCAGCGGGTGCTGAACCAGGTCGAGAAGCTGGTCGACGACGAGAACCTGCAGACCTTCTCGAACACCCTGAAGAACCTGGAGACCGTCACGGGGGCGGTCGCCACGCGCTCCGCAGACATCGACAAGCTGCTGAAGGACGCGTCGGGAACCATGGAGAACATCAGCCAGAGCACCAGCCAGCTGGCCGAGCTGGCGACCGAGCTGCGCGGCGACGCCAACACCATCACCGCCAGCACCAACCGCACCCTGGTCGCCATCGAGGGCCTGGCGAACAACCTGAACGGCGCGGTCGGCACCAACGCCGGCGAGCTGCAGCGCACCCTGGTCGAGGTGCGCAAGGCGGCCGGCTCGATCAAGTCGCTGTCCGATCAGGTCAATGGCATGGTCGCCGAGAACCGCGAGCCGCTGCACGACTTCACGGCGACCGGCCTCTACGAGCTGGCCGGCCTGCTGAACCAGATGAAGACCCTGGTCTCGCGGCTCAACAACGTGACGGCCCAGGTCGAGCGCGACCCGGCGCGCTTCCTGTTCGGCGACTCGCAGGAGGGATATGAGACACAACCGACCCAACGCTAGCGGACTCGCCTCGCGGCGGGCCCTCCTGCTCGGCGCCGGCAGCCTGCTGGCCCTGGCCGGCTGCAACAGCATCCTGACCGACCGGCCGCCGCCCCAGCTGTTCCGGCTGTCGCCCAAGAGCACCTATCCGGCCGACCTGCCGACGGTGCCCTGGCAGCTGGTGCTCGAGATGCCGGTCGCCGACGCCGGCGTCAACACCCAGCGCATCGCGCTCGTCCGCTCGGCCAACCAGATCGAGTACTACGCGCGCGCCAACTGGACCGACCGGGCGCCGGCGATGTTCCAGACCATGCTGATCGAGTCCTTCGAGAACTCGCGCCGGATCGTCTCGGTCGGCCGCGAATCGCTCGGCCTGCGCGCCGACTTCGTGCTGAAGAGCGAGTTGCGCGAGTTCCAGGCGGTCTACGACGGCGCCGGGCCGCCCTCGGTGCGCGTCGGCCTGGCCCTCAAGCTGGTCGCGATGCCGCGCCGCGAGATCGTCGCCGCGACCGACGTGGAACGCATCGCGCCGGCTGCGGCCGACACGCTGGAGGACGTGGTCGACGCCTTCGACACGGCCTCGGGCCACGTGCTCAAGGAAATCGTCGTCTGGGTGCTGACGGCCGGCGAGAAGCACTGGCTGCAGGACCACCCGGAGGGCGGCAAGGCGAAGTCCTGAGATCCGGCCGGCCGGGCCGGCCGGTCAGGCGCCGCAGGTCGGGCAGCTCAGCCCGCTGCCGCTGGGCGAGGCCGGATGGCTGCCGTTCTCCAGCTTACCGGACGCGTTGAAGTCGTGGTAGTTGCGGCACTGCTTCTCGAAGGCCGCGCGCTGGTCGACGGCATAGGAGAACTTGAAGGCGTTGGCCCGCCGGTCGCTGCCGAACAGGCGCGCGGTCAGGCCGGGCTGGCCGATGCCGGCGCGCAGGGCCGCCATCAGGCCGTCGAGCACGTCGACGTCGTGGCGGCCGACGTACTGCACGGCGAAGCGCTTGCCGCCGTCCAGGTGGCCGAGCGCGAAGTTCCCCGGCATGCCCCCCTGCACGACCTTGCGCACGGTCGCGGGGTCGAGCTTGAAGGGCCCGTCCATGTCGAGGCTGTTCATGCTGCTCATGCGACCACCAATCGGACTGTTCTCGGTCCGAGAGTGGCGGCGGGATGTTTCCGTTCGGTTAATTCGGCGGAAATGAGCGGCCTGCCGGCCCGGCCGGCTCAGCCGCCGTGCGCCCAGCTCCAGTAGAGCTCTCGCGCCTGGCGATAGACCGGCCCGGGCTGCAGATCGCGGTCGTCGATGCGCGTGATCGGCATGACCTTGCCGTAGTTGCCGGTCTGGAACAGCTCGTCGGCCTGCTGGAAGTCGCGATAGGTCAGGCTGCGCTCGTAGACCGGCACGCCGGCGCCGCGCAGCAGCGCGATGACCCGCTGCCGGGTAATGCCGTTGAGGAAGGTGCCGTTCGGCACCGGGGTGTGGGCGGCGCCGTCCTTGACCAGCCAGACGTTGGCGGTCGTGAGCTCGGAGACGTTGCCCAGCGCGTCGAGCATGATCGCGTTGTCGAAGCCCCTGGCCTGGGCCTCGCGCAGCGCCCGACCGGAGTTCGGGTAGAGGCAGGCCGCCTTGGCGTTGGTCGGGGCCGTCTCGATGCTCGGCCGGCGGAAGCTCGACAGCGTGATCGAGCCGCCCTTCGGCTCGGGCAGCGGCGAGTCGTAGAGCGACAGGCAGAAGCGGGTGGTCTCGGGATCGGCCGCGACGAAGCCGGCCTCGGCCCAGTACATCGGCTTGATGTAGAGCTGGGCGTCCTTGGCGAACTTCGCCAGGCCGTCCTGGCTGAGCTCCATCAGCTCGCCGGGGCGGTAGAGGCTCTTCAGGCCCATCGCCTTGCAGGAGTTCTCGATGCGCTCGAAGTGCTTGTCGAGATCCGGGGTGACGCCCTCGAAGGCGCGCGCGCCGTCGAACACCGTCGAGGCCATCCAGGACCCGTGGCTCATCGGGCCCATGATCGGGGGATTGCCCTCGACCCACTCGCCGTCGAGGAAGTGCCAAGCCGTCATCTGTCGGATCCGTCTCAAGAGGGACTGTCGAGGGAAAGCGCCCCGCGAGCATAGTGACCCGGCACGCGCGGGCCAAGCGGCGGGGCGCCGGATTCTTGTCACCCTGACATTCCGCCGCTGCAGGCCGGAGCCACCGCCGCCCCGGCGTTGTCGCGGGCCGGCGCCTCGCCTATCGTCGCCGGCACCCGAAGGAGCAGCCGGAGCCCGCCATGAGCGAAGCGATCTATCACGTCACCAGCTGGGACGCCTGGCGCGAGGCCGAGCGGGCCGGCCGCTACGACGGCTCGGCCGACGACCGGCGCGACGGCTTCATCCACTTCTCGGCCCGGGCGCAGCTGGTCGAGAGCGTTGCCCGGCACCGCGCCGGCCAGTCCGGGCTGGTGCTGCTGAGCGTCGACCCCGAGGCCCTCGGCCCGGCGCTCAAGTGGGAGCCGTCGCGCGGCGGTGCCCTCTTCCCGCACCTCTACGGGCCGCTGCCGGTCGCGGCGGTGCGGCGCGCCGACGACCTGCCGCTCGGTGCCGACGGCCGGCACGTCTTCCCGCCGCTCGGCGACTGACCGGCCCAGGCCGTGGCCCTCGACCTCTACCCGCTGCTGCGGCCGCTGATCTTCCGGCTCGATCCCGAGCAGGCCCACGGCCTGGCGCTGGGCCTGCTGAAGTCGGGCCTGGCGCCGCGCGCCGCGGCACCCGACGATCCGCTGCTGGCGGTCGAGCTCTGGGGCCGCCGGCTCGCCAGCCCGATCGGCCTCGCCGCCGGCTTCGACAAGAACGCCGAGGCGATCCGGCCGCTGTTCGGCCTCGGCTTCGGGCTGGTCGAGGTCGGCAGCGTCACGCCGCGACCCCAGCCCGGCAACCCCAAGCCGCGCCTGTTCCGCCTCAGCGAGGACCGCGCGGTGATCAACCGCATGGGCTTCAACAACCGGGGGCTGGAGGCGGCGGCGCAGCGCCTCGCCGCCTTGCGCGCCGGCGGCCCGGTCGGCGGCCTGGTCGGGGTCAACCTCGGCAAGAACAAGGACAGCCCCGAGGCGGCGCCGGATTACGCCGCGGGCGCGACGGCGCTGGCGCCCTTCGCCGACTACCTGGTGATCAACGTCTCCTCGCCGAACACGCCCGGTCTGCGTGCCCTGCAGGGCCGCGACGAGCTGACCCGCCTGCTCGGCGCGGTGCGCGACGCCCTGTCCGGAACCGGGACCCCGCCGCCGCTGCTGCTGAAGATCGCGCCCGACCTGACCGAGGCCGACTGCCGCGACATCGCCGCCGTCGCCCTGGACAGCCGGCTCGACGGCCTGATCGTCTCGAACACGACGATCGCCCGGCCGGCGAGCCTGAAGAGCCGCTGGAAGGCCGAGGCCGGGGGCCTGTCGGGCCGGCCGCTGTTCGAGCCCTCGACCCGGCTGCTCGGCGAGATGTACCGGCTGACCGAGGGCCGACTGCCGCTGGTCGGCGTCGGCGGCGTCGAGTCGGGGGCCACGGCCTACGCCAAGATCCGGGCCGGCGCCTCGCTGGTCCAGCTCTACAGCGCCCTGGTCTACGAGGGCCCGGGCCTGGTCGGCCGCATGGCGCGGGAACTGGCAGAGCTGCTCAAGCGCGACGGGTTCAAGTCGGTCGCCGAGGCGGTCGGGGCGGATTGGCGGTAGGTCGCGGGGTCCGCGCTCCCACGCCCCTCGACAGGCTCGGGACGAAGCAGACCTTTGCGCAAACGGATGCTTCGTCCCGAGCCTGTCGAGGGGCGTGCAGGCCGGAACCCCTGCGCCTCAGAGGATCGCCAGCACCGCCTCGGGCGGCCGGCCGAGGGCGGCCTTGCCGTCCTTGACGACGATCGGCCGCTCGATCAGCACCGGGTTGGCGACCATCGCGGCGATCAGCTCGGCACGGGACCTGGCCGGGTCGTCGAGGCCGAGCTCCTTGTAGGGCGCCTCCTTGCGGCGCATCAGCTGGCGCGGCTCCAGGCCGAGCTGGCCGAGCAGGCGCTCCAGGGTCGCGGCGTCGGGCGGCGTCCTGAGGTATTCGACGACGCTCGGCTCGATGCCGCGCTCGCGCAGCAGGGCCAGGGTCTCGCGCGACTTGGTGCAGCGCGGGTTGTGGTAGATCGTGACGGTCATCGGCGGGCTCCCTTGCTTCCGCCCCCTGAATAGGACGCTTCGGGCCGCGGGAAAAGCCGCCGGTCCCGAGGTCCGGGCGCGGTCCACGAAAACCGCGATCGAGGCGTGCCGGAACCGGATTCCGTTAACCTTCTTTCAAGCCCGTCCGCCGCAGACTGCCGGCCATGCTGACGAACCTGCTGCTCCTGGCCGGCTACGCCGCCCTGACCGGGCTCACCGCCTGGTACCTGCCGCGTTTCGTGCCGGGTCTCGATCCCGCGCTGGCGCTCGGCGTCGGCGTCGGCGGATTCCTGCTCTGTGCGCTCGCCCACGAGGTCTCGGCGCGGCTGGCGCGCGAGGCACGGCTCTCGACCCAGATGACCCGCCTGCGCCAGTCCTACTTCCAGGTCGAGGAGGAGCTGAGCTGGGCGCGCCGCGAGATGCGCAGCCTGCTCGAGGCGCTGGAGCAGGGCGCGCCGCGCGACGGCCAGGCCACCAGGGCGGCCTACGAGAAGGCGCGCGCCGTCGACGAGGTGATGGCCGAGATCAAGCTGCTGAAGTCGCTGGTCGCCAAGCTGTCGGCGCGCCGTCCGGAGCCCGCCGACCCGGTGATCGCGGAGCTGCGCGCCGACGACCCCGGCGCCCGCCCGGCCGGAGCCGGCGACGACGACGAGGAGGCCCCGGCCAAGAGCCTGGTGGCCCGGCGCAAGGATCGCCGCAAGGAGTCCGCCGAGGAGCGCCAGGAGGCCGAGGTCCTGGAGATCGTCCACGAGGCGCTGCGCCAGGACCGCATCGAGGTCGTGCTCCAGCCGATCGTTTCGCTGCCGCAGCGCAAGCGCCGCTTCTACGAGGCCTTCACCCGGATGCGCGACGACGAGGACCGGATCGTGCCGGCGCAGCGCTACATCGGCGTCGCCGAGCGCGCCGGCCTGATCACGGCGATCGACAACATGCTGGTATTCCGCTGCGTCCAGCTGATCCGGCGCATCCAGCAGCGCCCGGAGCCGGTCGACTTCTTCTGCAACCTGTCGGGCCACACCCTGCGCGACCGCGAGTTCCTGGCCGACTTCGCCAACTACCTGACGACCAACGGCGACCTCGGCCGCAACCTGGTCTTCGAGATGGCCCAGGCCGACCTCGACGGCCTGCCGGCCGAGACGCTCAAGCAGTTCGAGCGGCTGCACCGCCTGGGCTGCCGCTTCTCGCTGGACAAGGTCGAGGACATCAACCTCGACCCCAAGGATCTCGCCGAGCGGCACGTCGCCTACGTCAAGCTGGACGCCCGCGCGCTGGTCACCCTGGCCGAGGTCCAGGGCAGCGATGCCGTGCAGACGCTGCTCGGCGGCCTGACCCAGTGCCGCATCGACGTCATCGTCGAGAAGATCGAGAGCGAGGACGCGCTGCGCGAGCTGCTCGACTTCGGCATCGACTTCGGCCAGGGCTACCTGTTCGGCGAGCCGCGGCCGGCCAAGCTGGCGGCCTGATCGCCCCGGCCCCCGCGCGCGCCGGCGTCTCCGCCCGCTCGCTGCGACTGTCGAGCCGGCGACGCTTTTTTGCCCTGAGACGGCTTTTCGGCGGCGTTCCGCCGTGGCACAACCCGCGACCATGGATTCAGCCCTTCCCCCCCTGCCCGCCCTCGACGGCGTCGGCGCGATCGCCGAGCGCTACGACGGCCTGATCTGCGACCTCTGGGGCGTGCTGCACGACGGCCACCGCGCCTTCCCGCACGCGGTCGACTGCCTGGGCCACCTGCGGGCCGCCGGCAAGCATGTCGTCATCCTCTCGAACGCGCCGCGCCGCTCGGCCGAGATCGAGGCCAAGATGAACGAGCTGGGCATCGGCCCGGCGCTCTACGACAAGGTCATCTCCTCGGGCGAGGAGGCCTGGCGCCACCTCAAGGAGCGGCCGGACGACTGGTACCGGGCGCTCGGCCGGCGCGGCCACCACCTCGGCTCGGACCGCGACAAGGGCATGCGCGAAGGCCTCGACGTCACCTGGGTCGAGGCCTTCGGCGAGGCCGACTTCCTGCTCAACACCGGCGCCCACATGGGCCAGGAGCGGGTCGAGGACTACGAGGCGCAGCTGGCGGCGGCCGCGGCGCTGGGCCTGCCGATGATCTGCGCCAATCCCGACCTCGAGGTGATCGCCGGCGGCGTGCGCCAGATCTGCGCCGGCGCCCTGGCCAAGCGCTACGAGGAGCTCGGCGGCACGGTGCGCTACCACGGCAAGCCGCATCGCGAGATCTACGGCGCCTGCCTGTCGGCGCTGGACGGCGTGCCGTCGGACCGGATCCTGGCGGTCGGCGATTCGCTGCGCACCGACATCGCCGGCGCCCAGACCATCGGCATCGACAGCCTTCTCGTGATCGGCGGCATCCACGCCGAGGAACTGGGCGTACAAGAGGGCGAGGCGCCGACGCCGGAGAGCCTGGCCGCACTGTGCGGCAAGGCCGGCATCCGGCCGACGGCGAGCGTGCCGCTGTTCCGCTGGTAGCGGCGGGCCGCCGCCAGACGACCGGGCCGGCAGCCTCGCCGGGGAGGAGGTCGCCGTGGCCCGAGCAAGGACGCGCAGCTGGCACTGGCGGTTCGACGCACCGATCGGGGCGGTCTGGCCGGTGCTGGCCGATACCGCCCGCTTCAACGAGGCCGCCGGCCTGCCCAAGCACCGCATCGAGGAGACGCCGCAGCCCGACGGCTCGGTGCTCTATACCGCGACCGCGAAGCAGGGGCCGTTCCACCTGGCCTGGCGCGAGCTGCCGGTCAACTGGGTCAGCGACGGCTGGTTCGAGCACTGCCGGGTCTTCAGCCGCGGGCCGCTGTCCCGGCTCTGCGCGACCTTCCGCCTGACCCCCGCCGAGGGCGGCGGCTGCACCGCCGAGTACCGCCTGGAGGCCGAGCCGGCCGGGCCGGTCGGCCGGCTGATCCTGGCGACGGTCTTCTTCAAGGCGGCCGGCGAGAGCTTCGCGCGCCTCGCCGAGCAGGCCGGGCGCTTCGCCCAGGGCGCCCGCGACCGTCCCTACGACTACCAGGCGCCACCGGTCGACGCCGCGCGGCGCCAGCGGGTCGAGCGCATGGTCGAGGCGATCGAGGCGAGCGGCAACGGCCACGGCCTGGCCCGGCGCCTCGCCGATTTCCTGCTGAGTGCCCAGGAGGTCGATCTCGCGCGGATCCGGCCGATCGCCCTGGCCCGGCGCTGGCAGCTGCCCGAGCGGCACCTCATCGAGCTCTGCCTGGAGGCGACGCGCGCCGGCCTGCTGGAGCTGAGCTGGGAGTTGCTGTGCCCGCGCTGCCGGGTCGGCAAGGCGGGAACGGCGGCGCTCGACCGCCTGCCGGCCGGCGCGCACTGCGACACCTGCAACATCGACTACGACCGCGACTTCTCGAGCAACGTCGAGCTGTCGTTCCGCCCGGCCGAGGCGGTGCGGCCGATCGTCTTCGGCGAGTACTGCCTGCTCGGCCCGATGTCGACGCCGCACATCAAGGTGCACGTCACCGTGCCGGCCGGCGCAACGCGGCGCATCGAGGCGCGCCTGGCGCCCGGCCCCTACCGCCTGCGCAGCCTGGAGAAGGGCCCGGAGCTCGACGTCGAGCTGGCCGAGGGGGCCGGCTTTCCGGCCGTCATCCTGGGCGAGCGGACGGTCGAGGCCGGCGCGCCGGCGCCGATCGGCGCCCTCGAGCTGGTCAACCGCACGCCCTGGGCGCGCACCTTCGTGGTCGAGGACCGGACCTGGGTCACCGAGGCCCTGACCGCCGACCGGGTGACCGCGCTGCAGGCCTTCCGCGACCTCTTCTCCGACCAGGTGCTGCGGCCCGGCGACGAGGTCGCGGTGCGGCGCGTCACCCTGCTGTTCACCGACCTCGCCGCCTCGACCGCGCTCTACGGCCGGATCGGCGACGCCCGTGCCTACCACCTGGTGCGCGAGCACTTCGCCTTTCTCGGCCGCCTGGTGCGCGACCACGACGGCGCCGTGGTCAAGACGATCGGCGACGCGATCATGGCGGCCTTCGCCGACCCGGTGCAGGCCCTGGCCGCGGCGCGCGCCGCCCAGCAGTCGATCGCCGGCTTCAACGCCGAGAATCCGGACGGCCCGATCCTGCTCAAGATCGGCCTGCACGGGGGGCCCTGCATCGCGGTCACGCTCAACGAGCGGCTCGACTACTTCGGCGGCACGGTGAACCTCGCCGCCCGCCTGCAGGGCCAGAGCCGCGGCGGCGACATCGTGCTGTCCGAGGCCCTGGCCGCCGAGCCGGCGGTGGCGGCCCTGCTGCGGGACCTGCCGGTCGAGCGCGCAAGCGCCCGCCTCAAGGGCTTCGACGAGCCGGTGCCGTTCCTCCGGATCGCGGGCGAGCTCCCGCCCCCCCTGCCGTAGACACCCCGTCGGCGGGGTGATTAGATGCCGGCGATTCGAGACAGGGCAGCAGAAGGGCTCCCGGAATGGCCGAGTTCGACCCCGGATTCCGCAAGCCGAGCATCGAGGACTGGCAGAAGGCGGCCGCCAGGGAGCTCAAGGGCGAGGACCCCGATTCCCTGGTCTGGCAGACGCCGGAGGGCATTCCGGTCAAGCCGCTCTACACCGCCGCCGACCTGGAGGCGCTGCAGTTCGATCCCGGCCTGCCGGGCTTCGCGCCCTTCGTCCGGGGGCCGCGCGCGACGATGTACACGGTCCGGCCCTGGACCCTGCGCCAGTACGCCGGCTTCTCGACGGCCGAGGAGTCCAACGCCTTCTACAAGGCCAACCTGAAGGCCGGCCAGAAGGGCCTGTCGGTCGCCTTCGACCTGGCGACCCACCGCGGCTACGACTCGGACCATCCGCGGGTCGTCGGCGACGTCGGCAAGGCCGGCGTCGCGATCGACTCGGTCGAGGACATGAAGATCCTGTTCGACGGCATCCCGCTCGGCGAGATGTCGGTCTCGATGACCATGAACGGCGCCGTGCTGCCGGTGCTGGCCGGCTACATCGTCGCCGGCGAGGAGCAGGGCGTGCCGCCGAAGAAGCTGAGCGGCACGATCCAGAACGACATCCTCAAGGAGTTCATGGTCCGCAACACCTACATCTACCCGCCCGGACCCTCGATGCGGATCGTCGCGGACATCATCGCCTACACGGCCGAGAAGATGCCGCGCTTCAACTCGATCTCAATCAGCGGCTACCACATGCAGGAGGCCGGGGCGACCTGCGTGCAGGAGCTGGCCTTCACCATCGCCGACGGCCTGGAGTACGTGCGCACGGCGGTCGAGCGCGGCCTGAAGGTCGACGACTTCGCGCCGCGCCTGTCGTTCTTCTTCTGCATCGGCATGAACTTCTTCATGGAGGTCGCCAAGCTGCGCGCCGCGCGCCTGCTCTGGGCCAGCCTGATGAAGGAGAAGTTCGGCGCCGCGGACCCGCGCTCGCTGATGCTGCGCACCCACTGCCAGACCTCGGGCGTCTCGCTGGCCGAGCAGGACCCCTACAACAACGTCATCCGCACGACCATCGAGGCGCTGGCCGCGGTGCTCGGCGGCACCCAGTCGCTGCACACCAACGCGCTCGACGAGGCGGTCGCGCTGCCGACGCCCTTCTCGGCGCGCATCGCCCGCAACACCCAGCTGATCATCGCCGAGGAGAGCGAGGTCACCCGCACCGTCGACCCGCTGGGCGGCAGCTACTACGTCGAGAGCCTGACCCACGCCCTGGCGAGCCACGCCCGCGCCCTGATCGACGAGGTCGAGGCGATGGGCGGCATGACCAAGGCGGTCGAGAGCGGCATGCCGAAGCTGCGCATCGAGGAGGCGGCGGCCCGCCGCCAGGCGCGCATCGACCGCGGCCAGGACACCATCGTCGGGGTCAACCGCTACCGGCCGGAGGGCGCCGAGGAGCTCGACATCCTCAACGTCGACAACGCCAAGGTGCTGAAGCAGCAGGTCGAGCGCCTGAAGAGGATCCGCGAGAGCCGCGACGAGGCGGCCTGCCGCGCCGCGCTCGAGGCGCTGACCGCGGCCGCCGAGAGCGGCGAGGGCAACCTGCTGGCGCTGGCGGTCGAGGCGACGCGGCGGCGCGCCACGGTCGGCGAGATCTCCGACGCCCTGGAGAAGGTCTACAGCCGGCACCGGGCGACGATCCGCTCGATCTCCGGCGTCTACGGCTCGGCCTACGAGGGCGACGCCGGCTTCGAGCGGATCCGCAAGGAGGTCGAGGCCTTCGCCGAGGAGCAGGGCCGCCGGCCGCGCCTGCTGGTCGTCAAGCTGGGCCAGGACGGCCACGACCGCGGCGCCAAGATCATTGCCACGGCCTTCGCCGACATCGGCTTCGACGTCGACATCGGCCCGCTGTTCCAGACCCCCGAGGAGGCGGCGCGCCAGGCCATCGAGAACGACGTCCACATCATCGGCGTGTCCAGCCAGGCAGCGGCCCACCGCACCCTGGTGCCGGAGCTGATGAAGGCCCTGAAGGCGGCCGGCGCCGACGACATCGTGGTGATCTGCGGCGGCGTCATCCCGCCCCAGGACTACGGCTTCCTGCAGGAGCAGGGCGTCGCCGGCATCTACGGCCCCGGCACCAACATCCCGCAGGCGGCCGGCGAGATCCTGGGCCTGGTGCGGCGCCGGCAGCAGGCCGCCTGACGGGTGGGCGCCATGGCGACGGACCCTATCCTTGCCGCACGGTAAGCGCCTCTATCGCCTGCTGATCGGCGCCGGGCTGGCGGTCAGCCTCGCCTGGCTGGCGTTCTGCTGGCTCTACCTGCGCCGGGTCTACGGCGTCGAGCAGATCTCGGCGCTGCTGCCGCACGAGCTCGGCACCCTGGTCGTCGGCGTCTTCGCGCCGCTGGTCTTCCTCTGGCTGGTCGCCCTGGTCGTCGCGCGGGCCCGCGGCCTCTCGGCGGAGACCTCGGCCCTGCTGGAGAAGCTGGAGGCCCTGACCTACCCGCCCGACGACGCGACGGCCCGCGTGCGCGCGATCACCAACGCCCTGCGCGAGCAGAGCGAGCTGGTCCGCGGCTCGGCCGACGAGGCCAGCGACAAGCTGGGCGAGGTGCGCGACGAGCTGGCCCGCCAGCTCGGCCGGATCGGCGAGATCGACGCCCAGGCCGGGGCGCGCCTGGAGGAGATGCGCAGCGCGACCGACCGCCAGATCGCCGAGCTGAACGCCGCCTCCGAGAAGGCGCAGCAGGCCGCGAACGAGATCCTCGAGGCGGTGCGCGAGCCGGTCGCCGAGCTGGCCGGCGCCGCCGACCGCGCGGTCGGCGAATCGGTCGCCGCCGCGGACCGCCTGGGCGAGCGCTCGGCGGAGCTGGTCAAGGTGACCCAGGAGCTGGCCAGCGGCGCCGGCGGCCTGCGCCAGCAGCTCGAGGGCGACACCAAGGCGATCCAGACCGCGACCCGCGACCTGGCGCAGCGCGCCAAGTCGTTCAACGAGGAGGCGCGCGAGCTGCTCGAGCAGCTGACCACCTCCTTCGCCGGCGCGGTCAACCAGGCCGACTACCTGAAGGCGACGCTGACCAACCAGTCCGGCGACCTGGCGCGCCTGGTCGACGAGATCGAGGCGAAGAGCAGCGAGATCAGCCACGCCCTGCAGGGCGTCGGCGACGTCGTGCGCAGCGCCGCCGAGGAGGCGGTCTCCAGCGCCGCGCAGATGGGCGGCGTGTTCCGTTCCGAGGCCGAAACGGCCGCGGCGACCGCCGAGCGCGCCAGCGAGAAGATGCGCTCGACCATGATCCAGGCGCGCAGCGACCTGCAGTCGATGGGCGAGGCCTCGGCCAGCTCGCTCTCGGACACCGCGCGCCTGGCGACGCGCCGCCTGCAGGAGGCGAGCGAGGCGCTGCGCCCGCACGTCCAGGCGCTGAGCGCCGCCTCGGACCGGGCGATCGAGCGCGCCGGGCAGTCGGGTGAGGCCTTCCAGCGCCGCGCCGAGCAGCTGCGCGAGGTCACCGACCTGACCGCCGAGCGCATCGACAAGGCGACCGGCAGCCTGCAGCGCCTGGCCCAGACCCTGGCCGACCGAGCCCGCGAGGCCAGCGAGTCGTCCAAGGAGGCGGCCAGCGGCATGCAGGAGCAGGGCCGGGCGCTGTCCGACCTGACGGCCTCGGCCCAGACCGCGGCGACGACCCTGCGCAGCGCCGTCGAGGAGGAGCTGGAGCGGATCGGCGGCCTGACGCCGCAGCTGACCGGCACCAGCGAGACCGTGCGCCAGCTGCTCGGCGAGCAGAGCCGGGCCCTGACCCAGGCGAGCCGCGACGCCGAGGCCTCGGCGCAGGAGATCAAGCTGGCCCTGGCCGGCAGCGTCGCCGACTTCAGCCAGGCCTCGGCCGGCGCGGCGGCCCGGCTCAAGGAGCTGTCCGGCCACCTCGGCCAGGCGGCGGGGGCGCTGACCCAGTCGGCCGACGGCGCCCTGGAGCGGGCGCGCGCGGTCGGCGCCCAGTTCGAGAGCCAGGGCGCCGGCTTCAGCGAGGCGGTCGCGACCGCCGTCGAGAAGCTCAACGACGTCTCGGTCGCCTGCCGGCAGCAGGCCGAGGAGCTGCGCCGCGCCTCCGAGGAGGCGAGCCAGCACACCCTGCGCCTGCGCCAGTCCGACCTGGAGGCGCGCCGCGACCTGTTCCTGCGCACCGCGACGCTGATGCTCGACGAGCTGACCGAGGCCTCGGTCGACATCGCCAAGCTGGTCGACGAGGAGATCCCCGACGACTACTGGAAGCGCTGGCGCAAGGGCGAGCGCAACATCTTCGCCCGCCGCCTGGTGCGCCGGCGCGACGACGGCATGGCCCGCGAGATCGCCGTGCGCTATCGCGAGGACGAGCGTTTCCGCCAGCAGGCGACGCGCTATATCCAGCAGTTCGAGAGCCTGCTCAACCAGGCCGCCGAGTGCGATCCGGAGAACGTGCTGAGCGCGACCTTCCTGACCGCCGACGTCGGCAAGCTCTACCTGCTGCTCGCCCGCGCGGTCGGGCGCCAGCAATAGCCGCCCGGCCAGGGCGAGAAGGACGCCCTTGAGCGATTCCCAGCCAGACGCCGCCCGGACCCCGCCGGCGTCCGGCCGCCGCGACCAGTGGCGGACCATCGCCGACCTGCTGCCCTACCTCTGGCCGAAGGGCGAGCCGGCCCTGCGCCGCCGCGTCGTGCTGGCCCTGGCCTCGCTGGTCGCCGCCAAGCTGGCCCTGGTCGTGGTGCCGCTGATCTACAAGCAGGCGGTCGATGCCCTGACCAGCCTGGACAGGGCCGAGGGCGCGCTGGCGCTGCCGGTCGGCGTCATCCTGGCCTACGGCGGCGCCCGCGTCGCCTCGCTGGCCTTCCAGGAGCTGCGCGACGCCTTCTTCGCCAAGGTCGGCCAGCGCGCGATCCGCCGGGTCGCGCTCAAGGTCTTCGAGCACCTGCACGAGCTGTCGCTGGCCTTCCACCTGGACCGCCAGACCGGCGGCCTGTCGCGGGTCATCGAGCGCGGCACCAAGGCGATCGACACCCTGCTGTCCTTCTCGCTCTTCTCGGTCTTCCCGACCTTCATCGAGCTGGCGCTCTCGGCGGGCATCCTCTGGTCGCTCTACGGCTTCGCGTTCGCCGCCATCACCCTGGTCACGGTGGTCGGCTACACGCTCTACACCTACCGGGTCACCGAGTGGCGCCTGACCCTGCGGCGCCAGATGAACGAGAGCGACCAGCGCGCCAACACCAAGGCGATCGACAGCCTGATCAACTTCGAGACGGTCAAGTACTTCGGCAACGAGGCCCACGAGGCGCGGCGCTACGACGAGGGGCTGCGGAGCTACGAGAAGGCGGCGACCGCCTCCAAGACCTCGCTGTCGATCCTCAACATCGGCCAGGCGGCGATCGTCGCGATCGGCGTGACCTCGCTGATGCTGCTGGCGGCGAGCCGGGTGCGGGCCGGCAGCATGACCGTCGGCGACTTCGTCGCGGTCAACGCCTACATGATGCAGCTGGCCCAGCCGCTGAACATGTTCGGCTTCGTCTACCGCGAGATGAAGCAGTCGCTGATCGACATGGAGGCGATGTTCCAGCTGCTGTTCGTGCGCGCGAGCGTGACCGACAAGCCGGGCGCTCCGCCGCTCAGGCCCGCCGGCGCCGAGGTGGTGTTCGACGACGTCCATTTCCGCTACCACCCGGACCGGCCGATCCTGAAGGGGCTCAGCTTCACCATCCCGGCCGGCCAGACCGTCGCGGTGGTCGGCTCCAGCGGCGCCGGCAAGTCGACCCTGTCGCGCCTGCTGTTCCGCTTCTGGGACGTCGATGAGGGCGCGATCCGCATCGACGGCCAGGACCTGCGCGACGTCCAGCAGCTGTCGCTGCGGCGCTCGATCGGCATCGTCCCGCAGGACACCGTGCTGTTCAACGACACCATCGCCTACAACATCGGCTACGGCCGCCCGGGGGCGAGCCACGCCGAGATCGCCAAGGCGGCGCGGGTCGCCGCCATCGCAGGCTTCGTCGAGGGCCTGCCCGAGGGCTGGCAGACGATGGTCGGCGAGCGCGGCCTCAAGCTGTCGGGCGGCGAGAAGCAGCGCGTCGCGATCGCCCGCACGGTGCTGAAGGAGCCCTGCATCTTCATCTTCGACGAGGCGACCAGCGCGCTCGACACCAAGACCGAGCAGGACATCCTGGCCGCCCTGCGCAAGGTCTCGGCCGGCCGCACGACCCTGGTCATCGCGCACCGCCTCTCGACCGTCGTCGACGCCGACCGCATCGTCGTGCTCGACGCCGGCCGCGTCGCCGAGAGCGGCAGCCACTCGGAGCTGCTGGCCAGGCGCGGCCTCTACGCCGAGATGTGGCTGCGCCAGCAGGAAGGCGCCGAGCCGGCGATCGAGCCGGCGGAGCTGTAGGTTGCTTTCTTCGGCGCTCCCGGGGCCTGCGGCATCTTCCGTTATCCCCTGTCTCTTCTAACGTCCCCTCTTCCTTCGTCATCCCCGCGAAAGCGGGGATCCAGAGGAAAGGGCCGCCCGCGCGAACGGTTCACGGTCCACGCCCACGGCATCGTTCTCTGGATCCCCGCTTTCGCGGGGATGACGAAGAAGGGGCGTGGACGATGATGGAAGAGGGGACACCGCAAGAGAGGGGACGCTGCGGCAATCGCGGGAGGGACGCGAAGGAGGCAAGGCAAGCCAGCGCGGTGCGCCGACCCGCAAATCGTGCTAAGCGCGCGGGCCATGGACATCGAGGAGACCGCCGAGAGGATCCGCACCGGCGACCGCCGGGCCCTGGCGCGCGCCATCACCCTGGCCGAGTCGAGCCGCGCCGACCACCGCGAGCGGGCCGAGGCGCTGCTCGCCGTCCTGCTGCCGGCGACCGGCGGCTCGGTGCGGCTCGGCATCTCCGGCCCGCCCGGGGTCGGCAAGTCGAGCTTCATCGAGGCCTTCGGCAGCCGGCTGATCGAGGAGGGGCACCGGGTCGCGGTGCTGGCCATCGACCCCTCCTCGCGGGTCACCGGCGGCTCGATCCTGGGCGACAAGACGCGCATGGAGCGCCTGGCCCGCTCCCCGGAGGCCTTCGTGCGCCCCTCGCCGACCGGCGGCTCGCTGGGCGGCGTCGCCCGGCGCACCCGCGAGGCCCTGCTGCTCTGCGAGGCCGCCGGCTTCGACGTGACCATCGTCGAGACGGTCGGCGTCGGCCAGTCGGAGACCGCGGTCGCCGACATGGTCGACCTGTTCCTGCTGCTGCTGCCGCCGGCCGGCGGCGACGAGCTGCAGGGCATCAAGAAGGGCGTCGTCGAGCTGGCCGACCTGGTCGTGGTCAACAAGGCCGACGGCGACCTCCTCGCCTCGGCCCGCCGCGCCGCCGCCGAGTACCAGAGCGCGCTGCGCATGCTGCGCCCGACCACCGCCGACTGGCAGGTGCCGGTCCTGCAGGTCTCGGCGCGCGAGGAGCGCGGGCTCGACGAGGTCTGGCAGGCGGTCGGCCGCTTCCGCGCGGCGCTCGGCGAGGCCGGCCTGGCGCGCAAGCGCGCCGCCCAGGCCCGGGCCTGGATGTGGAGCGAGATCGACGACTCCCTGATCCGCGCCTTCCGCGCCCACCCGGCCGTGGCCGCCCGGCTGGCCGAGGCCGAGGCCGCGGTCTCGGAAGGCCGGCAGCCGGCCGCGACGGCCGCGAGGGAGTTGCTCGCCGCCTTCCTGGGGCGAACCTAGCCATCCCCCCGATCAGCGGAGGAAAATCCCGTCCTTCCGCCTTGACGCGCGCCCCGGCCTTCGCCTATACACCCGCTCTCCCGGCTGCGGCCTGCCCGCAGCCGCTCGATTTTTAGTGCCAGCGGACGGAATAGAATCATGCCTCGTGTGTGCTCTTTCACCGGCAAGCGCGTGATCAGTGGCCACCACGTGAGCCACTCGAACATCAAGACGAAGCGCCGCTTCAAGCCGAACCTGCAGACGACCTCGCTCTACAGCGAGGCGCTGAGCAAGATGGTGCGCATGCGCATCTCGACCGCCGGCATCCGCACGGTCGAGCACAACGGCGGCCTGGACTCCTTCCTGCTCGGCACCCCGGACCGCAAGCTCGGCCTCGAGGCGCTGCGCATCAAGCGCCAGATCCTCGACGCCAAGAAGGGCGAGACGGCTGCCGCCTGACCGGCGCCTCTCCGAGCTTCTTCGAGATCGAGGCCTCCGCCGTCCGGCGGAGGCCTTTTTCGTTCGGGTGCTACGCCCGCCGGCGCCAGAGCAGGGCGCCGACCGTGCCCAGGGCGCCGAGGCCGAGAGCCCAGGGCAGGCCGGCGACCAGGGCGGTCCTGATCGAATCGAGGCTGCCCGGCCGGGGATGCGCGCCCATCATGGCCATGATGCAGAGCAGGTAGGCGGTGCCGAAGATCTTCGGCGCCCACTCCCTGACCCAGCTCTTCTCCTCGTCGGACAGCATGGCCGCCCCCCTCGTCGCCGCCGCGGAGGCCAGACCCTAGCCTCTCGGGCGGGCCGGGGCCAAGTGCGGCTCAGTAGGCGTATTCGCGGAACAGCGGCTCGAGACGGTGCTGCCAGCGGCCCTCGTAGGCCTCGAGCAGCTCCTCGGCCGGGGTGCGGCCGGACTCGACGGTCTCCTGCAGCACCGCCAGGTACTCGGTCTCGTCCAGGCTGACCTTGCCGGCCCTGGCACGGCGCTTCAGGCCGTCCCCGGCGATCGCCACGACCTCGCGGGCCAGCTCGAGCAGCGGCCGGCCGCGGAACGGCGTCGCCAGGGCCCGGCGCGGCACCTCGTTGCGCAGGAAGGCGTGCTCCTCGTGGCTCCAGCCGGCGATCAGGTCCTCGGCCGCCGACAGCGCGGTCTCGTCGTAGAGCAGGCCGACCCAGAGCGCCGGCAGCGCGCAGAGCCGGCGCCAGGGCCCGCCGTCGGCGCCGCGCATCTCCATGTACTGCTTCAGCCGGACCTCCGGGAACAGCGTCGTCAGGTGGTCGGCCCAGTCGCTCATCAGCGGCTTCTCGCCGGGCAGCGCCGGCAGGCGGCCGTCCAGGAAGTCGCGGAACGACTGGCCGCTGGCGTCGATGTAGCGGCCGTCGCGGTAGACGAAGTACATCGGCACGTCGAGCGCGTAGTCGACGTAGCGCTCGAAGCCCATGCCCGGCTCGAAGACGAAGGGCAGGATGCCCGAGCGGTCGGGGTCGGTGTCGGTCCAGATGTGGCTGCGGTAGCTGAGGAAGCCGTTCGGCCGGCCCTCGGTGAAGGGCGAGTTCGCGAACAGCGCCGTCGCGACCGGCTGCAGCGCCAGGCCGACCCGGAACTTGCGCACCATGTCGCGCTCGTCGGCGAAGTCCAGGTTGACCTGCACCGTGCAGGTCCGGTGCATCATGTCGAGGCCGAGGGTGCCGACCTTGGGCATGTAGGCGCGCATGATCGCCGAGCGGGCCTTCGGCATCTCCTGGACGTCGGCGCGGCTCCAGGTCGGCGCGAAGCCGAGGCCGATCATGCCGATGTCGAGCGGCTCGCAGACCTCCTTGACCTGGCGCAGATGGGTATGCACCTCGTCGCAGGTCTGGTGCAGCGTCTCCAGCGGCGCGCCCGACAGCTCGAACTGGCCGCCCGGCTCCAGGGTGATCGAGCAGCCGTCCTTGAGCAGGGCCAGCGGCTTGCCGCCCTCGAAGACCGGCTGCCAGCCGAAGCGCTCGGTGAGGACCTCGAGCAGCGTGCGGATCGAGCGCGCGCCCTCGTAGGGCAGCGGCTTCAGGTCGTCGCGCGAGAAGGCGAACTTCTCGTGCTCGGTGCCGATGCGCCAGTTCGCGCGCGGCTTGCCGGCGCTCTCGAGGTGCTCGACGAGCTGCCGGCGATCCTCGATCGGCGCGCCCTTCTCCTGCGGCGGTGCGGACATGTCTCCAGGGGCTCCGGCGTTGTCTGGGCGCTTCTTCGACGCCGCTTCTCTGGGCAGCGCGGCTGATAAAGGCGGCAGCGCCGGTGCCGCGTCAAGCCTTTGGCTTTCATGGCACCTTTGCCGCTCGGAGCACAATTCCTCTGCCGTCGAAGACCGGAAGAGGACGATCCTGCTACCGCCAGTCGCCGACCTCGGACTGCAGCAGGGCGAGGCCGGCGATCGCCGCGGTGTCGGCGCGCAGCAGGCGCGGGCCCAGCGTGCCGCGGACGACGAAGGGCAGGCCGGCCAGCAGCTCCCGCTCCGGCTCGGCGAAACCGCCCTCCGGGCCGATCAGCAGCGCCCAGCGACCTTCCGGCGCACGCGGCGCCGCGGCGCGGATCGCCTCGGCGAGCGGCGGCAGGCTGCGGTCGTGGGCGCCGCCCTCGTCGGCCATCACCAGCAGGCGCCCGACGCCGGTCGCGCCGGGCGGGTTGAGCGCCTCCCAGTCGCCGAGCAGCCGGTCGAGAGCGAGCGGCTCGCGCACCTGCGGCACCGACAGGCGCTCGCACTGCTCGGCGGCCTCGCGGGCGTTGGCGGCCAGGCGCTGGACGTTGACCCGCTCGACCGCGGTGAAGCGGGTCAGCACCGGCTGCAGCAGCGAGCAGCCGAGCTCGCTGGCCTTCTCCGCGACGAAGTCGATGCGCGCCCGCTTGATCGGCGCGAAGGCCAGCCAGAGATCGGGCTCGCGGACCTGCGGCCGGCGCGGCGCCTCGACGACCAGCGACGCCCAGCCCTTGCCGACGGCGTCGAGCCGCCCCAGCCACTCGCCGTCCCGGCCGTTGAACAGCGCCAGCGCGGCGCCCGGGGCGAGGCGCAGCACCGAGCGCAGGAAGTGCGCGCGCTCGCGGTCGAGGCCGAGGGCCAGGCCGGCCCGGAGGTCCTCCTCGACGAAGAGGCGGGTCGCGACGCGCTCGCTCGTGGGATCCTGGGTCATGGGGCGGAAGGTAGCCAAAGCGCGGCCCTCTGTCAGGCGGTGACAGCCCCCCCGCTCGGCGCTATGGCTTGGGGGCCATGAGCAGCGCCGCCCCCTCGAGCCCCTCGTCCGCCCGCTCGGCCGCCCACTCGGCCAGCGACATCCGCCCCGACGCCCTGGTGCTGCGCCTGGCGCCCGGGGGCTGGCGGCCCTACCTGCGCCTGGCCCGGCTCGACCGGCCGATCGGCACCTGGCTGCTGCTGTTCCCCTGCTGGTGGTCGATCGCGCTGGCCCAGGCGGTGCGGGGCGAGGCGCCGGACCTCCGGCTCTACCTGCTGTTCGGGGTCGGCGCGCTGGTCATGCGCGGCGCCGGCTGCACCGTGAACGATCTCGCCGACCGCGACTTCGACGCCAAGGTCGCGCGCACCGCCGACCGGCCGATCGCCAGCGGCCAGGTCTCGCCGCGCCAGGCCCTCGCCTTCCTGGCCGGCCTGCTGCTGCTCGGCCTGGTCATCCTGCTGCAGCTGCCGGCGACGGCGATCTGGCTCGGCGTCGGCTCGCTGCTGCTCGTCTTCCCCTATCCGCTGATGAAGCGGATCACCTACTGGCCGCAGCTCTGGCTCGGCCTGACCTTCAACTGGGGCGCGCTGATGGGCTGGGCGGCGGTCACCGACGGCCTCGGCTGGCCGCCGGTCCTGCTCTATCTCGCCGGGATCTTCTGGACCCTGGGCTACGACACGATCTACGCCCACCAGGACAAGGAGGACGACGTCCTGGTCGGGGTCAAGTCGAGCGCGCTCAAGCTCGGCGAGCGCACACGGCCCTGGCTGGTCGCCTTCTACGCCGCATCCGTCCTGCTGTTCGCCGCGAGCGGCTGGGCCGCCGGGCTCGCCTGGCCCTACGACCTGGGCGTCGCGGCGCTCGCCCTGCAGCTGGCCTGGCAGATCCGGCGCCTCGACATCGACGCGCCCCTGCTCTGCCTCCGGCTCTTCCAGTCGAACCGCTGGGCCGGCTGGCTGCTGCTCGCCGGCCTGGTTGCCGTTCCTTTCCTGGAATGACCTCGCCGATGGCTGCCGCGGACCCCGAGAGCTTCGTGCGCAGCCAGACGGCCATCGAGGCACCGTCGCTCATTCCCGAGCTGCGCCTCCATCTCGCGACCGAAGTCATCCCGCTGTGGCAGGCGACCGAGGCCGACCTCGAGGCCATCGGCCTGCCGCCGCCCTACTGGGCCTTCGCCTGGGCCGGCGGCCAGGGCCTGGCCCGCTACCTGCTCGACCAGCCGGAGGTCGTCGCCGGCCGCCGGGTGCTCGACTTCGCCGCCGGCAGCGGGGTCGCCGGCCTGGCCGCCGCCCGCGCCGGCGCGGCCGCGGTCGAGGCCAGCGAGATCGACGCCTTCGCGCTGGCCGCCCTCAAGCTCAACGCCGCGCTCAACGGCCTGGCCCTGACGGTGCGCAGCGACGACCTGGTCGGCCGCGACGAGGGCTGGGCGGTCGTGCTGGCCGGCGACGTCTGCTACGAGCGGCCGATGGCCGAGCGCGTCTTCGCCTGGCTGCGCAGCCTCGCCGCACGCGGCGCCCTGGTGCTGCTCGGCGACCCCGGCCGGACCTACCTGCCGAAGGCCGGCCTGGAGCGGATCACGGCCTACGGCGTCCGGACCAGCCGCGAGCTGGAGGACAGCGACCTGCGCAACGCCGTGGTCTGGCGGGTGCTGGGGTAGCGCGTCACTGCTCCGGCCGGAGCAGCCCGCGAAACGGCCTACCCCGCGTTCGCCGACCTGGCGATCGCCGGTGGCCGGTACTGGTAGAGCCAGGTCTCGGTCAGCGGCCGCTTGCCGAGGCGCAGGAAGCCGCGCAGCTCGGCCGGCTCCCGGCCCGGCGCGGTCAGGTCGAACTGGACCCGCCAGCGCCTGGTGCCGGGGATCCGCTCGACGAAGACGTAGGAGATCTCGCCGCGCGAGCTGTCGAGCACCGGGGTCACCTTCGCGTCGCCGTCCAGCTCCTCGAGCGGCCCGCCGGCGAACTCGACGACGAACTTCTCGACGCCCTGCGGCCGCGGCTTGCCCGGCTCGCCGCCGCGGCCCCGGCGGGTCGCGACGCACTGGGCGATCTCCTTGGGCGGATAGGGCTGGTCGGCCAGCCAGTGCAGCCTGTAGCGGAAGCTGTAGGCGACGCCGGGCCCGGACGCTTGGGCCGGCACCCAGAAGGCGCCGATGTTGTCGTGGATCTCGTCGTCGGTGTTGAGCTCGACCAGCTGCACCGCGCCGTCGCCCCAGTCGTCGAGCGGCTCGACCCAGACGCTGGGCCTCAGCTCGTAGTGCACGCCGTCGAGGAAGTGGTCGAAGTTGCGGTCGCGCTGCAGCAGGCCGAAGCCGCGCGGCCCCTTGTCGACGAAGCTCGAGGTCACCGGCACCGGCGGGTTGTTGAGCGGTCGCCAGAGCCGCTCGCCGCCGCCGGTCCAGATCGCCAGGCCGTCGGAGTCGTGGACCTCCGGGCGCCAGTCGTGGGCCGAGTCGCGGTCGGTCTCCGAGTACCAGTACATCGAGGTCAGCGGCGCGATGCCCAGGCGCTGCACGGCCTTGCGCAGGAAGAGGCGGGTCTCGATCTCCATGACCACGCCCTCGGTGCGCCACAGCTTGAAGGCGTAGGCGCCGGCGAGGCTGGGGCCGTCGAGCAGGGCGTAGACCAGCGCCGGATCCGCTTCGCTCGGCGCCGGCGCGATCCAGAAGGCCTTGAAGTCGGGGAACTCCTCTGGGCCCGGCACCGCCGTGTCGATCGCGATGCCGCGTGCCGACAGGCCGTACTGGCCGAGCTCGCCGATCGCCCGGAAGTAGGAGGCGCCGAGGAAGGCGACCCAGTCCTGGGTCTTCCAGTCCTTGCGGTGGCGCGACTCCTGGAAGCGGAAGCCGGCGAAGCCGGCATCCTGCGGCAGCTGCCGGGCGATGGAGTCCGCCGGCATGTCGAAGTAGGCCGGGTCGTAGAGGATCTCCGAGGCCGCGCCGTCGCGCACGACGTGCATCGTGACCTTCTTCGGGAAAAACATGCCGAGGTGGAAGAAGGTCGCGGGATAGACGCCCGGCCCCTCGGCGAACAGCGCGTCCTCGGCGCGGAAGCGGATCTGCCCGTGGGTCTGGTAGTCGATCTTCTGGACGATCTCCGGCGCCGGCCGGTAGGGCGGCTCGTAGGGCGCCGCGGCGAGTCGCCGGGCCTGCTCGGTCAGGGCCTCGAAGGAAAAGGGCCGCGGTTCGCCGAGCCGCAGGCCGGCGGCCCGCTGCGCCGCCGACCCCGGCGCGGCCCCGGCCAGCCAGAGCAGGCCGGCCAGGCCGAGCGTGCCGAGAAACTCGCGGCGTTCCGGACTATGGGACATCGTCGACCTCTCGCTTCGGCTCCGACGCTCCGGGACGCCCCCGGGGGCGGAGCGGGTGGAATAGACAGGAACCGGTACCGAAAGGCGAGTCCGTCGCCACGCCGGCGCGCCAGCCCTAACGGGTTGCCGTGACGAAATCGGGCAGATCGAGAGGCAGGGCCTGGGCACGCAGGCGCCGGGCGAAGGCCTTGCGGCGCGCCTCGTCGTCGATCAGCGCCAGCACATGGTCGTCGAGCCGCTCGGCGGGATGGTGCCGGGCACGCAGGCGTTCCTGCAGGTCGCGCTGCAGCACCGCGCCGTGCGGCCGGCCCTCGGCCCGGAGCAGGGCGAGGCCGAGCGGCCGCCCGTCGTCGGCCAGGCTGCCGTAGGCGTTGACGTAGCAGGCGAGCCGCTCGGCGCCGGGGCCGGCCTCCGGCTCCAGCGCGACCCGCTCCAGGCTGCCGAAGGGATAGCTGGCCGCGCCCTCGGTCTCGTGCATGCGCACGAGCTGCGCCTCGTCGAGCCAGGTCAGGGCGACCCGCACCCGGCAGCCCGGCGCGCGCTGCAGGGTCGAGGAGACCGCGCCGTAGCGCGTGACGTGGGCGGCATAGACGACGTCGTAGCCCCGGAGCCAGGCGTAGGTCACAGGGATCTCGGTCGCGGCGCCGAACTTGCGGAGCAGCTGTGCCGGCGCCCGGTTGGAGCCGTGCGCCAGCACAGGCCGGCGGCCGCGGTAGTCGGCCGCCTCGATCGGCTGCTCGGCGCCCGAGGCGAAGAGGTAGGAACGCTCGGGGGCGTCATAGGGATAGTCGAGCGCCAGGGCGAGGCGCTCGGCCGCGCCCTCCGGGAGCGGCCAGGACAAGACCGCCGGCCCAGCTCAGTCGGTGCAGGGCGGCGCTTCGTCCTGGTCGATCGTCTCGATGCGATAGCGCGTGTGCGCCTCGTCGACCGTGAGCCAGGCACGCCGGGCCCACTCGGCCTTGGCGTCGTCGTAGCTGGTGTAGGGGCCGAGCCACTCCTCGCGCTCGCCCACCGGCACTTGAAACTTCGTGTCGCGATACTCACCGCCGACGACCCAGTATTGCTGCATGGTCGTAACTCGCCCGAATTCAACTTTCGCGAAGACTTCGATTTCCACCCTGCACTGCGGTGGCCGCGCCGATCAAGGCCGAATAAGTTGGCAATGGCCCCGGCCGGCGCAAGGCCGGCATGACGACGCAGGCACCCTGGGGCGCCAGCCTGACGACAGGAGCGTGAACGAAGCGTTAGCGCGGCGGTTCCGATCGCGCCGGCGAGGCGATTCAGTCTGCAACGAAGCCGGGCTAGTATCCCCGCCCGACCGTCCCCGCGCCACCCGAAGGAACCCGCGTCCACCATGGCCGAACTCCGCCTCCAGAACCTCGGCAAGCGCTTCGGCGACCACGCCGCCGTCGAGGCCGTCGAGCTGACGGTCGCCGACGGCGAGTTCCTGGCCCTGCTCGGCCCCTCGGGCTGCGGCAAGACCACCCTCCTGCGCCTGATCGCCGGCTTCGAGGAGCCGGACGCCGGCTCGATCTCGATCGCCGGCCGCGAGGTCGCGCGGCCCGGCCGCCAGCTGCCGCCGGAGGAGCGACGGGTCGGCCTGGTCTTCCAGTCCTATGCGCTCTGGCCGCACATGAGCGTCGCCGAGAACGTCGCCTATCCCCTGAAGGTCGCCGGCCTGCCCCGCGCCGAGCTGGTCCGGCGGCGCGACGCGGCCCTGGCGACGACCGGCCTGGAGGGCTTCGCCGGGCGGCGGCCGGCCGACCTCTCGGGCGGCCAGCGCCAGCGCGTCGCGCTGGCCCGCTGCCTGGTCATGGAGCCGCCGCTGGTCCTGCTCGACGAGCCGCTGGCCAATCTCGACGTCCACCTGCGTGCCGCCATGCAGGAGGAGTTCGCCGGCTTCCACGACAAGACCGGCGCGACCATGGTCTACATCACCCACGACCAGGCCGAGGCCATGGCCCTGGCCGACCGCATCGCGGTGATGCACCAGGGCCGGCTGCAGCAGGTCGCGGCCCCCCGCGCGCTCTACAACGAGCCGGCGACGGCCATGGTCGCCGGCTTCATCGGCGAGGGCAGCCTGGTCGAGGCCGAGCTGCTCGGCTTCGAGGCCGACGGCCGGGCCGCCGTCACGCTCTGGGACCGCCGCGTCCGGCTGCGCGCCCGGCCGGGCCAGGCGCCGGGCCCGGTCGTGGCCAGCCTGCGGCCGGAGCAGCTGAGCCTGACCGCCCCCGACGGGCCGGACGTCCTGCCGGCCCGCGTGCGCCGCGCCGTCTACCGCGGCGGCCGGGTCGCGCTGGACCTGGTCCCGGAGGCGGCCCCGGAAGCCAGCCTGCTGCTGCTCGAGCCCGAGGCGACGGCACCGGGGCCGGGCGAGCGGGTCGGCATCGCCATCGGCGGCGGCTGGGTGATCCCCGAGTAGCCGGCCGGCCCTGCTCTACCCGTCGGCGACACTTTCTCCCGTCATCCCCGCGGAGGCGGGGATCCAGAGCCGCGGGCTCCGAGCAGGCCGCCCTGGATCCCCGCCTCCGCGGGGATGACGAATGGAAAAGAACGGAGAAGGACGTGGGAGCGCGCGACCGCCCCCTACCGCTCCCAGGGCAGCACGCCGGCGGGCAGGCGCGACGAGAGCAGCTGGACCAGGGCCATCAGGGCGACGATGGCCAGCACCGCGAGCACGGCGACCGCCGAGGCCAGCACGGTCGAGCCGCCGTCGTCGAGGTTGAAGACGACGACGCCCAGGGTCTCGTTGCCGCCCGACCAGAGCAGGGCCGAGACGGTCAGCTCGTTGAAGGCGGTCATGAAGACCAGCAGGCCGCCGGCCGCCGCGGCCGGGGCGACCAGCGGCAGCACGATGTCCCTGAGGCGCCGCAGGAAGCGGGCGCCGGCGGCCTGCGCGGCTTCCTCCAGGGCCCGGTCGAGCTGGTGGAAGGCGCCGACGGTCGGGCGCAGCGCCAGGGTCAGGAAGCGCGCGAGATAGGCGAAGAGGATGATCCAGAGCGTGCCGTACAGGCCGACCCCGAGCAGCGGCAGCGGCCTCAGGAAGACCAGGATGCAGGCGATCGCCAGGACCACGCCGGGCAGCGCGTAGGGCAGCTCGGCGACCAGGTCGAGGGCGCGCAGCAGCGGTGCCCGCCGCCAGACCAGGAAATAGCCGAGCGGCGCCGAGACCGCGACCAGCACCAGCGCGGCCGCGCCGGCCAGGACGAAGGAGTTGGCGAAGGCACGCGCCGTCACGGCCTGGCGGAACAGCACCTCGACGTAGTTGTCGAGCGTCACCGTGCCGGGGCCGAGCGGCACGCCGTAGGCGGTGACCAGCGAGGTCGCGACCAGGGCGGCGAGCGGCACGATCAGGATCAGGAAGATGACCGCCCAGCAGGCCAGCTCGGCGGCCGGCCGCCAGCGGCCGAGGCGGTAGGACAGGGCCTGGGAGACGGCGGTCGAGCTGCGGTAGTCGCGCTTGCCCAGGACCAGCGACTGCAGCAGCAGGCCGGCGGCGGCGATCAGGCCGACCAGGATCGACAGCACCGCGACCTCGGAGATCACCGAGGGCCCGAAGCTCGCGAGGCGCTGGTAGATCAGGGTCGGCAGCACGGTGAAGCCGGCCGGGATGCCGAGCAGCGCCGGGATGCCGAAGTTGCCGATCGCCGAGACGAAGGCCAGAGCCCCGCCGGCGACCAGGGCCGGCGTCATCAGCGGCAGGATCACGCTCGTCAGCACCCGCCAGCGCCCGGCACCGGCGGCGCACGCCGCCTCGACCTGCTCGCGCGGCAGGCTGCGCAGGCCGGCACGCAGCGACAGGAAGACCAGCGGCGCGTGCTGGATGCCGAGCAGCAGGATCACGCCGCCCGCCGAATAGAGCGGATGCGGGCTGCCCGGCGGCGGCGCGACGCCCAGCGTGTTGAGCAGCGGGCTCGCCGGCCCGAACAGCTGCGCCCAGGACAGCGCCGTGATCTGCGGCGGAATCATCAGCGGCAGCAGGAAGCAGAAGACCAGGGCCGCCTTGGCCCGGATGTCGGTCAGCGCGACCAGCAGGGCGAAGACGCCGCCGAGCAGCAGCGAGATCGCCGTGCCGCCGCAGGCCGCCTCCAGCGAGTTGCCGGTCGCCCGCCAGGTGCTGCGCGAGGCGAGCACCTCTGCCAGCACGCCGAGCTGCGGCACGTCGCCGGGCGCGACTCCCTCCCAGAGCAGGCGTGCCATCGGCAGCAGGCTGACGACGGTCAGGAAGACGGCGAAGGCGGCGAGCAGGGCCTGCTCGCCGCCCCAGCGCCGCCATCGGGGCCGGGACCGGGGAAGTGCCAGCGACAACACGGGGCCCGCGCCCGGACGACCGGCCGGTCAGCCGCCGAACAGCTCCGCGAAGGCCTTCTTGTCCTTCTGCTCGTCGGCCAGGGCCTTGTCCGGGTCGAAGGGCATGACCTTGATGCCGCTGCGCGGCGGGAAGCCCGGCGGGGGTGCCACCGTCGGGTCGGCCGGCAGGTAGCCCATCGAGGAGGCCAGCTCCTGGCCGTCCTTCGACAGCAGGAAGTCGACGAAGGCCCTGGCGGCCTCGGGGTTCTTCGCGGTCTTGAGGATCGCGACCGGCTCGGTCACCGCCGAGACGCCCTCGGTCGGGAAGACGAACTCGACCGGCGAGCCCTTGGCCTTCTGCCGGATCGGCAGGAAGTCGATGACCACGCCGTAGAGCTTCTCGCCGCCGGCGACCGCCTTGAACACGCCGCCGTTGCCGCCGCTCGCGACCGCGCCCTGGTCGGCCAGGCCCTTGTAGTAGTCCCAGCCGAGAGCGGGATCGCCGGTCAGGCTCTCCAGGTGGATCATCGCCGCGCCGGAGGTCAGCGGGCTCGGCATGGCGATCTGGCCCTTGGCCTCGGGCTTCAGCAGGTCCTTCCAGGACCTGGGCTTCATCGGCGCCGCCGTGTTGTAGACGATGCCGGTGGTGATCAGCTTGGTCGAGAACCAGGTCCGGTCCTTGTCGTAGAGCGCCGGGTCGTAGGGAGCGACCGGCGCCCCGGGATAGGCCATCAGCCGGCCCTCCTTCTTGAGCCCGGCCATGGTCACCGAATCGGCGATCAGCAGCACGTCGGGCTGCGGCGCGCCGGCGGCGAACTCGGCGCGCAGCTTGGCCATGACCTTGGTCGTGCCGTCGCGGATCCACTCGACCTCGACGCCCGGGTTCTTCGCCTTGAAGGCGTCGACCGTCTGCTGGGCGTCGGCGTTGGGCTGGCTGGTGTAGAGCACCAGCTTGCCCGAGGCCGCGTCCGCCGGAGCGCCCGCCAGGGCCACCGCCGCCGTCAGCAGCGCCGCACCGAGCCAATTCCGTCCCGTCATGGTCACTTCCCCTCCCTCTCTCTCGCCGGATCAAGCCAGCGCCGGACGCTGCCAAGCCCGCGTTGAGGATCCATGACGCTTGCTTGAAGCTTTTCTGTCAACCGGCCGGCGCGGCGCTGCGGCTGCCCTGCATGGCGGCCGTTTGCCTTTGCCCCCCGGCACAGTAAGTTGCGCGCCATGCCCTACCGCAGCCTGCGCGACTTCATCGAACGGCTCGAGACCAGCGGCCGGCTGGTGCGCGTCCGCGAGCCGGTCTCCAGCGTCCTCGAGATGACCGAGATCCAGACCCGGCTGCTCGCCGAAGGCGGACCGGCGGTGCTGTTCGAGACGGTCACCGGGCCCGAGGGGCGGCGCTACGACATGCCGGTGCTGGCCAACCTCTTCGGCACGGTCGAGCGGGTCGCCTGGGGCATGGACCGCGAGCCGCACCAGCTTCGCGAGGTCGGCGAGACCCTGGCCTTCCTGCGCCAGCCCGAGCCGCCGGGGGGCTTCCGCGAGGCGGTCGGCCTGCTGCCGCTCCTGAAGACCGTGATGGCGATGAAGCCCAAGACCGTCGGCAGCGCGCCCTGCCAGGAGGTCGTACTGACCGGCGACCAGGTCGACCTCTACGAGCTGCCGATCCAGACCTGCTGGCCCGGCGAGCCGGCGCCGCTGATCACCTGGCCGCTGGTCGTCACCAAGGGGCCCGGCAAGCGGCGCGAGGACGACTTCAACCTCGGCATCTACCGCATGCAGCTCAGGGGCCGGAACAGGACCCTGATGCGCTGGCTGAAGCACCGCGGCGGCGCCCAGCACCACGCCCGCTGGAAAGCCGAGAGGCGCGAGCCGCTGCCGGCCGCCGTCGTGCTCGGCGCCGATCCCGGGACGATCCTGGCCGCCGTCACGCCGGTGCCCGACACGCTCTCCGAGTACCAGTTCGCGGGGCTGCTGCGCGGCCGCAAGGTCGAGCTGGTCGACTGCCGCACCGTGCCGCTCAAGGTGCCGGCCGAGGCCGAGATCGTGCTGGAGGGCCACGTCAGCCTGGAGGACTACGAGGACGAGGGGCCCTACGGCGACCACACCGGCTACTACAACTCGGTCGAGCCCTTCCCGACCTTCACCGTCTCGGCGATCACCCGGCGCAGGAAGCCGATCTACCTCTCGACCTTCACCGGCCGGCCGCCGGACGAGCCCTCGGTGCTCGGCGAGGCGCTCAACGAGGTCTTCATTCCGCTGCTGCAACAGCAGTTCCCGGAGATCACCGACTTCTGGCTGCCGCCCGAGGGCTGCAGCTACCGGATCGCCGTGGTCTCGATGAAGAAGGCCTATCCCGGCCACGCCAAGCGGGTGATGCTCGGCGCCTGGTCCTACCTCCGGCAGTTCATGTACACGAAGTGGGTGATCGTCGTGGACGACACGGTCGACGCTCGCGACTGGAAGGACGTCTGGTGGGCGGTCTCGACCAAGATGGACCCGGCGCGCGACATCACGGTCCTGGAGAACACGCCGATCGACTACCTGGACTTCGCCAGTCCGGAGTCCGGGCTCGGCTCCAAGATCGGCCTCGACGCCACCGACAAGTGGCCGCCCGAGACGAAGCGCGAGTGGGGCCGCGAGATCCGCATGGACCCCGCGGTCGTCGAGCGGGTCGACGCCCTCTGGCCGAGCCTCGGCCTGCCCGGCAGCGGCCTGGCGATCTGGAAGCGCTAGCGAGGCCGGTCTCGCCCTCTTCGCTTCATCCTGAGCCTGTCGCAGGGTGAAGCGAAACTGGCCGGGACGGAGCCGGAATGGCTCCATCCTGCGACAGGCTCAGGATGAAGCCATCCTTGGCCGGAGAGCGGTATCGCCCTATGCGGCCCTGATTCTTTCGAGGAAGCGGTCGACCTGGTCGGCGAGAGTGGCGGCATTCTTCGAGAGCTCGCCGGCAGCCGAGAGCACCTGGGCCGAGGCCGTGCCGGTCTCGTTCGCCGCCTCGGTCACCCCGGTGATGTTGCCGGCCACCGTCTGCGTGCCGTCGGCCGCCCGGCTCATGGTCTGCGCGATCTCGTCGGTCGCCGCACCCTGCTCCTCCACCGCCGCCGAGATCGAGGTCGCGATCTCGCTCATTTGCCCGATCACCTCGCCGATCGAGCGGATCGCGCCGACCGCCTCGCCCGTCGCCGACTGCATGCCGCCGATCTGCGCCGCGATCTCCTCCGTCGCCTTCGCCGTCTG
>NZ_FWZX01000023.1 GCF_900177295.1 Tistlia consotensis USBA 355
CCGACGTCGGGGGCGGCGCAGGGGTCCTTCTGCATCAGCCGGATGGCGCGGCGCACCCGCCAGTCGACGCCGCCGGCCAGCGCCGCCTCGCGCAGGCTGACGCTGCGCCAGGGCGAGAAGCGCTCGATGACGGCGATCATCAGCTCGCCGAGCAGCCGCTCGTGCTCGGTCTTGGCGAGCGGCGCGTGGACCATTGCCGCCGAGAGGTCCATGGCGAGCGCCCGGATGCGCGGCGAGATCTCGCCGCAGGAGCGCTCGAAGAAGCCGCCGCCGCTGCTCGCCGCCCAGTTCGGCCGGAACTCGCCCAGCCAGTCCGGCTCGATGTAGAGCGCCAGGATCACCGTGCGGGCGCGCGCCGGATCGTGGACGTAGGCGTGCGGCTCCCAGGCGTTGACGCAGACCGCGAGCGCGTCGGTCAGCGGCGCCACCGACTCGCCGACCAGGAACTGGGTGTCGTCGCCCTCGACCTTGATCAGCAGGTGGCAGTGGTGGTGGGCGTGGCGGACCAGGCTCCGGTCCATGTCGAGCAGCGCGACCCGCCCGAAGGCCCCGTGCGCAATCCGCAGCGCGTCTGACATATCACTCCTCCCTGGGTGGAAGAGTGGCCTTGCCGGTCGGGGGCGACAAGGCTCTTTTGCGCAAGCCTCTCGTGCCGGCCGACCCGACGTTGCGGCCGGGCCGAGCGGCTACCCGCAACGCGCGGCCGGGCTCAGAGCCCCCGGAAGTCGCCGGGGCGCTCGTCGATCAGGCGGCGGCGGAAGGCCTCGACCGCGGCCTCGTCGCGCGCGTCGCGCGGGATCGCGACCGGGATGTCGGCGACGACGCGGCCCGGCGGCGGCGAGAACAGCAGGATGCGGTCGCCGAGCTGGATCGCCTCGCGCAGGTCGTGGGTCACGAACAGCACGGTGGTCGGCCGGCGCTGCCAGATCTCCAGCAGCAGGCGGCGCAGCTGCTGCGCGGTCGGCGCGTCGAGCGAGACGAAGGGCTCGTCCATCAGCAGCAGGTCGGGCTCGACCGCGAAGGCGCGGACCAGGGCGACCCGCCGGGTCATGCCCAGCGACAGGCGCTGGGGATAGGCCTCGGCGAAGCCGGCGAGGCCGGCGGCGGCGAGCAGTTCCTCGACCAGGCCCGCGCCGTGCCGTGCCGGATCCATCGCCAGCTCGACGTTCCGGCGCACCGTGCGCCAGGGCAGCAGGCGCGGCTCCTGGAACACGTAGCCGATCGCCGGCGGGCGGTCGTCGGCGGAGCGCGGCAGGCTGAGCGAGCCTTCGAAGCGCTCGTCCAGGCCGGCGACGATGTTGAGCAGGGTGGACTTGCCGCAGCCCGACGGGCCGAGCAGGCAGACCAGCTCGCCGTGGCGGACGGTCAGGGCGAGATCGCGCAGCGCGACGTGGGCCGGCGCCTCGGCGACCGCGTCGTAGCGCTTGAGCGCGACCCGGACCGCGAGATCGCTCATCGCCGCCACCGGTTGACCCGGCGCTCGAGCGGCTGCAGCAGGCCGAGCTCGATGGCCTGCACCACGGCGACGAAGGCGACGGTGTAGGCCAGGATCGCGGCGACGTCGAACAGCTGGAAGTAGAGGTTGAGCTCGAAGCCGACGCCGCTGCTGCGGCCGAGCAGCTCGACGACCAGCACGATCTTCCAGATCAGCGACAGGCCGGTGCGCGCCGCCGTCATCAGGAAGGGGGCGAGCTGGGGCAGCACGACGTGGCGCAGGGTCTTCCAGGGACCGAAACGGAAGACCCTGGCCATCTCCAGGGTGCCGGGATCGAGGGCGCGCATGCCCTCGCGGGTCGTGACCACGACCAGCGGCACCTTGTTGAGGGTGACCGCCAGCACCGCCGCCGCCTCGCCGAGCCCGAACCAGACGTAGCAGAGGATGATCGTGACCAGGGCCGGCACGTTGAGGAACAGGATCAGCCAGGGATCGAAGAAGCGGTCGAGATCGCGCCAGCGGCCGAGCGCCAGGCCGATCGCGACGCCGAGGGTCAGGGCCAGGAAGAAGCTGGCGGCGACCCGGGCCAGGGTGACGGCCAGGTTGTAGGGCAGGGCGCCGCTCGCGGTCTGGGCGACCAGCACGGCGGCGACGGCGGCGGGCCCCGGCAGGTTGCGGCTGTCGAGCGCCATGGCCAGCAGCTGCCAGAGCAGCAGCAGCAGCAGCGTCGAGGCCAGCAGCGGCCAGGGGAAGCCCGGGCTGCGCCGGCGCCGCACGGCCGGGCGCGTCAGTTGCTGGAGCCTTGCCAGAACGTGCCCTCCGGAAGGTGCTCGGCGGTGCCGACCAGGGGCGGCCCGCCGATCCGGCGGAGCAGCTCGAAAAGGCGGGCCGCCTCGGCCTGCTCGGCCTTGCCCCAGGGTCCCGGGATGCCGGCGCGGAAGCCGTCGCGCAGGGCCCGGAAGACGGCATCGTCCTCGGCCTGCATCAGCGGCCGCAGGCGCTGCCATTCGGCATCGGAGCCGGCCATCAGCCGGCGTGCCGCCGCCGTCGCCTCGACGAAGCCCTCGATCCGGCCGGGATGCTCCTGCGCCCAGCGCTCGTCGAAGACATAGCCGACCAGCGGCAGGTCACGGGCGAAGCCGAGCGCCTGCAGGATGTCGGCGACCCCGAGCAGCCGCCGGTAGCCCCTGGCCTCCAGCCGTGCCGCGTAGGGCCAGAAGGTGACGACCGCGTCGAGCCGCCCGTCGATCAGCTGCTCGTTGAGCAGCGGCGGCGCCCCGAACACCGGCTCGGCGGCGGTCGCCAGGTCGAGGCCGTCCTGGCGGCGCGCCAGCGCCTGCAGCAGCAGCCAGCTCTTGTCGAGCGGGCCGCCGGCGACGCCGAGCTTCCGGCCGGCAAGGTCGGCGAGCGACGTCACCGGCGAGTCCGACGGCACCATGACCGCGCCGAGGGCCGTCGAATAGGGCAGGAAGCTGACGGCCATGCCGGCGGCCCGCTGGCGCGCCACCCAGACCCAGTCGGTGACCATCATGTCGACCGCGCCGGCCTGCAGCGAGACGCTGGTCGCGCTCTTGCCGGCGAGCGGCAGCATCTCGAGCGCGATGCCGTTGGCGCGGTCGAGGCCGTGGGCCTGGACCGTGTCGAGCTCCCAGTTGACCGTGCCGAACTTCAGGACCGCGACGCGCACACTCTCGTCGGCCTGCGCGCCCGCCGGCAGGCAGGACGCCAGGATCACCAGGCAGAGCAGCAGTCGGGCGACCTGTCCGCGCATCGCCTCCGAACTTTTCTGTAGGCCTTGCCAGCCTTGCTATTTCGACCAACGGTCGCACGGCGGCGGGCGGCCATCAAGCCCGCTGGCGTCGCAGCCTGGGGCGCGGCGCCCTTCCCGGCCTGCGCCGGCCCGTCGGATGACGGGGCGTCGCAGCCGCCTCGCCGATCTTGTCCGGGGCGCCGTTGCTTGGCAGGATACACGGAGAGGTAAGAAAAAGACGCCCGATGAAATTCGCCTTTTACGCACGTGTCGCCGCGCTGGCGGGCCGACCCGGCCACTCCGTCCGCCGCCTCGCCCGGCGTCGCGGAGCGCCGGCGCCGCTTGCCGCGGCTCTGGCGGTGCTGGTCGCCGCCTGGGCGGCATGGTCGCCCGAGGCGGCGCGCGCGGCCGAGCCGCTGGCGGTGCCGATCGTCTATCTGACCGTCGGCGAGAAGGAGCCGCCGCCGCTGTCGCTGGTCGAGCCGATCATCACCGACAAGGGCCTGGCCGGCGCCAGGCTCGGCATCGCCGACAACAACACGACCGGACGCTTCCTCAACCAGAGCTACGCCCTGACCGAGGTGATCGCGCCCGACGACAAGGCGCTGGCGGCCCGCGTCGTGGCGCTGCTCGCCGAGGGCAAGCGCTACTTCGTCGCCGACCTGCATGCCGACCAGCTGCTGGCGGTTGCCGACCTGCCCGGCGCCAAGGACGCGCTGTTCTTCAACATCCGCGCCCAGGACGACCGGCTGCGCACCGACGACTGCCGCTCCAACGTGCTGCAGGTCATGCCGAGCCGGGCCATGAAGGCCGACGCGCTCGCCCAGTACCTGATGAAGAAGCGCTGGAGCCACTGGTTCCTGGTCGACGGCCAGCAGCCCGACGACCTCGCCTTCGTCAAGGCCGTGCACCGGGCCGCCAAGCGCTTCGGTGCCGAGATCGTCGAGGAGCGTCCCTACAGCTACAAGCCCGAGGCCCGGCGCAGCGATACCGGCTACATGCAGATCCAGGGCCAGATGACCCAGCTGACCCAGGAGGTCGACGACTACGACGTCCTGGTCGTCTCGGACGAGAGCGACATCTTCGGCGAGTACCTGCCCTACCGGACCTGGGACCCGCGGCCGGTGGTCGGCACCCAGGGCCTGGTGCCGACGGCCTGGCATCGCAGCATGGAGCAGTGGGGCGGCACCCAGCTGCAGAACCGCTTCATCGCCTCGGCCGGCCACGTCATGGTCGAGCGCGACTACAACGGCTGGGTCGCGGTGCGCTCGGTCGGCGAGGCGGTGACGCGCACCGGCCAGGCCGACCCGGCCTCGGTGCACGCCTACCTGGTCGGCGACGAATTCCGCCTCGGCGCCTTCAAGGGCGAGGGGCTGACCTACCGGCGCTGGAACCAGCAGCTGCGCCAGCCGATCCTGCTGTCCTCGGCGCGCATGCTGGTCTCGGTCTCGCCGCAGGACGGCTACCTGCACCAGCGCACGCCGCTCGACACCCTGGGCTACGACGAGCCGGAGTCGCGCTGCCGGCTGAACTGACGGCGCCCGCCCGGCGCCCGCGAGAGAGAACGACAACAAGGGGGCCGGACAGGCTCCCGCGCAAGGGAGGACGGACGATGTTGCAGCGGCTTCTGGCCGGCAGTCTCGGACTCTGCCTGTCGCTCGGCAGCGCCGGCGCCTTCGCCAGCACGATCTACGTCTCGAACGAGAAGGGCAACTCGATCACGGTGATCGACGGCGAGACCCTCAAGGTCACGGCGACCGTGCCGGTCGGCCAGCGGCCGCGCGGCATCACCCTCAGCCACGACCAGAAGCAGCTCTACATCTGCACCAGCGACGACAACCACATCGAGGTGCTCGACCTCGACAGCCTGAAGGTCGTCGGCACCCTGCCGAGCGGGCCGGACCCGGAGCTCTTCGTGCTGGCGCCCTCCGGCAACCCGCTCTACGTCGCCAACGAGAACGACAACCTGGTCACGGTGGTCGACGTGCACACGGGGTCGGTCCGGGCCGAGGTGCCGGTCGGCGTCGAGCCGGAAGGCATGGGCATCAGCCCCGACGGCAAGGTGCTGGTCAACACCTCCGAGACCACCTCGATGGCCCACTTCATCGACACCCAGACGCACCAGATCATGGCCAACGTGCTGGTCGACGCGCGCCCGCGCTTCGCCGAGTTCACCAGCGACGGCAAGCAGGTCTGGGTCTCCGCCGAGGTCGGCGGCACGGTCTCGGTGATCGACGCCGCGGCCCGCAAGATCGTCCACAAGATCACCTTCGCCGTGCCGGGCATCCGGCCCGAGGCGCTGCAGCCGGTCGGCATCAGCATCACCAAGGACCGCAAGCTTGCCTTCGTGGCGCTCGGCCCGGCCAACCGGGTCGCGGTGATCGACGCCCAGACCTTCGAGGTCTTGAAGTACCTGCTGGTCGGCCAGCGCGTCTGGCATCTCGCCTTCGGACCCGGCGAGAAGGTCATCTATTCGACCAACGGCGTGTCCAACGACATCTCGGTGATCGACGTCGCCGAGCAGCGCGTGGTCAAGTCGGTGACGGTCGGCGCCCTGCCCTGGGGTGTCGCGGTGCGGGATTGAGGACGGCCATGGCCCGGCGGACATGAGCGACAGCGCGAGCCTCGGCGAGGCCGAGGGCGGCCTCGAGCCCGGGGCGGAGATCGCCCTGGAGGTCGCGGGCGTCAGCCATCGCTTCGGCCAGCGCGTTGCGCTCGACGGCGTCTCGTTCCGCCTGCGGCCCGGGGAGTTCACGGTGCTGCTCGGCCGGAACGGCGCCGGCAAGACCACGCTGTTCTCGCTGGTGACCCGGCTCTACGGCAATCAGAGCGGTGCGATCCGCGTGTTCGGCCGGGACCTGAAGCGCCGCCCCTCCGAGGCGCTCAGCCGGATCGGCGCGGTGTTCCAGCAGCGCACCCTCGACCTCGACCTGACGGTCGCCCAGAACCTGCTCTACCACGCCGCCCTGCACGGCATGCCGCGCCGTCTGGCGCGTGAGCGCATGGCGGCCGAGCTGGCGCGCATCGGCCTGGCCGAGCGGGCCGCCGACAGGGTCCGGCAGCTCTCCGGCGGCCAGCTGCGCCGGGTCGAGATCGCCCGCGCTCTGGTCCACCGGCCGCGCCTGCTGCTCTGCGACGAGGCGACGGTCGGCCTCGACATCGAGAGCCGCCGCACGATCCTGGAACACATGCGGGCCTTGGTGCGCGACGAGCGCCTCGCCCTGCTCTGGGCGACGCACCTGGTCGACGAGGTCGTGCCCGGCAACCGCGTCATCATCCTGCACCGCGGCAAGGTGCTGGCCGACGGCGAGCTGACGATCCTGCTGGAGACCTCGGGCCAGCCGGACATCGGCGCGCTGTTCACCGCCCTGACCCGGTCGTCCGGGGCCGCGCCGGGCCCCGGCGGGGCGGCGCCGCGATGAGCGGCCGGCCGACCCCGGCCCAGTACCTGCGCTGCCTCGACGGCATCGTCGGGCGCGAGGCGCTGCGCTTCCTGCACCAGCGCGAGCGCTTCGTCGCGGCCCTGGTGCGCCCGCTGGTCTGGCTGTTCATCTTCGCCGCCGGCTTCCGCTCGGTGCTCGGCGTCTCGATCATCCCGCCCTACGAGACCTACGTGCTCTATCAGGTCTACATCGTCCCGGGCCTGGTCGGCATGATCCAGCTGTTCAACGGCATGCAGTCCTCGCTGTCGATGGTCTACGACCGCGAGATGGGCTCGATGCGCACCCTGCTGCTGAGCCCCTTGCCGCGCTGGTACCTGCTGACCTGCAAGCTCCTGGCCGGGGTCGCCGTCTCGATCCTGCAGGTCGCGGTGTTCCTGGCGATCGCCTGGTTCTGGGACGTGCAGCCGCCCTGGTGGGGCTACCTTACGCTGCTGCCGGCGCTGCTGCTCTCGGGGCTGATGCTGGGGGCGCTCGGCCTGCTGCTCTCCTCCTTCATCAAGCAGCTGGAGAACTTCGCGGGGATCATGAACTTCGTGATCTTCCCGATGTTCTTCGCCTCCTCGGCGCTCTATCCGCTCTGGCGGATCCGCGAGACCAGCCCGCTGCTCTACCACATCTGCCAGTTCAACCCCTTCACCCATGCCGTCGAGCTGATCCGCTTCGCGCTCTACGGCCAGGTCAACTGGACCTCGCTCGCCGCCGTCGTCGGCTGCACGCTCGTCTTCCTGGCGCTGGCGATCTACGGCTACGACCCGGCGCGCGGCCTGATCGCCCGCCGCGGGGGTCCCGGGGGCGGCGGCGGACCCGGCGGCTGAGACCAGATGAGGAGGCGTCCATGATCGACCCCAGGCCCGTCCCGACACGCATCCGGTCGAGCCTCGCGCTCGCCGCCAGCCTCGTCCTGCTGCTCGCGGCGCCGGTCCGCGCGGAGGAGGCGCAGGACGCCGACTGGCCCTGCGCGCAGCGTCTGGTCCCGGAGCTCTCGGCGGCCACGGTCTGGGCCGGACCGCCGCTCGACGACGCGCTCGCGACCTGGCAGGACGACGAGGAGGTCGTGCGGCTGGTCGGCGAGGCGAGCGCGCGCAGCGTGCCGCTGGACCAGGCCAGGCAGAAGATCGCGGCCTTCGCCGACGGCCTGACCGCCGACCGCGACGCGCGCCTGACGCGGCTCTTCGCCGGGCTGCTGCAGACGATCAACAGCGAGCGCAGCTCGATCATCGCCGGCATCGGCCGCTACACCCGCAAGCAGCGGGCCCTGGCCGCGCGCATCGAGCAGACCGGCAGCGAGCTCGACAAGCCCGCCGATCAGTCCGACCAGAAGACGCGCAGCCAGCTGCAGCAGCGGCAGGAGTGGGACATCCGCATCTACCAGGACCGCGAGCACTCGACGAAGTATCTCTGCCAGCAGCCGGTCGATCTCGAGCAGCGCCTGTTCCAGCTCGCCCGCGTCATCCAGGAAAAGCTGCAGTAGAGACCCCGGGTCCCGCTAGCGCTCCTCGGGCGGCCAGACGATCGGCTCGGTGCGGTCGGCGACGACGCGCAGCCGGCCCTTCTCGAGCGCCCAGTCGAGCCGCTCGTCGCCGGTAACCTGGAGCTGGACGGCCGAGCCGAAGGCCTGGGGATCGAGCAGCCGAAGCTGGCGGCCCTGGGCGCGCAGGTGACAGACGGCCAGGACGAAGGGCCGGCTCGGCATCGCGCTCTGCTGCAGCACGAAGATGCCGTCCTTCTCGCAGTCGCCGCCGTGGCCGCTGCAGAAGGCGCAGGCCGACAGGTCGAGCTCGGCGACGGTCTTGGCGCGCCCGTCGTCGGGATAGCGGCGCACCGCCAGGCTGGTCGCCCTGCGTTTGCCCTGGATCCGCCAGGCATAGTCGCTGCCCGGGATGCGGCGCAGCGTCTCGTCCGGCACGCCCGGCTTGCTGGCCGCGGCCGAGAGCTGCAGCTCCGGGCAGCGCGGCTGTGCGCGCTCGGCCTGGATCGCCAGGGCCGCCGCGCGCTGCCGTGCCAGCAGCAGGCGGCACAGGCTGGCGCTGGCCATCGAGGCGCCGTCGCCCGGCGAGCGCTCGATCAGATTGCACTGCATGGTCCGGTAGGACAGCCAGTCGTTCTGCGCCTTGCGGACCGCCGCGGCGTCGGCGCCGACGCAGAAGCGCCCGGCTTCGCGCTCGACCAGGGCCTCGACGTCCTGGTCGACCATCTCGCGGATCGCGTCGAGGCAGGCCGCCTGGACCCGGTAGCTGCCGCGGCTGCAGGTTGCCCGGTCGTTCTCGATCGAGCCGGCCCGCGCCGGCAGGCAGGCCAGGATGACAGCCGACAGCAGCGCCAGGAGGGCGCCCGGCAGCAGGCGTCCGGGCCTCGTCCTAGTCACCGACGGCCATCCTCGGGCGCTCCACAGACCCTCCCATTCCCCATCGGGGGGATGCCGGCCGCGGGCCGCTGCCATCTCATGGCGCGGATCGGGGCTGGCCCCCTCTTGCCGACCGCTCGTGCGCGAAGAGTGGATGTAAATGCGACGTAAATCAATCTATCGGGGATCGTTCTTCCCGGGCGCCAGATCAACCAGGTGGGGCGGCTGATGCGGTGGCGCTCCGGTGCCAGGCGGCTTTCCGCCTTGCTGCTCGCCTTCGCCTCGGTGCCCCTGCCGCCGCAGGACGGTCTGGCGGCCTGTCCGGGTGGCTGGCCGGCCGCGGGCCAGGTGCCGCGGCCCCGCGATCCGAGCAGCAGGCCCGCCCGGGCCCGGCCTTCGCGACGGTGACTCTAGCGCTCGCGCAGGAAGCAGAAGCGCTCGACCAGGCGCAGCAACTGCTTCTGGCTGCGGCAGCCGGCCTTGGCCAGCAGGGCCTTGAGCTGCTTGCGCGCCGTGTCGAGGCTGATGCCCCGGCGCCCGGCGTAGGCGGCCAGCGCCTCGCCCGAGACGACGCTGTCCAGCACCCGCAGCTCCGCCTGGGTCACGCCGAACAGCGCGGCGAAGCGGGCCAGTTCGGTCTCCGAAGGGGCGGCTTCGCGAGCCAGCGGCACGATCGAGACCAGCAGGACGCCGTCTGGCCGCGGTCCGGCATCCAGGGCCTCGGCGGGCACCGCCAGGAAGCGCAGCCCGTACTGCCGGTCGCCGGCGCCGTCGAGCAGCAGCACCGAGCCCGGCTCCGCGGCCGGCGGCATGCCGCCGGCCAGCGCGCGGAGCTGGCGCTCGAGCAGCGTCCTGGCCGTGCCGCGGCCGAAGCCGAGGCCGCGCCGCGACAGCCGGATCAGGCCCTCGGCGGCCAGGGCCTCGGCGGTCCGGTTCGCGAACAGCAGGCGGCCCTGCGGGTCGAGGGCGACGAGGGCGGTGCCCTTCGCCGACCAGAGGTCGCCGAGCGCCTTGCGCTGGACCTCCAGGCCGGCCAGCGCCAGCGCGGTGCGCAGCGCCTGGCGCAGATGCGGCAGCAGGGCCGCGAGCAGCCTTACCCGGTCCTCCTCGAAGGGGACCTCCTCGCGCCGGCCGACGCCGAACCAGCCGAGCTGGCCCTCGACGCCGATGTTGGCGCCGGTGATCTCGAACAGGCGGTGGACGCGCTGATAGTCGTGGTAGAGCGGGCTGGCGTTCCGCTCTTCGTCGGTCCAGATCGTGCGCTCGCGCAGCAGCCGGCCGGTCGGGCTGCGGGCCAGTCTCGGCACCCGGATGTCGTGCGGGAAGTAGCGCTCGACGTACTCCCGCTGCGCCGCCGGATCCGTGCCTTCCATCAGCCCGAGGATCTCGCGGCCGCTCGCCGGGTCGACCAGCATCAGCTGCGCGCTGTCGGCATCGAGACGCACCGAGACGCGCCGCAGCAGGGCCGGCCAGAGCGCCGGCTCCAGCGCCGCCTCGTGGATCCGCTCCACGGTCTCGAGCAGCCAGTCGTCGGTCATCGGCGGAGGCGGAGGTCGCGCGGCATCATGCCGTCCCGGTATCCGATCGGCGACCTGCGGTAAAGTGCCGCGGACCGTCGGCGGCGCCTCAGCCCTGCGTCGCCAGCATGCGCTTGAAGCGCAGCAGGGCGACGGCCAGGCAGAGCGCGCCGAGGCCGGCGATGGCGAGCAGCTGCGGCCAGATCACCGAGACGCCCGCGCCGCGGTAGAGGATCGCCTGGGACAGCGCGACGAAGTGCACCGAGGGCGAGGCCTGCATGACGAGCTGCAGCGGCAGCGGCATCGATTCCATCGGCGTCGTGCTGCCCGACAGCAGGTTCATGATCACGAAGACCGGGATCGCCAGCAGGCCGAACTGCGGCATCGAGCGGGCGATCGTCGCCAGCATGATGCCGAGCGAGGTGACGGCGAAGAGGTAGAGCGCCGTGCTGGCCAGGAACAGGGCGAGCGAGCCCTGGATCGGCACGCCGAGCACGCCCTCGACGACCAGCAGCAGGGACAGGGCCGTGGCGACCAGGACGACGAGGCCGTTCGCCCAGATCTTGGCGAGGGCGATCTCGGCGGGCCGCAGCGGCATGACCAGCAGGTGTTCGATCGTGCCGTGCTCGCGCTCGCGGATCACCGCCGCACCGACCAGCATGATGGCCAGGATGGTGATCGAGTTGATCACCTGCATGATCGAGCTGAACCAGGCCGACTGCAGGTTCGGGTTGAAGGCGGCGCGGATCACCACGGCGATCGGCGAGCCGCTGGACAGGCCGCGGCTCTCCAGGAAGTCGGTGGTCTCGCGCTCGACGATCTGCTGGATGTAGCCGGTGCCGATGCCGGCCTGGCTGACCGCGGTGGCGTCGACGAGCAGCTGCACCTCGACTTCCCGGCCTTCCAGCAGGTCGCTCTCCATGGCCGGTGGGAAGTCGAGCACGAAGGTCGCCTCGCCGCCGTCGAGGGCCTGCTCGGCCGCCTCGCGATTGAGCTGCCGCGGCGCCTTGAAGTAGGGCGGCAGCAGGGCCGCGGCGATGCGCCGCGACAGCTCCGAATGGTCGGAATCGACGATCGCCACCGAGGCGTTGTGGACCTCGGTATTGGCGCCCTGGGAGACGCTGTAGACGGCGAGGGAGAAGGCGTAGACGACCAGGAGCAGCATGACCGGGTCGTAGCGCAGGCTGGCCAGCTCCTTGAGGCCCAGTCGATAGACGTTGGCGAGGGCGCGCAGCACGGCTGTCAGCGCTCCTGCTTTCTCAGCAGCAGGCGCGCGGCCAGCAGGAAGACGAGGGCGAAGCCGGCCAGGGCCAGGTACTCGCTGCCCAGGTCGGCGAAGCCGAGGCCCTTCGAGAAGGTGCCGTTGCTGATCGTCTTGAACCAGCTCGCCGGGAACAGGATGCCGAGCCAGCGCGCCGAGCCCTCCAGCGAGGCCGTCGGATAGAGCAGGCCGGAGAAGTTGACCGCCGGGACCACTGTCAGGATCGAGCTGGCGAAGATCGCCGCGACCTGGCTGGAGACCAGGGTCGAGACCAGCAGTCCGAAGCCGGTCGCCGCCCAGACGTAGAGCAGGGCGCCGACGACCAGGGCGCCGAGGCCGCCGGTCAGCGGCACGCCGAGCACGAACAGGCTGCAGGCGAGCAGCAGCGCGAAGGCGATCATGCTGACCGCGACGTAGGGCAGCTGCTTGCCGAGCAGGAACTCGCCGACCGTCGCCGGCGCGGCGTAGAGGTTCATGATCGAGCCGATCTCCTTCTCGCGCACCACGCCGAGCGCGGTCAGCATCGCCGGGATCAGCACCAGCAGCAGCATGATCGTGCCGGGAGTCATGGCGATCAGCGAGCGGAACTCCTGATTGTAGCGGAAGCGCGGTTCGACGCTGAGCGATGGTGTCGCTTTGCCGGGCGTCGTGCGCTCGCGCGCCTGCTGCTCGATCTCGGTGGTCAGCAGGCCCTGGATGTAGCCGCGCGCGGTCTCGGCGCGGAACGGCATCGAGCCGTCGAGCCAGATGCTGACCTCCGGCTGGCGGCCCTCCAGCAGGTCGCGCCCGAAGCCCGGCGGGATGCCGACGACGGCACGCAGCTCGCCCGAGCGCAGCCGTCGGTCGATCTCGAACTCGTCGGCGACCGGCGGCCGCCGGTCGAAGTAGCGCGAGCCGTCGAAGGCCTCGAGCAGCCGGCGGCTCTCGACCGACTGGTCGCGGTCGAAGGGCGCCCAGGTCAGGTGCTCGACGTCGAAGGAGATGCCATAGGCGAAGGCGAACAGCAGGATCAGCGGGCCGAGCAGGGCGAAGGCCAGGCGGATCGGGTCGCGCAGCACCTCCAGGCTCTCGCGCCAGGCGAAGGCCCAGATCCGGCCCAGGGCCGCCGCCACCGGGCCCGGCGCCGGCAGCGCCACCGCTGCGGCGGTTGCCGCGACCGTCCGGCCCGGCGCCGGGGCCTTGCCGTCCTCTCCCGCGGCGTCTTTCCGGGCCGCCGCCTCCAGGTAGGCGACGAAGGCCTCCTCCAGGCTGCCGCCGCCGTGCGTCTCGGCCAGCGTCTGCGGCCGGTCGACGGCCAGCACCCGGCCGCGGTGCATCAGCGAGATGCGGTCGCAGCGCTCGGCCTCGTTCATGAAGTGGGTCGAGACGAAGACCGTGACGCCGTCGTCGCGCGACAGCCGGCCGAGGATCCGCCAGAACAGGTCGCGCGCCGCCGGGTCGACGCCCGAGGTCGGCTCGTCGAGGATCAGGACCTCGGGCCTGTGCAGGCAGGCCGCGGCGAGCTGCAGGCGCTGGCGCTGGCCGAGCGGCAGGCGGCCGGGCAGGGCGTCGGCGACGCCGCCGAGGTCGAACTGCTCCAGCGCCTCGGCGACGCGCCCCGCGACCTCGGCCTCGGGCACCCGGTAGAGCCGGGCGTGCAGGGCCAGGTTGGCGCCGACCGACAGCTCCTCGTAGAGCGAGAAGGACTGGCTGACGTAGCCGACCTTGAGACGCGTCTCCAGGCTCTGGCCGTCGACCGGCTTGCCGAGCAGCCGGGCGCTGCCGGCGCTGGCCGGCAGCAGGCCGGTCAGCATCTTCATGGTCGTGGTCTTGCCGCAGCCGTTCGAGCCGAGGAAGCCGAAGATCTCGCCGCGCTCGATCTGGAAGGAGACCGCGTCGACCGCGACGAAGTCGCCGAAGCGCCGGGTCAGCCCCTCGGCCTCGATGACCGGCGGGCCGTCGTACGGCCTGCGCGGCGCGATGGAGAAGCCTTCGTCCGTCTCGGCCGCTCCGTCCTGCAGCCGCCGGTAGGCCTCTTCGAGGCGGCCTGCGCCGGTCTGCGCCAGGATCGCCGCCAGCGGCCCCTCGGCGAGCAGCCGGCCCTCGCCGAGCGCGACCAGCCGGCCGAAGCGCTCGGCCTCCTCCATGTAGGCCGTGGCGACGACCAGGGTCATGGCCGGCCGCTCGGCCCGGATCGCGTCGATCAGCTGCCAGAACTGGCGCCGCGACAGCGGGTCGACGCCGGTCGTCGGCTCGTCGAGCACCAGCAGGTCGGGCTCGTGGATCAGCGCCGCGCAGAGCGCCAGCTTCTGCTTCATGCCGCCGGACAGCTTGCCGGCCGGCCGGTCGGGGAAGGGATCGAGGCCGGTCGCGGCGAGCAGGCGGTCGATGCGCTGCCGGCGTTCCGCGGCGCCCTGGCCGTAGAGCCGGCCGAAGAACGCCAGGTTCTCGGCGACCGACAGGGTCGGATAGAGGTTGCGGCCCAGGCCCTGGGGCATGAAGGCGACGCGCTGCGCGATCCGCCGGCGGTGCGTCGCCGAGGCCATCGAGCCGCCGAGCACCTCGAGCGTGCCCTGCTGCAGGCGCTTGGCGCCGGCGATCAGCGCCAGCAGGCTGGACTTGCCGACGCCGTCGGGCCCGACCACGGCGACCGCCTCGCCGGCGGCGATCTCCAGCTCCAGGCCGGCCAGCGCGACGTGGCCGCCGTAGCAATGGCCGAGGCCCTGAATCCGGACCGCGGGCAGCCGGACCGCGGGCCGGTCAGCTCCCGGCATCCGGCAGCCTCGGCGTCAGCCAGTCCGGCCAGGCGACCGACCGCTCCAGCCGCAGGTAGGCCTCGCCGGTCAGCCCGGCCTTGACGTAGTCGCGGTAGCGGCTCAGCAGCGCCGGGTCGATCTTCAGCTTGATGCGGAACATCAGCTTGGCGCGCTCGCTCTCGGTCTCGACGAACTTCGGCGTGAACTGGGCCTCGGCGGCGACGAAGGAGACCGTCGCCGGGACCACGTACTGAGGCGCGGCGTCGAGCACGATGCGCGCCTCGTCGCCCAGGCCCAGGCGCCCGGCCTGGGGATTGGGCAGGAAGATCGTCATGAAGACGTCGGTGAGGTCGAGCAGGGTGACCAGCCGGCCGCCCGCGGCGACCACCTCGCCGGGCTGCGCCAGCTTGTACTCGACGCGGCCGGCGACCGGCGCGGTCAGGGTCATGTCGGCGAGCACCGCCTCGATGCGCGTGACCTCGGCCCGCGCCGCGGCCAGCGTCGCCTCGGCGTCGGCCGAGGCGGCGTGGGCGCCGTCCAGGCTGGCGCGGGCGGCGTCGCGCTGGGCGGTCTTCTGGTCGACCGAGGCCTGGGAGGCGTTGTCGCGCCGGGCCAGGGCCGCGACCCGCTTCAGCTCGGCGTCGGCCAGGGTCAGGTCGGCCTGCTGCAGGGCGATCTGGGCCGCGGCCTGGGCGATCCCGGCCTCGGCCTTGCGCACCTGGGCCTTGGCGGCCGCCAGTTCGGCGGTCAGCTCGGCGGTGTCGAGCCGGGCCACCACGCTGCCCTTCTGGACGAAGTCGCCCTCCTCGACGTCGATCGCCGCGACGCGCCCGGCATACTTGGTCGCGACGTCGACGCGCTCGACCTCGACGCGGCCGTTGGCGCGCACCAGACCCTCGGGCAGCCGGCCGTTGGTGACCTGCTGCCAGTAGAACCAGCCGCCGCCGGCGAGGGCGGCGAGCAGGGCGGCACCGATGAGGAGCGGTGTGGCGCGCAAGGCCTCAGCCCCTCCGGCCGCGGCACCGGGCCGTCGCTGTCGCCGTCATCGTCTGCTTCCTCTCCGCGCTCGCCCGATCCGTCGCCAGGCCACAACGATGCTGCATCGCGGCATCGCCGTCCTTGAGCTAGCGCAAGCCGGGGTGCGGCGCCAGCTCCGGGGCCCGCCGCAATCTCCTCACCTCTCCACGAAACTCCAAACATCGGCCGGGGCCGGATCGCCTATGCTCGCCGGCGACGATGGGAGGGGAGCGGTCGGCCGGCGCGTCGTGTGCCGGCGGGGCCCGACGCGCGCCGTCAGCCTCCCGTCAGCTAGGGGCGGCAGGCTGCGTTCCCTGCCGGCGGGATCGCGGACGCGCGCGGCCCTGCGGGCGAAGACGGAGCAGGGCAGGGGTCGATGCACCGCATCCTACTGGTCGACGACGACGTCAATCTCGCGGAGATGATCCGCGAGTTTCTGGAGCTCGAGGGCTTCGCCGTCGAGGCGGTCCACGACGGGCAGGCCTGCCTGAGCCGCGATCTCGGCGGCATCGATCTCATCGTGCTCGACGTCATGCTGCCCAAGCTCTCCGGCTTCGAGGTGCTGCGGCGCCTGCGCCAGTCCCCGAACGTGCCGGCCGCGAACGTGCCGGTCATCATGCTGACCGCGCGCGGCGACGAGGTCGACCGCATCGTCGGGCTGGAGATCGGCGCCGACGACTACCTGCCGAAGCCGGTCAACCCGCGCGAGCTGGTCGCGCGGATCCGCGCCGTGCTGCGGCGGACCGAGGCGCGCGCGCCGGCGCCCGGCGGCGAGCTCAGGATCGGCGAGATCCGGCTCAACCCGGCCTCGCGCGCCGCCTGGGCAGACGAGCGCGAGCTGGAGCTGACCAGCGCCGAGTTCAACCTGCTGGAGCACCTGTTGCGCAACGCCGGCCGCATCGTCGCGCGCGAGGAGCTGTCGGCCGCCGCCTTCGGGCGCGACGCCTCGATTGGCGCCTACGACCGCAACGTCGACACCCTGGTCAGCAAGGTGCGGCGCAAGCTCGACCCGGGCAGCGATCTCGACCGGCGGATCAAGACCGTGCGCAACGTCGGCTATCTCTTCGCCCTGCCGACGCCCGAGCCGGGGGCGGCCGTCGCGGCCGCGGCCTCCTCCGCGCAGCAGCCGTCCTAGCGGCGGCGGGGGACGGGACCGATTCCGGGCCGCCGCACCCCGTCGTGGCGCAGCGCCGCGGTCCGCCGGGCCGGGCCGCCGCCGTCCGCCCGGATCGGGGGCGCCCGGATCGGGGGCGCCTGGGGCGGGCTCCTCCGGGTCGGTCTCGCCCTGGTCGGGCTCGCCTGGCTCGGCATCGAGGCACCGGCGCAGGCCGGCGACTACCGGCTCGGCCACGGCCTCGACCTCGGTCCGGTCAATGTCGCCGGCTACAGCAGCCTGGTCGGGCGGGTGCCGCGCGACGGCGCCGCCTCGCTGTCGCTCGACGACCTCAGCCTCTTCGTCTCCGGCCGCTTCGGCCGCTTCGTCAATCCCTTCGCCGAGGCCGAGCTGGCGCAGGTCGACCTCGCCCGGACCGGCTCCGGCGGTGGCGAGGGCGGCGACCTGGTGCTGGAGCGCTTCTACAACGATTCCTTCCTCAGCGAGGCGGTGACGCTGCGCGTCGGCAAGATGCTGGCACCGGTCGGCGAGTGGAACGAGATCCACGCCAATCCGCTGGTGCTGACCACCGTCCGTCCGGCCGTCACCTACCGGAACTTCAGCGAATACGTGACCGGCGCCTCGCTGATCTACAGCGATCCCTTCGCGCGCTGGCCCGACGTGCAGCTCTACTGGCAGCCGGAGGGCGAGCTGTCCGAGCGGCCGGGCCACCTGGTCGAGCATCACTACGAGTCGGTCGAGGGCCTGCACGTCAGCCTGCCGCTCGGGCTGCTCGACAAGGTCGGGGCCTCGTTCCAGCACGCGCGCGACGAGGCGGGCGTCGACCAGTCGCTGATCGGCCTCGACTTCCACTACACGCTCGACCGCCTGACGCTGCAGGGCGAGGCGACCTGGTCCGACCTCGGCAACGATTCCGCGGGCAATGCCCGCGACGGCGAGTGGGGAGCCTATGCGGCGGCCTCCTTCGCGCTCGACGACCAGTGGTCGCTGCAGGGCTGGTACGAGGGCTTCGCCGACCGGACCCGCGCCTCGACCGCCCACGACGTCCTGTTCGGCGTCACCTGGAAGCCGCAGCCGGCGATCGTCGGCCGGCTGGAATACCTGCAGAACTTCGGGGGCACCGAGATCAATCCGACCGGTCTCTACGCCTCCTGGTCGGTCCTGTTCTGACGCCATGCTGGCCAGGCTGCTCCTCGCCGCGGCCGTCGCCACGAGCCTGCTGCTGCCGGTCGCGGGCCGCGCGCAGGAGCTGCTGGTCGTCGCCAACCCCTCGGTCGAGGTGCCGGCGCCCCTGAGCCTCGGCCAGCTCGCCGCGATCTACCTGCTGCGCATCACCCGCTGGCCCGACGGCAGCCACATCGTGCCGGTCAACCGCGAGGCGACCAGCGGAGTGCGTGCGCTCTTCACCGAGCGCGTCCTGCGGCAGAGCAACGCCAGCCTCGCCGCCTACTGGAACGAGATGCACTTCAAGGGCCGGCTGCCGCCGGTCGTGCAGGAGTCCGAGCAGGCCGTCCTGGCCTTCGTGCGCAAGGTGCCGGGGGCGATCGGCTATGTCGGCGCCGTCGGCGATCCGCCGGTGCCGCCGGCTGGCGTCAAGGTCCTGGCCCGTGTCCGCTGATCCCCTCGTTCCTGCCGGGAGGCCGCAGGCATGCTGCGCTTCCTGACCCGCTCGATCCCCGGGCGCATCCTCGCCGCGCTGCTCAGCATCTACGTCGCGACCTACCTGGCGACGGCGCTGGTCGTCTATTCCGGGGTCCGCGCCTCGATCCTGGAGTCCGACGCGGCCTCGCTGGAACAGCTCGCCGACCTCAAGTACGGCCAGCTCGCCAACGTCTTCGGGGCCCTGGCCACGGACCTGACGGCCTGGTCGAAGCTCGACGTGATGAACGACCTGGTCTCCGGCGACATCGACAAGCGGGTCACCCGCTCGCTGGAGGAGCTGAAGCAGCTCTACAAGCTGACCGGCGACATCTACGCCTTCGACGCCTCTGGCAAGCTGCTCGCGAGCTCGCGCGGCGGGCGCCGCAGCGGGCCGACCGACCGCCTGCCGCAGAAGTGGCAGAACCACGAGCGCCGCCTGGTGCTGGTCGACAAGGACAGCGACCCGATGACCGGCGCCGAGGTCGTGACCTTCGAGATCCCGGTCTACGGCCGCTTCGACAGCAGCTACCGCATCGGCACCCTGGTCATGACCTACCCCTGGAGCTCGGTCGAGCGGCTGCTGTTCGGCCTGGAGGGCGGCATCGTCCTGCTGGAGCGCGGCGAGCGGGCGCGCGTGCTCGCGGCCAGCCCGGCGGACCTCGTCGCCCGCGCCGGGGCGGAGCGCATCCGCTCCCAGGCCGAGGGCGTGGTCGGCGACCTGGTGATCGGCCGCTCGCTGTCCAAGAGCGGGCTGATCGGCGGCTGGCAGGTCGTGACGCTGCACGACACCGACTCGGCGACCCGGCCGCTGCGCTGGGTCGCCCTGGAGCTGCTGCTGCTCGGCCTGTTCCTCGGCGTGCCGATCATCTTCCTCGGCCGCTGGCTGTCGAAGCGCCTGACCGCGCCGATCGCCGAGCTGACCCGCGTGGTCAGCGAGATCGCCGATACCGACCGGCTGGACGCGCGCGCGCCGGTGCCGCCGTCGGACGAGCTCGGCTCGCTGGCCCGCTCCTTCAACCGCATGACCGACCACCTGGAGCGCGTCGCCCGCGAGCGCGAGCGCTACCTCAACGAGCTGTCCGGCCTGAACCAGACCCTGGAAGCCAAGATCGCCGCGCGCACCGAGGAGCTGGAGGCCGCGATGCGGGCGCAGCAGCGGCTGATCGGCGACATCTCCCACGAGATCAAGTCGCCGCTGGCCCGGCTCTCGATGGCCCTCGGCCTGGCCCGCGTGGCGCCCGAGGGCGGCCGCCAGCGGCAGTTCGAGCGGATCGAGAGCGAGGTCGAGAACATCGCCGCCCTGGCCAGCGAGCTGCTGACCCTGGCCCGGCTCGAGGGTGCGGCGCCGCCGCCCGCCTTCGCACCCCTCGACCTCGATCTGCTGGTCGGCGAGATCCTCGACGACGCCGCCTTCGAGAAGCCGGACCGTGCCGCCGACCTGCGCCGGCCGGACCCGGCCCGGGACGGCGGCGGGATCGTCGTCGTCGGCAACGCCGACCTGCTGCGCCGCGCGATCGAGAACATCGTCCGCAACGCCCTGTTCTACACGGCCGCCGGCACCGCGGTGGCGCTCGGCCTGGCGCGCCGGGAGGACGGGGCGGTCGTGGTGACCGTGACGGACCAGGGGCCGGGCGTCGCCGAGGCGGCGCTGCCCCATCTCTTCGAGCCCTTCTACCGGGTCGACGAGGCGCGCGCCCGCGATACCGGCGGCACCGGCATCGGCCTCGCGATCTGCCAGCGCGTCGTCCAGCTGCACGGCGGCGCGGTCCGGGCCCGCAACAACCGGCCCCACGGCCTGGTCGTCGAGATCGACCTGCCCGGCGCGCCGGGCGATGCCGAAGCGGCGGCGGCGGTCAGCCCTCGACGCAGCGGAACGGCGCCGTCGTGATGCCCCAGAAGCTGGTGCTCTCGGGCTGCGCGACGGCGCGCCGGCCGTAGTCGGCGCAGCTCGCCTGGGCGACCTTGGCGACCGAGTCGGTCGAGGTGAAGTGGTCGTCGTACTTGATGACCACCGACTCCGGCGACTGGAAGGAGACGTCGTAGGAGCTGCCCCAGGCGGCGACGCAGCCGGTCAGCAGGATGCCGGTGACGAACAAGGCGGTGAATCTGTCCATGGCGATGCCCTCCGATAGGTCCCCGGGAAAGTCTCCGGGCCGCCGTCGCAGCCGGCGGGGGTGCGACCGAACGGCACGCGCACGGTAATTCCAGACGCCGTCGGCGGATGTGGAGTCCTGTCGAGACGCGTGGGGATGAGGCCGTGCCGCGCAGCGGGCGCCGCGATGCCGGCGAGGCCGCGCACCGGGCCGGCCAAAACCCCACCTTTGCCGCGCCCTTCTCCACACAACTCGACGGCGTCGACGCCTAGGCTCCGGCCATCCGATCGATCAGGAAGCCGGAGGTACCCCCGTGATGCTGTGCGACTGTGTTCCGTTCGCCCCGGCCGGGCCGACCCGCGACCTCGTTCCCGACCGGCCCGGCCCGGCGGTGTCCCGGACGGAGCCCGCGCCAGGCGGCGATCCGCGCGGCGGCCTGCTGCTGGTCCCGGCGTCGCACCCCCTGCGCGAGGCGGTCGAGGACTGCATCGCGACGGTCTACGAGCGGGCCTTCGGGGCGCGCGACCTCAGCTTCCCGACGCTGCTGATCGCCTGGGCCGGCGCCGACGGCCGGCCGCTCTGCGCCGCCGGGCTGCGCACCGCCGCCGACGGCTTCTTCTCCGAGGCCTACCTGGACCGGCCGATCGAGCGCCTGCTCGCGGCCGAGGCCGGCGAGCCGGTGGCGCGCGAAGCGGTCTTCGAGGTGACGACCCTGGCGAGCCGCAGCGCCGAGGCCTCGCCGGCCTTCCTGCGCCAGCTCGCGGTCTTCGGCGGCCGCGCCGGCTTCCGCTGGTCCTTCTTCACGGCGACCGAGCGGCTGCGCCGGCTGCTGCGCGGGCTCGGCATCCCGGCGCTCGAGCTGGCGCCGGCCGATCCCGGGCGGCTGGCCGATCCGGAGCGCTGGGGCAGCTACTACAGCCAGGCGCCGCGGGTCTGCGCGGTCCGCGACGGCTGGCTCGAGGGCGGCGTGCTCGTCCGGGGAGCCGCCGGCGATGCGTGAGCTCTTCCTGATGCTGCAGCGCCATGCCGAGGGCGCCGGCGACCGCCTGGCCTTCGACGACGGCACGACGCGCCTGACCTACGGCGCGCTGGCCCGGCGGGTCGCCGCGACGTCGGCCGGGCTGCAGGCGCTGCCCGGCGCGCCGCGGGTCGTCGGCCTGCTCGGCGGCAACGGCGTCGACTGGGTGGTCGGCCAGCTGGCCGGCTGGCACGCCGGCAAGACCATGGTGCCGCTGCCGCCCTTCTTCCGCGGGCCGCAGCTGCGCCACGTGCTGCGCGACGCCGGGGTCGGGCACCTGCTGACGACCGCCGCGATGGCCGACACCGCGCGGCTGCTCGGCCTGCCCTTCACCGCGATCGGCACGGCCCAGGCCCGCTTCGCCCCGCCCTCGGGGCCGCTCGGCGGGCAGGTCATCTACACCTCGGGCAGCGCGGGGCAGCCCAAGGGCGTGCTGCTCGAGAGCGGCCAGCTGCAGTGGACCGCCCGGGCCCTGGCTCGCGCCATCGACGCCACCGCCGAGGACAGCTGCCTGTCGCTGCTGCCCCTGCCGCTGCTGCTCGAGACGATCTGCGCGGTCGTCATCCCGATCCTGGTCGGCGCCCCGGTCCGGCTCGAGCCGGGCCTGACCGCGGCCTTCGGCGAGCCGGGCGGGGGCCAGGGCGGCGGCCCCGGCCGCGCCTCCCTGGCCGAGGCCGTGGCCACGCACCGGCCGAGCTGCCTGGTGCTGGTGCCGCAGCTGCTGGCCGGCTGGCTGGCGGAGCTGCGCGCCGGTGCCGAGCGGCCGCCGGAGTCGCTGCGCGTCGTCGCTGTCGGCGGCGCCGCCGTGCCGGTCGCCCTGGCCGAGCAGGCCTGGGCACAGGGCGTGCCGGTCTACGAGGGCTACGGCCTGTCGGAGTGCGGCTCCGTCGTCGCGTTCAACTGCCCGGGCGAGCGCCGTCCGGGGACCGTCGGCCGGCCGCTGCCCGGCCTCGAGGTCGACGTCGAGGGCGGCGAGATCGTCGTCGCGGGGCCGCCCCTGATGGACCGCTACCTGTCCGGCGAGCCGCTGCAGGGCCCGTGGCGCACCGGCGACGTCGGCGAGTTCGACGCCGACGGCTTCCTGACCGTGCACGGCCGGCTCGACAACCGCATCGTGCTGCCGCTCGGCCGCAACGTCAGTCCGGAGTGGATCGAGGCGCTGCTCGCCGCCGACTGGCGCGTCGCCTACGGCCTGGTGACCCATGCCGGCGGGCCGCACCTGACGGCGATCCTGGTGCCGAGCGCCCGCGGCGAGGCCTGGTTCGCCCGTGCCGCCAGCGCGGAGATCGAGGCTCTGGTCGCCGACTGCTGCCGCGAGGTGCCGGCCTATGCCGTGCCGCGCCGGGTCGCGGTGCTGGCCGCCCAGGAGCTCGGCCGCGACGGCCTGGTGACCGGCAACGGCCGCCTGCGCCGGCGCGAGGTGCTGCAGGCCTGCCGGGCGCGCTTCGGCTTCGACCGGGCGGCTTCGCCCGACGTCCTCTGGCAGGAGACCCAGCCATGAGCCTGCACGACCGGCTGCTCGCCGACAGCGCCGAGGCGCGCGACGGCTTCCTGGCGATCCCGATCATCGGGCGCGCCGTCACGGGCGAGGTGCCGCGGGCGCTCTACCTGGCGTTCCTCAGCCAGGCCTACCACCACGTCCGCCACACCTGCCCGCTGCTGTCGCTGGCCGCGGCACGCACCGAGGACGAGGGCTACCGTGCCGCGCTCTACGAGTACCTCGAGGAGGAGCGGGGCCACGACGAGTGGATCCTCGACGACATCTCGGCGATCGGCGGCGCCCCGGCAGCGACGCTGCTGGCGCCGGCGCGGCCGCCCTGCCGGGCCATGGTCGGCTATGCCTACCACGCGATCGACCGGATCAGCCCCTACGCCCTGCTCGGCATGGTCCACGTGCTGGAGGGCATGTCGACCCTGCTGGCCTCGCAGGCCGCCGAGGCGCTGCAGCGCGCCTTCGGCGGCGAAGACGCGGACGGTGGGCCGGGCTTCGTCTACCTGACGACCCACGGCGCGCTCGACGTCGGCCACACCGCCTTCTTCCGCAAGGTCGTCGACAGCCTGGATCCGATCGCGGCGGCCGAGCCGATCATCGACGGCGCGCGGATGTTCTACTGGCTCTACGGCAACATCTTCCGCGACCTGGAGCAGCTCGCGGCGGGAGGCAACCATGCCGCTCGGGGGTAGGACGGCGCTGATCACCGGCGCCGGCTCGGGCATCGGCCGGGCGCTGGCGATCGAGGCGGCCCGGCGCGGCCTGGCGGTCGCCCTGGTCGGCCGGCGCGAGGCGGCGCTGCGCGAGACGCGCGCGCAGCTGGCGCCCGGCACCGAGTGCCTGATCCTGCCCGGCGACGTGACCCTGCCGGCGGTGCGCGCCGCCCTGCGCGACCGGCTCGCCGCCGAGTGGGGCCTGCTGCACTTCCTGGTCAACAACGCCGGCATCGTCGCCGCCGGGCCCCTGAGCGAGACCCGGGACGCCGAGCTGGACCGGCTGATGGCGACCAACCTGGTGGCGCCGCTGGCGCTGACCCGCGAGCTGCTGCCGCTGCTGCGGGCCGCGGCGCCCGGCCGCGTCGTCAACCTCGGCTCGATGCTCGGCGACATCGCCTTTCCGCTGTTCGCCGCCTACTCGGCCTCGAAGTTCGGCCTGCGCGGCCTGTCGAGCGCCCTGCGCCGCGAGCTCGCGGGGCTCGGCATCGGCGTCACCTACGTCTCGCCGCGCACCGCGCGCACCGGGGCGACCCATGCCATCGCGCGCTACGTCGAGCCCTTCCGCCTGCCGCTCGACGGCGCCGAGGTCATCGCCCGGCGCACCTGGGCCGCCGCCGCGCGCGGCCGCAACAGCGCCTATCCGCCGGGCCGCGAGCGGCTCTTCGCCCTGGTCGAGCGGCTGTCGCCGGCGATCATCGACCGCGCGGTGCGCTCGCTGGTCGAGAGCAGCGGCACCGGCCGGATGATCGAGGCCTCTGTGCCGCCCGTCCCGGTCGCCGCCGCCGACGGCCCGGCCACCGGCACCCACGACTGAGCGAGCCCGGAAGCGTCGCTTCCGGGCAGACCGCTCCCGAACGAGAGGAGGAACGCCATGTTCGAGAACCCGACCCGGCCGATCCTGGCCGCCTTCGCCTTCGCCCTGGCCCTGAACGGCGCCTCGGCCCTGGCCGCCGGGCCCGCGCCGATGGAGGCTGCCCTGGCCCGCATCGCCCACGACTGGGCGCAGGTCACCTTCACGATGACCGACGAGGACGCCCAGAACACCCGGCTGAAGGCCCTGGCCGACCAGGCCGCCCAGGTCGTCGCCAGCTATCCCGACCGCGCCGAGCCGCTGATCTGGGAGGCGGTGATCCTGAGCGGCGAGGCCAAGACCGCCGGCACCTTCAGCGCCCTCGGCTACGCCAAGCAGTCCCGCGACCTGCTCGAGAAGGCCGAGCGCCTGGACTACCGCGCCCTCGACGGCGCGGTGCCGACCTCGCTGGGCGCGCTCTACTACCTGGTGCCCGGCTTCCCGCTCGGCTTCGGCGACAACGACAAGGCGCGCCAGTACCTGGAGCAGGCGGTCGAGATGAGCCCGACCGGCCTGGACGCCAACTACTTCTACGGCGACTTCCTCTACCAGGAGGGCGAGTACAAGCAGGCGACCGTGGTGCTGAAGCGCGCCCTCACGGCGCCGGTCAATGCCCAGCGGCCGGTCTGGGACACCGGGCGGCGCGCGCAGATCCGCGACCTCCTGTCCAAGGTCGATGCCAAGCTGGCCGCCGACGGCTGAGCGGCCGCGCCCCCGGCCCGTCCGTCGATCGGTCCCGCGCGTCATGACCTTGTGGCAGGCCGTCGGCCGCCAGCTCCGCCACCCCAGCGGTGCCGGCGGCCGACTGGCCGGCCGCCTGATGCGGCTGGCCAATGCCCGGCCCAACGCCCTGGCCGTCGCCGCCCTCGGCGCCCGGCCGGGCGAAACCGTCCTCGAGCTCGGCTGCGGCCCGGGCCAGGCGGTCGCGCTGCTCGCCCGGAATCTCCACGGCGGCACGATCCTCGGCCTCGACCAGTCGGAGGCGATGCTGGCCCAGGCCCGCGCCGCCAACCGCGCCGCCGTCGCCTGGGGCCGCGTCCGGCTCTGCCGGGCCCGCTTCGAGGCCCTGCCGCTGGCCAGCGCCTCGGTCGACCGCGTGCTGGCGATCAACGTCGCCTACTTCTGGCAGGACGCCGGGGCGGTGCTCGGCGAGGTGCGGCGCGTGCTGCGGCCCGGCGGCACGCTGCTGGTCTATGTCACCGACGCCGCCTCGATGCGGCGCTGGAAGTTCGCCGACCCCGAGACCCACCGCCTCTACGACCGCGCGGCGCTCTCGACGCTGCTCGAGTCCGGCGGCTTCCGGCCCGAGATGACGGCCGTCTTCGACCTTCCCGTCCTACCCGGCGTCACCGGCCTGATCGCCCGGGCGCGCAAGGGGCCGGCGGTCGCGGCGCTCGACGCCTCGGGCCTCGAGGCCCGGCGCCGGCCAGCGCGCGATTGCCCGGCGCCGGAACCGGCCCCTATCCTGCGTCCCGTCGCCGAGCGCGACGGCTGACGCAGCCCCCCGGACCTTCCGCCGCCGGGCGGCGAGCCGGGGGAGAGAGATGATCCGAATCTACCTCGCGGGCCCCGAGGTCTTCCTGCCGGATGCCGCCGGGATCGGCGCGGCGAAGAAGGAGCTCTGCCGGCGCCACGGCCTCGAGGGGCTGTTCCCGCTCGACAACGATCTCGGCGACGCCGGCCCCGGGCCCTTCGACCTCGCCGCCCGGATCTTCGACCTGAACCGCGCGCTGATCCGCTCGGCCGATGTCCTGATCGCCAACATGACGCCCTTCCGGGGCCCCAGCATGGACGTAGGCACGGCCTTCGAGGTCGGCTTCGCCGACGCCCTGGGCCGCCCGGTCTACGGCTACGCCAACGTCGAGGCGCCCTTCCTGGAGCGGGTCGCGGGCGCGCTGCCCGACGGTGCCCGGCGCGACGAGTCGGGCCGGCACCGCGACGCGCACGGCATGGAGATCGAGGACTTCGGCCTGTTCGAGAACCTGATGATCGGCGTGCCGGTCTGCCGCCACGGCCCGCGGGTCTTCAGCGGCTCGGTGCCACACGCGGCGCTCTATACCGACCTGGCCGCCTTCGAGGCCTGCCTGCGCCATGTGGCGGAGCGCTTCGGCGCGGGCCGGGAACAGACATGACGACGGGCCGGCTGGCCGGCCGTTCGCGCTCGACGTCTGCTGTCGGAACTCCTCCGCCCGAGAAGGAATGGCGTCCCCTAGGGGAATCGAACCCCTGTTTTCAGCGTGAGAGGCTGACGTCCTGGACCGCTAGACGAAGGGGACGCGGTCGGGCGTGAGGCGCGGGATATAGCGAAAGGCCGGGGGCGATGCAAGGGGGCGATTTGCTGCCCCGGCCGAATGTCCGGGCGGCCGTCGGCGCGCCGGACGCGCTCAGCCCGCGGCCGCGCCGCTCAGGGCGTCGGCGGTGGTGTCGAGGAAGGCGGCGACGTCGGCCTCGCTCGTGTTCCAGGCGCAGACCAGGCGCAGGCGGCCGGGCGCCCACTCGTAGAACTGGAAGCCGGCGGTGCGCAGCCGCTCGATGGCGAGGGCCGGGACCTCGACGAAGACCTCGTTGGCCTCGGCCGGGTGCAGCAGGCGGCAGCCGGGCAGGGCGGCCAGGCCCTCGGCGAGGCGCCCGGCCAGGCGGTTGGCGTGGCGGGCGTTCCTCAGCCAGACCTCGCCCTCGAAGTAGCCGGCGAGCTGGGCCGAGATCATGCGCATCTTGGAGAAGAGGTGGCCGGCCCGCTTGCGGTGGTAGGGGAAGGCCGCGGCCGCCGCCTTGTCGAAGAAGACCACCGCCTCGGCGCAGAGGCAGCCGTTCTTGGTCGCGCCGAACGACAGCACGTCGACGCCGGCCCGCCAGGTCAGCTCCGCCGGCGAGCAGCCGAGCGCGGCGACGGCGTTGGCGAAGCGGGCGCCGTCCAGGTGCACCTTGAGGCCGTGACGCCGGGCGACGGCGGCCAGGGCGGCGATCTCCTCCGGCCGGTAGAGCGTGCCGGCCTCGGTCTCGTTGGTCAGGCTGAGGACCGCCGGCTGGACGTGGTGGACCTCGCCGGCGCCGTGGATCGCAGCCTCGACGATTTCGGGTGTCAGCTTGCCGGCCTCGCCCTGGAGCGGCACCAGCTTGGCGCCGCCGGTCATCAGCTCCGGCGCGCCGCACTCGTCGACGTTGATGTGCGCCTCGGCGTGGCAGTAGATCGCGCCGTAGGAGGGCGTCAGGCAGGCCAGGGCGAGGGCGTTGCAGGCGGTGCCGGTCGCCACCGGGAAGGCCTTGAGGTCGCAGCCGAACAGCGCGATCAGCTTCTGCTCCACCGAGGCGGTCAGCGGATCGTTGCCGTAGGGCATGGCGCTGCCCTCGTTGGCGGCGACCAGGGCCTGCAGCACCTCGGGGCAGGCGCCGGTGACATTGTCGGAGGCGAAGTTCATCGGTCGGGTCTTTCCTGTCAGGGGGCAGCCGCGAACAAAGCCGCCTTGCCGGCGCCGGTCAAGGGCGGTCGGGGTCGCGACGTCACGACCGCCGCGGTCCGGGCGTTCAGTTCACGGACAGGAGCGGGACGACGGCCATGCAATGCTACCTGCTGCCCTACGCGATCACCTCCCAGGCGACCTATGTCGCGCTGGGAAAGAAGGTCCTGCTGCAGTGGAAGGTCGACGGGGGCACGCTCGACTTCCCCTTCGTGCCCCATTCCGCAGGGCAATGGGCCTTCTCCGGGGGCAAGAAGGACGGCAACGACAAGACCAGCGCGGCGGCTGCCGACCGGGAGTTCCTCGAGGAGACCGGCATCGACCTCTCGTCCGGCTCGAACTGGGCGAAGAAGTCCCTGCGCAGCGTCGACGCCCTGCTGTACGACGACGACCGCGTGGAGTTCTTCGTTTCCTACGTCTGCTTCGGCTTCGGCGACCTCAAGAACCTGGCCAAGGCGATCCGCGACAACATCGACGGCACATCGCCCGACGACCTCGAGTTCTCGACGTTCTCGGTCTTCGAGGTCGGCGACGCCCTCTCGAACCAGATCGGCCCGGCACCCCAGCCGAAGAACGGCGACTGGCGGCCGATGGTCTACGAAGCGGTCGGAACGCCCGGGCAGTTCAACACCACGATCCCCAACCTCGTCTCCAGGCTGGCAAAGGAGACGCTGGCGTCGTCGGACTGGTACCAGATGGCGCTGGCCGACCTGCAGGAGGACCGCCACGGCATCTTCGACGGCAGTGCCGACGAGAGCGAGGACGAGGACGAGGAGTGGGACGAGCACGACGAACTGGCCGAAGACTATCTGCGCAAGCGCGACATGCAGCAGGCCAAGTCCGAGCGCAAGAAGCGGTAGGGGCGCTCCCGGGGCGGGGCGGACCGCCGCCGAGCGGCGCCTACTCCGCCTTCAGCCGGATCCGGCCGACGACCTTGCCGCTGCCGCCGTCGACCAGCACGGCCTGCTGGCAGCCGCGCTCCAGCGGGCCGTCGAGGCGCAGGATCAGCAGCGCGTCCTTGCCCGGCTCGACCGCCGCCAGGCTGCAGCCGGCCGGCACCGCGACCGCGGTGTCCGCAAAGTTGACCTTTTCGCTCAGGCTTTGACCCTGGCGCATCAATCCCCATATAACCAGTCCGGTCATGGCGAGGATCACGGCACCCAGGCCGATGACCACGGCCTTGATCGCAGGCATCTTTGACGTTCCCCTAAGAGCACAATGACGACGACGACGCCCGCGAGCCCGCTCGCCGCCGAGATCCCTGGCGCGCCGGCGAGCGGCACCCACAGCATCGAGGTCGCCGAGGCCGAAGCCGGCGAGCGTGTCGACCGCCTGATCGCGCGCCGCCTGCCGGCCCTGTCGCGCAGCCGCGTCAAGGGCCTGATCGAAGCCGGCGCGCTGTCGAGCGGCGGCGCGACGATAGACGAGCCCTCGACCCGGGTCAAAGCGGGGCAGTGCTATCGCCTGACGATTCCCGAGGCGGTGCCGGCCGCCCCGGAGCCCCAGGCGCGCGCGCTGGAGATCCTCTACGAGGATTCGGCGCTGCTGGTGCTCGACAAGCCGGCCGGGCTCGTCGTCCATCCGGCGCCGGGCAACCCGGACCGGACGCTGGTCAACGCCCTGCTGGCGCACTGCGGCGCCGAGTTCGCCGGCATCGGCGGGGTCAAGCGGCCGGGCATCGTGCACCGGCTGGACAAGGACACGAGCGGCCTGATGGTCGTGGCCAAGACCGAGACGGCGCACCGCTCGCTGACCGGGCAGTTCGCCGAGCGGACCATCGACCGGCGCTACCGGGCCCTGGCCTGGGGCCGGCTGCTGCCGCCCGGCGGCGCAACGGCGGCGGCAGAGGCGTGGGGCGAGATCGCCGGCAACATCGGGCGCAGCCCGCGCAACCGGAAGAAGATGGCGGTGCTGGCCAGCGCCGGAAAACCCGCCGTCACACGTTACAGGGTGGAACGTCTATTCGCCGGGGGGGCGGTGTCCATGATCACCTGTCGTCTGTTGACCGGCCGCACGCACCAGATCCGCGTGCATCTGGCCAGCCGCGGCCATCCGCTGCTCGGCGACCCGCTCTACGGGCGCGCCAGGCCGGCGGCCCTGGCGGCGCTGCCGGAGCCGGTGCGCCGGGAGGTCGAGGGCTTCGGCCGCCAGGCGCTGCACGCCGAGCGGCTCGGCTTCAGCCATCCCGACGACGGGCGGCCGCTGCTCTTCGAGTCGCCGCCGCCCGGCGACCTGGCGCGCTTGATCGCGTCTCTGGAATCACTTTGATTTGTAGTCCCATCCTGCTGGAACCGGGGCATGCTGGCTCCGTTCCCGGGGATGACGGTTAAGGAAAGGACGGTCCCGTGGCTGCTGCCAAAGTTCCTCTGCTCGTCACCGAGGGCAACCTCTCCCGGTACCTCCAGGAGATCCGCAAGTTTCCGATGCTGGAGCAGGACCAGGAGTACATGCTGGCCAAGCGCTGGCAGGAAAAGGAAGACACCGAGGCCGCGCACCAGCTGGTCACCAGCCACCTGCGCCTGGTCGCCAAGATCGCCATGGGCTATCGCGGCTACGGCCTGCCGCTGTCCGAGCTGATCAGCGAGGGCAACGTCGGCATGATGCAGGCGGTCAAGCGCTTCGATCCCGACCGCGGCTTCCGCCTGGCGACCTACGCCATGTGGTGGATCCGCGCGGCGATCCAGGAGTACATCCTGCATTCCTGGTCGCTGGTGAAGATGGGCACCACGGCGGCGCAGAAGAAGCTGTTCTTCAACCTGCGCAAGCTGAAGGGCCAGATGCAGGCGATCGAGGAGGGCGACCTCAAGCCGGAGCAGGTGACGCACATCGCGACCCAGCTCAACGTGCCGGAGCAGGACGTGGTGTCGATGAACCGGCGCCTGTCGAGCCCCGACCACTCGCTCAACGCGCCGCTGCGCCAGGACGGCGACGGCGAATGGCAGGACTGGCTGGTCGACGACAACGACAACCAGGAGACCCTGCTGGCCGACCGCGAGGAGCTCGACCAGCGCCGGGTGCTGCTGGAGAGCGCCATGGAGAGCCTGAACGAGCGCGAGCGGCACATCCTGACCGAGCGGCGGCTCAAGGAGAACCCGACGACGCTGGAGGACCTCAGCCAGGTCTACGGCATCAGCCGCGAGCGGGTGCGGCAGATCGAGGTCCGGGCCTTCGAGAAGCTGCAGCGGGCGATCAAGAACGCGGCGATCCAGGAGCGCCTGGCCAACGAGTAGGCCGGGCGCTCCGCGGCGCCGCGCCCCCTGCGGCTCCGCTACTCGGGGACGGCGTCGAGCAGGCTCTCGTGCCCGTCCCGCTCGTGGTCGAGGTGACGGCCCGAGACCTCCTCGCCCCAGGCCTCGATCAGCTGCTTCTGGCGCTTGCGCAGGTGGTTGACCCGGTGCTGGGTGACCAGGGTGTAGTAGCTGCTGACCAGCGGCGGCAGCGAGGTGAAGATCGCCCAGCCGACGCCGGCAGCGCCGAAGGCGGCGATCCAGTAGACCATGTCGGTCAGCAGGCGGAAGGCGTTGTCGATCGACTGGCCGCGGTCCCACAGCGCGACCAGGGCCGGCAGCACGCCGCAGAGGTTGAGCAGGCCGACGGTGGCGACCAGGTAGCGCTCGCGCGTGCGGTCGACCAGGAAGGCGACGACGGTCGGCAGGCTGAGCACGAAGACGAGCATCGTCGTCGGCAGCAGCACGACCATGGCCGGCAGCGCCACGAGCAGGCCGACCGCCAGCTTGGTCCAGTTGACGCCGCCGCCGCCGCTGCCGCCGGTCGGGATGTCCTTCGCCTTGCGCGCCGCCATCCGTCCCGCCTCAGCCGAAATAGAACATGGTCATGACCAGCAGGGTGATGCTGGCGAGGCAGCCGGCCGCCACCGCGGCGATCTGCTGCGACTTGGCGAAGACGAACTGCGGCCGGGTCAGGCCGCCCTGCTCGATCCAGGCGAGCTCGCGGCCGATCGCGGTGTACTCGGCCTGGGCGGCCGCGAAGCCGCGCTCGTCGTCCTGGCGCAGCTTGCCGTCGTCCATCGCCAGCGCGAGGTGGTAGAGGTCGCCGCCGTCGACCGCCGCCTGCAGCTCCAGCGCCAGGGTCTGGCGGATCTCGCGGCTGTTGTAGGACTCGATGACCGGCGCCATGCTCTGGCCCAGCCAGGCGGCGAGGCCGGGCAGCCGCGCCGGTCCGACCAGGCGCTGCACCTCGGCCAGCAGGTAGACCACGCCGAGCCGGCGGACCACCTCGTCGTCGTCGCGGCCCAGCGCCGTCAGGATCCGCTCCGGCGTGCCGCGCATGCGGGCGACGGCGAAGGCGGCGACGTGCCGGTCGACCGGCTCGCGCTCCGGCAGGCCGTTGGCGGTCAGCCGCTCCAGGGCCGGCAGCAGCTCCTCGATCCGGGTCACGTAGGCGTCGCTCAGCAGCGGGCTGAGGCAGGGCCAGAACTCGTTCTCCTCGTAGAGGCAGCGCTCGAGGCCATAGCCGATGCGCTGGCGCATCAGGAAGAAGCCGAGCTGCTCGTAGCCCTTCTTGAGCACGGCGTACTCCGGCCGCATGCCGGGCTGCGCCTCGAACCAGAAGTTGACCAGGCGGTTGCCGATCGTCTCGGCGAAGATCTGCCGGATCGACTGGTCGGCGTAATGGACGGCGAGCACGTCGCCCAGCGAGTCGATGCGCGCCGAGAGCTGGCGGAAGCGCAGCGGCGCGCGGGCGTCGAGGGCCATCAGGACGCGGGCCAGCTGGCGGTCGCTGCGCGGCTCGCTCGAGGTGCCGCCCTGGGAGCCGCGCATCAGCAGGGCGAGGCGTTCGGCGCGCTTCTCGTCGCCGACGCTGCGGTGGACCCAGGTGATCAGCTCCTCGCCGGCCAGGGTCCGGCAGGCCTCGTCCCAGTGATAGCCGAAGGCCGCCGACAGCGAGCGGCAGTTCCAGTAGTCCTTCTCGTTGAACTCGAAGGGCCGGCTCGCCCGGGTCAGGGCCATCGGCTGCTTGGGGCTGAGATGGCGGCCGTTGGCCCACATCTCGAGGTCGTTCAGGCCCCAGCGCTCGATCGGCTCGTCGCACAGCAGGCCGCGCAGCGCCTCGGTGATCGCCAGCGGCAGGCGCTGCTTGCCGATCAGCGTCGCGTAGGTGCCGCGGTTGAGCTTCGCGTGGACGATCTGCTCGTCGGTCATGTCGGCGACCGGATTGCCGCCGCGCAGCAGGATCGCCAGGGTGACGCCGAAGGCGTAGAGGTCGTCGCTGGTGCTGCCCAGGCCGCGGCCGGCCGGCAGCGCGAGGGCGCTCTCGATCGGCTCGTAGACCGACGGCTGGTCGAGCGCGGCGGGCGCCGAGACGCATTCGCCGAGCATGCACTCGTTGCGCGCGCCGTCGCGGAAGAACAGGTTGTCGGCGCGGATCGCCCGATGGCTGATGCCGCGCGCGCCCAGCTCGATCAGCGCCGGCATCAGCGGCTGCACGACCTTGCGGATCAGCGCGTCCTCGTCGAAGGGCGCGAAGCTGGCCTGCGGATTGGCCTGGACGCGATCGCCCTCGGGCTTGGTCAGGATCAGCACGCCGCGCCGCGCGTTGTCCGGCGGCCAGAACACCGTCTCGTAGGCCAGCGGCACGGCCAGCGGCAGGCGACCCATGGTCGGCAGCTGGCTCATCAGGCTGCGCCGCGGCGCCAGCAGCGGGTCGCAGACCAGGGCGTAGACCGGCCGTCCGCCGGCCTGGTCGCGTGCCGCGGCGGCGAAGGCGTGGGCATGCGGCTGGTCGAGCGCCGGCAGCGGGAAGCCGGGCTCGACCTCGAAGCGGCCCTCGACGCGCACCGTGCCGCCACCCTGGCCCTGGCTGCCGCGCTGGCGGCGCCCGCCGGAGCGCGGCAGATCGGCGAAGCTGACGTCTTCGGCTAGGTCGCTCATGCCTGTCTGCCGGGGCCCGATTCAGTGGTTCCCGACCTGACTACACGACTCAAGGGTAAGGGAAGGTTAACGCGGGTGGCCTCGGTTGTGGCGACCGGCCCGTCAATCGAGCGTCTGGCGGTAGCGCAGCATGGCCAGCGCCGTGATCACCACGACGATGGCCGCGAGCGCGCCGAGCTCGGGCAGGATGTCGGACAGGCCGGCGCCCTTCAGCATCACCTCGCGGACGATGCGGATGAAGTGGGTGTTGGGGATCGCGATGCCGATCGCCCGGGCCCAGCCCGGCATGCCGGAGAACGGGAAGAGGAAGCCCGACAGCAGGATCGCCGGCAGCATGTAGAAGAACGACATCTGCATGGCCTGCATCTGGTTGCGCGCCACGGTCGAGAACAGGAAGCCGAGCGCCAGGTTGGCGACGATGAACAGGTTGAGCCCGACCAGGAAGGCGGCGGCCGAGCCGGCGAAGGGCACGCCGAAGGCGGTCAGGGCGAGCGCCAGGAACACCGAGGTCTGGACGTAGCCGACCAGCACGTAGGGCAGGATCTTGCCGAGCATCACCTCGGCCGGGCGCACCGGGGTTGCGATCAGCGTCTCCATGGTGCCGCGCTCGGCCTCGCGCACGATGGCGATCGCCGTGATCATCACCATGGTCATCGACAGGATCGTGCCGAGCAGCCCGGGCACGATGTTGAAGGAGGTGACGCCGGCCGGGTTGTAGTGGCGGTGGACCAGGATCTGGAAGGCCGGCGGGCGTGCCGCCAGGCCCTGCAGCGGCCCGGTCAGGCTCGCCGCCAGGGCGCCGTCGACGATGCCCGACAGCGCGGCGATCGCGCCGCCGGTGGCGGTCGGGTCCGAGGCGTCGGCGCTGAGCAGGATCGCGGGCCGCTCGCCGCGCACCAGGTCGCGCTCGAAGCGCGGCGGCACGACCACCACGAAGATCGCCTCGCCGCTGCGCAGGGCGCGCGACGCCTCGGCCTCGCCGGCGACCGTGCCGCGGAAGTCGAAGTAGGCCGAGTTCTCCAGGGCGGCGAGCAGGGCGCGGGTGATCGGTCCGTCGTCGTTGCTCTCGACCAGGGTCGGCAGGTGCTTCGGGTCGGTGTTGATGGCGTAGCCGAAGATTGTCAGCTGCAGGATCGGCACGCCGATCATCATCGCGAAGGTCACGCGGTCCCGCCGCATCTGGATGAATTCCTTGACCAGGACGGCCAGGAAGCGGGCGAAGGAGAAGGCAGCCGTCATGGCGGCCTCAGGCGCGGCGTCCGGCGGCGCCGCCGTCCGGGGCGGCGTTGTCCCGGGCGAAGTTGTCCCGGGATTGGGCCATCAGGTGGATGAAGACCTCCTCCAGGCCGGACTCCTGGCGGGTCCAGCGCTGCGGCCCCGCGGCCGCGCGGGCCTGCGCGGTCGCGCCGAGCGCCGCGGCGTCGGTGCCGGAGACGTGCAGCTCGGCGCCGAAGCGGGCGATCTGCTCGACCCCGGGCGCGCCCGCCAGCGTGCGGGCGAGCTCCGCGAGGCCGGGTCCCTCGACCTTCCAGGTCGCCAGGCCGACCTGCCGCGGGATCGCCGCGGCCGGCGCGTCGATCAGCTTGGTGCCATAGGCGATGTAGGCGATGAAGTCGCACTGCACCGCCTCGTCCATGTAGTGGGTCGAGACCAGCACCGTGACGCCGCGGTCGGACAGGCCGCGGATCTCGTCCCAGAAGTCGCGCCGGGCCTTGGGATCGACGCCGGCGGTCGGCTCGTCGAGCAGCAGCAGCGCCGGCTCGTGCAGCAGGCAGGCGGCGAGCGCCAGGCGCTGCTTCCAGCCGCCCGAGAGGGTGCCGGCGAGCTGGCCCGCGCGGTCGGCGAGGCCGAGCTCCTCGAGCGCCTGCCCGACCCGCTGGCGGCGCCGGTCCAGGCGGTACATGCGGGCCATGAAGTCGAGGTTCTCGCGGATCGACAGGTCCTCGTAGAGCGAGAAGCGCTGGGTCATGTAGCCGACCCGCTCCTTGATGCGCCGCGATTCGGTCAGGATGTCGTAGCCCAGGCAGTGGCCGTCGCCGGCGTCGGGAGTCAGCAGGCCGCACATCATGCGGATCGTCGTCGTCTTGCCGCTGCCGTTCGGCCCCAGGAAGCCGTAGATCGCGCCCTTCGGCACGGTCATGTCGAAGCCGTCGACGACGGTCTTGTCGCCGAAGCGCTTGGTCAGGCCGGTGACCTGGATCACCGGCTGGCCGTTCTCCGCCGCGCGGCCGCTCATCGGGCCGGCCTGACGTCGACCGGCTGGCCCGGCAGCAGGGCCGGGCTCCGGTTCTCGGGACGGGCCTCGACCAGGAAGACCAGGCGGCCGCGCTCGTCCAGGCTGTAGATCACCGGCGGCGTGTATTCGGCCTGGGAGGACTGCCAGGTGACGCTGGCGCGGATCGGCCCGCCGCAACCGTCGCAGCCGACCAGCACCGCGCTGCCGAGCGGGAACTCGCTGCGTCGCGCCTCGGGCACGTAGAAGCGCACCTTCAGCTTGTCGGGCGGCAGCAGCGAGACGACCGGCGTCGAGGGTCCGGCCTGCTCGCCGGGGTCGAGGAAGGTGCGCTCGATCCGCCCGGCCGCCGGCGCCGCCACCTTGCAGTCCTCGAGGTCGGCCCGGGCCCTGGCGACCGCGGCGCGCGACGCCTCGACCTCGGCCTCGGCGGCGGCGATCTGCTGGCTGCGCGCCGGCAGGCGGGCGACGGCCAGCTGCGCCTCGAGCTCGCGCACCCTGGCCCCGGTCGAGCCGAGCTGCGCCCGGTCCTCGTCGAGCTTGGCCTGGGAGGCGACGTCGCGGGCGCTCAGCCGCTTCGAGCGCTCGTAGGAGAGCTCGGCGAGCTTGCGGTCGGCCCGGGCACCGGCGAGCTGCTGCTCGATGACCTGCAGCTCCTCCGGGCGCTCGCCGGCCTCGCGGTCGCGCAGCGTCGCCTCGGCGTTCGCGAGCTGCGCCCTGGCGGACGCGAGCTCGGCGGCGCGCTGGTCGTCCTCGACCCGGAACAGCGGGGCGCCGGCCGCGACCTCGTCGCCGTCGGCGACGGACAGCGCGGTCAGCTGCCCGCTGCAGGACGAGGCGAGGTAGAGGTAGTCGCCCTCGACGTAGCCGAGCACCGGCTGTGGCCCGGAGACTCCGGGCAGGACGGCGGCCAGCAGGCCGCCCAGCCAGGCGATCACGCCGCTCATGCTTTCCTCTCCCCTTCGGCCGCCAGGCCGTTCATCAGGATGTCGAGATGGCTGTCCAGGAAGCGCCGGGCCCGCGGGTCGTCCGCCGGCGCGATGCTGAAGATCCGCGCCAGCAGCAGGTGCGCGATCAGCGGGCCGACGACGTTGCGGGCGGCCAGCTCGGGGTCGACCGGACGGAACTGTCCCAGCTCGACGCCGCGGCGGATCAGGGCGGTCAGGGCGCCGAGGCCGCGCTCGATGACCTGGCGCCGGTAGCTCTCGACCAGCTGCGGGAAGTTGCCGGCCTCGCCGACGATGATCTTCGGGATCGCGGCGACCCGCGGCTCGGCGAGGCCGTCGCCGATCAGGTCGATCAGCGACCGCAGCGCGGCCTTCGGGTCGCCGGTCTCCAGCCTGCCGAGCGCGGCGACCTGCTCGGCGATCGGCAGAATCGAGCGCTGCACCAGCGCCTCCAGGATCGCCTCCTTGCTCGGGTAGTAGAGGTAGACCGCGCCCTTGGAGAGGCCGGCCCGCCGCGCGATGTCCTCGACCCGCGTCGCCGCGAAGCCGCGGGCGATGAACAGGTCGAGCGCGGCGTCGAGCACCTCGTCGGGGCGGGCCTCGGCGCGGCGGCGGAACTTGGGGCGCTTGGTCGGCGTCGAGGCCATGCCGGTAGAAATAACTGACCAGTCAGTTATTTTCAAGCCACCGAGACCGCTGCCCGCGGTCGCCGGCACCTCGGCCCGGCCGTCAGATCGGCGTATAGACGACGAGGCGCAGGTCCGGCGCGCTCTCGACGAGAAAGGCGGTGTGCTCGAACTCCAGCTCGCCGAGCGTCTCGTGGTCGAAGCGCTTGATGCCCTCGCCGCTGCCGGAGACGTCCTGGCGCGGCCACCAGCGGCGGAACTCCGGGCTGGCGGCCTCGAGCTGCTCGACCAGCGCCTCGAAGGCGGGATCGCCCTGGGCGCGGCCGTAGTCCAGGCGGAACTTGGCGAGCGCGCGGCGCGCGTCGCCCTCCCAGTCGATCATGCGGCGCCGGCAGCGCGGGTTGCCGAACAGCTGCAGGACGATGTTGCTGAGCCCCGGCTCGAGCGCGATGCAGCCCTCGAACAGCAGGGCGGCGGCGGCGTTCCAGCCCAGCACGTCCCAGCGCTGGTTCTTGACGTAGGCGGGGTTGGAGAGGCCGTCGAGCATGCGCTGGATGGCCGGCGGCAGGGTGTCGGCCGAGACCGGCTCGTGCGGCGGCGGCCGGCGCTGCGCCAGCGAGAAGAGGTGGATCCGCTCGGCCCGGTCGAGCCTGAGCGCGCGCGCCAGGCGCTCCAGGAAGGCGGTCGAGACCTGGATGTCGCGGCCCTGCTCGAACCAAGTGTACCAGGTCAGGCCGATGCCGGCGAGCAGGGCGACCTCCTCGCGGCGCAGGCCGGGCGTTCGCCGCCGCGGCCCGCCGCTCAGGCCGACCTCCTCGGGCCGGGTGCGGGCGCGGCGGTCGCGCACGAAGGCCGCCAGGGCCCGGCGCTCCTCGGTTCTCTGCAAGTTCGGCATGGCTCGGCTGTCAGCAACAGTAATAGGATAAGATCTTATCTGATAACACGATAAAGCTCGGCCCATCTTCCCTCCCATCGAGGCCGCTGGCAAGCGGCGCCTGCTGTTGGGAGAGGCCGATGGGCGAAGGGGCGATGGTGGCGGCAACGGCGGCGGGGGCGGAGCCGGCGGCCTGCCTGCAGGACCCGCCGCGGGGCTCGACGGCGGCCCGCTGGCGCGCGCGCCTGGCCCTCGGCGTGCTGCTCGCCGGGCCGTTCATGGCGGTGATGGACGTCTTCGTCGTCAACGTCGCGGTGCCGACTATCCGGCGCGACCTCGGTGCCAGCTATGCCGAGGCCGAGCTGGTCATCGCCGGCTACGCCTTCGCCTACGCGCTGGCGCTGATCACCGGCGGGCGGCTCGGCGACATCCACGGCCGCCGCCGGGTGTTCGGCATCGGCCTCACCGCCTTCACCCTGACCTCGGGGCTCTGCGGCCTGGCGACGAGCCCGCTGCTGCTGGTCGGGGCGCGCCTGCTGCAAGGGACGGCGGCGGCGCTGCTGTTCCCCCAGGCCTTCGCGCTGATCCGCGTCGCCTTCCCGACCGACCGCGAGCGCGCCCGGGCGTTCGGCGCCGTCGGCGTGACCCTGGGCCTCGCCGCCATCGCCGGCCAGATCCTCGGCGGCGTGCTGGTCGAGGCCGACCTCTGGGGCCTCGCCTGGCGACTGATCTTCCTGATCAACCTGCCGGTCGGCCTCGCCGCCGCCCTCGCCCTGCCGCGCCTGGTCGCCGAGTCGCGCTCGCCGGAGGCCAGGCGGCTCGACCTCGCCGGGGTCGGCCTCGGCGCGCTGGCGCTCGGGCTGCTGCTCTATCCGCTGATCGAGGGCCGCGAGGCCGGCTGGCCGGGCTGGGCCTGGGCGATGCTGGCGGCGGCGCCGGCGGCCTTCGCCGTCTTCGCGCGCCACCAGCACGGCAAGTCGCGCGGCGGCGGCGCGCCGCTGCTGCCGACCGGGCTGTTCCGCAACCGCGCCTTCCTGGTCGGGCTGCTGGTCAGCCTGCTGTTCTACTCGACCCTCAACTCCTTCTACCTGGCCTTCGCCTTCCTGATCCAGCAGGGCCTCGGCCGCTCGCCGGTGACCGCCGGCCTGCTGCTGACCGCGGTCGGCATCCCCTTCATGACCAGCTCGCTGCTGGCCGGCCGGCTGCCGGCGGCGCGCCGGCGCGGCGGGCTCATCGCCGGTGCCGCGCTCAGCGCCGTCGCCTGCCTCGCCGCGGCGGCGGTGGCGCGCCTCGCCGTGCCGCTGACGCCGGCCGAGCTGGTCCCGGCCTTCGTGCTGCTGGGGCTCGGCAACGGCTTCGTCATCGGGCCGCTGCTCAACACCGTGCTCGGCGCCATCCCCGAGGACGACATCGGCTCGGCGTCGGGGGTGATCGCCACGATGCAGCAGACCGGCGGCGCGCTCGGCATCGCCCTGGTCGGGCTGCTGTTCTTCGGCATCCTGGGCTCGGCGCGGGCGACCGGCCTGGCGCCGGCCGAGGCCTACGGCCAGGGCTTCGCCGCGGCCGCCGCCTACGCCGCAGCCGGCAACCTCGTCACCTTCTGCCTGCTGTTCCTGCTGCCGCGGCACCGTCCGTGACAGGCTGGCCGGCGCGGCCGGCGACCGGGCCTACCCCGCGAAGGGGTCGCGCATCAGGATCGTGTCCTCGCGCTCGGGGCTGGTCGAGAGCAGGGTGACCGGCGCCTCGATCAGCTCCTCGATGCGGCGCACGTACTTGATCGCCATGGCCGGCAGCTCGCCCCAGGAGCGGGCGCCGTAGGTCGTCTCCTGCCAGCCCGCGAAGGACTCGTAGACCGGCTTCGCCCGGGCCTGCAGGCTGCCGAGCGCCGGCAGATGGTCGTAGCTCGCGCCGTCGATCTCGTAGCCGGTGCAGATCTTCAGCTCCTCCAGGCCGTCGAGCACGTCGAGCTTGGTCAGCGCGATGCCGTCGATGCCGCCGGTCTTGATCGCCTGGCGGACCAGCACGGCGTCGAACCAGCCGCAGCGCCGGGCGCGCCCGGTGACCGTGCCGAACTCGCGGCCGCGCTCGCCGATGCGCCGGCCGGTCTCGTCGAGGAGCTCGGTCGGGAAGGGGCCGGAGCCAACCCGGGTCGTGTAGGCCTTGGTGATGCCGAGCACCGTGTCGAGCGCGCCGACGCCGATGCCGCTGCCGGCCGCCGCCTGCCCCGCCACGGTGTTCGAGGAGGTGACGAAGGGATAGGTGCCGTGGTCGACGTCGAGCAGCGCGCCCTGGGCGCCCTCGAACAGGATGCGCCGGCCGATGCGCCGCGCCTTGTCCAGGCGCTGCCAGACCCGGTCGGCGTAGGGCAGCACCTTGGGCGCCACCTCGAGCAGGCGGTCCATCAGCTCGGCCTTGTCGACCTCGGGCTCGCCGAGGCCGCGGAACAGGGCGTTGTGGTGGACCAGCAGGGCGTCGAGGCGGCCCGACAGGTGGTCGGCGTCGGCGAGGTCGCAGAGCCGGATGGCCCGGCGCCCGACCCGGTCCTCGTAGGCCGGGCCGATGCCGCGGCCGGTCGTGCCGATCGCGTCCTTGCCGCGCGCGGCCTCGCGCGCCTTGTCGACCAGCGAATGCAGCGGCAGGATCAGCGCCGCGTTCTCGGCGACCCTCAGGGAGTCCGGCGTGACCGTGACGCCCTGCTTGCCGATCCGCTCGATCTCCTCGATCAGCGCCCAGGGATCGACCACGACGCCGTTGCCGATGATCGACAGCTTGCCCGGCCGCACCACGCCCGAGGGCAGCAGCGACAGCTTGTAGGTCGTGTCGTTGACGACCAGCGTGTGGCCGGCGTTGTGGCCGCCCTGGAAGCGCACGATCACGTCGGCGCGCTCCGACAGCCAGTCGACGATCTTGCCCTTGCCCTCGTCGCCCCACTGGGCGCCGACCACCACGACGTTGGCCATAGTCTCGTTCCCGTCCGTTCGTTCCGGTGCCGGCCCGCTCCCCCACCCGGCCACCCTTCCAGGATACTGACGTGGGTGGCCGGGTGGGGGAGCGGGCCGGCGCCGGGGCCGCGCCAGCGGCCCTAAGCTAACCGACCCGGCGCACGCCGGCGCCGTCGAAGATATGGGTGAAGCCGAGCCGCACCGCCTCGCGGTCGAGGTCGGCGACCGGCTCCAGGGCCGCGACGGCGATGCGACCCTCGCGGCGCAGCGCCTCGAGCCGCTCGGGCGCGATGTCGAAGGGCGCCAGGACCCGCTCCGGCAGCGGCGCCTCGGGCACGACCCGGTAGAGCTGGTCGAGGCTGAGGCTGCAGCCGACCGAGGGCTCGGCGACGAAGCCGCTCATCCGGTAGGTGCCGCCGCGCCCGACGTGGCTGCGCGCGCCGCCGACGAAGAGCGCGAAGCCGAGGTCGGCATGGGCCTCGAAGCCGCGGCTCTCGACCGGGTCGAGCAGCAGGGTGGCGCCCGGCGCCGAGCGCTTCAGCCGCTCGGCGACCGCGGCCAGCAGCTCGACCTGGCGCTTCGCCTCGGCCGGCAGGTCGAGCGCCCGCAGGCGCGGCAGGCTGTCCTCGACCGGGCCCGAGGCGTCGAGCAGCGCGACCAGCCGCTCGGCCAGCTTCGGCTCCTGGCCGGCGAGGTCCTCGCGGGCCTTGCGCGCCATGGCGCTCTCGGCGCGCCGGCGCATGCCGGAGCGCACGCCGGCCTCGGTCAGGATCGTGTCGACCAGCTGCGGCAGGGTGAGGTCGAGGTTGACCTCGTCCAGGCCGACGACGTTGAGCGCACGCACCGCCGCCGCCGCGACCTCGGCGATCGCCGCCGCGGCCTCGCTGCCGAACAGGGTCACGCCGACCTGGCGGTTCTGCTCCAGGCCGCCGTCGGCGGCCATGCGCACCGTCGGTCCGGCGTAGCAGAGGCGCAGCGGCCGCGGCTGGCGGGTCAGGCGGCTGCCGGCGACGCGCGCGACCTGCGGCGCGATGTCCGGGCGCACGCCGACGGTCTGCCGGGTCGCCGCCTCGAAGGAGCGGAAGAGGTCCGTGGAGACCCGCTTGTCGAGCCGCGAGAGCGACTCGTCGTATTCGATCAGCGGGGGGGCCACCAGCTCGTATCCGCAACGCTCGAACGACTGCAGCAACGCCGTCTCGACGCGCCGGTCTTCGGCGGCGTGCGGCGGCAGCAGGTCACGCATGCCGCGGGGCAGAAGCTGGACGAGGTCGCGGTCTGACACGGGTCTGTCAAAGCTTGCAGGTGGTTGGCCGGGAAAGAGCGGGCGGATACCTAGCGCCCTTGCCGCGACAAGGCAACGGGGCAGGGCGCGCAGCAGCTGCGCGGCGCTGCCCTGCGACCGCCGCCTCCCTGGGCTGCGGCCGTCAGCCGATCTGCTGTTCGATGGTCTTGGTCAGCGGCGTCTCGACGTCGCCGGTGTGCAGCGTCGTCACGGTCTCGACGAGGACGACCCAGCACTCCTGCTCGGCGACCGGATTGTGCTCGACCCCGCGCGGGACGACGTGGAGCACTCCCGGCTCCAGCACGACGGCCGGCCGGTCCCGGTACTCGATGCGCAGCCGGCCCTTCAGGAGGTAGAACAGCTCGTCCTCCTGCTTGTGGCTGTGCCAGGCCAGCTGGCCGCGCAGCTTGGCCACCTTGACGTACTGGTCGTTGACCCGGGCGACGACGCGGGGCGACCAGAAGTCGTCCAGCTCGGCGAGCGCTGCCAGCAGGTCGACGGTCTCGGGGAAGGCGGGCCCGTTGAGCATGGTGCGACTCATACGCCGGCCCAGATCGGCACGATAGAGGCCGCGAGCAGGGCCGCCAGCAGCAGGTTGGCGACGCGCCAGCGAGCCTCCGTGCGCAGCCAGCGGCCGAGCAGCAGGCCGGCGCCGCACCAGAGCGTCAGCGAGGCGGCAGCGGCCAGCCCGAAGGCCGCGCCGAGCAGCAGGGCCAGCTGCAGGGGGCCGTCCGCCAGCGAAGCGAAGGAGCCGGCGGCGGCCAGCGCCATCGCCCAGCCCTTCGGGTTGCTGAGCAGCAGCAGCAGGCCGCCGCCGAAGCTGACCGGTGCCGCGGTTCCGGTGGCTTCGCCCGGCGCGCCGCTGGTCGCGAGCCGCCAGGCCAGCCAGAGCAGATAGGCCGAGCCGGCCAGCCTCGTCGCCAGTCCGAGCGACGGGACCTCGAGCAGCAGTCCGGCCAGGCCGAGCGCGGCCGTCGCCGCCAGGCTCGCGAGGCCGAGCGCGATCCCGGCCAGCAGCGGCAGCGAGCGTCGGAAGCCGAAGCGCGCCCCGGAGGCCGTCGCCAGGGTCGTGGCGCCGCCGGGCGACAGAGTCGCGACGGCGGCGAAGAGGGCCAGGGGCAGGATCGAATCGGGCTGCATGACGCGGTTCCGTCGGTGGGCGGTCCCGCAGGCTAGAAAGCGGCCTCTGAATCAGTAAATGCAATTCTTGATCGGTCGGCCATTAGAATTCATGATGGCTCCATGCGCCGGAACCTCGATACCGCCCTGCTGCGCAGCTTCGTCTCGGTCGCCGAGCTCGGCAGCATGACCGGCGCGGCCAGGGCCCTGAACCTGACGCAGGGCGCGGTCAGCCAGCAGGTCCGGCGGCTCGAGGAGGCGCTCGGCTGCGGCCTGTTCGAGCGCAGGCGCGGCGGGCTGCGGCTGACAGCCGACGGCGAACGGCTGCTCGGCAGGGCACAGCGCCTGCTGCTGCTCAACGACGAGATCTGGAGCGAGATGGCGGCCGAGCGCTTCGTCGGCCCGCTGCGGATCGGCGTCCCCTACGACCTGGTCGGCAGCTTCCTGGCGCCGGCCATCAAGTCCTTTGCCGAGGCCTGCCCGGGAGTCGAGGTCTCGCTCTCCTGCGACGCCTCGCCCGAGCTCGCGCGGCAGCTCGAGGCCGGCGCCCTGGACCTGGCGGTGGTCGAAGAGCCGCTGGGCGGCGGCGCCGGCGAACGGCTGCGCGTCGACCGCCTGGTCTGGGTCGGCGCCCGGGCCGGCTCGGCCTACCTGAAGCGCCCCCTGCCGGTCTCCCTGGTCGCCGACAGCTGCGCCTTCCGGCCCTTCGTGCTGGAGGCCCTGCGCCGCGACGGCCGCGCCTGGCGCTCGGTCTTCGAGCAGGGCAACATCGAGGCGACGGCGACCACGGTGCGCACCGACCTCGCGGTCACCGCCTGGCTGGCCTTCACGGTGCCCGCGGACCTGGAGATCCTCGGGCCGGACTCGGGGCTGCCGGCGCTGCCGGACTTCTCGGTCAACCTGCGGCTGCCGCGCGGCGGTGCGACGCCGGCCGCCGAGGAGTTCGCCCGCCACCTGCGCGGCGGCGCGGCCGGCCGGCGCGCCGTCGCCTGAGGCCGCGGCGGGGTGGTGCACCTCGCCTTGCACGCCCGGAGGGCGGCTTCTATGATCCGCGCCGTTTTGCGGGGGCCCCTCCGACGCCCGGGCCGCCCCTCCCGCCACCGGTTGCCAGCACGCAAGGACGATCCATGGAGCGGCAGATCCTGAAGCCGACGCCGATCAGCGGCTTTCCCGAGTGGCTGCCGGCCGAGAAGCTGGTCGAGCAGCGCTTCCTGGACAGGATCCGTGCGACCTTCGAGGCCTACGGCTTCACGCCGATCGAGACGGCGGCCGCCGAGCGCACCGAGGTGCTGACCGCCAAGGGCGGCCTGGAGAAGGAGATCTACGCCCTGTCGCGGCTCGCCGCCGGCGAGGGCGAGGAGGCCGAGACCGGCCTGGCGCTGCACTTCGACCTGACGGTGCCGACGGCGCGCTACGTCGCGCAGAACTACGGCCACCTGACCTTCCCCTTCCGGCGCTACCAGATGCAGAAGGTCTGGCGCGGCGAGCGGCCCCAGGCCGGGCGCTTCCGCGAGTTCTACCAGTGCGACATCGACGTGATCGGCGACGGCCAGCTGTCGATCGCGACCGATGCCGAGATCCCGGCGATCATCTACGACCTGTTCCGCGAGCTCGCGATCGGCGACTTCGTCATCCGCATCTCGAACCGCAAGATCCTCTCGGGCTACCTGACCCACCTCGGCTGCCCGGACGGCGCGATCCACGCGGTGCTCGGCACGGTCGACAAGATCGAGAAGATCGGCGCCAGCAAGGTGGTCGCGGAGATCGAGGCCCTGGGCGCGCTGGCGCCCGCAGCGCTCGACAAGCTGATGGCGCTGATCGCGACCAAGCGCTCCAACGAGGAGCTGATCAGCCACCTCTACTCGGTCTCGGGCAACGAGCGCTTCACGCTCGGCGTCGACGAGCTGGCCGAGGTGACCGAGGCGGTCGCCGCGCTCGGCGTGCCCGACAGCCACCTGGAGATCGACCTGACCATCGTGCGCGGCCTCGACTACTACACCGGCACGATCTACGAGACCCGCCTGGTCGAGCACCCGGAGATCGGCTCGATCTGCTCGGGCGGCCGCTACGACGACCTGGCCAGCCACTTCATCGACAAGCCGCTGCCCGGCGTCGGCATCTCGATCGGCCTGACCCGCCTGCTGTCCAGCCTGTTCAAGGCGGGCATCGTCCAGGCCTCGGCCCAGAGCCCGGCGCCGGTGCTGGTCACGACCTTGGAGCGTGAGCGCACCGGCGACTACCTGAAGCTGGCCCGCTACCTGCGCGAGGGCGGCATCAAGACCGAGGTCTTCCTGGAGCCGAAGAAGCTCGGCCAGCAGCTCAAGTACGCCGACAAGAAGGGCTTCCGCTTCGCGCTGATCGCCGGCGGCACCGAGTTCGATGCCGGCACCGTCAAGCTGAAGAACCTGGCGAGCGGCCAGGAGCTGACCGTCGCGGTCGGCCAGATGGTCCACGTCCTGCACCAGAAGCTGGCGCAGGAGTAGCGGCGGCCTACCTGACCCGCATGCGCGGCCGCAGGCGGCGGCCGAGCAGATGCTCCGGCAGGTCGAGGATGCGCGCCATGCCCTTGCCCAGCGTGCCGCCGATCTTCAGCACCTCGTCGATGCGGCGCTCCAGGAAAGCCCGGGTCGCCTCGCGGCCCTCGCTGCGGTCGTTCAGCCAGTAGAGCGAGGTCGTGCCGAGCACGCCGAGCAGCAGGCTGCGCTTGGAGTACCAGTTGTAGTCGGTCGCGGTATCGCCGGCGGCGTACCAGATCGCGTCGCAGGTCTTCCAGGCCAGCTTGGCGCCGAGCGCGGCATGGGGCGGCAGGGCCAGGAAGGAGGCGAGGCGGCGCATCGCCTCGTGGTGCGGCTCCAGCAGGGCGAAGCGGGCGCGCAGCAGCGCCGAGACGCGGTCGCGCACGCGCAGGCCCGCGAGCTCCGCGGCCGGCACCGCCTCCAGCATCCGCCGGTCGGTCAGCTCCGAGAAGGCCCGCGCCGCCTCGGCCGGGCCGCCGGGCAGGGCGGCCATGACCAGTCCGGGCTCCAGCTTCAGGTCACGGGCGCCGGCCAGCAGGGACGTCTCGCTCCAGCCGTCGAAGGCGACGTGCGGCAGCATGGCGTCGACCAGCCGCTCGCGGAGCCTGTCGAGGTCGTGGATCTGCTCGCTCTTCGGCTTGGTGGCCATGGGGTCAGTCCTCCGCGGCAGCCTGGGTGTGGTGCCGGATCTCGCTGGTGAACATGAGGCGCGTCATGTCGGCCATCCGGGTCGGGTAGAGGCGGCCGTCGAGGTGGTCGCACTCGTGCTGCACGACCCGGGCGTGGAAGCCCTCGGCCTCGCGCTCGACCGGCTGGCCGTCGAGGCCGAGGCCGCGGTAGCGGATGCGCTTCCAGCGCGGCACCTCGCCGGCCAGGCCCGGCACCGACAGGCAGGCCTCCCAGCCCAGCACCGTCTCGTCGGACAGCGGCTCGACCTCGGGGTTGATCAGCACGGTCAGCGGCACGCCCTCGGCCGCCTCGCCGTCCTCGGAGCGGGCGCGCTGCCGGCCGACCTTGAAGATCACCAGGCGCAGCGGCACGTGGACCTGCGGAGCGGCGAGGCCGGTGCCCGGCGCGTCCTCCATGGTCTCGATCATGTCGCGGACCAGGGCCGCGACCTCCGGCGCCGTCGGATCGGCGACCGGGGCCGCCGGCGCCAGCAGCACCGGATGCCCCATCTTGGCGATCTTGAGTATGGCCATGGCGTCCTTATATGGCGGGACCCGGCCCGGGCGTAAAGCGCTGGCCGGGGGCCTCGGCCCGGACCCGGCCTCGATGCGGCGGCCTTTCGCCGCGCGAGCAGGCGGGTTTCGCTTCACAACGCGCCGGGGCTATGGTACCAGACTGCCACCTGCCGCGCTGGTCAAAGCGCGAGCGGGTGTTTTTTGTCGAGATCCAACGAGAACTCAAGCGCAGACCGAGGAGGTCGGATCGACCGTGCAGGTTACCGTTCGCGACAACAACGTCGACCAGGCAATGCGCGCGCTCAAGAAGAAGCTGCAGCGCGAGGGCGTCTTCCGCGAGATGAAGCTGCGCCGCCACTTCGAGAAGCCGTCTGAGCGCCGCAAGCGCGAGCGTGCCGAGGCCGTGCGCCGGCACCGCAAGCTGCTGCGCAAGCGCCTGGAGCGCGAGGGCTTCTAGCCCGCCGCCGTCGACGGATCCGCGCGGCGCCCTCCGGGCCGCCGCGCGCTTCCCGATTACGAGTTCGGCCGGACGCGGTCTCTTTCGAGGCCGCGTTTTCGCGTGTCCGGACGCCGCTATTCCGCCGGCAGCTCGATCGCCCGGGCGGCGGCCGCCGACTCGGCGGCGCGCAGGCGGTTGTTGACGAGCTGGGCGAGGGTCGCCGCCGTGCCGCAGCCGACCATCAGGGCGAACATCGCCAGGGTGTCGTAGCGCTGCAGGATGCCGACCGCCTGGCTGGCCAGGGCGCCGGTGCTGATCTGCAGGCAGCCGGCCAGGCCGACCGCGGCACCTGCGACCGCCGGGTTCAGGCTGGCGACCGCCGCGAAGCCGTTGGGCATGGTCATGCCGTTGCCCAGGGCGGCGAAGGTCATCGGCAGGAAGATCAGCCAGGGCTCCAGGCCGAGCGTCGCGCCGAGGATCAGGCCGACGAGCGAGGCGAGGGCGGCGAGCGCGCCGCCGGCCAGCAGCAGGGCGTCGACGCCGACGCGCTGCGAGTAGCGGCCGGACAGGAAGTTGCCGGCCATCCAGCCGATCGAGACGACGATGAACCAGGTGCCGTAGTCCAGCGGCGAGCGGTGCATCACCTCGACCATCAGATAGGGCGCGCCGCCGAGGAACGAGAAGAACACGCTGCTCGTGAAGCCGAGCGTCAGGGTGTAGAGCCAGAAGCGCGGCCGCCGCACCAGCCAGCGGTAGCCGCTGAGCAGCGCCATCGCGCCGCTGCCCTGGGCGTGCGCCTGGCCCCGGTGGTGGTTCGTCTCGTGCAGCCACTTGAGGCAGGCCAGCAGCACCAGGGTGCCGAGGCCGATCAGCAGCAGGAAGGCGCTGCGCCAGCTGCCGGTCGCCTCCTCCAGCAGGCCGCCCAGGCCGGGCGCCAGCATCGGCGCGACCGCCCAGACGACGGTGATGTAGCCGATCACCGAGGCGGCCTTCTCGCGGCCGAAGAGGTCGCGCACCATGGCGCGCGCCAGCACGACCCCGGCGGTGCCGCCGATCGCCTGGGCCAGGCGCGCGGCGATCAGCACCTCGATCGAGGGCGCCAGCGCGCCGGCGATGCCGGCCAGGACGAAGAGGCAGAGCCCGCCGAGCAGCACGGGCCGGCGCCCGAAGTGGTCGGACAGCGGGCCGTAGAAGACCTGGCAGCCGGCCATGCCGATCAGGTAGAGCGTCAGGGTCAGCTGCACCGTCGCGTAGTCGACGCCGAAGCTGCTCTGCATGCCCGGCATCGAGGGCACGAGGATGTTGAGCGCCAGCGGGCCGAGGGTGCTGATGGCGATCAGCATGAGCAGCGACGGCCGGGGCTTCTGCCCGAGGTCGTTCGAAGCCTGGCCCGGACTGTCGGCGGAATCGGTCATGAGCATCCTGTCGGAAGGGTCTCCGGGATAGTGGGGTGCGGCGTCGGTGCGGCAAAGCCGCGCAGCCGGGACCGTGCCATGCATGGCCCGCAGGACGCGGTGACGTTGGCGGATCGCAGGCTGCCGCAAAAGCTTCAAGCTTCCGTTACGCGGGCCTTTGATCAACTGTCACGGGGCGCAGGCAGTCTGCAGGCCGCCCAACCGGGAACGCTTCTCCGAAGCCTTCATCGCTTCCGCTCGAGGGAGATTCCATGACTCGCCTGCTCGTGCCCAACACCCGCTTCTCGCGCCGCCGCTTCCTGACCGGTTCGGCCGCCGGCCTCGGCGTCGCCGCGGTCTCCAGCTTCGTCGCCCCGGCGATCAGCCGCGCCGCCAGCCGGCCCGAGATCACCCACGGCATCCAGTCGGGCGACGTCATGGCCGACAGCGGCATCGTCTGGAGCCGCAGCGACCGGCCCTCGCGCATGATCGTCGAGTACGACACCCGCGAGAGCTTCGCGACGGCCCGCCGCCTGGTCGGCCCGGCGGCGCTGGAGGACAGCGACTTCACCGCCAAGGTGCGGCTCTCCGGCCTGCCGGCCGGCCAGCAGGTCTTCTACCGCGTCTCCTTCGAGGACCTGTCGGAGCCGGGCGTCGCCTCGGCGCCGCTGCAGGGCAGCTTCCGCACCGCGCCGGCCGACCGGCGCTCGGTGCGCTTCGTCTGGACCGGCGACACGGTCGGCCAGGGCTGGGGCATCAACGAGGAATGGGGCGGCCTCAGGGGCTTCGCGGCGATGCTCAAGCAGGATCCCGACTTCTTCCTCGACTCCGGCGACACGATCTACGCCGACGGTCCGCTGGAGGCCGAGAAGACCCTGCCCGACGGCACGGTCTGGAAGAACATCGTGACCGAGGAGAAGTCGAAGGTCGCCGAGACGCTCGCCGACTTCCGCGGCAACTACAAGTACAACCTGCTCGACCACAACTACCGCGCCCTGATGGCCGCGGTGCCGCGCATCGTGCAGTGGGACGACCACGAGACGCTGAACAACTGGTATCCCGGCGAGATCCTGCCGGCGAACGACAGGCACGGCGTCAAGTCCTCCTCGCTGCTCGCCGCGCGCACCAACCGCGCCTTCCACGAGTACATGCCGATCGGCACGCCGGCCCAGGAGCCGGACCGGGTCTACCGCAAGATCGCCTACGGCCCGCTGCTCGACGTCTTCGTCGTCGACATGCGCTCCTTCCGCGGCCCGAACGGCCCGAACCGCCAGCCGGCCGCCGGCCCGGACACCGCCTTCCTCGGCTCCGAGCAGCTGGCCTGGCTGAAGCGCGAGCTGCTGGCCAGCAGGGCGACCTGGAAGGTGATCGCCGCCGACATGCCGATCGGCATCATGGTGCGCGACGGCAAGACCGACTTCGAGAACTCCTCGAACGGCAACGGCCCGGTGCTCGGCCGCGAGTTCGAGATCGCCGAGCTGCTGCGCTTCATCAAGCTGAACGGCGTCGCCAACACGGTCTGGCTGACCGCCGACGTGCACTACACGGCGGCGCACTACTACGACCCGAACAAGGCGCAGTTCCAGGACTTCGAGCCCTTCTGGGAGTTCGTCTCCGGGCCGATCCACGCCGGCAGCTTCGGTCCCGGCGAGATGGACGACACCTTCGGCCCGCAGGTCGTCTTCTCCAAGGATCCGGGCGGCAAGCCCAACCTGCCGCCCTCGGCCGGCCTGCAGTTCTTCGGCCTGGTCGAGATCGACAGCGAGAGCGAGGTGATGACCGTCACCCTGAAGGACATCGCCGACACCGCGCTCTACAGCGTCGACCTGCAGCCGAAGCAGGCCTGAGCGGGCGCGGAGGGACTCCGGGCAAGGGGCTCCGGCAACAGCCGGGGCCCCTTGCCAGCCGCGGGCCGTTGGCGTCAGCATCGGGAATGACCAGCGCTCTCTACCTGCCTGCGGCCGAGCGGGTCTCGCGGCCCTGGAAGAACGGCGGCGGGCTGACCGCCGACCTCGCGATCGAGCCGGCCGGCGCCGGCCTCGACGACTTCGACTGGCGGATCTCGATCGCGCGGGTCGAGGCGGCGGGGCCTTTCTCGGCCTTTCCCGGGGTCGAGCGCGTCATGGCGATCCTGTCCGGCGAGGGGCTCAGCCTGACCGTCGGCGCCGCGCCGCCGGTCGCGCTGACGCCAGCGAGCGAGCCGCATCGCTTTCCGGCCGACCGGCCGACCGACTGCGCGCTGCTCGGCGGGCCGGTCACCGACCTCAACGTCATGGTCCGGCGCGGCCGGGCGGAGGCCGCGCTGACCCGGATCGCCCTCGAGCCGGGCGTCGCCGAGACCTTCGAGAGCGGCCCGGCCGTGCTGCTCTGGGTCGAGGGCGAGGGGGCGCTCGAAGTCGCCGACCTCTCGCTGCGGCCGGCGCCGCTCGATGCGGTGCGCTGCGACGGGCCGGCGCGCTGGCGGCTGCGCGCCGACGGGCCGGTGCTGGCCTGGCTGGCGGCGGTCAGCTGATCAGGCTGCCGACCCGCTCGATCGAGGATGGCAGCGCGACGCCGTAGCGCTGACAGAGCGGCGCGACCCGCTCCTCGACGGCCTCGCGGCCGAGCGCGTCCATCAGGGCGCAGGGCGGCTTGCCGAACTTCAGTGCCAGGGCGGCGCCGCGGTCGATGTCGGCCGGGCTGGCGACCGTCTCGTCGAGCTCCTCCAGGACCGGCAGGAAGACGGCGCCCTGCAGGCGCTCGGCGATCAGCGCGTCGGTCTCGGCCCCGGGGCCCGGATCCTCGCCGATCTCGAAGCTCTCGCCGGCCTCGCCGACGCGCTCCAGGAGCTCGGCCGGCGCATAGAAGGGGCCGAGCGGCGCCAAGTTGCGGATGGCGTGCAGGTTGATCCGCGGCTTGACGATGTTCTGCACGGCGAAGGGGCCGACGGCGACGCCGAGGGCCTCGCGGGCGACCCGGTCGACCTGTGCGGTCGTGCCGAGCTGCTCGTCGACCAGGCGTGCCGCCTCGTTGGTGAAGGGGCAGAAGAAGCGGTTGACCGCGAAGCCGAAGGAATCCTTGCAGAGCAGCGGCGTCTTGCCGGTCGCCCGGGTGAAGGCCAGCGCCGTCTCGACCGTCGCCTGGCTGGTCTCGGCACCGCGCACGACCTCGACCAGCGGGTTGATCTGGGCCGGGCTGAAGTAGTGCAGCCCGAGGAAGCGCTCGGGCGCCTCGACGTTGACGGCCAGGTCGCCGACCCTCAGGCAGGAGGTGTCGGTCGCCAGGATCGCCGAGCGGCGGGCGATCAACGAGAGCTCCTGGAACACCTTGGCCTTCAGGTTGAAGTCCTCGAACACCGCCTCGACGATCAGGTCTCGGTCGGCGAAGGCCGCCATGGCGGCCACCGTCTTCAGCCGTGCCCGGGCCGCGTCCGCCGCCGTGGGGGCGATCCGGCCCTTCTCGATGCCGCGCTCGTAGAATCGCTCGGCCTCGGCGAGGGCCGAGGTCAGGCGTGCCGAATCGATGTCGACCAGCAGCGTCTCGATGCCGGCCAGCGCCGCGCCGATGGCGATGCCGCTGCCCATGGTGCCGGCCCCGAGGATGCCGAGACGGGTGATATCCATGCCGCTGCGCTCCCTGTCTGTCGATGACGCCCCTGCTTCCTACCGGGGGCTTTTACCGGCTGCTTGATCCCGGTCAAGGCGCCGACTGCCGCGGCGCGGCTAGCGTCCGCCGACAGCGACGAGGGAGACGAGGATGACGGCATTGGTCCAGGAGATCACCCGAGAGCATCGCAACATCGCCCAGGTGCTGCGGCTGCTCGAGCGCGAGATCGGCGCCTTCGAGGAGGGCGAGGGCTTCGACGCCGAGCTCTGGCACCTGATCCTCGACTACCTGCGCGACTTCCCGGCCCGGGTCCATCATCCCAAGGAGGACCTGATCTACCGCCGCCTGATGGAGCGCCAGAGCGAGGCGGCGCCGGCCCTGCAGGACCTGGAGGCCGAGCACGTCCGCCTCGCCGCGACGCTGGACCGTCTCGCCGGGCTGGTCGAGGCGGTCGAGCGCGACGTCGAGCTGCCGCGCTGCCTGCTGGTCGGCGCGGCCCGCGACTTCCTCGCCTTCCAGCGCACCCACATGCTGCGCGAGGAGGAGTCCTTCCTGCCCTTCGCCGAGAGCCGCCTGACGGCCGCCGACTGGCAGGCCGTCGCCGCCCGGGCCCAGAAGCGCCCGGATCCGCTGTTCGACGAGCAGGAGGAGAAGCGCTTCGCCGAGCTGCGCACCGCGATCCTGGAGGCGTCCTGACCCCGCCCCCGGGGGCGCTCCGGCTCAGCCGCGCCCGCGATAGGGCGGCACGCCCTGGTCGGGCAGCCAGAGGCCGGCCGGCGGCGGGCCGCTCTGCCAGAACACGTCGATCGGGATGCCGCCGCGCGGATACCAGTAGCCGCCGATCCTGAGCCAGCGCGGCGCGACGGCGGCGACGATGCGCCTGGCGATCCTGAGCGTCGTGTCCTCGTGGAAGCAGCCCTCGTTGCGGAAGGCCGCGAGGTAGAGCTTCAGCGACTTCGATTCGACCAGCCAGCGGTCCGGCACGTAGTCGATCACCAGGTGCGCGAAGTCGGGCTGGCCGGTCACCGGGCAGAGCGCGGTGAACTCCGGGCAGGTGAAGCGGGCCAGGAAGTCGAGGTCCGGGTTGCCGTTCGGCACGCGCTCCAGCACGGCCTCGTCGGGCGAGGCCGGCGCCTGGACGCTGCGCCCGAGCTGCGTCAGCTCCTCGCCGGTCATTGTTCTGCAATCCTGAGCATGACGACCAATCCTTCGGTGCCCGGGGGCGGGTGCTTCCGCCCGACCGTGCCCCTGCATCCGTCATCCCCGCGAAGGCGGGGATCCATCGTGAGGCGCCGGTCGGCACCGGCGGTCGCGCCGCGCTCATGTCGGATTCCCTATGGATCCCCGCCTTCGCGGGGATGACGAGGGAAGAGCGGTAGCGAGCCCCGGGGAAAGGATCGGGGCCTGGGCGGACCGGCCCTAGTGCTCCAGCGCCTTGACGATGTCCTCGCACATCTTCTTGGCGTCGGCCAGCAGCATCATGGTCTGGTCCATGTAGAACAGCGGGTTGTCGACGCCGGCGTAGCCGCTGGCCATCGAGCGCTTCACGAACAGCACGTTCCGGGCCTTCTCGACGTCGAGCACCGGCATGCCGTAGATCGGCGAGGACTTGTCGGTCTTGGCCGCCGGGTTGGTGACGTCGTTGGCGCCGATCACGAAGGCGACGTCGGTCTCGGCGAACTCGCGGTTGATCTCCTCCATCTCGAAGACCTCGTCGTAGGGCACGTTGGCCTCCGCGAGCAGCACGTTCATGTGGCCGGGCATGCGGCCGGCCACCGGATGGATCGCGTACTTGACCTCGACCCCCTCCTCCTTGAGCAGGTCGGCCATCTCGCGCAGCACGTGCTGGGCCTGGGCGACCGCCATGCCGTAGCCCGGCACGATGATCACCTTGTCGGCGTTCTTCATCAGGAAGGCGGCGTCCTCGGCCGAGCCGGCGCGGTGCGTCTTGTCGCCCTGCTCGCCGCCGCCGGCCACGGCGCTCTCGCCGCCGAAGCCGCCGAGGATGACCGAGAAGAACGAGCGGTTCATCCCCTTGCACATGATGTAGCTGAGGATCGCGCCGGAGGAGCCGACCAGGGCGCCGGTGACGATCAGCAGGTTGTTCTCCAGGGTGAAGCCGATGCCGGCGGCCGCCCAGCCCGAATAGGAGTTCAGCATCGAGATCACGACCGGCATGTCGGCGCCGCCGATCGGGATGATGATCAGCACGCCGAGCGCCAGGGTGACGACCAGGATCAGCCAGTAGGCCGCCGGCGCGTTGCTGACGCACAGCCAGGCGATCAGCAGGACGACCAGGATGCCGAGCGCCAGGTTCAGCAGGTGCTGGCCGGCGAAGGTCACCGGCTTGCCGCTGACCAGGCCCTGCAGCTTGCAGAAGGCGACGATCGAGCCGGTGAAGGTGATCGCGCCGATCGCCGTGCCGAGCGACATCTCGATCAGCGAGTTCAGCTGGATGGCGCCGGGCGTGCCGATGCCGTAGGCCGAGGGATTGTAGAAGGCCGCCGCGGCGACGAAGACCGCGGCCAGGCCGACCAGCGAGTGGAAGGCCGCGACCAGCTGCGGCAGCGCCGTCATCTGGATGCGGTAGGCGATGAAGGTGCCGATGCCGCCGCCGATCACGATGCCGGCGACGATCAGGCCGAGGTTGAATTCCTGCAGCTGGGTCAGCGTGGTCAGGATCGCGATCGCCATGCCGAGCATGCCGAGGCGGTTGCCGTTGCGCGCGCTCTCCGGATGCGACAGGCCGCGCAGCGCCAGGATGAACAGCACCGAGGCGATCAGGTAGAGCAGGGCGGCGAGATCGTGGCTCATGGTTCCGCTCCGTCCCCTACTTGGCCTTGCCCGCGGCGGCGGACCGGTCCTTCTTCTTGAACATCGACAGCATCCGGTGGGTCACCAGGAAGCCGCCGAAGATGTTGACGCTGGCCAGCGTCACGGCGACGAAGCCCATGACCTCGGAGAAGCCGGCGCCCGAGCCCGCGGCGATCAGCGCGCCGACGATGATCACCGAGGAGATCGCGTTGGTGACGCCCATCAGCGGCGAGTGCAGCGCCGGCGTGACCCGCCAGACGACGTGGTAGCCGACGAAGACCGCCAGCACGAAGACCGTGAGGCCGACGATCAGGGGCGAGCTCATGTGCTCGGCACCGCCGCCGCTCGTCGCCAGCGTGCCGCCGGCCTGCCGGCTGGCGTCGACGGCGAGAGCGCCGAGGTCGTGGGCCAGCTCGGCGGCGTCGCCGGCGATGCCGTGCAGCCGCTCGATCAGCTCGTTACTTGCCATTCTTCTCGGCCTCCTGCGCTGCCGGGCCCTGGCCGTCGCCGGCCGCCCTGTCCTCGCTCGGCACCTCGCCCGGCGTCTCGCCCGGTGTCCCGCCCGGTGTCTCGGAGGCGCCCGGCTGCGGCGCGGCGGGCTTGGCAGCCGCCTTCTTCGCGGGGGCCTTCTTCGCCGGGGCCTTCTTGACCGGAGCCTTCTTTGCCGCCGCCGGCTCGGCCGGCGCGTCGCCGCCGGCCTTGGCCAGCTCGGCCTTCACCTGCTCCAGGTTCGGATGGACGATCTCGCCGTCGCGGGTCACGACCGTGCTCTTGACGATCTCGTCGTCCCAGTCGACCGCCAGCTTCTTCTCGGCCTTGTCCCAGAGCAGCGAGACCAGGTTGAACAGGTTGGTCGCGTAGAGCTGCGAGGTGTCGGTGGCGAGGCGCGCCGGCAGGTTGCGGTGGCCGATGATCTTGACGCCGTGCTTGACCGCGATCCGGTCCGGCTCGGAGAGCTCGCAGTTGCCGCCGGTCTCGACCGCGAGATCGACGATCACCGAGCCCGGCTTCATCGACTCGACCATCTCGGCGGAGATCAGCTTCGGCGCCGGCCGGCCGGGGATCAGCGCCGTGGTGATCACGATGTCCATCTTCTTGATCGTCTCGGCGGTCAGCTCGGCCTGCTTCTTCTTGTAGGCGTCGCTCATCTCCTTGGCGTAGCCGCCGGCGGTCTCGGCCTGCTTGAACTCCTCGTCCTCGACCGCGACGAACTTGGCGCCGAGCGATTCGACCTGCTCCTTGGCGGCCGGGCGCACGTCGGTCGCGTGCACCACGGCGCCGAGGCGCCGGGCCGTGGCGATCGCCTGCAGGCCGGCGACGCCGGCGCCCATGACCAGGACCTGGGCCGGATTGACCCGGCCGGCCGCGGTCATCATCAGCGGGAAGGCGCGGCCGAACTCGCCGGCGGCGTCGATCACCGCCTTGTAGCCGGCCAGGTTGGCCTGGCTCGACAGCACGTCCATCGACTGCGCGCGCGTGATGCGCGGCATGAACTCCATGGCGAAGGCCGTGATCCCGGCGTCGGCCAGGGCCTTGAGCTCGGCGCCGGCGCGATAGGGATCGACCAGCGAGAGCAGCAGCGTGCCCCTGTCGAAGGCCTTGGCTTCCGCCGCCGTCGGGCGCTGCACCTTGAGCGCGATGCCGGCACCGGCCAGGGCCGCCTTGGCGTCCTTGGCCAGCGTCGCGCCGGCCTGCTCGTAGAGCGAGTCGGGCAGGCTGGCGCCGTCGCCGGCACCGGTCTCGACCGCGATCTCGAAGCCGAGGCCGAGATACTTCTTCACGACCTCGGGCGTCGCGGCCACGCGGGCCTCTCCCGGGCGCCGCTCCTTCAGGATGGCGATCTTCATGGACCTTCCGCCGTCTTTGGTGCGATTCCCCTAGCGGCCGCTACCATGCCGTGGCCAGGGCCTGCCCGCAAGGGCGGTGCCTGCAGGAATCCGGCAGGCGTCCGACCAGCGGCCGGCCTTCGATCTCGCGGATCAGCTTGCGCCGGATCGCGGCGGCGAAGTCGGCGTAGCCGGACGCGACCTCGACGAAGGCGCCGGCCCCGCCGATCAGGTGCCGGCGGTAGTAGTCGGCGAGGCCGGGCTCGTCCTGGACGATCGCCAGGCCGTTGATCGTGATGCCGCGCAGCAGGGCGAAGGCGCGGCCCTGGGCGATGTCCAGGCTCCACTCGCGGAACGGTGTCTCGCTGCCGTCGCCCGAGACGTCGATGACCTTGCGGTCGGCGGCCAGGCCGCTCTGCCCGATCTGCCAGGCGGCGTACTGCAGGGCCTTGCCGATGCCGGTGCCGCCGCGCACGACGCGGCGCGGGAAGCGCTCGATCAGCTGCGCCACGCGCTCGGCCGAGGCCGGCCCGTCGATCCGCTGCCAGCCCGAGCTGTCCTTCGGCCGATTGGCCTCGGACCAGACGGCGAGGTTGACCGCGATGCTGCCGCGGGCGCCCTCGGCGATCGCCTGCTGGACCTCGGGCGCGCGCAGCGCCGCGGCGATGCCGCCGAGCTGCAGGGCGTACTCGCCGTCGTCGACGGAGCCGGAGGCGTCGACCGCCAGCACCAGCAGCAGGTCGAGCGGCCCTGCGCCGCCCGGGTCGGCGCAGGCAGGCCCGGCCGGCAGCAGCAGGGCGGCGAGCAGCGCGGCGAGGACCGGCAGGAGTGGGCGCATGGCCCCAAGACTAGGGCGCGACGGCGCCCGCGTCGAAGCCCCGCGTCGAAGCCCCGCGTCGAACCATCGTCGCCGGCCCAGTGGCGGCTCAGGCTTCCTCGGGCTTGAAGGTCCAGACGATGCGCAGGCCGGGCTCGTTGTCCTGCAGCTCGAGCCGGCTGTCGTGCAGCTTGGCGACCGCCGCCGCCAGCGACAGGCCGAGGCCGCTGCCCGGACGGCTGCGGCTCTCGTCGAGGCGCACGAAGCGCTGCAGCACGGCGGCGCGCGAGGCGGCCGGCACGCCGGGGCCGCGGTCGGCGACGCACAGCACCGTCTCGCCGTCGCGCCGGCTGAGCGCGATGCGGATCTCGCCGCCGCTGGCGCCGTACTTGAGCGCGTTGTCGACCAGGTTCGAGATCGCCTGGGCGAGCAGCTGGCGGTGGCCGAGGATCGGCGCCGGGCCGCCGGCCGAGATGAACAGCCGGCAGTCGGATTCCTCGGCGAGCGGCTCGTAGAGCTCGCCGAGCTCGGCGACCAGCTCGGCGAGGTCGACGCTCTCGAAGGAGACGCGGGTGACGCCGGCCTCGGCCTCGGCGATGGCGATCAGCGAATCGAAGGTGCCGCGGATTGTCTCGACGTCGGTCAGGGCCTGCTCCAGCACCTGGCGGTCGAGGCTCTGGCCTTCGCCCTCCCCCCCGGGCGGCAGCGCGTCGTGCTCGCGCAGCGCCATCTCGATGCGGCTGCGCAGCCGGGTCAGCGGGCTGCGCAGGTCGTGGGCCAGGCTGTCGGTGACGATGCGCATGCCGGTCATCAGGGTCTCGATCCGCGCCAGCATGCGGTTCAGGTTCTCGGCCAGGCGGTCGAAGGCGTCGCCGGTGCCGCTCAGCGGCACGCGCTGGGTGAGGTCGCCGTCGACGATGCGCCGGCTGGTCTGGCTGACCGTCTCGACGCGGCTGAACAGGTAGCGGCCGAGCAGCCAGCCGCCGAGCGCGCCGAGCAGCAGCGCCGCGCCGAGGCCCCAGCCGATCGCCTCCAGGATGGTCCGGCGCAGCGATTCGCGCGCGCCCAGGTCGCGGCCGACCAGCAGGCGGAAGCCGCCCTGCAGCTCGAAGGCGCGGGCGCCGACCAGCACCTGCTCGGTGTGCTCCAGGGTGCGGTAGAGCTTCAGGCGCAGCCATTCGCCGTTCGGCTGCGCGGCCTCGGGCCAGGCCAGCAGGTTGCCGGCGAGCCGGCGGCCGGTCGGGCTGACCAGCAGGTAGACGTTGTCGGTGTCGCCGCCGGGCGAGCTGCGCTGCTGGATGACCTCGAGCAGGCGCGGCAGGCCCTCCTCGGCGTACTGCTCGGCCAGGCCGCGCAGCTCGGCCTGCACCGTGTCGGCGACCTGCCGCTCGATGACGTCGACGCTCGACCAGTAGACGAAGCTGCCGAGCGCGGCCATCGAGGTCGCGAAGAGCAGGGCGTAGAGGGCCGCGAAGCGGAAGCTCGCCCCGCGCCACCAGCGTGGCGATGCCGTCACGCGTCCTCCGCCAGCCGGTAGCCGACGCCGCGGACCGTATGGATCAGCGGGCGGTCGAACTCCCGGTCGATCTTCTGCCTGAGCCGGCTGACGTGGACGTCGATGACGTTGGTCTGGGGGTCGAAGTGGTAGTCCCAGACGCCCTCGAGCAGCATCGTGCGGGTCACGGTCTGGCCGTTGTGGCGCAGCAGGTACTCGAGCAGCTTGAACTCGCGGGGCTGCAGGTCGATCGCCTTGCCCGAGCGCGTCACCCGGCGCGCCAGCAGGTCCATCTCGAGGTCCGCGACGTTGAGCTTGGTCTGGGCGACCGCGGAGCTGCGCCGGCGCGACAGCGCCTCGATGCGGGCGAGCAGCTCGGAGAAGGCGAAGGGCTTGACCAGGTAGTCGTCGCCGCCGGCCTTCAGGCCCTTGACCCGCTCGTCGACGTGGCCGACCGCGGAGAGGATCAGGACCGGCGTCTCGATCTCGGCCGCGCGCAGCGCCTGCAGCACGGCGAGGCCGTCGAGCTTGGGCAGCATGCGGTCGAGGACGACCGCGTCGTAGTCGCCGCCCGAGGCCAGGAACAGGCCCTCCCGCCCGTCGGCGGCGGTGTCGACGGTGTGGCCGGCCTCGGTCAGGCCCTTGGCCAGGTAGTCGGCGGTCTTCGCATCGTCTTCGACGATCAGGATACGCATCGCGGTGTCACTCCCCCTTGCTCGTAATAGTGCGGTTTTCCCTGGTTTTGCGCAAAAGAAAGGGCCGGCCGCTGCCTGCGACCGGCCCTCCCACCCCGGCCGACGGGGACGAAGGGGCTTAGGCGCCGGCCAGGGTCAGCCCGAGGTAGAGGGCGTTGCCGTCCCGCTTGACCAGCAGGGCGACCGCCTTCTTGTCGTGCTCGCGGGCCTGGTCGATCGCCTTGTCCAGCGCAGCCGGGGTGTCGACCGTCTTGCCGTCGACCTCCGAGATCACGTCGCCTGGCTTCAGGCCCTGGCGGGCCGCCAGACCGTTCGGCGCGACGCCGGTGACCACCACGCCCTTGGTCGAGCTGTCGAGCTGCAGCTGGTCGCGCAGCTCCGGCGTCAGGGCCGACAGCTTGGCGCCGAGCTTGTCCGACTCGCCCTGGCTCGGCTGCTCGAGGGCGGCCGTCTGCTGCGGGTTCATCTTGGCGATGGTGACGTCGAGCGACTTCTGCTGGCCGTTGCGCAGCACCTCGACGTCGACGTCGGTGCCGGGCTTCACGGCGGCGACCAGACGCGGCAGGTCGCGCATCGTATCGATCTGCTCGCCGTTGAACTGCGTGATCACGTCGCCCGACTTGAAGCCCGCCTTCTGGGCTGGCGAGTGGTCGAACACGTCGGCGACCAGGGCACCGTGGTCCTCCTTGATGCCGAAGGCCTGGGCCAGCTCCGGGGTGACCTGCTGGATCTTGACGCCCAGCCAGCCGCGCTCGACCGAGCCGTGCTCGCGCAGCTGCGCGATGACGTTCTGGGCCAGGTTCGACGGGATCGCGAAGCCGATGCCGACCGAGCCGCCATTCGGCGAGTAGATCGCCGAGTTGATGCCGATGACCTTGCCGTCGATGTTGAACATCGGGCCGCCCGAGTTGCCGCGGTTGATCGCGGCGTCGGTCTGGATGAAGTCGTCGTACGGGCCGGCGCCGATGTCACGGCCGCGGGCCGAGACGATGCCGGCGGTCACGGTGCCGCCGAGGCCGAAGGGGTTGCCGATCGCCAGCACCCAGTCGCCGACCTCCATCTTGTCGGAGTCGCCCCAGGTCACGGTCGGCAGCGGCTTGTCGGTCTTGACCTTGAGCAGCGCCAGGTCGGTCTTCGGGTCGGTGCCGAGAACCTTGGCGTCGAACTGGCGGCCGTCGCTCAGCTTGATGCTGACCTTGTCGGCCTTGTCGACCACGTGGTTGTTGGTGACGACGTAGCCGTCGGCGTCGATCACGAAGCCGGAGCCGAGGGCGCGCTCGGGGCCCTGCGGAGCCTGCTGCATCGGGCCGAAGTGCTTGAAGAAGTCCTCGAAGGGCGTGCCCTCGAAGGGGTTGGGGGCGTTTTGCGGACCGGCGTCGCCGCTGGCCGTCGGATGGTCGATCTCGGACGTGATCAGCACGACCGCCGGGCTGACCTTCTTGACCAGGCCCGCGAAGGACTCGGGCACCGGCGCCGCGGCCGCCACCTGGGTCCAAACGAGCAGGCCACCTGCCAGCGCGGCGCCGGCCCAGCGGATCGGCCGGCTGAGCGGCCGCGCTTTCGTCGTCTGGGTTAGCATCTCTGCACCTCTTGTGCGTTGGGGGATTCCGGAGGACGCCACGACCTATTGCCGGGGCGCTCGACTAGGAGAATGGTGAGGGGCGTCTTACGGTCCCCTGTCCGGCACATTAAGACTTGTCCACCTTCCGGTAAGGAAAGCGGCGGCCGCGCCGCCGGCGCCGGTCCGGCCTGCGCAAAGCCCGCTTTGGCGCCCCGTTCGGCGCCGTGTAAGCTGCCTCGCGCTTGGGATTGGCCGGGGAGGGGCGGAGCGCTTTGCGGATCGCGGTTCTGGGAGCCGGCCTCGCCGGAGTCACCTGCGCCTGGCGCCTGGCCAAGGACGGCCACGAGGTCACGGTCGTCGATCGCGGCGAGACCGCGGCCAACTTCACCTCCTACGCCAACGCGGGCTTGGTCGCGCCCGGCCATGCCTATGCCTGGTCCTCGCCGAAGGCGCCGGGCATGCTGCTGCGCTCGCTGTGGCGCGACGACCAGGCGCTGCGCTTCCGGCCCAACCTGGATCCGGCGCTGTGGCGCTGGACCGTCAAGTTCCTGCTGCAGTGCACCAGCGAGCGCGCGCGCATCAACACGACCACCAAGGTGCGGCTCTGCCTCTATTCCCAGCAGTGCCTGCAGGCGGTCGTCGCCGAGACCGGCGTCGCCTACGACGGCCGCGGCGGCGGGCTGCTCTATCTCTATCGCCGGCCGGCCAGCTTCGAGGCGGCGGTCGCCAAGATGGCGATCCTGACCGGCGAGGGCGTCGAGCTGCAGGCCCTGGATCCGGCGGCTGCGGCGGCCATCGATCCGGCCCTGGCGCCGGTCGCCGGCCGCCTGGCCGGCGCGGTCTTCGCGCCGGGCGACGAGAGCGGCGACTCGCGCCGCTTCACCATCGAGCTGGCCAAGGCCTGCGAGGCCAGGGGCGTGACCTTCCGCTGGGGCGAGACCGTGCAGCGCCTGGCGGTCGAGGGCGACCGCGTGGCCCGGGTCGCGACCGACAGGGGCGGCGTCGAGGCCGATGCCTACGTCCTGGCCCTCGGCGTCTACAGCCCGCATCTGGCGCGCGACCTCGGCCTCGACCTGCCGATCTATCCGGTCAAGGGCTACTCGGTGACGATCCCGACCGCCGGCGGCAGCGACGTGCCGCGCCTCGGCGGCGTCGACGAGGACAACCTGGTCGCCTACTGCCCGATGGGCGAGCGGCTGCGGGTCACCGCGACCGCCGAGTTCGCCGGCTACGACACCAGCCACCGCCCGTCCGACTTCCGCTACATGGTCAAGACCGCGCGCGAGCTGTTCCCCGAGGCCGGCGACTACGAGCGGCCGGACTATTGGGCTTGCCTCAGGCCGATGACCCCGACCAACATTCCGATCCTGGGCCGCAGCCGGCACCGCAACCTGTTCCTCAACACCGGCCACGGCCACATGGGCTGGACCATGGCCTGCGGCACCGCCGAGATCGTCGCCGACGCGATCGCCGGCCGCCGGCCCGGCATCGACACCGCCGGCATGACCCTGCCGGGCCTCGACCTCCACTGACGGGAGACAGCGCGATGACCAGCCAGCCCCTCAGCCAGCCCTCGGCCGACGTCCAGCCGGTCTCGAAGCAGCACATGGCGCACGCGCTCGACGGCGGCCTGGCCGGCCGGGCGCGGATCGGGCTGATCGTGCTGGCCAGCGACCATACGATCGAGCACGAGTTCCACCGCGTGCTGGCGCCGCTCGAGGGCGTCACGGCCTACGGTGCCCGGGTGCGCAACGATCCGCGCATCACGCCCGAGACCCTGGCCGCCATGGAGGCCCGGATCGCGGAGGCGACCGACCTGATCCTGCCGGGCGTGCCGCTCGACGTCGTCGGCTATGGCTGCACCTCCGCCTCCATGGTGATCGGCGAGGACAAGGTCGGCGAGCGCATCCGCGAGGCCCGGCCCGGCGTGCCGACGACCACGCCGGTGACCGCGGCGCGCGCGGCCTTCGCCGCGCTCGGCATGAAGCGGATCGCGCTGCTGACGCCCTACATCGATTCGATCAACCAGTGGATGCGCGGCTACTTCGAGGAGCGCGGCATCCCGGTGCCGGTCATGGGATCCTTCACCGAGGAGAACGACAACGACGCGGCGCGCGTCTCGCTCGACTCGATCGAGGCAGCGGCGCTGGAGCTCGGCGCCGATCCGTCGGTCGACGGCGTCTTCGTGTCCTGCACCTCGCTGCGCCTGGTCGCGGTCGCCGAGCGGCTGGAGTCGCGACTCGGCAAGCCGGTCACCTCGAGCAACCACGCGCTGATCTGGCACTGCCTGCGCCTGGCCGGGGTCGGCGACGCGCTGCCGGGCCTCGGGCGGCTGTTCCGCGAGCCCCTGGAATAGGCGCCGGGCGGCGGCTCGCGGCGCTTCGCGACGGAACCTTGCGCCGGCCCCGCCGTTTTTCGAAAGCTTCCTTTCGCCCGGGGCGCTTGCGCGAAACGCTGTTTCGCGCTCCAATCCGCGTCCCTTCGGCGCCGCCCGGCGCAAAATGGCCTTCTGTTAACCACTGCCGTGGGAGGCTGTGGCTGGTTCCGCGTCCTGCTGTCCAGCCGAAGACACGCGAAACAGCCACGAAAAGATCCGGTGAATGCTTTACAGTCTCTACGAGTTCCAGCACACGGCGCTGATGCCGTGGCGCATCCTCTCTGACGTCACGCGCGGCGTCCTGACCCATCCCTGGGTCCCGGCCTCCTACACCCAGCTCGGCAAGTCGATCGTCGCCGGACTCGACGTCCTGGACTCGGCGACCGCACGCCGGCCGAAGCCCGACTGGGCGATCGACGAGGTCGCGGTCGGCGGCCGCAAGGTCGCGGTCGAGATGCGGGTCGAGCTCGAGAAGCCCTTCTGCCGCCTGCTGCACTTCGCCAAGCAGGGACCGCGCGCGCTGCAGCCGCGGGTGCTGGTCGCGGCGCCGATGTCCGGCCACCACGCGACGCTGCTGCGCGGCACCGTCAAGGCGCTGCTCGCCGACCACGACGTCTGGATCACCGACTGGACCGACGCGCGCGACGTGGCGCTGGCCGACGGCCCGTTCGGCGTCGACTCCTACATCGACTACCTGCTCGAGTTCATGCGCCGGCTCGGCCCCGAGCTCCATGTCATCGCGGTCTGCCAGCCGGCGCCGCTGGTGCTCGCCGCGGTCTCGCTGCTGGCCCAGGCGGACGACCCGGCGCAGCCGCGCTCGATGACCCTGATGGGCGGCCCGATCGACACGACGGCGGCGCCGACCGAGGTCACGCGCCTCGCCGAGACCCGGCCGCTGTCCTGGTTCGAGAAGCACCTGCTGACCGAGGTCCCGAGCTTCTATCGCGGCGGCGGACGGGTGGTCTATCCCGGCTTCCTGCAGCTCGGCGGCTTCATCTCGATGAACGCCTCGCGCCATTTCGACGCCCACCTGCGCTTCTTCCGGCACCTGGTGCGCGGCGACGGCGACTCGGCGGCGCAGCATCGCCGCTTCTACGACGAGTACCTCGCGGTGATGGACGTGCCGGCCGAGTACTACATCGAGACCGTCGACCGGATCTTCCAGCGCCACCTGCTGCCGCGCGGCGAGCTGGACTGGCGCGGCGTCCGGGTCGAGCCGAAGGCGATCGAGACGACCGCGCTCCTGACCGTCGAGGGCGAGCTCGACGACATCTCGGCGCCCGGCCAGACGATCGCCGCGCACCGGCTGTGCAGCGGCCTGGCGGCCGGCAAGCAGCAGGACCTGCTGCAGAAGGGCGTCGGCCACTACGGCATCTTCAACGGCCGGCGCTGGCGCGAGGACATCTGCCCGCAGATCGGCGCCTTCATCCGCGAGCACGACTGAGGCGAAGCGCGCGGGACCGGGACCCGACGCGGCGGCGTCAGCCCAGCGTGATCAGCGGCCCCTCGAACGGCGGTTCGCCCTTCGGGTCCTCGACCTCGACCAGCCAGAGGTCGGGATCGCGCCGGGTCGCGCGCTCCAGGTAGGCGTCGGCCTCGGCCTCGGGAACCGGCCCCTTGCCGGCCGCGACCATCCAGCCGAGCCGGCCGTCGAGGTCGCGCTGCTGGGTCAGCACCAGGGCGGTCCCGTCGAGCCGGTTGACCTTGAGCAGCACCAGGCCGCCGGTCCGCTCGCCCTTGCGCAGGACGAAGGCCGGACGGCCCTCGGCATGGCAGCGCCGGACCTGGGCCATGACCCAGATGTCGGTCGGCAGACGCGCCTCGCTCATGTGCTTTCCCGTCGGGTAATTGTCGGATCGGTTGTGCGCGGCATTGCCTTTCGTGGCGCCGCTGGGATCATATGGCCGCTGCGTTCCGGCGGACGAGGCCATGGCACAGAGCGGCGGCAGGGACAAGCGAGGCGTATCGAACACGCGATTCTTCGCGCCCTTCATGGCGATCTTCCTGCTGTTCGTCGGCGTCGCCGGGGGACTGCTCGCCTACTGCGCCTCGGTTCAGAACGACCTCGCCCGGCAGCAGGCGAGCATGGCCGTAGACCAGAGCATGGAGCGCATCGGCGCCCGCCTGCGGGCACTCGCCGTCGAATACAGCATCTGGAACGAGCAGAGCCTGCGCGGCCTGCTGTCCGACGAGCCGAATGCCGCCAAGCGTCGGCTCGGGCTCTGGCTGTTCCAGAAGCACGGCATTCCCGTCAGCTTCCTGATCGGCCCGGACGGCCGGGTCCGGGTCGCCCTGGTCGAGGGCCGGACGGTCGAGATGGACCCGCAGCCCTCGCTGTCCAGCGGCCTGCCGGCGCTGCTGGCCCAGATCGAGCGGAGCGGCGGCGAGGCGAGCGGACGCGCGATCGGCCTGCTGTCGATCGATTCGACCGTCGACATCGTCGCCGCGACGACGCTCAGCATCCCCGGCGACGCATCGACGGCGACCTCGGGCGACGGGCGGGCGGCGCTGCTGATCGGCGCCCCGCTGCGGCGCGAGCTGCGGAACGAGCTCGGCGCCAGTCCGCTGCTCGGCGATCTCGACGTCCTGCCCGCGGACGCCGAGGCGCCGCGGGGCGTCCTGTCCGGCCGCGCGCTGGCCAGCCCCGACGGCACCACCGTGGGGCTGCTGGTGTGGCGGCCTGCGCGCCCCGGCGACACCCTGCTGTTCCGCCTCGGCCCGCCGCTCGCCCTCGTGCTGCTGGTCGTCGGCGGCCTGCTCTGGTGGATGGCCAACCGCCTGAGGGCCGCCAACACGGTGATGGCCGAGCGTGCCGAGGCGCTGGCCAAGGCCAACGAGGACCTGGCCGCCAACGCCGGCATGCTGGAGGTCGTGTTCGACGCGATCGACCACGGCGTCAGCGTCTGGGACCGGGACCTCAAGCTGGTCGGCTGGAACGACAACTTCCGGCGCGTCGTCGGCTATCCGCGCAGCCTGCTGCGGGTCGGCGTCGAGGCCGTCGAGCTGCTGCACTACCGGGCGATGCGCGGCGACTTCGGCGATCGCGACCCGGCCGCCACGGTCGCCGCCGAGCTGAAGCGACTGCGCTTCTCCGGCAGCTACAATTTCGAGGAGGTGACCGCCGACGGCACGGTCCTGGAGGTGCGGCAGCACGAGCTGGAGACCGGCGGCCTGGTGCGCAGCTATCTCGACATCACCGAGCGGCGCCGGGCCGAGGCGCTGCTCCAGGCCTCGGAGGCGCGCTACCGGGCGGTCGTCGAGAACCAGCGCGAGTTCATCGTGCGCATGACCCCGGACCGCACCTGCACCTTCGTCAACGAGGCGATGTGCCGGTTCCTGCAGCGCCGCCGCGAGGAGCTGATCGGCCAGCGCGAATTCGAGCCGATCGACCCGCTCGACCGCACCGCCGTCGAGCGCGAGCTGGCCAGGATCACGCCGGACAGCCCGACGCTGACCCTGGCCTACCGCGTCGACAAGGCGGATGGCGAGCTCGGCTGGGTCGAGTGGACCTATCGGGCGATCCTCGACGAGAGCCGCCAGGTTGCCGAGATCCAGGGCGTCGGCCGCGACATCTCCGAGCTGCGCGCCGCCCAGGAGCAGGCGCTGCATCTCGCCAAGCTGGCCTCGCTCGGCCAGGTCGTCGCCGGCCTCGCCCACGAGATCGCGCAGCCGCTCAATGCCCTCTCGATGGCCTCGGAGAACGCCCTGATGGCCCACGACACCGAGGGCGACGAGGCCATCGACTACATGCGCGAGAAGCTGGAGACCGTGCGGCTGCAGGGCGAGCGCATGGCCAAGATCGTCGACCATCTGCGCCGCTTCAACCGCGCCGACCTGACGGGCCTCGAGGAGGTCGAGCTGGCGCTGGTCGTACGCAGCGCCCTGATGCTCTCGAAGAACCAGATCGCGCTCGACAAGATCGAGCTGCTCGACGAGGTGCCGGGCAGCTCGCGACGCATCCGGGGACGGCCCTTCGAGATCGAGCAGGTCATCCTGAATTTCATCACGAATGCCCGCGATGCGATCATCGAGAACAGCCCGCCGCCGGCTCCCGACCGGACCGGTCCGCGCGGCCGCATCCGGGTCGAGCTGATCGACCGGCCGGGCCGCTCCAACCTCAGGATCCGGATCTCCGACACCGGCGGCGGCATCCCGGAGGCGCACCTTTCTCGGATATTCGATCCATTCTTCACAACCAAGGAGCTGGGCAAGGGCATGGGCCTCGGCCTGTCGATCTGCTACCGGGCCATTGCAGGCATGGGCGGCCATATCAACGTGTGGAATATCGAGGGTGGTGCGCAGTTCGAGATTCTCTTGCCGGCCATCGAGGATGGCGGTATCGAGAAGGTCGCGCAGCCGAGCGCCGAGGGAGCCAGTCAATGAACGAGGTGGCGGTCGTCATCGCCGACGATGATGAGAGCCAAAGGCGGGAAATCGCCGAGTTCCTGGACCGCCTCGGCGTCAGCCATGCCGAGGCCTGCGACGGCGGCGAGGCCAAGAAACTTTTCACCGAAATGCAGCCGAAGATAGTGCTGCTCGACATGAACATGCCGAAGATCGACGGCGTCGAGGCCTTTCGCTGGATGCGCGAGCAGGATTCCCGTGCCAAGATCATCCTGATGTCCGGCTACATGAACCGCGTCCGCGAGGCCAACGAGAGCGAGCTCGGTGCCTTCGCCGTGGTCGAGAAGCCGATTCCGCTGCGCACCCTCGGCCAGTTCATCAAGAACGTCCTGTCCGGCCGTGTCCCTGCCTGAGGTCCGAAAGGCCGGCCGGCGGCGGGGGACGGTCCCGGCGCTCGGCGTCCTGGCGCTCGCGGCTCTGCTGGCGGGCTGCACGACCGATCCGACCCCGACGCAGGGGCCGAAGGCGCTGGTCCAGCCGATCCAGCGGGCAACCCAGCGGGCGCTGGTCGCCGGCGTCACCCCGGCGCCGCAGCCGATTGTGGTCTCGTTCTGCTACAGCAGCCTGGTCAACACCCGCAAGCAGCTGCGCGAGGACGCCCAGGCGCGCTGCTACCTGGGCAAGGGGCAGCTGCAGTTCGTCGGCGAGGATTCGATCCTGGCGCCCTGTCCGCTGTTCCAGCCGGTCCGCGCGACCTGGCTCTGCTATCCCGCCCCCCAACCGAGGTAGACCGCTACGGCGGCCCGGCCCATTCAGCCCTGGCCTCGGCATCGCTCTCGACCGCGAGCCGGCGCCGGGCCTCGGCCGTCGCCTCGGCCTCCGGGGCGAGCCGGCGCAGCGCCCAGGCGGCGGCGCCGCGCACCAGCGGCTGCGGGTCGTCGAGGCGGGCGCGCACCGAGGGCAGCAGGCCGGGCGCCCCGGAATTGCCGATCGCGATCAGCACGTTGCGCAGGAAGCGGGCGAGCCCGATGCGCTTGATCGGGCTGCCGGAGAAGAGTTGCCGGAAGGCGGCGTCGTCGAGGCCGGCGAGCGCGGCCAGGCGCGGGGCCTCGAGCGCGGCGCGCGGCCGGAAGTCGGCTTCCGCCGCCGTCCGGGCGAACTTGTTCCAGGGGCAGACCGCCAGGCAGTCGTCGCAGCCGTAGATGCGGTTGCCGATCGCCCGCCGGAACTCCCGCGGGATCGGCCCCCTGTGCTCGATCGTCAGGTAGGAGATGCAGCGCCGGGCATCGAGGCGGTAGGGCGCGGGGAAGGCGTCGGTCGGGCAGGCGTCGAGGCAGCGACGGCAGCGGCCGCAGTGGTCGGCCTCGGGCGGGTCTGGCGGCAGCGCGAGGTCGGTGAAGATCTCGCCCAGGAACAGCCAGTTGCCCCAGTCGCGGCTCAGGAGGTTGCTGTGCTTGCCCTGCCAGCCCAGGCCGCCGGCCTGGGCCAGCGGCTTCTCCAGCACCGGCGCGGTGTCGATGAAGACCTTGACCTGGCAGCCGGCCTCCGCGGCGAGCCAGCGGGCGACGCGCTTCAGCCGCTTCTTGACCGTGTCGTGGTAGTCGCGGTTGCGGGCGTAGACCGAGACGCTGGCCAGCTCGGGCTCGCCGAGCAGGGCCAGCGGATCGCTCTCGGGGCCGTAGTTCTGGCCGAGCACCACGACGCTGCGCGCCTCCGGCCAGAGCGCCCGCGGGTCGCAGCGCCGCTCGGCGGTCTCGGCCAGCCAGCCCATGTCGCCGTGGAAGCCGGCCTCCAGGAAGTCCCGGAAGGCGGCGCGGGCGGACTCCGAGCTGGTCGCCGGCGCGAAGCCGACGGCATCGAAGCCCTCGGCCAGGGCCCGCTCGCGGATCGCCGCCTTCAGCTCGGACATGGCCTCCCGCCGCAATGGGTTCAGGCCGGGGTCGGCGCCACGTACTCCGGCAGGTCGCCGCGCCCGTAGGCCTCGTGGAACGCGGCCGCGAAGTCCTCGAGGCTGCCGGTCTCGATGGCCCCGCGCAAGCCGCGCATCAGCGTCTGGTAGAAGGTCAGGTTGTGCAGGGTCAGCAGGATCGGGCCGAGCATCTCGCCGGCCCGGAACAGGTGGTGCAGGTAGGCCCGGGAGTAGCCGCTGCAGAGCGGGCAGCCGCAGGCCGCATCGAGCGGCCGCGGGTCGTCGCGGTGCCGCGCGTTCTTCATGTTGACCTCGCCGTCGGCGGTGTAGCCGCGGCCGGTCCGGCCGCTGCGCGTCGGCAGCACGCAGTCGAAGAGGTCGACGCCGCGCCGCACGCTCTCGACCAGGTCCTGGGGCCGGCCGACGCCCATCAGGTAGCGCGGCCGCTCGGCGGGCAGGGCAGGCGCCGTCTCCTGCAGCACCGCCAGCATGGTCTCCGGCGGCTCGCCGACCGCCAGGCCGCCGATCGCGTAGCCGTCGAAGCCGATGCCGCGCAGCGCAGCCGCCGATTCATGGCGCAGCGCCGGATAGACGCCGCCCTGGACGATGCCGAACAGGCCGTAGCCCGGACGCAGGCGAAACGCCGCCTTGCAGCGCTCGGCCCAGCGCATCGACAGGCGCATCGAGCTCGCCGCCTGCTCCTCGGTCGCCGGGAAGGGCGTGCATTCGTCCAGCACCATGGTGACGTTGCTGTCGAGCAGGTCCTGGATCTCGACGGCGCGCTCCGGGGTCAGGCGGTGGGCCGAGCCGTCGAGGTGCGACTTGAAGGTGACGCCGTCCTCGTCGAGCCGGCGCAGCGAGGCCAGGCTCATGACCTGGAAGCCGCCGGAATCGGTCAGGATCGGCTTCGGCCAGTTCATGAAGCGGTGCAGGCCGCCCAGGGCCGCGATGCGCTCGGCGCCCGGGCGCAGCATCAGGTGGTAGGTGTTGCCGAGCAGGATCTCGGCGCCGGTCGCCGCGACCTGCTCGGGCATCATGCCCTTGACGGTCGCGACCGTGCCGACCGGCATGAAGGCCGGCGTCTCGACCGTGCCGTGCGCCGTGGTCAGGCGGCCGCGCCGTGCCGCGCCATCCCGGGCGAACAGCTCGAATCCCAGGCCCGCTCCGCTCGTCGTCGCGGGCGCGCTCACGCCTGGCGCTCCAGCAGGCAGGCGTCGCCGTAGGAGAAGAAGCGGTAGCCCTCGGCGATGGCGTGGGCGTAGGCCGTCCGCATGGTCTCGAGGCCGCTGAAGGCGGCGACCAGCATGAACAGGGTCGAACGCGGCAGGTGGAAGTTGGTCATCAGCAGGTCGACGGCCTTGAAGCGGTAGCCGGGCAGGATGAACAGGCTGGTCTCGCCCTCGAAGGGCTCGACCAGGCCGGCCCCGGCGCCTGGGCGCGCCGCGCTCTCCAGCGTGCGCAGCGCCGTCGTGCCGACCGCGACGACCCGGCCGCCGCGCGCCCGGGTCCGGGCCACCGCGGCGGCGGTCTCGGCGCTCAAGGAGGCCCATTCGGCGTGCATCCGGTGCTCCTCGACCCGCTCGTGCTTGACCGGCAGGAAGGTGCCGGCGCCGACGTGCAGCGTCAGGGTCGTGCGCTCGATGCCGCGCGCCGCCAGGGCCTCGAGCAGCGGCTCGGTGAAGTGCAGGCCGGCGGTCGGCGCCGCGACGGCGCCGCTGCGCTGCGCGAAGACGGTCTGATAGGCGCGCCGGTCGGCGGCCTCGGCGCCGCTGGGTCGCTTGATGTAGGGCGGCAGCGGCATCGCGCCGTGGCGTTCCAGGGCCTCGATCAGTGCCGGGCCGCTGCGCTCGAAGACCAGCGCCAGCTCGCCGCCCTCGTGCTTCTCGGCGACCTCGGCGGCGAAGGCGCCCTCGGCGTCGCTGGCGAAGACGATGCGGTCGCCCGGCTTCAGGCGCTTGGCCGGACGGGCGAAGGCGCGCCAGCGCGCCGGGCCCTCGGCCTTGTGCAGCGTCACCTCGACGCCGGCCTCGCCGCGCTTGCCGGTCAGGCGCGCCGGCAGCACGCGGGTGTCGTTGACGACCAGCAGGTCGCCGGCGCGCAGCAGCTCGGGCAGGTCGCGGACCCGGCGGTCGGCGAGGCCGTCCCGGCCGACCTGCAGCAGGCGCGCCGAGTCGCGCGGCTCGACCGGCTGTTGCGCGATCAGGGACTGGGGCAGCTCGAAATCGAAGTCGGAAAGCAGCATGGCGGCGCTTCCTACACTCTCGGCCGGCCCTCGGGAAGCATCAGGGCGCCTTGGTCCGGTCGTGGCGCAGGCCGATGCCGTAGCGGGGCGCCGAGACGCCGTCCAGGAAGTGGAAGGGCCGCTCGTCGCTGCCGGCGAAGCCCGGCGCGCGCATCAGCAGCAGGCGGCCGGGGGCGATGCTGACCTCCTCGGCGCCGCTGCCGGCGCGATCGTCGCAGACGAACAGGCGGGCCCGGCCCGACAGGGTCAGCAGCACCACCAGCGAGCGGTAGCGCAGGTGATCGCGGTGCGGCGAGATGCCGCGCGAGCCGGCCGGGTAGCGCTGCACGGCGATGTCGTTGAGCGTCGGCGGCGCCAGCGGCGGCCGCTCGAGACGTCCCAGGGCCGCCGCGAGGTCGGCCTCCAGCTCGTCGGCGAAGCGCCGCAGCAGGCCGTCCTGCGGCACGTCCAGGGTGATCTCGAAATCCTGGAAGACCGTGCGCTCGGCCTCGCCGACCCGGGCCCGGGCCCGGCGGAACGGCAGGCGGGCCGCGGCGCGGCGCAGCCGCTCCAGCCGGCCGGGGGCGAGCCAGGGCAGGGAGACGGCGCCGCGCCCCGGACGGGCCAGCTCGTCGAGCGCGCAGGCCAGCAGGCCGCAGTCGGGCCGCGGCTCCGGTCTCTCGGGCAGGTCCAGGGTCTTCATGGACCAGGGAAGATGGCCCTGGCCCGGCTCGTCGGAAAGGGCCTTCGCAGCGGCGCGCCGGCCGCTCAGGACGGGCCGAGCGACTTCACCAGGTCGATCAGCCGGCGTCGGACGTCCTGGTTGAGGATGCGGTGGTAGGCCCGCACCAGCACCAGGGTCTCGCGCTCCGCCATCAGCGTCGGCAGCTCCGGCCCGGCGGTCGCCGGACAGTCGAAGCGCTTGGCCTCGCCGTCCGGCATGTCCTCGAAGAAGTAGTCGACCGTCACGCCCAGCGCGCGCGCCAGCTCGTACAGCCGGCTCGCCACGATCCGGTTCGTGCCGCGCTCGTATTTCTGGACCTGCTGGAACGTGATGCCGATGATCCGGGCCAGTCGCTCCTGCGTCATGCCGACGCCGACCCGTCGCTGTCTCAACCGGCCGCCGACGTGAATGTCGACGGCGTGCGGTCCTTCCCGCTCCTGCTGAGCCGAATCGCTCTCCTGCGCGCCCATTTGCCTAGACACGGTTGCCCCCCAATGCAGCTGCGTCCCACCCCATCCGGCGCCGGGCACCGCAGCGCCCGAATTCCCCCACGCCAAATGGTTGAAATTACCCTAGGCCTAATTTGCCTCCGGGTAAAGCTCGTCGTTAATAAATGGGGCAACGTTTTCGCCCAGTTGCCGCCTCGGTAGGGGCGCCGTAAACGTCCTCGTGCATCTCGAATCGAGATGCACGTATCTGGTGTGTCGAGGCCTTCGGCCCTTGCTTTCGCCGGCCGCCCGGTTAGCTTGCTCGGCATCATGATCGAGGACGACGAGATGCGCCCGGGCGGGCGCCCCTGGCTGGCCGTCGCCGCGGCGAGCGGGTTGCTGGCGGTCGCCTTCGGCGCGGTCGCCAGCCATGCCCTCGGCGGGCTGCCGGCCGAGCGGCTCGCCTGGATCGATACCGCGCTGCGCTACCACATGCTGCACAGCGTTGCGCTGCTTGGCGTGGCCATCCTGGCGGAGCGGCGCCCCAGCCGCCTGCTCGCCGCCGCCGGGGTCGGCTTCCTCGCCGGCCTGCTGCTGTTCTCCGGCCTGCTCTACGCCATGGGGCTGGGGGCGCCGCGCTGGCTGGGGGCGGTCGTGCCGCTCGGCGGCCTGTCCTACATGGCCGGCTGGGCGGCCCTGCTGGTCTTCGCCCTGCGCCGCCGGAGGGGCGGCCGGTGAGCGAGCACCGCCTCGACGCCCGGGGCCTGAAGTGCCCGCTGCCGGTGCTCAAGGCGCGCAAGGCGCTGAAGCCGCTGGCGCCGGGCGAGACGCTCCTGGTCGAGGCGACCGACCCGAGCGCCGTCAGGGACTTCGCCAGCTTCTGCGAGACCACCGGCCACGAGCTGGTCGAGAGCGCGCAGGACGGCGAGCTCTACCGCTTCGTCATCCGCAAGACCGGCTGAGCCGGGCCGGCCGGCGCCGCGCAGGCGCCGGCAGCCGGTCCCCTGGCGCTCCCGGATCGACGCGGCAGGGAGTCGCTGGCCCGGATTCTTGACATGTGGCCGCGCGCCGGCGTACAAAAATTCATGGAAAGACGGTGGGTTATCGGCGGACTCTCCAGCAGCCTGTTAGCTCTCGGGCTGTTCGCCGCCTGCCCGATGCGCGTCGCTTCCGCCGCCTCCCGGCGCAGCCGCAAGCCGACGGTGGTGATCGATCCCGGCCATGGCGGCGTCGATCCGGGAGCGCTGGGACGCAACGGCCTCGAGGAGAAGGCCGTCGTCCTGGACATCGCCGAGCACTGCGCGACCGCGCTCGCGCTGCGCAGCGGCGCCTCCGTGCACCTGACGCGCCGCGAGGACGTCTTCCTGTCGCTCGAGGAGCGGGTCGCCATCGCCCGGAGGCACCAGGCCGACCTCTTCGTCTCGATCCATGCCGACTCGGCGCCGACGCCGGCGGCCCGCGGGCTGTCGGTCTACACCCTGTCGGGCGATGCGTCGGACAAGCTGGCCGCGTCCCTGGCGCGCCACGAGAACGCCGTCGACGCGGCCTACGGCGTCAAGCTGCGACAGTTCGACGACGCCGTCGCCTCGATCCTCTTCGACCTGGCGCGCCGGGAAACGCTGAACCTCTCCCGCGCGGTGCAGCGGCGCCTGATCGGCGACCTCGCGAGCCGGATGCGGCTGCTCGACAATCCGGCCCGCCATGCCGACTTCGCGGTGCTGCGCTCCGCGGCGATTCCGGCCGTCCTGGTCGAGACCGGCTTCCTGTCCAACCGTGCCGACGAGCTCGAGCTGCGATCCGGCCGCTACCGCCGCAAGATCGGCGCGACGCTCGCGACCTCGCTGTCCGACGCGCTCTCCGTCGTGCTGACCTCCTGACGCTCGGCGCGTCCGCTACGCGCCCCAGGGCCTGAAGTGCTTCGAGAGGGTCAGCGACTGGGCGTGGTAGTGCGAGCCGATGCCGGCGCCGTAGAGCCGGTCCGGAGTCGCCGCCAGGCGGTGGTACTCCAGGCGACCGACCGGCTGGCCGTCCTGCAGCAGGAACGGCACCTCGTGCGAGCGCACCTCCAGGACCGCGCGGGTCCCGACCTCCTTGTCCGGATCCCAGCCGAAGCCGGGATCGAAGAAGCCCGCGTAGTGCACCCGGAACTCGCCGATCTGGGTGTCGTAGGGCACCATCTCGGCGGCGTAGTCCGGCGGGATGCGCACGGTCTCGCGCGAGGCCAGGATGTAGAACTCGTTGGGGTCGAGGATCAGCTCGCCCCGCGGGCTCGCAGCGATCGGGTCCCAGAACTCGGCCGGGTCGTAGTGGCCGATCCGCGAGAGGTCGATGACGTCGGCGTGGCGCTTGGCCTTGAAGCCGGCCAGCCGGTCCGGCCCCAGGCCGCCGAGGTCGACGGTGAAGACCAGGCCCTTGCGGATCTGCGCCGCCTCGGCCCCGGCGCCGGCGCCGCCCTCGCCGACCAGCCCGACCTCGCGGTGCAGGCGCTGCAGGGCGCTGTCGGCGACGCCGGGACGGCCGCGGCGGAAGCGCAGCTGGTTCAGGCGGACGCCGCTCCTCGCCAGCACCGAGAAGGCGTTCGGCGCGAGCTCGGCATAGAGCGGCCCCTCGTAGCCTGCCGGCACGACGTCGAACTGCTCGGCGCCGTCGACGATCAGGCGGGTGAAGAGGTTGAGCCGGCCGGTCGAGGACTTCGGGTTGGCGAGGCCCGAGACCTGCGATCCGAGCGCCAGGCGCTCCATCAGCGGCACGATGTAGACGCAGCCGACCTCGAGCAACGCGCCGCCGGTCAGGTCGACCTCGTGCATCGAGAACTGCTCGATGCGCTCGGCGACCGTGCGGCCACGGCCGGGCAGGAAGCTGGCGCGCAGGCGATGGGCCCTGGCGCCGAGTCGCAGGTCCAGGCTGGCGGGCTGCACCAGCTCGGCGAGATCGCCCGCGCCGCGGATCTCGCCGTCCGCGATCAGCTCGGCGATCGCCTGGCGCGGCAGGATGCCGCCGCGCGCGGCCGGTGCCGCCGCCTGCCGCTCGGCCTCGGCTGGTCCTGGCTTCGATCCCATTGCCTCATCCCTTCACGGCCCGGTAGGTAGCAAGGTGCAACACGGGCGGCAAAGGGATTCGCCGCCACACGGTCCCGCACGACGGAGAAGACGGCATGGCGCTCCACTACCAGATCAGCCAGGACCTCCTGCTGGCCTTCCCGACACCGATGCTGAAGGCGCAGATGCCCGGCGCCGAGCAGGTCAACCCGGGCCTGCGCGAACTGATCCTGCAGCGCGAGCGCGACGATCCCGGCGTGCTGCGCTCGAACGTCGGCGGCTGGCATTCGCGCGACGACCTGCTCAACTGGCCCGGACGCGAGATCGAGGCCCTCAAGGGCTGGATCACCCACGGCGTCCAGCGCCTGACCGAGACGACCTACGGCGGCGACGCGCGCGGCCTGCGCTTCGACCTGGACGGCGACGCCTGGGCCAACGTCCTGCGCGACGGCGGCTACAACAAGCTGCACAACCACATCGGCTGTTCCTGGTCCGGCGTCTACTACGTCAGCCTGGGCGAGCGCCGGGCGGACGTGCCGGGCAACGGCCAGATCGAGTTCCTGGACCCGCGCTTCGGCGTCGACGCTGTCGAGCTGCCGGGCCGGCCGTTCGGCGGCAGCTACGTGATCGACCCGGAGCCGGGCATGCTGGTGATCTTTCCCAGCTGGCTCTACCACTACGTCAATCCCTTCCACGGCTCCGGCGAGCGCATCACCGTCGCCTTCAACATCCGCGTGCGCATGCTCGGCCAGCCCCAGGGACCCGGCCAGGGACCCGGCCAGGCCCCGGCGCCCGGCCCGCGCTAGCGCCGGCATGCGGCGGCGGGGCTTGGCTGAGGGCGCCGCGCTGGTCTAGGAAGGGGCTCGGGGCGCACAGCCCGGTGCCGCCCCGTGGGAGCCGACGTCCGTGAGTACCCTCCTCTTCACCCACCCGGCCTGCGGCCTGCACGATCCCGGCCACTTCCACCCGGAATCGCCGGCGCGCCTGAAGGCCGTGCTCGACGCGCTGTCGGCACCGGAGTTCGCCGCGCTGCAGTGGCGCGAGGCGCCGCAGGCGACGCGGGCGCAGCTGGAGCGGCTGCATCCGGCCGACTACGTCGACGCCGTGCTCGCCGCGATCCCCGCCGAGGGCCATGCCGCGCTCGACGGCGACACCAGCGTCTCGCCCGGCTCCGGCGAGGCCGCCCTGCGCGCCGCCGGGGCGGTCTGCGCGGCGGTCGACGCCGTGATGGCCGGCGAGGCCGACAACGCCTTCTGCGCCGTGCGGCCGCCGGGCCATCACGCCGAGCCCGAGCGGGCGATGGGCTTCTGCCTGTTCTCCAACATCGCGCTCGGCGCGTTCCACGGCCGCGAGGCGCACCGGCTGCAGCGCATCGCCGTGGTCGATTTCGACGTGCATCACGGCAACGGCACCCAGGCGGCCTTCTGGGACGACCAGGACCTGCTGTTCGCCTCGACGCACCAGATGCCGCTCTATCCGGGCACCGGCAGCGCGGCCGAGCGCGGCGCTCACAACAACGTGCTCAACGTGCCGCTTGCGCCAGGCAGCGGCTCCACGGTTTTTCGCCGGGCCATGGGCGAGCGCATCCTGCCGCGTCTCGCCGCCTTCGAGCCGCAGCTGATCCTGATCTCGGCGGGCTTCGACGCCCACAAGGGCGATCCCCTGGCCGGGCTCGCTTTCGAGGACGACGACTTCGCCTGGATCACCGGGGAGGTCTGCCGGATCGCCGACCACGCCTGTCGAGGCCGGGTGGTATCGGCGCTCGAAGGCGGCTATGACCTGGACGCGCTGGCGAGCAGTGCCGCGGCCCACGTCCGCGCGCTGATGGCGGCGGCCTGACGGCGCGGGCGGTGCGGGCCGGGTCGGGGACGGGAAGAGCAAGGGGTGGACGAGGTCATGGCTGATGCGAACCAGGCGCCGCGCGAGGTCGCCGAGCTGTCCTTCGAGGAGGCGCTCGAGGAGCTGAAGCAGATCGTCGGTCGGCTCGAGCGCGGCGAGGGGCGGCTCGACGACGCCATCGAGGCCTACGAGCGCGGCGCCCGCCTGAAGGCGCACTGCGAGGCCAAGCTCAAGGAGGCGCAGGCCAAGATCGAGCGCATCGGCCTCGCCCCGGACGGCACGGCTCGCACCGAGCCCTTCGACAAGGAATAGGGGTTCCCAGGGGAATGACGGAGGCCGAACTGAAGAAGGCGCTGGCGGAGGTCGCCGGCGCCGTCGAGACGATGCTCGCCGAGCTGATGCCGGACGCCGCCGGGCCGATCGGCCGGCTGCGCGCCGCCATGCGGCACGGCTCGCTGAACGGCGGCAAGCGGCTCAGGCCCTTCCTGCTGGTCGGCTCGGCCGACCTGTTCGGCGTGCCGCGGGAGCGCTCCCTGCGCGCCGGCGTCGCGCTGGAGATGGTGCACTGCTACTCGCTGGTCCACGACGACCTGCCGGCGATGGACGACTCCGACCTCAGGCGCGGCCAGCCGACGGTCCACAAGGCCTACGACGACGCGACGGCGGTGCTGGCCGGCGACGCCCTGCTGACCGAGGCTTTCGGCGTGCTCGCCGATCCGGCGACCCACCCCGACCCGGCCGTGCGCTGCCGGCTGGTCGCCGGGCTGGCGCGTGCCGCCGGCTCCGAGGGCATGGTCGGCGGCCAGGCGATCGACCTCTCGGCCGAGCGCCACGGCCTCGACCTCGCCGGCATCGAGCGGCTGCAGGCGCTCAAGACCGGCGCGCTGATCGCCTATGCCTGCGAGGCCGGCGCCCTGCTCGGCGAGGCGTCGCCGGAGCAGACGGCCGCGCTGGTCGACTACGCCCGCCTGCTCGGCCTGGCCTTCCAGATCGTCGACGACCTGCTCGACGTCGAGGGCACGACCGAGGAACTCGGCAAGCCGGCGCAGCAGGACGCCGATCTCGGCAAGGCGACTTTCGTCGTCCATCTCGGGGTCGACGGGGCGCGCCGGCGGGCCGCGGAACTCGCCGACAAGGCGCGGTGCCGCCTTGATTCTTTCGGTGAGAATGCCGATGCTCTGCGCCGTACGATCGATTTCGTGCTCGCGCGGCGGTCGTGACCTGGGACGCTCTGTCGCGCTTTCTGAGGGGTGCGCGCGGGGCCAACCTGTATTGGAACTTTACGGATAGGCGATATGGCTGATCAAGGGAGCAAGACCCCTCTTCTGGACCGCGTGTCCACTCCCGACCAATTGCGCTCCCTGCCCGAAGACCAGCTCCGGCAAGTTGCCGACGAGCTGCGTTCGGAGCTGGTCGAGGCGGTGTCGGTGACCGGCGGCCACCTCGGCGCCGGGCTCGGGGTCGTCGAGCTGACGGTGGCGATCCACTACGTCTTCGACACGCCGCGCGACAAGCTGATCTGGGACGTCGGGCATCAGTGCTATCCGCACAAGATCCTGACCGGCCGGCGCGACCGCATCCGCACCCTGCGCCAGTCGGGCGGCCTGTCCGGCTTCACCAGCCGCCGCGAGAGCGAGTACGACCCCTTCGGCGCGGCGCACTCCTCGACCTCGATCTCCGCCGGACTCGGCTACGCCGTGGCGCGCGACCTCAAGGGCGAGGACTTCAACGTCGTCTCCGTGATCGGCGACGGCGCGATGTCGGCCGGCATGGCCTACGAGGCGATGAACAACGCCGGCGCGCGCAAGTCGCGGCTGATCGTCGTCCTGAACGACAACGACATGTCGATCGCGCCGCCGGTCGGCGCGATGAGCGCCTATCTGTCGCAGCTGATCTCCTCGAAGCCCTACCAGTCGGTGCGCCATCTCGGCAAGCACATGGCCGAGCGCTTCCCGCGGCCCTTCCGCAAGGCCGCCGAGCGCGCCGAGGAGTACGCCCGCGGCCTGCTGACCGGCGGGACGCTGTTCGAGGAGCTGGGATTCTTCTACGTCGGCCCGATCGACGGCCACAACCTCGACCACCTGCTGCCGGTGCTCAAGAACGTCCGCGACGGCGACTACGAAGGGCCGGTGCTGATCCACGCCGTGACCCAGAAGGGCAAGGGCTACGGCCCGGCCGAGAAGGCCGCCGACAAGTATCACGGCGTCGTCAAGTTCGACGTCGTGACCGGCAAGCAGGCCAAGCCGACGCCGAGCGCGCCGCAGTACACCTCGGTCTTCGCCGATGCGCTGATCGACGAGGCCGAGCGCGACGACCGGATCGTCGCGGTGACCGCGGCGATGCCGTCGGGCACCGGCCTCAACAAGTTCGGCGAGCGCTTTCCCGAGCGCACCTTCGACGTCGGCATCGCCGAGCAGCACGGCGTGACCTTCTGCGCCGGCCTCGCCTGCGAGGGCATGAAGCCCTTCGCGGCGATCTACTCGACCTTCCTGCAGCGCGCCTACGACCAGGTCGTCCACGACGTCGCGATCCAGCAGCTGCCGGTGCGCTTCGTGCTCGACCGCGCCGGCATGGTCGGCGCCGACGGCGTGACCCACCAGGGCGCCTACGACATCGCCTACCTGGGCTGCCTGCCGGGCTTCGTGCTGATGGCGCCCGCCGACGAGGCCGAGCTGGTCAACATGGTGGCGACCCAGGTCGCCATCGACGACCGGCCCTCGGCGCTGCGCTATCCGCGCGGCGAGGGCCTCGGCCTCGAGCTGCCGAAGCACGGCGCGCCGCTCGAGATCGGCAAGGGCCGGATCCTCAAGGAAGGCACCAAGATCGCCATCCTGTCCTACGGCACGCGCCTCACGGACGCCCTCAAGGCCGCCGAGGAGCTCGGGGCCAAGGGCCTGTCGACGACCGTCGCCGACGCCCGCTTCGCCAAGCCGCTCGACAGCGACCTGGTGCGGCGCCTGGCCGCGGAGCACGAGGTGCTGATCACCATCGAGGAGGGCTCGGTCGGCGGCTTCGCCAGCCAGGTCCTGCAGGAGCTGGCGGGCCAGGGCCTGCTCGACCACGGCCTGAAGTTCCGGCCGATGTATCTGCCGGACCGCTTCATCGACCACGGCAAGCAGGACGAGCAGATCGCCTGGGCCGGCCTCGGCGCACCCGACATGGTGGTGACCGCCCTGACCGCCCTCGGCTACAACGACGCCGACGCGACCCGCCCGGCGCGCGCCTGAGCCGCCGGAGGCAGGCCCTGTCCGCAGGGTGAGCCGGTCGGTCCGTCCGCAACCTTGATTTAGTCGTTCTCCTCTTGCCACTGCCCTCAAAACGCGCATAGTGGCGCGCGTCATGGGGATCATCGCTTCGTCGAGACCGATCGGGCCGGAGCGGGCTGCCTACGCAGCCGGCAGCCTCGGCCTGTGGCTGGAGGAGGCGCGGGCCATGGTCGGGCTCGCCCTGCCGATCGTCTGCAGCCAGCTCGGCCTGATCGCCATGCAGACCACCGACGTGATCATGCTGGCGCGGCTCGGCCCGGACTACATGGCCGCCGGCTCGCTCGGCTTCGCCGTCTACTTCAACGTCTGGCTGTTCTGTCTCGGCATCCTGATCGCCAGCGCCTCGCTGGTCGCCCAGGCCTACGGCGCGCGCGACTACCGTGGCGTGCGCCGCAGCGTGCGCCAGGCCTTCTGGGTCGCCCTGACGCTGGCGCTGCCGGCCATGGCGCTGATCTGGAACGGCCATCACCTGCTGCTCTGGGCCGGCCGCGACGGCGCGGTCGTCGACCATGCCCGGACCTACCTGCACACCATCGTCTGGGGCATCCCCTTCTCGCTCGGCTTCCTGGTGCTGCGCTACTTCGTCTCCGCGCTGTCGCGCCCGAAGATCGTGATGGTCGCGCTGATCGGCGGCGCGCTGATCAACGGGCTGCTCGACTACCTGCTGATCTTCGGCCATCTCGGCTTCCCCGCGCTCGGCGTCGCCGGCGCCGCCGGCGCGACGGCGGCGGTCCACGTCGGCCTGTTCCTGACCCTGGCGACCTTCGTGCTGCGCGACCGGCAGTTCCGCCGCTTCCACGTCTTCGCCCGCTTCACCAGGCCGGACTGGCAGCGCTACCTCGAGGTCTGGCGGGTCGGCCTGCCGGTCGGCGTGACGGTCGTCGCCGAAAGCGGCCTGTTCCTTTCGGCGCAGCTGCTGATGCTGCGGCTCGGCACGCTCAACGTCGCCGCTCATGCCGTGGCGCTGCAGATCACCGCCGTCGCCTTCATGATCCCGCTCGGCGTCGGCCAGGCCGGGCAGGTTCGGGTCGGCCAGCATTTCGGCGCCCGCGACGTCGAGGGCGTGCGCCGGGCGGCCTGGGTGGCTGCGGCGCTCGGCTGCGGCTTCATGGCCTGCACGGCGACCCTGATGTGGCTGGCGCCCGGCGCCGTCGTCAGCCTCATCGTCGACCCCGGCGACCCGCAGCTCCTGCCGGTCTTCAATCTGGCCGTCAGCTTCCTCGTCGTCGCCGCGCTGTTCCAGATCTTCGACGGTGCCCAGGCGGTAATGTCCTGCTCGCTGCGCGGGCTCTGCGACACCGCCTGGCCGATGGCCCTGGCGATGACCGGCTACTGGGGCATCGGCTTCGTCGCCGCCTACCTGCTGGCCTTCGAGGCCGGGCTCGGCGGCATCGGCGTCTGGTACGGCCTGGCGCTGGGCCTGGCCGTGGTCGCCGCCGCCCTGACCACCCGCTTCTCGCTGCGCCGCCGGCTCGGCCTGCTCGACCGGCACCGCCTCAGCGCCCTGCCGTCGCGCGCCGCCCGCACGGAGACCTAGCGACCGGGCTTGCGGCCCGGCGAATCCCGGCTAGGCTCCGCGGATCGCCGTGACCGGGAGCCCGCCAGATGCGCCAGCGCGCCGACCGCCTGCTCGTCGAGCGCGGCTTGGCCGAGAGCCGGGCGCGGGCCCAGGCGCTGATCGAGGCCGGCCTGGTCGAGAGCGCCGGCCGGCCGGTCGCCAAGCCGGGCCAGCTGCTCGCCGCCGATGCGCCGCTCGCGGTCACCGGCCGCGACCACCCCTGGGTCTCGCGCGGCGGGGTCAAGCTGGCCCACGGCCTCGAGCACTTCCACATCGACCCGGCCGGCCTGGTCTGCCTGGACCTCGGCGCCTCGACCGGCGGCTTCACCGACGTGCTGCTGCAGCGCGGCGCCGAGCGTGTCTACGCCGTCGACGTCGGCCACGGCCAGCTGCACCCGCGCCTCGCCGAGGACCCGCGCGTCGTCTCGCTGGAAGGGGTCAACGGCCGGGCGCTGAGCGCCGAGCTGGTGCCCGAGGCGCCGGCCCTGCTGGTCTGCGACGCCAGCTTCATCTCCCTGGAGACGCTGCTGCCGGCGGCCCTCGCCCTGGTCCGGCCGGGTGGCCGGCTGGTCGCGCTGGTCAAGCCGCAGTTCGAGCTCGGCCCCGGCGCCGTCGACAGGCGCGGGGTGGTGCGCGACCCCGCGGCGCGGCGCCGGGCCTGCGAGCAGGTCGTCGCCTGGCTGGAGGCGCAGCCCGGCTGGCGGGTCACGGACCTGACCGAGAGCCCGATCGCCGGCCCGGAGGGCAACGTCGAGTACCTGCTCGCCGCCGAGCTGCCCTAGGAGGTCACCTGACCGCGCGCAGCAGGTTCGCGCGCGGGTCCTGGCTCAGCAGCTGCGCCTCGCCCGCGGCCTGGGTCAGCGGCGGCAGCAGGCCGCTGGCGCGCAGCAGGCCGGCGACGCGGGTCGCCAGCAGGCTGTCGGAGAGGAAGCGGCGCAGCAGCCGCTCCAGCCGGTTGCCGGCCTTCGGGTAGTCGACCAGCGCGACCTCGGAATCCCTGGGCAGGCCGGCCAGCTCGCGGGCCGCATCGATCGCCGCGCGGTAGCCGCCCAGGCCGTCGACCAGGCCGTGCTGGGCGGCGTCGGCGCCGCTCCAGACCCGGCCGCCGGCGACCGCCTCGGCCTCGGCGACGCTCAGCTTGCGGCCGCTCGCGACCTTGCCGACGAAGTCCGCGTAGGCGGCGTCGACGAAGCCGGTGAAGCGCGCCCACTGCTGGGGCGTGAAGTCCCGGGTCGAGTCCCAGAAGCCGGCGTTGGCGCCGGCCTGGACGCCGCTCCAGTTGACGCCGAGGTCGTGCCACAGCCCGGCGGTCAGGATCTTGCCCGAGACCACGCCGATCGAGCCGGTGATCGTGCCCGGCTCGGCGATGATGCGGTCGGCGGCGGCCGAGACGAAGTAGCCGCCGCTCGCGGCCAGCGCGCCCATCGAGACGACGACCGGCTTGCCGGCCTCCTTCGCCTGGCGCACCGCCCGCCAGATCGTGTCGGAGGCGGCGTAGGAACCGCCCGGGCTGTCGACCCGGAACAGGATCGCGCGCACCGTCGGATCGGCGGCCGCCTCGCGGAACGCCTCGGAGACCGTGTCGGCGCCCATCGAGAGGCCGCCGAAGGGGCTGCCGTCGCCGCTCTCGCCCAGGGTCACCGGGCCCTGGCCGTAGATCACCGCGATGCGCGGCAGGCCGTCCTCGCTGCCGCCGTCGCCGCGCGCCGACAGGTAGTCCCGGACCGGCTCGAGCTCGGCGCCGGAGCCGGCCGCCTTCAGGATCGCGGCCTCGGCCTCGTCGCGGTAGCCGAGGGCGTCGACCAGCCTGTCCTTCAGCGCCTCGGCCGGCAGGTAGGGACCGCCGTCGACCAGGCCGCGCACCGCCGCCTGGGTCAGGCCGCGGTCCCTGGCGACGTCGGCAGTCAGCTGCCCCAGCCAGGAATCGAGCAGGCCCTGCAGGTTCTCGCGGACCGGCTGAGTCATCTCCTCGAAGGTCAGCGGCTCGGCCGCGCCCTTGTACTCCTCGCGGCGATAGATCCGCGCCTTGACGTCCCATTCGTCGAGCAGGGCGCGGGCATAGGGCTGGTCCAGGGTGAAGCCGACCAGGTCGAGGTTGCCCGAAGGCTGCAGCGTGATCCGGTCGGCGGCCGCCGCCAGGTAGTAGTGCAGCGTGCCGTCGCCGCCCTCGCCGAACGAGGCCGCGAAGGCCTGGACCGGCTTGCCGCTCTTGCGGAAGGCGAGCACGGCCCGGCGCAGCTGCTGGGCGCGCGCCATCGACAGCTCGCCCGCGCCGAGCCGCAGCAGCAGGCCGCCGACGCGGGGGTCGTCGGCCGCCGCCTCCAGGCCGAGCACCAGCCGGCGCAGGTTGGTCTCGCCGGTCAGGCCGCCGAAGGTCGCGGCCGGGCCGGGCGGGCCGTCGGTCAGGCCCTTGGCGAGGTCGAGCACCAGCACGGCGTTGTCCGGCTGCCCGACCTCGGCGCTCTTCCAGGACTCGACGTTGCGCCAGGCGAGGCCGAGCACCAGCGCGACCGCCACGACCAGCAGGCCGAGCGTCGCCAGGATGCCGACGACGCACTTCAGCAGGAACAGCAGCAGCCGCATCGGAAGGTCCTATTCCTCGCCTCTGGCCATGCCGTGGTACTCGGGGTTCGGCATCATGTCGACGCCGGCGGCGACGCGGTTCGACATGTTGAAGAAGCCGACCACGTTGCAGAGGTCGAAGATGTCCTCCTCGCCGAAGCCGAGGTCGCGCAGCGCCTGGCGGTCGGGGTCGCCGACCAGCTGCGGCGTCTCGGTCAGCTTCCAGGCGAAGTCGAGCAGGCCGCGCTGGCGCGCCGACAGCTCGGCCACCCGGTAGTTCATCACCATCATCTCGCCGAGCTGAGGGTCGCCGGACAGCTCGCGCACCGCGGCGCCGTGGGCGACCAGGCAGTAGTAGCAGCGGTTGACCGAGGAGACGACGACCGCGACCATCTCGCGCTCCAGCTTGGACAGGCCCGACTCGCCGAGCATCAGGTCGTTGTACATCTTGCCGAAGGCGCGCAGCTTCTCCGGCCGGATCGCGTAGGCGGCCAGCACGTTGGGCACCAGGCCCAGCTTGTCGCGGCAGACCTGGAAGTACTTCCGGATGTCGTCGTCCAGGCCGGCCTCGTCGGGCACCGGTAGCTTCATCACGTGGTCGGGCTGCGGCACGGGCTCTTCTCCCTTTCGTTGTCGTCGGCCAGCAATCGGTAGCGCGCCGGCGGTCCCGTAGGCTACTAGCATGGCCTCCGGGAATGACAGGATCGCGAAACAGCATGCGCAGGCACGCGAGGCCGGGCGGCGGCCGGCAGGTCGAGGTGACGATCGAGGGACTGGGCGGCCGCGGCGACGGCGTCGCGACCTGGCAGGGCAGCCCCGTGTTCGTCGCCCAGACCGTGGTCGGCGACCGGCTCAAGGTCAAGCTGACCAGCGAGAAGGCCGGCGGCTGGCGCGGCGAGCCGGTCGAGCTGATCGAGGAGGGGCCGGGGCGGCAGGACCCGGTCTGCGGCCACTTCGGGCCCTGCGGCGCCTGCCAGCTGCAGCAGCTCGACGACGGCCTCTATGCCGAGTGGAAGCGCGGCCTGGTGCTCGACGCCCTGGCGCGCCAGCAGCTCGAGGCGGCGGAGGTGGCTCCCCTGGTCCGGGTGCCGCCGTGCAGCCGGCGGCGCGCCAGCCTGGCGGCGCTCCGCCTCGGCCGGCGCGCGCTGCTCGGCTTCCACGAGCGCATGAGCCACCGGGTCGTCGACCTGTCCGAGTGCCACGTGCTGCGCCCGGAGATCTTCGCCCTGCTGGCGCCCCTGCGGGAGCTGCTCGCGGTCCTGCTGCGCGACGGCGAGAGCGGCGAGGTCATGGTCACCCTGACCGAGAACGGCTGCGACCTGCTGCTGACCCTGCCCAGGGCGCCGGATCTCGCGGGCCGCCAGGCGGCGACGGCCTTCGCCGAGGCGCAGGACGTGGCGCGGCTCTCGGCCCAGGCCAAGGGCGAGACGGAGCCTGAGCCGCTGTGCCTGCGCCGGCCGCCGCTGCTGACCTTCCGGGCGCCGGGCAAGGACGTGCCGGTGACGCCGCCGCCGGGCGGCTTCGTGCAGCCCAGCGCGGAGGGCGAGGCGGCGCTGCGCGACGCCGTGCTCGGCGCCCTCCCGGAGGCGCTGGGGCGCGTCGCCGACCTCTTCTGCGGCTGCGGCACCTTCTCCTTCGCGCTGCTCGCGAAGGCGTCCGGCGTGCTGGCGGTCGAGGGCGACGAGCCGTCCCTGGCCGCGCTCTGGACGGCGGCGCGCCACGGCGGCCTGGCCGGGCCGCTCGACATCGCCTCGCGCGACCTCGCGCGCCAGCCGCTCCGGCCCGAGGAGCTGGCCGGCTTCGACGCCGTCGTCTTCGACCCGCCGCGCGCCGGTGCCCGCGAGCAGGCCCAGCACCTGGCGGCCAGCGCCGTGCCGCGGATCGTCGCCGTCTCCTGCAATCCCGTGAGCTTCGCCCGCGACGCCCGCATCCTGGTCGAGGGCGGCTACCGGCTGGAGCGGATTGTCCCCGTCGACCAGTTCCCCTGGACGGCGCACCTGGAGCTGGTCGCCGGGTTCCGGAGACCGTGAGCGCCTAGTCCGCCAGCCGGCGCAGGCTCTCGCCGCTGACCACGTAGACGTCCTTGTTGACCTCGCGGGCGCCGACGATGGTGCGGTAGAAGCGCAGGGCAGGGCGGTTACGGCGGTCGACGGTCCAGACGATGCGCGGCCAGTCGCGCTGCCGGGCGATGCGCGCGAGGCAGCGCATCAGGTCGCGCCCGACGCCGCGGTTGCGCCAGCGCTCCAGCACGAAGATCTCCTTGAGGAACAGCGCGATGCGGCAGTCGCTGGTCCAGAACACCGGGGCATAGATGGCGTAGCCGATGTCGACGCCCTCGCTGGAGGCGAGCACCGCCTCGTAGCCCGGCTGGGCACCGAGGTAGCGGCGCAGGCGCCCGGCCACCTCGCTTGCCGGGATCGGCTCGGGGTCGCCGTAGAAGGCGTAGGTCTCCATCAGCAGGACGGTCAGGCGGCCGATGTCCTCGGGCGCGACGGGGCGCAGCTCGAGCTGCGGCACCGTCTCAGACCCTGCCGGTCTGCGCGCGCTGGCGCAGCAGGTGGTCGGCCAGCACGAGCGCCATCATGGCCTCGCCGACCGGCACCGCGCGGATGCCGACGCAGGGGTCGTGGCGGCCCTTGGTGACGATCTCGGTCTCGTTGCCCTCCAGGTCGATCGTGCGCCGCGGCATCAGGATCGAGGAGGTCGGCTTGACGGCGAAGCGCACGACGATGTCCTGGCCGCTGGAGATGCCGCCGAGCACGCCGCCGGCCTGGTTCGACAGGAAGGCGACCTTGCCGTCGACCATGCGCATCTCGTCGGCGTTCTCCTCGCCGCTGAGCTCGGCGGCCGCGAAGCCGGCGCCGATCTCGACCGCCTTGACGGCATTGATCGACATCATCGCCTTGGCGAGGTCGGCGTCGAGCTTGTCGTAGATCGGCTCGCCGAGGCCCGGCGGCACGCCCTCGGCGACGACCTCGACGACCGCGCCGAGCGAGGAGCCGGCCTTGCGGGTCGCGTCGAGCACGCCCTCCCAGCTCTGGGCGGCCTGGCGGTCGGGGCAGAAGAAGGGATTGTCCTCGACCGCCGCCCAGTCCCAGTTGTCGCGGCTGACCCGGTGGCGGCCGATCTGCACCAGGGCGCCGCGGATCGTGACGGCGCCGGGGCCGAGCACGGCGTCGAGCACCTTGCGGGCGACGCCGCCCGCGGCGACGCGCATCGCCGTCTCGCGGGCGCTGGAGCGGCCGCCGCCGCGGTAGTCGCGGATGCCGTACTTCTTCCAGTAGCTGTAGTCGGCGTGGCCCGGACGGAACTTCCCGGCGATCTCGCCGTAGTCCTTGGAGCGCTGGTCCTGGTTCTCGATCATCAGGGCGATCGGCGTGCCGGTCGTCCGGCCCTCGAAGACGCCCGAGAGGATGCGCACCTGGTCGGGCTCGCGGCGCTGGGTGGTGAAGCGCGACTGGCCCGGCCGGCGCTTGTCGAGCCAGACCTGCAGGTCCGGCTCGGCGAGCGGGATCAGCGGCGGCACGCCGTCGACGACGCAGCCGATCGCGGCGCCGTGGCTCTCGCCCCAGGTTTCGAAGCGGAAGGCTTGGCCGAAGGCGTTTCCCGGCATGGCCGTCAGGCCTGGGAGGAGGCGTTGCCCGGCACGGCGGTCAACCCTGGGTCTTGAAGCCTTCGAGCAGCTCGCGCACCTGGGCGGCGGCGTCGACCGCCATCATGCCGACGGTGTGGTAGCCCGAATCGACGTGGTGCACCTCGCCGGTGACGCCCGCCGAGAGGTCGGAGAGCAGGTAGAGCGCGGAGCCGCCGACCTGGTCGAGGCTGACGTTGCGGCGCAGGGGCGAGTTGTACTCGTTCCACTTGAGAATGTAGCGGAAGTCGCCGATGCCGGAGGCGGCCAGCGTCTTGATCGGGCCGGCCGAGATCGCGTTGACCCGGATGCCCTGCTCGCCGAGGTCGGCCGCGAGGTAGCGCACCGAGGCCTCGAGCGCCGCCTTGGCGACGCCCATGACGTTGTAGTGCGGCATGACCCGCTCGGCGCCGTAGTAGGTCAGGGTCAGCAGGCTGCCGCCGTCGGCCATCAGCGGCACCGCGCGCTGGGCGACGGCGGTGAACGAGTAGCAGGAGATGTCGAGCGAGCGGACGAAGTTGGCGCGGGTGGTGCGCAGGAACTTGCCCTTCAGCTCGTCCTTGTCCGCGTAGGCGATGGCATGGACCAGATAGTCGAGCCGGCCCCAGCGTTCCCCGATCGCCTCGAAGACCGCATCGATCGAGGCGTCGTCGGTGACGTCGCAGGGCAGCACGATCTCGCTGCCGACCGAGTCGGCGAGGGGGCGCACCCGCTTCTCCAGCGCTTCGCCCTGGAAGGTGAAGGCGAGCTCGGCACCGTGCTCGTGCAGGGTCTTGGCGATGCCCCAGGCGATGGAACGGTCGTTGGCCACCCCCATGATCAGGCCGCGCTTGCCGGACATGAGGGCGTCAGGATGGCTCATATGTTGGTCTCGACTTGTCGCTGCTTGTCTCGGGGGGCGCTGGAGAACGGCCGGCGGGGGCGCATCCTACACCAACCCGGAGGGCGGTCAAACCGCACCGGGCCGCGGTCTGCGCCTCGCCGACGGGTTGAACGGGACGGTCCGGCACGACAGAGTCGGACTCGGCGAGGAGGGCCCGATAGATGACCGAAGGCAAGGCTCTGGCGTCCCGGCTCAGCGCCGTCTGGAAGCGGTCGGGCGGCTTCGCCAGCTTCCTCGGGCGGCGTTGCCTGCGCGACAACCTGACCGGCCTCGCGGCCAGCCTGAGCTACACCTCGCTGCTCGCCCTGGTGCCGATGCTGGCGATCGCCCTGTCGGTGCTGGCTGCCTTCCCGGCCTTCGACCAGGCCCGCGAGCGCCTGCGCGGCGCGATCTTCGACATCCTGCCGGCCGACCAGGCCGCGGCCGCGGCGGCGCAGATCCAGAGCTTCCTCGACAACGCGACGAACATGACCGCGGCCGGCGTGATCGGCCTGGCGGTCACGGCCCTGCTGCTGCTCTCGGCGATCAACGGCGCGCTCAACACGGTCTGGCGCATCACCCAGCAGCGGCCGCTGGCCAGCCGCTTCCTGGTCTACTGGGCGCTCCTGACCATGGGGCCGCTGCTGATCGGCGCCTCGCTGACCGTCTCGAGCTACGCCTTCGCGCTGGCCCAGAGCGCGACCGTGCAGGTCATCGGCAGCGATTTCGTCGCCTTCTCGCGGCTGATCTCGATCCTGCTCGCGGCCGTCGGCTTCGTGCTGGTCTATTTCATCGTGCCGAACCGGACGGTGGCGCTGCGCGACGCCCTGGTCGGCGGCTTCGCCGCCGCGGTCGCCCTGGAAGGGCTGAAGGCGCTGTTCGGTCTCTACATCGCCAACTTCTCGTCCTACGCGCTGATCTACGGCGCGCTCGCGGCGATCCCGATCTTCCTGCTCTGGATGTACGCCTTCTGGGTCATCGTGCTGCTCGGCGCCGAGATCACCGCGATGCTGCCCGAATGGCGCGTCACTGCGCGCCGGGACGGCGGCAGCGAGCGGGCGGCGACGCGCCTCGTGCTGGCGCTGGCGATCCTCTGCCGGCTCGGCGAGGCGCACCGCGACGGCAGCACGGTGCGCCACGGCCGCCTGCTGCGCAGCCTGCCGGTGACGCCCGCCGAGCTCGACGAATGCCTGTCGCGCCTGCGCCGGGCACACCTGATCCAGCGCAGCGACAGCGACCGCCTGCTGCTCGCCCGCGACCTCGCCAAGGTCGACCTCGACAGCCTGCTCGAGGTGCTGGGCCTGCGCCTGCGGGCCAGCGTCGCCTGGCCGGAGGCGTCGCGCCGGGTGATCGAGGCGATGGACGGCGCGCTCGGCCGCTACCGCTCGGCCAGCCTCGCCAGCCTGCTCGACGATCCGGACCTGATGGAGAGCACGGCCCGGCTGCGCCCGGCCGGGAAGGCGGCGCCGGTCAGGCTCGATGCGGAGGAGGAGGCGGGGGCTGCCGACTGAAGCGACGGATGCTCCGGGCCGGGGTCACTCGCCGAGCGACTCGGTGAGGCGCTTCTCGAAGGCGGCGCGCCAGTCCGGCGGCAGCTCGCGCACCGCCTCGCGGATCTCGCCGAGCGTGCGGCGCAGGCCGTAGAGCTGGTCGAGCAGGTTGAGGATCACCGGCACGGCCTCGTCGTTGATCGCCATGTCGCGGCGCAGCTCGCAGATCAGCTCGATCCGCGCCTTGTCGGCCTCGTCGAAGAAGTAGCCGCCTTCCTCATGCAGCGGGATCACCCAGGACTGCTGGATGAAGCCCTCGACCTCGGTCTGCTGGATCTCGATCCCCTCTTCGCGGATCGCGGTGATGACCTCGACGAGCGACAGCAGCGCCATGGTTCCCCCTAGAGCGCGTCGCGCTCGACCTGATGCGTCACGGCGACCAACGTCCAGCCCCCTACGCCAGGCCGGCCTTCTTGCGCGGGTCGTAGCCGTGCTCCTTGCCCCAGCTCTCCATGAAGCGCTGCAGCTCGGCGTCCGGCTTTTCGGGCAGCACGACCTTGAGCTTGACGTACTGGTCGCCGCGCTCGCCCGACTTCTGGTCGACCGTGCCCTTGCCCTTGAGCCTGAGGGTCGTGCCGCTGTTGGCGCCGGCGGGCACCTTCATCGAGACCTTGCCTTCGACGGTCGGCACCGAGATGGTCGCGCCCAGAACGGCCTCGGGCAGGCTGACCGGCACCTCCAGGTGGATGTCGCTGTCCTTGCGGGTGAAGAAGCGGTGCGGCGCGATGTGCACCTCGACGTAGGCGTCGCCGGCGCCGGCGCCGCCCAGGCCCGGCAGGCCCTGGCCCTTCAGGCGCAGGGTCTGGCCGTCGGCGGTGCCGGCCGGAATGGTGACGTCGACGGTCTTGCCGTCGGCGAGCTGGATGCGCTTGCGCGCGCCGTTGGCGGCCTCCAGGAAGTCGATGTGCACGCTGTAGGAGACGTCGGCGCCGCGCTGCCGCGGGGTGCGCCCGCCGGCGCGCCGGCTGCGCCCGAAGCCGCCGAACAGGTCCGAGAAGATGTCCTCGGCGGCCTCGGCGTCGAAGCCGTGGTACTTCTGACCCATGCCGGCGTCGGCGTAGGAGCGGTAGAAGCCGCGTGACGGCTTCTCCTGCCCCGCGGCGTCGATCTCGCCGGCGTCGTAGCGCTTGCGCTTGTCGGGGTCCGAGAGCAGCGAGTAGGCGGCGTTGATCTCCTTGAAGCGCTGCTCGACGGTCTTGTCGCCCGGGTTGAGGTCCGGGTGCAGTTCCTTGGCCAGCTTGCGATAGGCGCGCTTGATCTCGTCCGCGCTGGCTTCGCGGGAGACGCCGAGAGTGCTGTAGAGATCGCTCATGTCAGAACCGTAACGCCGACGAACGGAAAGCGCCCAGCGGCAGACCCCGCTGCCGCTGCGCGCCTTCCGGTCATCTTTGCAGGCCGGCGGGGCGGGCCGCCAGCGCTTTGTCCTACTTCTGCTCGACGATCCGCCAGGTGCCGTCCGGCTGCTGGCAGGCGACGCCGTAGGCCTTCTGCTGCTGGTTGTTGATCGTCACCGTCTCCTGGAACTCGCGGCAATAGGCGCCGTCCTGGCGATAGCCCTCGCGGACCGGGGTGTAGCTGCCCGAGTGACCGGTGTCGGGATTCGACCAGGTGATGGTCTGGTTGATCGGCGCGGTGCGCGCCTGCGCCTGGGCCTGCTGGGCCTCCAGCTTGTCGGCCTTGTCGAGGCCCTTGCCGACCTCGGAGCCGACCAGGCCGCCGGCGACGGCGCCGAGCGCCGTGAAGGCGAGGTTCGCCGTGCCGCCGCCGAACTGCGAGCCGAGCAGGCCGCCCAGCGCAGCGCCGCCGAGGCCGCCGATCGTCTGCTTGGTGCCGTATCCGCTGCCGTCCTGCGAACAGCCGGCAACGGCGAGCACGCCCGCGAACAGGGCCGCCAGAAGGATCTTGGTTTTCATCACACTCCTCGCCAATCGTTTGGGACTGGAACGCTCGGACAGCGCAATTCCGTCGCTATTTGTTCCGTTGGTCGTTGATCGGAATCAATCCGGCGCAAGTCAGGCTATTTGGCGACGGCTCTTCGCCGCGCCAAGCCCTGGTAATTCTTCCCCGGTGGAACAATGTCGTGCGGCGGGATAGCGTTCCACCGGCTGCCGGCCGCCGATTCGCCGCAGCCGCCCTCAGATGCCCGAGAGAAGTCCCAGAGGAATCCATGTTCGATTCGCCGCCGGCCGATCCCCTGACGCTGTTCGCCGACTGGTTCGACGAGGCCAGATCGGCCGAACCGAACGACCCCAACGCGATGGTCGTCGCCAGCGTCGGCGAGGACGGCATGCCCTCGGCGCGCATGGTGCTGCTCAAGGACTACGACCCGCAGGGCTTCGTCTTCTACACCAACTACGAGAGCCGCAAGGGCCGGCAGATCCAGGCCCATCCCCAGGTCGCGCTGCTGTTCCACTGGAAGTCCCTGCGCCGCCAGGTGCGGATCGAGGGGGCGGTGAGCGAGGTCACGCCCGCCGAGGCCGACGCCTACTTCGCGTCGCGCCCGCGGCAGAGCCAGATCGGCGCCTGGGCCTCCGAGCAGTCGCGGCCGCTGGAAAGCCGCTTCGCGCTCGAGAAGCGGGTCGCCGCGATGGCCGCCAGGTACGCCATCGGCGGCGTGCCGCGACCGCCGCACTGGTCGGGCTTCCGCGTCGCGCCGCGGCTGATCGAGTTCTGGAAGGACGGGGCCTTCCGGCTGCACGACCGCTTCGTCTATCATCGCGAAGGCGAGGGCTGGCGCATCGAGCGCCTCTATCCCTAGGGCCCCTCGAGGTCCCGGGATCTCGACGCGCCGGGCCCGGCGTCGCGGCGGTGCCGCGTGGCGGCCCGGCACGGCAAGCGACAAGGCGGCGCCGGCGGTCCGGCGGCAACAGACAGGAACGGCAGACGGCCCATGGCGTCGGGACGGTCGGAGACGGTGGGCGGCGTGGCCCCGGCACCGCGGGCGGGGCCGGCAGAGAGCGGCCGCCTGATGCGCTGGGCGACCTACGCCTCGACCGCGACGGCGCTGACGCTGATCACGCTGAAGCTGCTCGCCTGGTGGATGACCGATTCCCTGGCCCTGCTGTCCAGCCTGGTCGACTCGCTGCTCGACGGCACCGCCTCGGTGATGATGCTGCTCGCGGTCCGCCATTCGCTGGTGCCGGCCGACCGCGAGCACCGCTTCGGCCACGGCAAGGTCGAGGCGCTGGCGGCCCTCGGCCAGGCCTGCCTGATCAGCGGCTCGGCGCTGTTCCTGGTGTTCGAGGCGCTGCGCCGGCTGTTCGCTCCGGCGCCGGTGAGCCACGGCGAGCTCGGCCTCGCGGTCATGGCCGTCTCGCTGGTCGCGACCTTCGCGCTGACGCGCTTCCAGAACTACGTCGTGCGCCGCACCGGCTCGGTGGCGATCCGCTCCGACGCGCTGCACTACCTCAGCGACCTGCTGATGAACGCGGCGGTGATCCTGGCCCTGGTGCTGACCAGCCAGCTCGGCTGGACCCTGGCCGATCCGCTGCTCGGCCTGGCGATCGCCGCCTTCATCGTGCGCGGCGCCTGGCGGATCGGCGTCGACGCCTACAACATGCTGATGGACCGCGAGCTGCCGGACGACGAGCGCAGGCGGATCGTCGAGCTGGTGCGCCAGCACTCCGAGGTGCTGGGCGTGCACGACCTGAAGACCCGCACCTCGGGACGCACGACCTTCATCCAGCTGCACCTGGAGATCGACGGCGGCATGACGCTCTATCGCGCCCACGCGATCGCCGAGGCCGTCGAGGCCGAGCTGCAGACCGCCTTTCCCAATGCCGAGGTGACGATCCACCAGGACCCCCACGTCCTGTCCGAAGAGACGCCGGTCTATTCCTGAGCCGGTGGCGCGCCGGGCCGCCGCCGTCCTGCTGCCCGAGGCGCGAAAAACGCATGTCGACCTTCGCCGGGCGGGGGCAAGGTTCGTTTGATGCAAGTCATTGTCGTTCGCTAGTCTGGTCCCATGATGTGCGCGCAATCCCCGGCCCTAGGAGCCTGTCGATGACCTACCGTTCGATTCTCGCCGTTCTGGACGGCTCGCCCGCCAGCAACGCGCCCCTGCAGGCTGCCTTCGCGCTGGGACGTCGCTTCGACGCCTACCTCGAGGTGCTGCACGTCAGGCCGGACCCGAACCTGTCGCTGCCGCTGGTCGGCGAGGGCATGTCGGGCGCCCTGATCGACGACGTCGCGCGCGAGCTGGAGGAGAGCGCCAAGACCAATGCCGAGCGGGCGCGCCGCTTCTACGAGGACGCCTGCCGCTCGGTCGACCTGGCGCCCACCGACGCCGGCGACAAGCCGCTGGCCGGCGGCTTCCGCCCGGTCTGGCGCAGCCTGGTCGGACGCGAGGACAGCGAGACCGCGGCGCGCGGCCTGCTCGCCGACCTGATCGTCGTGGCGCGGCCGGACCCGGGCCAGGACGGTGCCTACGCGCCGGCGCTCGAGGCCGGGCTGTTCGAGACCGGACGGCCGGTGTTGGTCGTGCCGCCGAGCCACCAGAGCCTGATGGCGCGCAAGGTCGCGATCGCCTGGAACGCGACCCGCGAGTCGACCCGTGCCGCGGCCGCCGCGCTGCCGCTGCTGGTCGAGGCCGAATCGGTGACCGTGCTGTCGGTCGCCGAGTCGAGCGGCGGCCAGGCGCCGGACCCGGCGCGCCTGGCCGACTACCTGGTGCTGCACGGCGTCGAGGCCCGGTCCAAGCGCGTCGAGGCGCAGCGCCATGCCGGCAACGAACTGATCTCCCAGGCCTCGGAGCTCGGCGCCGAGCTGCTGGTGATGGGGGCCTATGGCCATAGCCGGCTGCGCGAGTTCGTGCTCGGCGGTGCGACCCGCGACGTCCTGACCAACACCGAGGTTCCGGTCCTGCTGGCCCACTAGCCCGGTCGCCGGCGTCCCGCCCCGCGGGCCGCCGGCCGCCCCTTTCGGGGAGGGAAAAGCCATGTTGACCCTTGAAGACTGCATCGCGCTCTGCGACCTCAGCGAGGAGGAGATCGAGGCGATCATGGAGCACGAGCACGTGCCCGAGATCGTCGCGGTCGAGATGGCGCAGTACCTGGTCGGCTGCCCCGAGGGCGGGCCCTGCCTCAAGCGGATGATTCTCGACGATATCGAGGCCGCCGAAGCGCGCGGCGACGAGGCGCACGCCTGGAAGCTGCGCATGGTGCTGAGGCACTTCGTCCGCACCCATCCGGCCCTTGCCGCGACCCTCGGGAAGCAGAAGACCGACAAACAGACATTGGCGAAGACGAGCTCATGAGCCTGAAGAACATCCGTCTGGAACTGGCCCGCGATCCCGAGCATCCGTCCGGCAGCGATCGGCACGGCTACGAATTCATCGCGCCGCTCGATGACGAGGGCCACATCGACGTCGAGGAGTACCGGAATCGACGCGAGGAGTGCCGGGTCTGGCGCTTCTGGAACGGCGAGGACGACGAGTTCGGCCGCCTGGTGCACACCCGCGGCGGGTCCTGGGCCTTCCACTACGATGTCGAGGGCGTCCAGGACGTCGACGAGTCCGGCTTCCGCTTCGGCGAGCACAGCTTCGTCGTCGGCGAGTACGTCTCGATCCGCGAGCCGGACGGCGACCTCATCACCTTCCAGGTCAGGGCGGTGCGGTCGGCGCAGCTGCATCCCCTGCCGCGCTGAATCGGGCCGCCGCCGGACAGCGGCGTCGGGTCGCTGCGAACGACTCTCGGCGGGCGCGACGGCCGCGCGCGGATCGGCTAGAGTGCCGCGCGATGACCGCCGACCCAGATCCAGCCATGTCCGACGACCTCGCCCGAGCCAACGAGAAGACGGTGATCCTGACCGGCGCCAGCCGGGGGATCGGCCATGCCACGGTGCAGCGCTTCTCCGACGAGGGCTGGCGCATCATCACCTGTTCGCGCGAGGGCATCCCGCCGCACTGCAAGGCCGACCCGAACTGGACCCACCACATCACGGTCGACCTCGCCGATCCGGCCGGCGTCCAGGACTTCGTCGCCCAGGCCAACGAGATCATCGGCGAGCAGCCGGTGCATGCCCTGGTCAACAACGCGGCGATCTCGCCCAAGACGCCCTACAAGGAGCGCCTGGGGATCCTGAACGGCGAGATCGAGGGCTGGCGACGGGTCTTCGAGCTGAACTTCTTCGCGCCGCTGGCCCTGGCCCGCGGCTTCGCCATCTCCCTGCGCCGCGGCCAGGGCTCGGTCGTCAACATCACCTCGATCGCCGGCCATGCGATCCACCCCTTCGCCGGCTCGGCCTATTCGACCTCGAAGGCCGCGCTCTCGGCGCTGACCCGCGAGATGGCGGTCGAGTTCGCCGAGTTCGGGGTGCGGGTCAACGCGGTCGCCCCGGGCGAGATCGAGACGGCGATGATCGGGCCCGAGTACGAGGCGCTGATCCCGCGCATCCCGATGCGCCGCATGGGCACGCCGGAGGAGGTCGCCGGCGCCGTCTACCAGCTGTGCACGCCGGACTTCGGCTACGTCACCGGCACCGAGGTGTTCGTGACCGGCGGTCAGCACCTGTTCTAGCGCGCCGCCGGGGGCGCCTGACGCGAGGCTGCCGTGAGCCTGCCTGACAGCCTGCCCGACCTCCCGCTGCCGGGCGACCAGCTTCTGCTCTTCGGCCTGCTGGCCCTGCTGGTCGGGCTGCTGGTCTGGGGCCGGATCCGCTACGACATCGTCGCCTTCGGCACGCTGCTCGCCGCCGTGCTGCTCGGCCTGGTCTCGCCGGGCGCCGCCTTCGGCGGCTTCGGCCATCCGGCGACGATCACCGTCGCGCTGGTGCTGGTCGCCTCGCGCATCCTGGCCGACACCGGCGCCACCGAGGCCCTGGCGCGCGCCGTGCTGCCCTTCGCCCGGCGCACCAGCAGCCACGTCGGCATCCTGGCCGGCATCGGCTCGCTGCTGTCCGGCTTCATGAACAACGTCGGCACCCTGGCGCTGCTCATGCCGATGGCCATCGACACCGCGAAGAAGGCCGAGCGCCCGGTCGCGGCGCTGCTGATGCCGCTGTCCTTCGCGACGATCCTCGGCGGCCTGCTGACCCTGATCGGCACGCCGCCGAACCTGATCGTCTCGGGCATCCGCGCGCAATACCTCGACGCGCCCTTCGCGATGTTCGACTTCACCCCGGTCGGCGGCGCCGTTGCCCTGGTCGGCGTGCTCTTCATCGCGCTGCTCGGCTGGCGCCTGGTGCCGGCGCGGCAGGACGGCGCGGCCGCCGAGGCCGGCCTGTTCGACATCGAGAGCTACCTCGCCGAGGTCCTGGTGCCGAAGGACAGCGCCGCCGCCGGCCTCACGCTGCAGCAGCTCTACGAGAAGCTCGGCGACAGCGAGCTGCAGGTCGTCGGCCGGCTGCGTCGCGGCAGGCATCTGGCGCCGGTGCCCCGCTCGGCCGACATCGGCGCCTCGGACCACCTGCTGCTCGAGGGCAGCCCGGAGGCGATCGACAAGGCCGTCGGCGAGCTCGGCCTGAAGCTCGGGGCCGGCAAGGGCAAGGCTGGCCTGCTGAAGGGCGAGGAGACCGAGCTGCGCGAGGCGCTGATCCAGGTCGGCAGCCGCTGCATCGGGCGCAGCGCCGCCCAGCTGCGCTTCGTCGCGCGCTACCGGGTCAACCTGCTCGGCGTGTCGCGGCAGGGCCGGGCGTTCCGCGGCCGGGTCCGGGATTTCCGCTTCGAGGCCGGCGACGTGCTGCTGCTGCACGGCGAGCCCGGCGACCTCGACGAGGCCCAGCTGCAGCTCGGCCTGCTGCCGCTCGCCGGGCGCGGCCTGACCTTCGGGCTCAAGGAGAAGGGGCCCTGGGTCGTCGGTCTCTTCGCCGCGGCCGTGGTGGCGGCCAGCCTCGGCCTGGCGCCGATCGCCGTCACCCTGGGGGTCGCGATCGCGGCCATGGCGGCCGCCGGCCTGGTCGCGCCGAGCCGGCTCTACGAGGGCATCGACTGGCCGGTCATCGTGCTGCTCGGCTCGCTGATGCCGGTCGGCGCGGCCCTGCAGAGCACCGGCGCCACCGATACGATCGCCGGCGCGATCCTGGCCCTGGGCGCGGACTGGCCGCCCTGGCTGGTCCTGGTGCTGGTGCTGGTCGTCACCATGACCCTGTCGGACGTGCTCAACAACGCGGCGACGGCGATCGTCATGGCGCCGATCGGCATCGCGCTGGCCGAGCGCCTGAAGGTCAATCCCGACGCCTTCCTGATGGCCGTCGCCGTCGGCGCCTCCTGCGCCTTCCTGACCCCGGTCGGGCACCAGAACAACGCCCTGATCCTGGGACCGGGCGGCTACCGCTTCGGCGACTACTGGAGGATGGGGCTGCCGCTGGAGCTGCTGATCTGCCTCGTCGCCGTGCCGGCGATTCTGCTGGTCTGGCCGCTCTGAGGCGGCCGCCGGTCAGGCCTCGCTCCCGGTCCCGCCGATCCGGCCGCGCAGCTCGTCGAACCAGGCGAGGCGGGCGCGGGTCTGGGCGATCTCCAGGTCGAGCCAGCCGGCCAGCTCGCTGGCGCCGTCCTCGTGCTCGTGGCGCAGCTCGATCAGGCGCAGCAGCTCGCGCTCGAACAGCTCGAGCAGCATCTCGACCTGGGCCTCGCGCTCGGCTTCCGGCAGCAGGTGCAGGAAGCGGATCTTGATCGCGACGATCAGCTTGCTGAGGTCGTTGACCTGGGCGCGGACGTTCGAGGCGAGCAGGCGGTGCAGCTCCTGCTCGCCGGTCCTGGTGATGCGCAGCTCCTGCTCCTCGGCGGCGAGCTGCGAATCCTGCGGCTTGCACAGGCCCTCGACCTTGAGCAGCTCGAGCGGCTGGGCGACGAGCTCGAGCGATGGCCCGACCAGATGGCCGATGAAGTGCCGCACCTCGCTCGCCAGCGCGCCGTAGTTGCGCGCGCGCGTCGCCAGCAGGCCGAGCGCCAGCAGGCGCACCGCCTCGCTCGGCATCAGGGAGTTGTCGCGATACATCGGTCGCTTCCTGCCGCGGGGCGCCGTTGCCCACGCAGCGAATCATAGGAAGCGGCGGCGGCCGAGTCCAGCCGCCGCCGGCATCCTTCGCTCGGAACGGGTGCCGCGGCGCCGCGCGGCTGCCCGGTCAGGCGGCCTTGCGCGGGGCGTGGCCGCGCCTGGCGGCCGGCCTGCCGCCGGTGGCGACCGGCTCGCCCAGCCCGCCGTCGATGACCCGCAGGGCCCTGAGCGGCCGCAGCAGGTACCAGCACAGCGCGATGGTGGCACCGATCGCCGCCAGCGAGGCGATGACCTGGACCGCGTCGATCGAGCCGGCGCGGTGGACGTGCAGGATGTACTTCAGCACCAGCAGCGAGCCGATCATGGCGACGCCGATGACGCTGGCCAGCAGGATCTCCCACAGCAGCTCGACCCGTCCCCAGCGCGGCATCGCCGGCCGCCGGTTGACCTCGTAGGCCCAGACGAGCGCGATCAGCGAACCGCAGAGCAGCAGCACGCCGGTAAGGAGCAGCATGTTCGGTCGGGACTCCACCCGAGGACCGGGCCCTTCAGGGCGGCCGGCGGCCTGTGCCGCCGGACCGGAGCGCGACGCATCCGCGCCCGCACCGTCCTTCGAGGCGCGATGATTCCGCCGTTCCGGGCCGGGGGAGCAGCGCGATTGCGGCGTGCCCACCCTGCGTTCCTTGCAGATCTGGCCCGCGTTTTCCCCGCCGGGCGGGGGCGTCGCTCCCCCGGCGCGGCCCGCTACTGCGGCAGCCAGATCCGGGCGCGCAGGCCGCCGGCCGGCGCCTGGTCGAGGGTCAGGTCGCCGCCGTGGCTGCGCACCACGTCGCGTGCGATGGTCAGGCCCAGGCCGGTGCCGCCGGTCTCGGGATTGCGCGAGCGCTCGAGCCGGAAGAAGGGCTTGAAGACCTCCTCGCGCTGCTCCGGCGGGATGCCGGGGCCGTCGTCGTCGACCAGGATCTCGATGCCCTCGCGGCGCCGGCCGGCGGTCACGGTGACCTGGCCGCCGTAGCGCTGGGCGTTGTTGATCAGGTTGGCGAGGCAGCGGCGCATGGCCTCGCGGCGCAGCACGGCCGGCAGGCGCTCCTCGATGTGCAGGTCGACGCTGGCGCCCTCGCGGCGCGCCTGCTCGGCGACCTGGCGCAGCAGGTCGCCCAGGTCGAGCGGGCGCGGCTGCTCGGTGCCCTCGCCGCGGGCGAAGGCGAGGTAGCCCTCGATCATCCGCTCCATCTGGGTGACGTCGTGCTTCAGCGCCTCGACCTCGCCGCCCTCGCCGAGCAGGGCGAGCTCCAGCTTCATGCGGGTCAGCGGCGTGCGCAGGTCGTGGCTGACGCCGGCCAGCATGGTCGTGCGCTGCTCGATCTGGCGGCGGATGCGCTCGCGCATGCGCAGGAAGGCGATCGAGGCCTGGCGGACCTCGGTCGCGCCCTCGGGCTTGAAGTCGCTGACGTCGACGCCCTTGCCGAACATCTCGGAGACCTGGGCGAGGCGGCGGATCGGCTTGACCTGGTTGCGCATGAACAGCAGCGCGACCACGGCCAGGATGATCGAGGTGCCGACCATCCACATGATGAAGATGTAGGAGGTCTCGCTGAACAGCCGCTCGCGCGGCACCAGCACGTAGAGGATCTTGTTGCCGAGGTCGACCTCGATCCAGACGTCGCGCGGCAGGCTGTGGGTGTCGATGACGAAGGGCAGGTCGAGGCGTTCGGCCAGGGCGTCGGTCAGCTTCTTGTCGAGGATCGAGGGGATCCAGGGCCGCGACGGCTGGCTGAGGGTGTCGGTGTCGAGCAGGCGGACGCGCAGCCACAGGCGGCGCCAGGCGAACTCGTAGACGTCCTGCAGCTGGTTGGCGTCGTCGGCCTCGCGGATCATCTGCACGACGGCGCCGACGTCGCCGGCCAGGTACTGCGACAGGCGCCGGGTGATGGTGTCGTAGTGGCGGTCGTAGAAGATCCAGGTCGAGATCACCTGCAGCAGCACGAGCGGCAGCAGGATGATCAGCAGCGAGCGGCCGAGCAGGCTGCGCGGCAGCATGCGGCGCGGCCAGGAGCGCGGCGGCCTGAGGGTCAGCAGGTCGGCGGCCAGGCCGGTCGCCTCGCCGAGCCGGTCGCCACCCCGGTCGGCCCCCCGCTCCATCTCGTCGCGCAGGCTGTCGCGGCCCGTCGGCATCGCTGTCTCCGCTGCCTCGTCGCCGCCGGCCGCCGGGGCGCTGCGCTGCTGCGCGTGCTTCGCCCGACGTCCCGGCCACGGCATCCAGGACGGCAGGGTCGGCCGGAAGGCGGGCCAGGGCCTGTCCATCAGTCGGGAATCAGCGCGTAGCCGATGCCGCGCACCGTCTGCAGGTAGCGCGGGTACTTGGGATCGTCCTCGATCTTGCGGCGCAGCCGGGTCATCTGCACGTCGATCGTCCGCTGGTTGCCGATGTCGGGGCTCTCGGCGGCCAGCGCCTCGCGGCCGATCGCCACACCGGGCCGGCGGGCCAGCGCTGCCAGCAGCACGGTCTCCGCGGCGGTCAGGCGCACGAAGCGGTGGCCGTCGATGCGCTCCTCGCGCAGCTCCTCGCGGGTCAGGTCGAAGACGAAGCGCCCGAAGCGCAGGCTCTGGGGACGCGGCGGCTCGGCCGCCGGCATGGCCGCGGTGCGGCGCAGGATCGCCTGGATGCGCAGCAGCAGCTCGCGCGGCTCGAAGGGCTTCGAGAGGTAGTCGTCGGCACCGCTCTCGAAGCCGGCGATGCGACTCTCGACCTCGTCCATGGCGGTCAGCAGCAGGATCGGCACCTGCTTGTCGCGGCGCAGCGCCTGGGTCAGCTCCAGGCCGCTCTCGCCGGGCATCATGATGTCGAGGACGATCAGGTCGACGTCGAAGGCGGCCAGCCGGGCCCGTGCCTCGGCGGCGTCGGCGGCCTCGAGCACCAGGTAGCCGCGCTCGCTGAGGAAGCGCTTCAGCAGCTCGCGCAGCCGCGTGTCGTCGTCGACGACCAGGATGTGGACGGCGCTCTCGTCGGCCGTGCGCCGTCCGGTGGTCGGGCTCTCGCTCATCGCCATCGGCTTGCCCTCCCGTCGCCGGTCCGCCAGCCGCTGCTCAGTCGCCGCGCGGGGCCCGCACGCCCGGCCGCTCGCCGCCGCGGCCCTCGAAGCGGGCGCGGTCGCGCTCGTTGATCAGGCCCAGCATGACCGTGCGGAAGCCCTCGACCGCCTCGGCGCCGGCGGCGCGGTAGGCTCGGGCGAAGCGGCCTGCCTGGGTCTCGGTCAGGCGGCGCTCCAGCTCGTAGCCGCGCGGCGTCAGGTGCAGGTGGCGCCGGCGCCGGTCCTGGGTCCCGGCCTTCTGCTGCACGAAGCCCTCGCGGACCAGCTGGCCGAGCACCCGGCTGAGGCTCTGCTTGGTGATCTGCAGGATCTCCAGGAGCTCGCTGACCGCCAGGCCCGGGTTGCGGCCGACGAAGTAGATGACCCGGTGGTGGGCGCGCCCGTAGTCGTACTCGGCGAGGATTCTGTCCGGCTCCGCCGTGAAGTCGCGGTAGGCGAAGAACAGCATCTCGATGCCCTGGCGCAGCTCCTCCTCGCGCAGGAAAAGCGGGTTCGCGGCAGTTTTTATGTCAGTCATGTTGACTTAATTCGCTAAGGTCATTACGTTCCTCGGAGAGGATCGGACAGAAAGTTACAAACCCGGTCGGTTCTCCGCAACGAACCGCGGAGTTTCCTGGTCTCGCCCGATCCGACCACGTAGCTTCACCGAACGCGTCCCTGGCCGGGACAGGCCAGACGATGCAAGGACTTATAGGGCCGGAGGACCCGCCATTTCCATGCTTCCTTTCGACGATCGCGACGGACTGATCTGGCTGGATGGCCAGTTCGTCCCCTGGCGTGAGGCCAAACTCCACGTGCTCAGCCACGGCCTGCACTACGCGAGTGCCGTGTTCGAGGGCGAGCGCGCCTACAACGGCACGGTCTTCAAGATGACCGAGCACCACGAGCGACTGCACGAGTCCGCGCGCATCCTCGGCTTCACGATCCCCTGGTCGGTCGAGCAGATCGACCGGGCGACCGACGAGCTGCTCGCGGCCAACAACATCGTCGACGGCTACGTCCGGCCGATCGCCTGGCGCGGCAGCGAGATGATGGGCGTCTCGGCCCAGAAGAACGCGATCCACCTGGCGATCGCGACCTGGGAGTGGCCGGCCTACTACTCGCCGGAGGCGCGCATGCAGGGCATCCGCATGATGTTCGCGCCCTACCGCCGGCCCGATCCGAAGACCGCGCCGGTGCACTCCAAGGCCGCCGGCCTCTACATGATCTGCACGCTGTCGAAGCACGCCGCCGAGAACCAGGGCTACAACGACGCCCTGATGCTCGACTGGCGCGGCCAGATCGCCGAGGCGACCGGCGCCAACGTGTTCCTGGTGCAGGACGGCAAGATCCACACGCCGACGCCGGACTGCTTCCTGAACGGCATCACCCGGCGCACGGTCATGGAGCTCGCCCGCGAGCACGGCTACGAGGTGATCGAGCGCTCGATCCTGCCGGAAGAGCTCGGCCACACCCAGGAGGTCTTCATCACCGGCACGGCCGCCGAGGTCACGCCGGTGCGCGAGATCGGCGAGTATCGCTTCACGCCGGGCGAGGTCACGCTGAACCTGGTCGAGGCCTACGACGCGATGGTCAAGCGCTCGCACAAGAAGGCGGCCGCCGCGGCGACCAGCGCCGCCTGAACGACCGAGGGCCTGGCCGCCGCCGGCAGGCACCGGCGGCGGCCGGCCTCAACCCTGCTGCAGCATGTGCAGCAGCACCCGCGCCTGGTAGTGGTATGAGTTGATGCCGGAGCCGTTGTAGCGGCGCACGGCATAGGGCCAGTCGCAGCCGACGGCCGCGCGCCGCGGCACGCCGCTGTAGCTCGCCGAGGCGTAGTACTGGGTCGGCGCCCAGAGCGTCGTCGAGCCCTCGTAGACCGGCTCGCCCTCCCGGATGTCGACGGCGCCGGCCTGGCGCAGGCAGGTCAGGCAGTCGCTCATGTAGCGCGCATCGCCCGCCGGATACCTGCAGAGCCGCAGCGGCCCCGTGCCGACTTCGGCGATGCGGTCGTCGGCCCGCGTGCCGCTGGTCGAGCCGTTGACGAAGCCGTCGAACTTGGCGCGCAGCTCGCTCCTCGCGGCCTCGACGTTGCCGCTCGGGCTGTCGACGCGGCCGGCGATCTCGTCGCGGCTCGGCGGGTGGTGGAAGAAGGTGTACTGGCCGATGCCGTAGCCGCGCGAGGTCACGGCCTCGGAGGCCGCCGAGTCGTTGCGGTCGAGACCGACGACGACGAAGTTGTCCTCGTTGCCGCCGCTCGGCTCCCGATAGTGCTTGCCGCCGCTCTCCTGCTCGAAGATGCCGAGCTGGAAGGGCATCGGCGCGACCTCGGAGCGCTCGCCGCTCAGCTCCTCGAGCAGCGCCGCGTTGGCCTCGGCGGCGTTCTCCGCAGCCGGCACCCGGCCGAAGGCGGGCTCGTCGAGCAGGTCGCCGATGCAGGCGGCGAAGGCCTCGTCGCAGGCGCCGGTCACCGTCGCGACGCGGCCGCGGTTGTAGTCCCGGACCGCGATCGGCGCCGGGCCGTCGCTGCCGCTGCCGTCGTTGTGCAGCAGGTCGTGGCTCAGCGCCTGCAGCGCCGCCTCGGTGCCCGAGCCGAAGATGCCGTCGATGTCCTTGTAGAGGTAGCCGAGGGCGCGCAGGTCGCGCTGCAGGTCGCGCACCTGCTGCGGGCTCGCCGTGCCGCCGCGCTGCAGCACCAGTCCCGTCTGACGATAGCTCTGGTCCGCCATGGTCCTTCCTCCCTGCCGGCGCCGACGCCTGTCGTCCAAGGCAGTAGGACGACGCGGCGGCGCGTCGCTACGTGACGGTCGGGAAGCGGCCGCTCGCTGCTACTCGGCGGCCTTCGGGCCGTCCTCGCTCCAGCGGGCCGCGGCGGCCTCGTCGCTGTCGCGCGCCTCGACCCAGCGGCCTTCGCCGCCGTCGCTCTCCTCGACCTTCCAGAAGGGCGCCTTGGTCTTCAGCCAGTCGATCAGGAACTGGCAGGCCTCCAGGGCAGCCTGGCGGTGCGCGCTGGCGCAGGCGACCAGCACGATCGGCTCGCCCGGCTCCATGCGGCCGTAGCGGTGGACGATCAGGCTGGCCTCCAGCTCCCAGCGCCGGTTGGCCTCGGCCTCGATGCGCTCGAGCATCTTCTCGGTCATGCCCGGATAGTGCTCCAGGGTCATGGCGGCGAGCGCCGCGCCCTCGCCCCCTGGCGGGGCGACGTCGCGGACCAGGCCGACGAAGGAGGCGAGGCCGCCGATCGCATGGTTGCCGGCGCTCAGGGCATCGAGCTCGCGGCCGAGGTCGAAGGCCTCGCGCTGCACCCGGACCGTCATGGCGCCCTCCGGGGCATCTCAGCCTCCCGTCACCGGCGGGAAGAGCGCGATCTCGTCGCCGGCCGCGACCGGGTCGCCGGGCCTGGCGTACTCCTGGTTGACCGCGACCCGGATCAGCTTCGGATTCTCCAGGGCCTTGGCGTAGCCGGGCCCGCGGCTCGGCAGCCAGGCCAGCAGCTCGGCGACGGTGGTCACCTCCTGCGGCAGCGCGACCTCCTCCTCGGCCGTGCCGGTATGGCTCTTCAGCCAGGCGAAATAGAGCAGTCGTGCCATCCGATCCTCGCCTCGCCTCAGCTCATCAGCGCGCTGAAGGGCAGGAACCTCACGGTGGTGCCGGGCTCCAGCCGGGTCAAGTCCTCGGGCAGCTCGACCAGCCCGTCGCTCTCGACGATCGAGGACAGGATGCCGGCGCCGTCGCGCGGGAACTTGCGCGCCACCAGGCGGCCGTCCTCGCTGTCCAGCGAGGCGCGCAGCCACTCGCGGCGGTCCCGCTTCTTCCTGTGGGCGAAGCCGGCGGTCACCGCGAAGCCGGGCGTCGGCTCGGGCGCGGCGCCGGCGAGGCGCAGGATCAGCGGGCGCACGAAGGTGACGAAGGTCACGACCACCGCGACCGGGTTGCCGGGCAGCCCGACGAGGGGCACCCGCCCGACCTGGCCGAGCGCGATCGGCCGGCCCGGCTTGATCGCGAGGCGCCAGGCGTGGAGGCGCCCCAGCGCCTCGACCGCCGCCTTGACGTGGTCCTCCTCGCCGACCGAGACGCCGCCCGAGGTGATCACCAGGTCGTGGCTGCCGGCGGCCTCGGCCAGGGCGGCGCGGACCGCCGGCTCGCGGTCCTCCAGGATGCCGAGGTCGGTGACCGCGCAGCCGAGCCCGCGCAGCAGGCCGCCCAGGGTGTGGCGGTTGGAATCGTAGATGCAGCCCGGCGGCAGCGGGCTGCCCGGCTCGCGCAGCTCGTCGCCGGTCGAGAAGAGCGCGACGCGCAGGCGCCCGGCGACCGCGAGCTCCCGGCGGCCGATCGCAGCGGCCTGGCCGAGGTCCTGGGGCCTGAGGCGCCGGCCGGCGGCCAGCACGGTCTCGCCCTGGCGGATGTCCTCGCCGGCCAGGCGGCGGTTCGAGCCGCGCCTGATGCCCGGCGCGATCACCACCGTGTCGCCCTCCAGGCGGCAGTCCTCCTGCATCATCACGGTGTCGGGCGCCTCGCCGTCGAGGCCGGCGGGCATGGCGGCGCCGGTGAAGATGCGCACGGCGGTGCCGCGCGCCTGAGGCCCGGCCAGGGGATGGCCGGCGGCGGCCCGGCCGCGGATCGGCAGGCGCGTCTCGGCCTCGGGGTCGAGATCGTCGAAATAGACCGCATAGCCGTCAACCGCGGAGTTGTCGTGGGCCGGCACCGAGAAGGCCGCGACCAGGTCCTCGGCCAGCACGCGGCCGAGCGCGGCGTCGAGCGCCACCGTCTCCTCGCCGGTTACCCGCGCCGTGCGCGCCTCGATCAGCGCCAGCGCCTCCTCGACGGTCATCAGCTTGCCGCCGTGGGCGAAGCAGTCGTCGCTGAGCTGGGCCATCAGGCGGCTCCCCGCTCCTTTCCCGAGGCGACCTTCCCGGCGAGCCCGCAGGTCTCGACGACGAAGTCGGCGATCGCCTCGACGTCGTCGAGCGGCAGCACCGGCCGGTCGGTCTCCGGCACCGGGCCGTCGGAGGCGACCGCGACGACCTGGGGATCCTCGGGCGCGCGCAGCGGCTTGCCGACCGCGCGGCGCCAGACCTCCAGCTTCGGCAGCGCCTCCTGCTTGAAGCCCTCGACCAGCACCAGGTCGACCGGGGCGAGCCTGCCGAGCAGCTCGGCCAGCGTCGGCTCCGGCGCGCCGCGGTGCTCGTGCATCAGCGCCCAGCGGTTGGCCGAGCTGACCAGCACCTCCTCGGCGCCGGCCTGGCGATGCTCGTAGGAGTCCTTGCCGGGCTGGTCGACGTCGAAGGCGTGGTGGGCGTGCTTGATCGTCGAGACGCTGAGCCCGCGGCGCTTCAGCGCCGGGATCAGCCGGACCGTCAGGGTCGTCTTGCCGCTGCCGCTCCAGCCGGCGAGCCCGAAAACCTTCATGGAACCGTCGTCCGCCCGTTCGTCCGCTTGTCCCGCTAGAAAGGCCCGGCGGCCCCCCAGGCGTCAAGGCCGCTTCGCCGTCTCAACGAGCCGTCATGTGCTTGAGGCCGCGGGTCACGTAGTCCCAGCCGGTGACCACGGTCAGCAGGGCCGCCAGCCAGAGCAGCGCCTCGCCGAGCGCCAGCAGCAGCGGCAGGCCGGGCAGGGCGGGGGCGACCAGCAGCACGGCCAGGGCCGCCATCTGCACCGTGGTCTTCCACTTCGCCAGCTTGCTCACCGGCATGCCGACCCTGAGCTCGGCCAGGTACTCGCGCAGGCCGGAGACCAGGATCTCGCGGGCCAGGATCGCCAGCGCGGCGATCACCGAGACGCCGGCGATCTCGCCGCCGGCGACCAGCATGACCAGGATCGCGACGACCAGCAGCTTGTCGGCGATCGGATCGAGGAAGCGGCCGAGCGGCGTCACGACGTTCAGGCGCCGGGCCAGCCAGCCGTCGAAGAAGTCGGTGATGCAGGCGGCGGAGAAGAGGCCGAAGGCGATCCAGTGCGGCGTCGGACCCTCCAGGTAGAGCAGGGCGACGACCAGGGGGATCACGACGATCCGCGCCAGGGTCAGGAGGTTCGGCAGGCTGGTCAGCATGGCGGCACTCTAGCGGCTTTTGCGTTGCGGTTGCATGGCTGGCGCGACCGGGGAAGGCGTTTGCGCCCGGATGTGCTTCCCTGATCCGTCATCCCCGCGGAGGCGGGGATCCAGGGTGGCCTGCTCCGAGCCTGCGCTCTGGATCCCCGCCTCCGCGGGGATGACGGTCTGGAGGGGCCAAATCATCCCGAGCTTGTCGAGGGATGTGACGGCGCAATCCCCGACCTCGTGTGGCGGACAGAGGCTGCCGCTCAGCCGCGGCGGAACCAGTCGTGGATCTTCTTGGCGACGGTGCCGGAGATGCCCTCGACCTTCTCCAGGTCGGCGAGGCTGGCACGCTCGACGCCGCGCGCCGAGCCGAAGTGCAGCAGCAGCGCCTTCTTGCGCTTGGCGCCGATGCCCGGGATCTCGTCGAGCGCCGAGGTCAGGCGCGCCTTGGTGCGGCCGGCGCGGTGCGTGCCGATGACGAAGCGGTGCGCCTCGTCGCGCAGCCGCTGGATGAAGTAGAGCACGGGGTCGCGCGGCTCGAGCAGCAGCGGCGGCCGGTCGGGCAGGAAGATGCGCTCGCGCCCGGCGTCGCGGTCCGGGCCCTTGGCGACGGCGGCGACGTCGAGGTCGTCGATGCCGAGCTCGGCCAGCACCTCGAGGGCGACCTGCAGCTGGCCGCGGCCGCCGTCGATCAGCACCAGGTCCGGCCACTGGCCTTCCGTGCGCTCCGGGTCCTCGCGCTGGGCGCGCGAGAAGCGCCGGGTCAGCACCTCGCGCATCATCGCGTAGTCGTCGCTGCTGCGCCCGGCCTCGGTGTTGCGGATCGCGAACTTGCGGTAGGCGCTCTTGCGCAGGCCCTCGGGGCCCGCGACGATCATCGCGCCGTAGGGATTGGCGCCCTGGATGTGCGAGTTGTCGTAGACCTCGATGCGCTCGGGCGTGCGGTCGAGCCCGAGCCGGTCGGCCAGGCCCTGCAGCAGCCTGGCCTGGGCGCTCGATTCCGCCATGCGCCGGGCCAGGGCGTCGCGGGCGTTGTCGAGCGCCGCCTCGACCAGCTTCAGCTTGTCGCCGCGCTGCGGGGCCGCGAGCTCGACCTTGCGGCCCGCCTTGCTGCTCAGCGCCTCGGCCAGCAGCTCGGCCTCGGCCGGCTTGTGGCTGGTCAGGATCAGGCGCGGCACCGGCTTGTTGTTGTAGAACTGTGCCAGGAAGGCGGAGAGCACCTCGTCGAGCTCCATCTGGCGGTCGTGGCTCGGGAAGTAGGCGCGGTTGCCGTAGTTGCGGCCGACCCGGAAGAAGAAGACCTGGATGCAGGTCTGGCCGCCCTCCTGGTGCGCCGCGACGACGTCGGCGTCCTCGACGCCCTCGACGTTGATGCCCTGGCTCGACTGGATGTGGGCGAGGGCGCGCAGGCGGTCGCGGTAGCGGGCGGCCTGCTCGAAGTCGAGCCGCCCGGCGGCCTCCTGCATGGCCCTGGCCATCTCCTCCTGGAAGTCCTGGCTGCGCCCGGTCAGGAAGGCGCGCGCCTCGGCGACCAGGCGGTCGTAGCCGGGCTTGTCGATGCGGTCGACGCAGGGCGCCGAGCAGCGCTTGATCTGGTACATCAGGCAGGGCCGGGTGCGCTGGGCGAAGACCGCGTCGGAGCAGCTGCGCAGCAGGAAGGCCTTCTCCAGGGCTGTCACCGTGCGGTTGACCGCGCCGGCCGAGGCGAAGGGCCCGAAGTAGCTGCCCTGCTCGTCCTGGGCGCCGCGATGCTTGCGGATCTGCGGGTAGTCGTGGTTGCCGGTGATCAGGATGTAGGGAAAGGACTTGTCGTCGCGCAGCAGCACGTTGAAGCGCGGCATCAGGCGCTTGATCAGATTGCTCTCGAGCAGCAGCGCCTCGACCTCGCTGCGCGTCCGCACGATTTCGAGGGCGACGGTCTCCGCCACCATGCGCTGCAGCCGGATCGGCAGCTTGGCGAGCTGGGTGTAGGTGTAGACGCGCTTCTTCAGGTTGCGCGCCTTGCCGACGTAGAGCGCCTCGCCCTTGGCGTCGAGCATGCGGTAGACGCCGGGGCTCGACGGCAGGCTGCGCACGGCGGCGGCGATCGCCTCGACGCCCTCGGCCAGGCGCCCGGGCGCGGCCTCGGCCCCCAGGGACGGGTCGGCGGGGGAAGGATCGGCGGGGGACGGAGCGGTGGGGGCCGTCTCGGGACCGGCGGGCACGAACAGCGCCGCCGGATCGTCGCCCTCGCGCAGGCTGCGCAGCACCGGCTCGGCCGACTCGGCATAGGTCGCCAGCTCCGCCGGAGTCTGCGGCGCGCGCTTGCCGCCGCCGGTCGGGTCGTGGCGTCTGCCGCGGGGGTGTTTGGCTGCCATCGCTGCGGTCTCGCTGTCCGGCGCTTCAGTCAGCGCAACAATGGCGCGCGACAGCGTCGAAGCTGTGCACGCGGGGGTCGACGGAGGGCTCGGATACCGCGTCCGGCTGCGCTCGCGAGGCCCGCCGACGGTTTCCACCATTCCTGTGGATAAGGCTGTGGGCATGCCGTTGACGCGAGGCCACCGGCCGCAGAGATCCAAGGCTTTCTCCTCTTTGCCCAAAAAGTAGGCAAAACTCTAAGCCTTTGTTTTTAGGCTGTATTTCCCCTGTCAATCGCAAAGAAAACGTCATCTTGCGGTTTTGCGCCTTGACAGTCCGGGCTTCCGGACGGCCCCGCGGCCTGTGTGTACAAGTCATTTACGTGAGCCCCGGATCGGCCTCCGGAAAGGAGTATAAGTCCATGATTCAGGTGGGCCTTTGTAATGTCCCGCTGCCCCGGCGGCGAGCCGTTCGGCGGGCCCTGTCGGGATCGGCTCAGCTGCCCGGCCGACGTCGCTCCAACTCGATGCCGAGGCCGGCCAAGTCGGCGTAGCGGTCGAGCTTCTCGATCCGCACCTTGACGGCCAGCACGCGCGGCTCGGCGAAGCAGAGCTGCATGATCTGGTCGGCCAGGGTCTCCAGCAGGAACACCCGGCTGTCGTCGATCGCCGCGCGGATCCGCTTGAGCACGGCCGAATAGTCGACGACCTTCGCGAAGTCGTCGTCGTAGGCCGAGGGCGGCCGCACCGCGGCCTCCATGTTGATGCGCAGCCGCTGCGGCTTGCCGCGCTCGCGGTCGTAGACGCCGATCAGGCAGGTGACGTCGAGATCGCGGACGATCAGCGTCAGGCTGTCGCCGCCGGTCTGGCGCGCCTCCCGTTCGGCCTCTCCTCGGACGGGCTCGATGCGGGCGTCGTCCACTGGCTCCTCCCGCCCGTTGCCGTGGCCCCGACGGCCGGGCCTTCGGGTGTCCTTCACTCCTCGACGGGCGGTCCGCTCGCCGGACTCCAGTTGAGGTGCTGCCCGCCGTCGAGTGCGATCATTTGCCCGGTCATCGAGCGGGCTTCAAGCAGGAAACGCAGCGTCCGGCAGATCTCCTCGGGATCGGTGCCGCGGCCGAGCGGCGTCGAGGCGGCCTGGCGGGTGAACTGCGCGTCGCTCTGGCGCGGGCTCGGCAGGGCCGGGCCCGGGCCGATGCCGTTGACCCGGATGCGCGGCGCCAGGGCCAGCGCCAAGCTCCGGGTCAGGGTCCAGAGCGCCGCCTTGCTGACGGTGTAGCTGACGAAGTGCGGGGTCAGGTTCCAGACCCGCTGGTCGAGCAGGTTGACGATCAGCCCGCCCGCATCCTCGGGCAGCTGGCGGGCGAAGGCCTGGGACAGCACGAAGGGCGCGCGCAGGTTCGGCTCCAGGTGGTGGTCCCAGGACTCGCGCGTCGCGTCGTGCCATTCGTCGCGCTCGAAGGTCGAGGCGTTGTTGACCAGCACGCCGAGCGGGCCGAGCGCCTCGACCGCCGCCGGCAGCAGGCGGGCGGCCTGGGCCTCCTCGGCGAGGTCGGCCTGGAGCGCGACGGCGCGGCCGCCGCCGCGGCCGATCAGCCGCACGACCTCCTCGGCCGCCTCGGCCGAGCCGTTGTAGTGCACGGCGACGGCGAAGCCGGCCTCCGCCAGCGACAGGGCCAGGGCGCGGCCGATCCGCCTGGCCGCACCGGTCACCAGGGCGGCGGTAGGCAGGGAATCGGGATGGGCTGCGTGGGGCATGACGCTTCAGGTGGCAGGGGCGCCCGACGGATGCAAGCCGAAACGGGGCGCCGGCTCAGTGCCCGGCGACGGCGGCGGCGAGGCGCGCCTCGTCGCCGAACTGGGCCCAGAGGAAGCCGGCGTAGGCCAGGATCAGCAGCAGGCTGGCGACCCGGCCGATCGGCCGCCCGCGGCGCAGCAGCAGCACCAGCACGACCGTGCAGCCGGCCAGCACCCAGAGGTCGAAGCGCCGGAACTCCGCGGCGATCGGCACCTTGCCGGGCAGGCAGAGCACGCCGCCGATGGCCAGCAGGTTGAACAGGTTGGAGCCGATGACGTTGCCGAGCACGACGTCGGGGTGGCGCCGCAGCGCGGCGGTGATCGAGGTCGCGAGCTCCGGCAGCGAGGTGCCGAAGGCGACCAGGGTGAGGCCGATCGCGGCGTCGGAGATGCCGGCCGCCCGGGCCAGGTCGATCGAGCCGTCGACCAGCAGCTGGGCGCCGAAGGCGAGCGCGGCGCAGCCGAGCGCGGTCAGGCCGAGGGCGGCGTCGAGGCGCGCCGGCGCCTCCTCGCTCAGCTCCGCGACCTCGTTGACGGCGTCGCCGTCGGGCACCCGGCACTCCTGGCGATAGCAGCCGACCAGGTAGACGCCCATCAGCCCGAGCAGCAGCAGGCCCTGCGGCCAGGCCAGCGGCGCCGTGAAGAAGGCGAGCAGCAGGAACAGCAGGGTGACGCCGAGCAGCGAGGGGGCGTCGCGTCGGCTGAGCCCGGCGGCCGGCGGCAGGGCCGCGATCAGGCCCGCGGCGCCGACGATCAGCAGGCTGTTGGTGATGTTCGAGCCGACGATGTTGCCGAGGCCGAGGTCGGGCTTGTCGGACAGCGCCGCGGCGACCGTGACGACCAGCTCCGGCATCGAGGTCGCGAAGGCGACGACGGTCAGCGCGATCAGCAGGTTCGACAGGCCGAGGCGCCTGGCGAGGCCGACCGCGCCGCGCACCAGCAGCTCGCCGCCGAGGGCGAGCAGCAACAGGCCGCCGAGGGCCGAGAGGACGGCGATCCAGAGCATGGAGGCTGCTATGGCGGCGTCAGCCGCCGAGCCTGGCGGCGTCGCTCGTCTCGCTGGCGGCAGCGCCCGCGGCCCCGACCGAGGCCGCGTCCGGGACCAGCCTCAGGGCCGCGGAGTTGATGCAGTAGCGCTGCCGGGTCGGCTTCGGGCCGTCGGGAAAGACGTGGCCCTGGTGGGCGCCGCAGGCGGCGCAGTGCACCTCGGCGCGGGCGAAGAGGAAGCTGCGGTTCTGCTCGACCGCCTCCGGCGCGATCGGCTGCCAGAAGGACGGCCAGCCGGTGCCGCTGTCGAACTTGTGCGCCGAGGAGAACAGCGGCTCGCCGCAGACCACGCAGACATAGGTGCCGGGCCGCTTCTCGTTCCAGTACGCCCCGGTGAAGGCCGGCTCGGTGCGGTGCTTCTGGGTGACCTTGAACTGCTGCGGCGTCAGGTGGCTGGTGTCGACGGGTTTCCTGGCGGCCGTGTCGGCCATGGCCGTACTCCTCGTTGTTTCTCGCCAAGTCACAAATGGGTAAGCCCGTGCCGCAAACCACCCCCGCTCCCGGCCGCGTCCCGGACCGTCGTCCTCGGGGACGAGGCTCCGATCGACCGGGCGCCGGAGCGCGGAACGGGCTCCCGGTCACCCGCGACGGCCTCGGAGCAGCGCCATGGCCGGGCCGGACAAGCCGATCGCCTTCGGCCCGGCCGCGCCGGTCTTCGCCGTACCCTTCGCTTGCGAAGCGGTCAAGTGGGGCGCCGCCGCCTGTCGGCTCCGGCCGGCCGGGAGCCGCGTCACGCCCGGTGCCCCGGCCCTCGCGGCTCGGCGCCGGCTGATGCCGGGACACTTGCTGTGCGGCCTCCTCCGCCGCCTCTTGCCGGCCCGGCCAGCCGGCCTCAGGGGCCGCGGCGCCGGCGCGGCCTGCCGGTCTTGGCGCCCGCCCGCCCGGCGGGTCGGCTCTTCGAGAGGGCGTCGGCGCCGGCGATCGCCTTGGCGAAGGAGTCGGGGTCGGTCTTCATGATCTGGCCGCCGCGACCCAGGCCCTGCTTGGCGCGCTTGCCGCCGGCGCCGATGTCGCCGGTGCCGTCCCAGACCGCCCGGTGCGGGATCTCCAGCGAGGCCGACTCCAGCCGGCGGATCTCGTCGCGCAGCCGCGCCGCCTCCTCGAACTCCAGGTTCGCGGCGGCGTCGCGCATCTGCTTCTCGAGGTGCTCGATGTGGACCTGCAGGTTGTGGCCGACCAGGTGCTGCTCCTCCTGGCCGGTGCCGACCGTGACATGGTCGCGCTCGTAGACCGACTGCAGGATGTCGGCGATCTGCTTCTTGATGGTCTGCGGCGTGATGCCGTGCTCCAGGTTGTAGGCGCGCTGCTTCTCGCGGCGCCGCTCGGTCTCGCCCAGTGCCGCCTTCAGGCTGTCGGTCATCTTGTCGGCGTAGAGCAGCACCTTGCCGTCGACGTTGCGCGCGGCGCGGCCGATGGTCTGGATCAGCGAGGTCTCGGAGCGCAGGTAGCCCTCCTTGTCCGCATCCAGGATGCAGACCAGCGCGCATTCCGGGATGTCCAGCCCCTCGCGCAGCAGATTGATGCCGACCAGCACGTCGAACACGCCGAGCCGGAGGTCGCGGATGATCTCGATGCGCTCCAGCGTGTCGACGTCGGAGTGGATGTAGCGGACCTTGAGCCCGGCCTCGTGCAGGTACTCGGTTAGGTCCTCGGCCATGCGCTTGGTCAGGGTCGTGACCAGGGCGCGGTAGCCGCAGCCGATGGTCGCCTTGCACTCGGCGATGACGTCGTCGACCTGCTGCTCGGTCGGGCGGATCTCGCAGGGCGGGTCGATCAGGCCGGTCGGGCGGATCACCTGCTCGGTGAACACGCCGCCGGTGCGCTCCAGCTCCCAGCGGCCCGGCGTCGCCGAGACGTAGACCGTCTGCGGCCGCATCAGCTCCCACTCCTCGAACTTGAGCGGGCGGTTGTCGATGCAGGAGGGCAGGCGGAAGCCGTACTCGGAGAGGGTCGACTTGCGCGCGTAGTCGCCCTTGTACATGCCGTTGAGCTGCGGGACGGTGACGTGGCTCTCGTCGACGATCAGCAGGGCGTCGTCGGGCAGGTACTCGAACAGCGTCGGCGGCGGCTCGCCGGGCTGGCGGCCCGAGAGGTAGCGCGAGTAGTTCTCGATGCCGGCGCAGGAGCCGGTCGCCTCCATCATCTCCAGGTCGAAGGTCGTGCGCTGCTGCAGCCGCTCGGCCTCGAGCAGCTTGCCGGCGGCGACGAACTCGTCGAGGCGCAGCTTGAGGTCGCGCTTGATCTGCTGGATCGCCTGGAGCAGCGTTGGCCGCGGCGTCACGTAGTGGCTGTTCGCGTAGATCTTGACCGCCTCCAGGGTCGCGGTCTTCTCGCCGGTCAGCGGGTCGAACTCGTGCAGCGCCTCCAGCTCGTCGCCGAACAGCGAGATGCGCCAGGCGCGGTCCTCGTAGTGCGCCGGGAAGATCTCGACGGTGTCGCCGCGCACCCGGTAGGTGCCGCGCTGGAAGGCCACGTCGTTGCGCTTGTACTGCAGCTCGCCGAAGGACTTCAGAAGCTGCTTGCGGTCCAGTGTCTGGCCGGTCCGGAGGGTGACGACCATCGACTGGTAGGTCTCGGGCGAGCCGATGCCGTAGATGCAGGAGACCGAGGCGACGATCACCGTGTCGCGCCGCTCGAACAGGGCGCGGGTCGCCGAGTGGCGCATCCGGTCGATCTGCTCGTTGATCGAGGATTCCTTCTCGACGTAGGTGTCGGTGCGCGGGACGTAGGCCTCGGGCTGGTAGTAGTCGTAGTAGGAGACGAAATACTCGACCGCGTTGTCCGGGAAGAAGGACTTCATCTCGGCGTAGAGCTGGGCGGCCAGGGTCTTGTTCGGCGCCAGGATCAGCGTCGGGCGCTGCAGCCGCTCCATGACGTGCGCCATGGTGAAGGTCTTGCCCGAGCCGGTGACGCCGAGCAGCACCTGGTCGCGCTCGCCCTGCTGCAGGCCTCCGGTCAGCTCGCGGATCGCCTGCGGCTGATCGCCGGCCGGCACGTAGTCGGAGACGATGCCGAAGGGCGTCGATGCCTCGATCGGCGCGACGCTGCCGCCCGCGGCCGTGACGTCGAGAAGCTCTGTGCTGCCTGCCATGCCGCTAAGATAGGACGCCGCCCCCCCGATCGGCCAGGGGGCGCGCGGGCAAAAGCGTCTTGCCCGCAGAGCGGCTGGCGACCCGATGGCCGGTCCCCGTCCGTCCGCCCCTTGACCGGCCGTGCCGGAAGCCGGAAGCTGACGGCGACTCGAGGAGCCAGCGTCCCAGGGGAGACTCGCGATGGGCTTGGAAGTCGGCCTTTTCGGCCTGATCCTGCTGCTGATCTGCGTCTGGGCGATTCTCCAGATCGCCCAGAGTCACGCCTCGACCCTCGCCAAGGCGCTGTGGATCGTGGCGCTGCTGATCTTCCCGGTCTTCGGCTTCGTGGCCTGGCTGATCTTCGGTCCGCGCGCCAACCGCTAGAGCATTTTCCGATCAATCGCAGTCATATCCGGCGGCGGCGAAGTAGTTCTCGCATTCGGCCGGCGTGAAGATCTCGACGCCCTGGGCGAT
>NZ_FWZX01000086.1 GCF_900177295.1 Tistlia consotensis USBA 355
GGGGGCGGACGGCAGCCCGCCCCCGCCCGTCCCTTACTTCACGTAGGCGCCGACGCCGACCCAGTAGCCGCTCTCGTGGATCACATAGGAGCGCTTGGCCTCGACGGCCTTGGTCGTCGGGTTCTGCCAGGAGTAGTCGACCCAGCCGGTGCCGGGGATGCTGATCATCTCCTTGACGAACTGCTTGCCGGTGGGATCGCGCAGCTCCAGCAGGCTCTTGCCGATCAGGCCCTTGTTGGCGCCGTGGGCCACGGTCGTTCCGCTCGGGTCGATCACGAAGACGTAGAGGTCGCGGTCCTTGAACTGGGCGTCCTCGTCGAAGGCGGGGAAGGCCTTTTCCGGCCCCTCGGCCTTCAGCAGGGCGGCGGCCTTCTCGGCCATGGCCTTGGCCTCGTCGAGGCTCGCCCTGTCGCTGGCCTGGAGCGGCGCCGCCGCCAGTACGAGCGCAAGCGCCAGTCCGGCAACTGCGCCGATGAGCTTGGTCAACATGTGTCGTTCCTATCGTCGGTTGGGGAATGTCACTGGTCGGTTCTTGTTGGCTGGTGACCGCCGTCACTGCGACGAATAGAAGAGAGACTGTTAACGTTCGATGAAAAGCGCAAATATTGCCATTATAACTATACTACTATTTGGGGTGTATTACAGCGCAGCAATTATAGAGGGGGAGTCTTCGGACGCCTCTACTTGCCGCGCCGCCCGTGACGGGAAGGGCGGCCGGACCGCCGAGGCGGGCCGGCCCTCCGGGGCGCGGTCACCGCGCCGTCGGCCCGAAGAGAGAGTCTGCCGGATCAATCGCTTGCCGCATCGCCGCGGGCGCAGACGCATGACGGCGGGGAGCGCGGGTGGCGCCGCCTTCCGGCGCGCGCGAGCCCCGAGGTGGGTCGGGACGCACTACGCGGCCTGGTTGACCGCTGCGGCCCGGAGCCCCCCTGCGAGGGCCGGACAGCAGAAGGCTCCCGCCGCAACGGCGGGAGCCTTCCTGGCGCCGACCTGAACGAACCCCCCGGTTCCAGTCGGCGTGTCGCGGGCCGGCGTCGTCGGGTTCAGGCGGCCTTGACGTCGGTGAGGAAGCCGTCGACGAGGCGCTTGAGGGCCTCGGCGTTGTCGGAGAGCTCGCGGGCGG
>NZ_FWZX01000039.1 GCF_900177295.1 Tistlia consotensis USBA 355
CGTCCGGCAGCGCCAGATGCCCCTTCCGCAGCTTCTTGCGCCAGTCGTAAATCTGCCAGCGCGTCACCCCGTGCTTGCGCGCCACCTCGGCGACCCGGGCATCCGGCAGCAGGCTCTCCGCCACGATCCGCGCCTTATCCGCCTCCGTGCGTTGTCGGCGCCCCGTCGGACCCGAGAGAACCTCCAGCCGGCCCGCATAGCCTTCCTTTGAGACGCCCAAAGGGCCGCCCATTTTGCCGTCTCGTTCCACGCAGACACCTCCGTCCAAAGCGGAGGGGTCTTCGCACGATCAGGTCAGGCTGGCCAGGAGGGGGTTAAGTGAGCGCTTACTCCCTTACGGCGCTCAGACGTTTGCTGCCGACGGGACCTTCATCGTGCCTGCTGGCGTGACCCGCATTCGTGTGACGGCTATCGGAGGCGGCGGCGGCGGTGGGGGAGGGACCATCGGCATTCGTGGTGGAGGAGGCGGTGGCGGTGGAGGGGCTGCCAGCAAAGTTATCTCAGTCACCTCCGGCCAGATCATCGCTGTCACGATTGGCGCAAGCGGTGGTGGCGGCGGCCCTGATGCAAATGGGGGCACAGGTGGCAACACCGACTTCGGCGGCTATGTCCAGGCGGGTGCCGGAGGAGGAGGGGCGAAAGGTTCATTAGGCGTTGGTGGTTCGTCAGGAGCCGGATCCGGGGGCGACGCGAACTATAGTGGTGGCCAAGGCGGCACTGGCTCGAATAGCGGTTCTCGACCAGGCGGTGGTGGAGGCGGTGCGGCTGGCTCGACCGGCAACGGTGGTGCCGGTGGCACTCCCGTGGCGGGTGGAGGCAATTCGCCTGGAGGCGCTGGGGGTCTTGGAAGTCCCGGTGGCGCTGGGGGGGCAGGAGTCGGTTCCTTCTACGGAGGTGGCGGAGGAGGGGGCAATGGTGATTCGAACGCCAACGGTTCGTCGGGCGCGAGTGGATTTTGCATTGTTGAATGGGGAGGTGATATTTGACGGGAATCTAGAATACTTGAATATCCATCTTTCGTAGTGTTCTTATTTCTAGCCACGGTTGCGTTAGAAACTAAAGTTTGGTAGATATATTTCTATGTTTTCAGCAGGTGTCACGAGCGCAGAACATGGCTAGTCTTGGAATGTCATTTCCTGGAGAGATCGAAAGCTATGCCTTCCCCAATATCGCCCGACGCGATCCTGTCATCCTCGCCCTCCCGCCGAGGTGTTCGCTGATGCTCGGCCACTCGCTTGCCGAGCTGTCGTCGCTGCTGACGCTGATGGCGGCGGTCGCCGGGGCGCAGTGGGCGACGGTGCGCTGGCTGCTCGGGCGGATCCGCGAGGAGTCGGGCGAGAGCCTGGGCCGCGACGCCGAGCTGCACCGGCGCATCGACCGCCTGCGCGACGACACCATGCGCCGCGAGGACCTGATGCCGCACCTGCAGCGCCTGGAGCGCGGCCAGGACCAGCTGTCGAGCGGCATGGAGCGGCTGCACAGCCGCATCGACGGCCTGGTCCGGCCGAGCTTTTCCGACGGAGCCTCGCGATGATCCCCCTGCTGCTGTCGCTCGCCGGCGCCGCGCTGCCGGCGATCAAGGAGCTGATCGAGGGCGACCAGCCGATCGGCACGCGCCTGGTCGACGCCGCCGGCGGCATCGCGAGCGGCCTGACCGGCGAGCCCGACCTCGAGACGGCCGCCGCCGCGATCCAGGCCGACCCGGCGCTCTTCGCCCGCTTCCAGGAGGCGCTGACCCGGCGCGCCCTCGGTCTCGCCGCCGAGGAGACCCGGCGCCTGGCCGAGCGCGAGGCCTCCTGGCGCGCCATGACCGGCAGCGAGGACGCCTACGTGCGCCGCGCCCGGCCGACGATCATCTACGCCCTGGTCGCGATTGGCCTCGCCGCGGCGGCGACGGCCCTGCTGATCTGCTGGCGCGAGCCGGTGCTGCTGCCCGACACCATCGCGGCCCTGCAGTGGGTGGTCTACGCCCTGGCCGGCGTCGGCGGCCTCTACGTCGTCAAGCGCTCCGACGACAAGGCCGCCGCCGGCGGGACCGAGCCGCCCGCGGGCGCGCTGCGCCGGCTCGGCGGCGCGCTCCAGACGATGATCGGGGAAGCGCGGAAGTGAGGAGAAGTCCGATTTCACGGCAGCGTCGTTGTCTTTCGGCACAGCCACTTCTTGACGTTGCCCCGACGCTCCCGGTCGCAGCCTACATAGGAGGAAAGCGAACTCTGGCGAAGCGGTTGACTTCGATTCTCGATGATGTTGCTTGCACGACCTACGCCGAGCCCTTCGTCGGAATGGGTGGGGTGTTCTTCCGGCGAACCCGGCGGCCCAAAGTCGAAGTGATCAACGACTTGTCTGGAGATGTCGCGAACCTTTTCCGCATGCTGCAGCGGCACTGCAATGCTCTGATCGAGACGGTTCGATGGCAGATCACCTCACGGACCGAGTTCGACCGGCTGCTGGCCGCCGATTTGTCCACGTTAACCGACCTCGAAAGGGCGGCCCGCTTTCTCTACCTACAGCGGCTTGCCTACGGAGGCAGGGTCACTGGCCGGACGTTCGGCGTAACCCCCGAGATGCCGGCTCGCTTCGACGTGAGGAAGGTCGTTCCATTGCTTGAAGTCGCGCATGAACGGCTCTCCGGGGTCGTGGTCGAGCGCCTTCCTTACGTGGACTTCCTGGAGCGCTATGATCGGCCAGGGACGCTCTTCTACTTGGATCCCCCCTACCACGGATCGGAAAGGGTATATGGGCAAGAGTACGGAGCAGCGGATCACGAGCGGTTGGCCGACGTGCTTGCCCGCCTTCGGGGGCGGTTTCTATTGACTATCAATGCGACCGAGCACACTCGGCGACTTTTTGCACACTTCCAACTTGAGGAGGCCGCTGTCTCCTATGGCCTGCAGGGACAGGGGCGACGATTCCAGGCCAAGGAATTGATCGTCAGTGGACCAAAGACTTGGCGCCCCTGAACATCGAGAGACGCATCGACTCTCCAGGCCTGTGTCTTCTCTCCAAGCCTGTGTCTTCACCTCATGCGGAAGGATCTCGGACAAGCTCATTCAGAAGCTCCGGATGTCTGTCCAAGAGGCGGAAAAGATTGACCACGGCGGGCAGAGGAGTTGCTTCGCCGCGCTCGTACCGTGAGAAGGCGTTGTGCCCGCCTCCCGTGAGGCGGGCAGCCGCTGCTTGGCTCAGGCCGAGTTTGCGGCGAATCCTGCGGATTTCCTGGCTCTGCCTCGCGCGAGCCCTAAGTACCAGTTCGTCGCCTGCTGCCGCATAGCGCTGCGCACTTTCCGCGTCGAACTCGATCTCGCCGCAGGCGGCGCAGCGCCAGCCGGAAAGACCTCTTACCTCTGTCTCCTGGCCGGCATGCTCCACACTGAACACTTCGTCTTCGAAGCGCACCAAATCACCATGCCCATCACAGATTACGCAGTCTCTCGGCAAGACTACTTCTCCTTGAATTGAATAACTGGAGCAGTATCGCGCAGGGTAACCTTGATATAGGCGTCGCGTCTCATTGGCGTTGCCGCGTGATAGACATCCTGCCATATCCTGTGGTCAGCGAAGGTCGTCATAGATTTGTAGAAGTGGCGGCGTGTCAGTGAAGCGACCACAGTCATCATTTCTGACGTCGTCAACCCCATTGCGCGACCACCATCCAATGCGGACTTAGTGAAGGCGGAAGCGCCCAAGCGCAGAACCATCGCTTGAATCTCTACGAGATCGTAGTGCGGCGATCGTTTTTCCACCCCATCATTTAACCCTTATAGGGTGAAAATTCAAGATATCTCAGAGTCTCTTGCCCGCCCTTTCTACGCCGCCTCCGGCGCCGGAGCGAGCACGGGCACGGGCGGCAGCGGCTCGGGCTCGCCGGGCAGGGCCGGCAGAGCCGCCGGCGCCAGCTCCTCGGGGACGGCGGCGAGGCCGCGGCGGGTCAGCCAGGCGCCGAGGGCGGGGCGGGCGGTCAGCACGGCGAAGGGGACGGCGAACAGCCAGCCGGCGAGCACCGGCGCGGCCCAGGGCAGGGCGCTTGGCGCCGTGGCGGCGAGCAGGGCCGTCACGCCGAGGCCGGCCAGGGTCTGCGGCCAGAGCCGCCGCGCCGCCTCGGCCCAGCCCAGGCGGTAGCCGGCGCGGCGCTGGGCCTGCCAGTCGAGGCCGCGGCGCAGCAGCACCAGGCGCGCGACGAACAGGGTCTGGGCGAGCGCGACGCTGGGCGAGAGCAGCAGCGAGAAGAGGAACTCCAGCGCCGAGCCGGCCGCGAGGCGCGCGCCGCCGCCGTAGCTCGCCCGCCGCTCGCGGCTCAGCAGGGCGTCGACGACGCCCCAGAGCTTGGGCGCGAAGATCAGCAGCAGCATGGTCGCGAAGAGCCCGTAGGCGAGGGGGCCGGCCACCAGCTCGCCGCCGGCGCCCAGGGCGCTCGCGAGGCCGAGGGCCATGAAGCCCATCCAGGCCGGCGCGCCGACGTACATCAGGATCGCCAGCAGCAGCTGCAGCCGGCCGAGCGGCCGGAAGCCGGGCCGCGCCAGCAGCCCCAGGTACTGCAGGTTGCCCTGGCACCAGCGCAGGTCGCGGCGGATGAAGTCGAGCAGGGTCGGCGGGTTCTCCTCGAAGCTGCCGTCCTCGATCGGCAGCACGCGGACCTCCCAGCCGGCCTTGCGCATCAGCGCCGCCTCGACCTGGTCGTGGCTCAGGATCAGGCCGCCCCAGGGCGCCCGGCCGGCGAGCCGCGGCAGCTGGCAGTGCCGGCGCCAGGGCTCGAGCCTGAGAATCGCGTTGTGGCCCCAGTAGGGGCCGCCGTCGCCCTGCCACCAGGCGGCGCCGAGGGTGTGGGCGCGCATGCCGTGGCGCATGCCGAACTGGAACAGGCGGGTGAAGGCGTTGGCGCTGGGCAGGCCGACCGCCAGGCTCTGCAGGATGCCGACCTGCGGGTTCGCCTGCATGAGCAGGGCCAGGCGCAGGACCGCCGCGGCGGACATCAGGCTGTCGGCGTCGAGCACCAGCAGGAAGTCGAAGCGGCCGCCCCAGCGCTCGGCGAAGTCGCGCAGGTTGCCGACCTTCTTGTCGTCGTTGCGGTCGCGCCGGCGGTAGTGCAGGGCCAGGTGATGGCCGTGATCGGGGCCGTGGCGCAGCTGCAGCGCGGCGAAGCGCGCCTCCTCCTCGGCGACGACCGCCGGGTCGCTGCTGTCGCTCAGCAGGAACAGCTCGAAGCGCTCGGCCTCGGGGCGGCCGCGAAAGTCGGCGAGCAGCCGCTCCAGCTTGTCGAAGACGCCCGCCGGCTCCTCGTTGAAGACCGGCACGGCCAGCGCCGTGCGTGTCTCCAGCGGCCGGTCGCGCCAGCCGCTCTCGACCAGCGGCGCCGCGGCGGCCAGGCCGCGCTCGCCGCGGCGCAGCAGCCACCAGCCGAGCGCGGCGTTCCAGAAGCCGATCACCGTCCAGGGCAGGGTCAGGAGGAAGCAGCCGGCCATCGCGAGGCCGAGCGGGCCGGCGTCGCGGCCGCCGACCAGGGTCAGGAAGGCGGCGAGCAGGCCGGCGATCGTCGCCGTCGTCAGGGCCAGCATGAGCGCGCGGCGCGCGGCGAGGGGCATGGCTGTCTCCTCCGGGCTGTCGGACGTTCCTCGGCACGACGCGGCCACGACGGGGTGAGGATCGGGCCGCGACGACCTTCCGTCGCCGATTTACGCCGCGCCGGCGGCTCCGCAAGGGGGGCTGGCGGAAAGTTGATGGCACGGCCGGGCCGGCCGTGCCCGGCGCGATTCCGCGCAGCGCGAGTCTTCCCTCTACTCTCGCAAGGCCGGGTCGACATATACTCGTTTTGGGCGTGAGGCCTGACCGCCTCGGCCCCGGACCGGCGGCTGTTGCTGTTCCCTGTCCGCGAGACGCCGGTTCCGCGACCCAGAACAGAACGAGCAGGGGAGGAGGACCCAATGGCGGTATCGATTCATCCGAGCGTCGATCACGGCATCAAGCCGGCCTCGCCGGGCTTTTCCGGCGGCATGCTGGTCTGCAAGTGCAAGGACCGGCCGGTGAAGGTGCAGATCTCGGCCCAGAGCGCCCACAACCACGTCTGCGGCTGCACCAAGTGCTGGAAGCCCGACGGCGCGACCTTCTCGATGGTCGCGGTGGTGCCGCGCGACGCCGTGAAGGTCGTCGAGAACGGCGACAAGCTGAAGGTCGTCGACCCCTCGGCGGCGATCCAGCGCTACGCCTGCACCGGCTGCGGCGTGCACATGTACGGCCGCATCGAGAACAAGGACCATCCCTTCTACGGCCTCGACTTCATCCACACCGAGCTGTCGAGCCAGGACGGCTGGTCGCCGCCGGAGTTCGCCGCCTTCGTGTCCTCGATCATCGAGGCCGGAACGCCGCCGGACCTGCTGCCGGCGATCCGGGGACAGCTCAAGGGGATGGGGCTGGAGCCCTACGACTGCCTGTCGCCGCCGCTGATGGACGCGATCGCCACCCACGTCGCCAAGGCCAAGGGCACGCTCGCCGCCTGATCCCGCGAGCGCCTTCCCGGCCTTCGGGAGGGGTTCGGAAAGCGGAAGCCGGCCCTGCCGGGGCAGTCCCTTGCCCCGGCAGGGCGCGCGGCTATACTCGCGCGCGCTTAAGCCGGCCGCCGGGCGCTGTTCCGTGCGGCCCGGGCCCCTTCCAGCGATGGACCTTTCGATGAGCGACGTGAAGAAAGTGGTGCTCGCCTATTCCGGCGGGCTGGATACCTCGGTGATCCTCAAGTGGCTGCAGACGACCTACGGCTGCGAGGTCGTCACCTTCACCGCCGACCTGGGCCAGGGCGAGGAGCTGGAGCCGGCGCGCAAGAAGGCCGAGCTGCTCGGCATCAAGCCGGAGAACATCTACATCGAGGACCTGCGCGAGACCTTCGTGAAGGACTTCGTCTTCCCGATGTTCCGCGCCAACGCGCTCTACGAGGGCTTCTACCTGCTCGGCACCTCGATCGCCCGGCCGCTGATCGCCCAGCGCCAGATCGAGATCGCCAAGGCGACCGGCGCCGACGCCGTCGCCCACGGCGCGACCGGCAAGGGCAACGACCAGGTCCGCTTCGAGCTCGGCTACTACGCCCTCAAGCCGGACATCAAGGTGATCGCGCCCTGGCGCGAGTGGGATCTGACCAGCCGGACCAGGCTGATCGCCTTCGCCGAAGAGCACCAGATCCCGATCGCCAAGGACAAGCGCGGCGAGGCGCCGTTCAGCGTCGACGCCAACCTCCTGCACATCTCGGCCGAGGGCAAGGTGCTGGAGGATCCCTGGCAGGAGGCCGAGGAGTACGTCTATTCGCGCACCGTCGCCCCGGAGCAGGCGCCCGACAAGCCGACCTACGTCGAGGTCGAGTTCGAGAGGGGCGACGCCGTCGCCGTCGACGGCAAGAGGATGAGCCCGGCGACCCTGCTGACCGAGCTCAACCGACTGGGCGGCGCCAACGGCATCGGCCGCCTGGACCTGCTGGAGGGCCGCTTCGTCGGCATGAAGAGCCGCGGCATCTACGAGACGCCGGGCGGCACGATCCTCTATGTCGCGCACCGCGGCATCGAGCAGATCACCCTCGACCGCGGCGCCATGCACCTCAAGGACGAGCTGATGCCGCGCTACGCCGAGCTGATCTACAACGGCTTCTGGTTCAGCCCGGAGCGGAAGATGCTGCAGGCCGCCATCGACCAGAGCCAGGGCCCGGTCACCGGCACGGTGCGCCTGAAGCTCTACAAGGGCTCGGTCTCGGTCGTCGGCCGCAAGTCGCCGAACTCGCTCTACAGCCTCGAGCACGTGACCTTCGAGGAGGACAGCGTCTACGACCAGCGCGACGCCCAGGGCTTCATCAAGCTCAACGCCCTGCGCCTGCGCCTGCTGAACCGCCAGCAGAGCTGAGCGGAGGCGGCGCGGCCCATGGGCCTGGAGCTGATCCTCGGCTTCGCCCTGACCGAGGCCGTGCTGAGCGCGACCCCGGGCCTGGCGGTGCTGCTGGTCGTCGGCCAGGCCGTGCGGGCCGGGCGCCGCGCCAGCCTCTACGGCGCGCTCGGCGTGCTGGCCGGCAACGGCGTCTACTTCCTGGTGACGGCGGCCGGCCTCGGCGCGCTGCTGCTGGCCTCGCAGCTTGCCTTCGAGGCGGTCAAGTGCGCCGGCGCCGGCTACCTGATCTGGCTCGGGCTCCGGACGCTCTGGCAGGCGCGAGGTGGTCCCCGGGGCGCGCCGCCGCCGGCCGCAGCGCTGGCCGCCTCGGCCCGGGTGACGCCGCGCGCCTGCTTCCTGCAGGGCCTGGTCGGCCAGCTCGCCAATCCCAAGTCGGTGCTGTTCTTCGGCGCCCTGCTGCCGCAGTTTCTCGACCCGGCGGGCGGCTGGCCGCTGTGGCTGCAGATGGCGCTCCTGCTGCTGCTGTCCTGGTCGATCGAGCTGCCGATCCTGCTCGGCTACGGCTGGCTGGCGGCGCTCGGGTCGCGCCGCGCGCTCGGCGGCCGCCTGCGGCTCTGGCAGGAGCGGCTGTCGGGCGCTGCCCTGGTCGCCGTCGGCCTGGGCCTCGCGCTGGTCCGCCGGCCGGCCTGACCCCGTGTCGGCTGCGCAGGACCCGGTGGCCGGGGAGGCCGAGGCGCGGCTGCTGATCGCCGAGGGCCTGGGCGCCGCCGCCGGCCGCGAGGCGCGCTTCGGCGGCGGGCGCCGCGGCGCGGTCAACGAGATCCGCTTCTTCGAGTGGCGCGGACGGCCGCTGCTGCTGCGCCGGCGGCTCCCCGAGGTCGCCTTCGCCTACGAGCCCGACATCGCCAAGGAGGCGGTGGTCGCCGCCGCCTGGCGCGCGCGCGGCGGGGGCGCCGCGGCGGTCGAGGCGGCGATGGCGGCGGCGCTGCAGCGGCCGGCGCCCGGCCGCCTGCCGCACGGGCCCGAGCTGCTGGCCGCCGGCCACGGCGCGCGGCCCTGGTCGATCCAGCAGGCGCTGCCCGGCCGGGCGCTCGGCGAGGCGCCGGAGCTCGCCGCCTACCGCCGGCTCGGCGCGCTGCTCGCCGAGCTGCACGCCCTGCCGCTCGCCGCCTGCGCCGAGACCTTCCGCGAGCTCGGCGGCCCGCCGCTCGATCCCGGCGCGCTGTTCGGCCGCGACCTGGAGCGGGCGCTGGCCGCGGCCGGGCTGCAGGCGCCGTTGTCGGCGGCGCTCAGGCAGGCCGCCGCCACCGACTTCTCCGGGGCGCGGCCGGCGCTCTGCCACAACGACCTGCACGGCCTCAACGTGCTGCGGGGCGAGGCGGGCGAGCCGGTCCCGATCGACTGGGACAACGCGGTGCTGCGGCCGGCCGAGCTGGACCTGGTCAAGCTGCGCCACTGGACGGCGCTCGACGCCGGCGGCTGGCTGGTCTCCGAGCCGGCCCTGTACGCCGCGTTCCGCGAGGGCTATGACGGGGCCGGCGGGCCGGCGCCCGATACCGGGCGGCTGCGCGCCTGCGAGATCCTCTGGCTGCTGCGCGCGCTGATCTTCGAGCAGCGGCGCGAGGCGGCCGGCCGGCCGCCGGCGCCGCCCTTTCCGCCGGCCCGGCACTACCGGGCGCGGCTCGAGGTGCTGGCGGAGGGATCGATGGCGGAACGATTGGAGACCGGGGCGGCGGGGGCAGGGACGTGAGCCCGGAAGGGACGCAGATGAACGTGGTCGCCGTGATTCCCGCGCGCTGGGGCTCCAGCCGCTTTCCGGGCAAGCCGCTGGAGGCGCGCATCGCCGGCGTGCCGCTGCTGCAGCGCGTCTGGGCCCTGGCCACCGCGGCGCCGGGCGTCGCCGAGGTGCTGGTCGCGACCGACGATCCGCGCATCGCGGCCTTCGTCGAGGGCCTCGGCGGCCGCGCCGTGATGACCGACCCGGCCTGCCGCAACGGCACCGAGCGCATGCACCAGGCCCTGCAGCGCGCCGGCCTGGAGGACCGCCCGGCGGTCAACGTCCAGGGCGACGCCGTGCTGACCCCGCCCTGGGTGATCGGCGCCCTGGCGGCCGTGCTGGCGGAGGACGCCGCGGCCGAGGTCGCGACTCCCGCGGTGCGGATGAGCGAGGCGGCCTACCGGCGGCTGGTCGAGCAGAAGAGGACCGGCCAGGTCGGCGGCACCACCGTGACCTTCGACCGCCGCGGCCGCGCGCTCTATTTCTCCAAGCAGGTCATCCCCTTCCTGCGCGAGCCCGTCGAACCGCTGCCGGTGTTCCGCCACATCGGCCTCTACGGCTTCCAGCCGGCCGCCCTGGCGCGCTACGTCTCGCTGGAGCCGGGACCGCTGGAGCGCGCCGAGGGGCTGGAGCAGCTGCGCGCCCTGGAGAACGGCATGACCGTCCGGGTCGTCCAGGTCGACTACCGTGGCCGCACCCACTGGGCGGTCGACAGCCCCGACGACGCCGCCATCGCCGAGCGCCTGATCGCCGAGGAGGGCGAGCTGCTCGCCCGCTACGACGGCAGCGCGCGATTCGAACCAGAGTGAGACGTCGCCGGCCCTCCGCCCCACCCGGCCAGCCATTCCAGGATACGGTCGTCGGGGGGGCCGGGTGGGGCAGAGGGCCGGCACCGCATCGATCGTCAGGACGAGGACTAGGAGGTTTCATGGCTCGCCTGCTGCTGGCCCGGCACGGCAACACCTTCGCGCCGGGCGACACCCCGGTCATGGTCGGCGCCGCGAGCGACCTGCCGCTGGTCGAGAAGGGCGAGGCCCAGGCGCGCGCCCTCGGCGACGCGCTGCGCACCGCCGGGATCGATCCGCACCGGGTCTACGCGGGGCCGCTGAAGCGCACCGCCGACTTCGCCAGGATCGCGCTCGCCGAGGCGCGGCTCGACCGGCCGGTGCTGATCGACGAGCGGCTGCGCGAGATCGACTACGGGCCCTGGGAGGGCAAGTCCGACGCCGCCCTGGCGGCCGAGGGCCACGGCGCCGCCCTGGCCGCCTGGCGCGACCGCTCGGTCTGGCCGGGCGAGGCCGGCTGGCGGCCCGACGAGGCGAGCCTGGAGGCCCGCGTCCTGGCCTTCGCCCGCGAGGCGGTCGCCGGCCTGCCGGACGAGGACGCCGTGCTGGTCGTCAGCTCCAACGGCGTGCTGCGCTATTTCCTGAAGCTGGTGCCCGGCGCCTTCGAGCAGGCGGCCGGCGCCGGCACGGCCAAGCTCGGCACCGGCAAGCTCTCGATCCTGACCCACCACGAGGAGGACGGCTGGAACGTCGTCCTCTGGAACCGCGAGCCCGAGGCGCTGGTCGGAGCCTAGCGATCCGCGCGCTTGTTGCGACGAGGGCGGAGAGGCACACTCGCCCCCGTCAGGCTGCGTGAGGAACCGATGTCGAGCATTCCCGAGGACGTCTTTACCGAGCCCGAGGACTTCTCGCCGGACACGCTGGCCAACCTGGGGCCGCTGCGCCGCCTGGCGGGCGTGTGGGAGTCCGACCGAGGGGTCGACATCGCGCCCAAGGCGGACGGTCCCGAGCGGCGCCTGTTCCGCGAGCACATCCGGATGGACCCGATCGATCCGCAGCCCAACGGCCCGCAGCTCCTCTACGGGCTGCGCTACCACATCCACATCAACACGCCCGAGGAGGCCATCACCTTCCACGACCAGGTCGGCTACTGGCTGTGGGAGCCGGCCACGGGCCTGATCATGCAGACCATCGCCATTCCGCGCGGGCAGGTCGTGCTGGCCGGCGGCACGGCGGCGCCGGGCGACAGTCGCATCTCGGTGGAGGCGCGGCGCGGCGATCCCCGCTTCGGGATCTGCTCGACCCCCTTCCTCGACGAGGCGTTCCGCACCGACTACTACCGGATCGACATCACCTTCCACGACGACGACAGCTGGAGCTACGTGACGCGCACGGACCTGGCGGTGCGCGGCGAGACCCCGGCCTTCGACCATCGCGACACCAACCGCCTGCGCCGGGTCGCGGCGCCGACGCCGAACCCGCTCGTCGGGCTGCCGGAGAGCGGCGCGGCAGGCTAGGGCAGGTCTAGCGCGTCAGCCCCAGGGGCAGCGGGCTGACGCCGAACAGCAGCGGGTGCAGGTGGAGCAGCGCCAGGTAGAGCGCGACGCCGAGCAGCGGCCGCCACCAGCCGAGGCCGCGCCAGTCCATGGTCGTGCGCCCGGTCGCCAGCGCCGCGAAGGGCAGCAGCGAGGTGGTCAGCTTCATCGGCCCCCAGTCGCTGCCGAGCGCGCGCTCGCGCCGGTGGTCGATGTGCTGCATGCCGCCGAGCGCCAGCACCAGGAAGCCGCCGAAGAAGACCAGGCTGGCGAGGTCGCCGTTGGCCGCCAGGTGACCGACGGCCCAGAGCGCGACGCCCCAGAGGAAGGGGTGGCGGGTGATCCTGAGGATGCCCGGCGCCGGCTCGATGCCGCCGGCCAAGTGCTCGCCGCCGACCGCGGTCGGGCTGCGCGTGGTCAGCCCGGCGACCGCCAGGATCGCCGCGAAGGGCATCAGGATCAGCGGCAGCCAGCGCAGCAGGGGCAGCGCCCAGAGCTGGACATGGGGCGCGTCGGCATAGTCGAAGCACATCCAGACGATGCCGACCCCGGCGACCGCCGAATAGAGGCCGCGGAAGCCGGTCTCGCCGAGCCGCGCGACCAGCCCCGGCCGCAGCGCCTGGCTCGACAGCAGGAAGTGGCCTCCGACGAAGAGCACGGTCGCGGCGAGCAGCTGGTTCAGGTCCGACAGCATGGTGTCGCGGACTCTACTGAGCGGACTCCGGGAGCGTCCAGCCCTTGCGGGTGACCGTGCCGTGACGATTTCGCGCCGTCGGCCGGCCGGTTCCGCTGGGCTTCGCGGCCGCTTCGTGCTAGCTCGCGCGCCATGAGCGAGAACGCACCAGACAAGCCGGCCGACAAGCTCGACCCGGTCGCCGAGACGATCCTGGCCCTGCTGCAGGAGGCCGGCCCCGGCGCCTCGATCGCGCCGGATGCCGTGGCCCGCGCCTTCTGGCGGCCGCGCGCCAAGCCCTCCGACCCCGCCGACGGCTGGCGCCGCTACATGAACGCCGTCAACCAGCAGGCCCGCCACCTGGCGCGCGCCGGCCGCATCGAGATCCTGCGCAAGGGCGAGCCGGTCGAGGATCCCCACGCGCCGATCAAGGGCGTCATCCGGCTCAGGCTGCCGCAGGGGTAGGGGCGGCGGGCCCGCCGCTCGACCAGCCGGCTACAGCCTGAGGAAGGTCGCCAGCGAGCTCAGCGGCCCGACGGTCGGGAAGTCGACGAAGGCCGCCCGGCCGACCGGGCAGTTGTCCGGGCCGAAGCCGCTCTTCTCGAGGGCGACGATGACCTGGGCGCGCGGGTCGCCGGCCTGCTCGGCGACGGCGGCCAGCTGGCGCCTGTCGAGGCGCGCGGCGGCGCCGCGCTTGTAGACGACCTCGCCTGACAGCGGCTCGTCGACTCCGTCGACCCGGACCTCGACCTTCTCGCCCTCGCGGATCAGCGCGAGATCGACTTCCGAGACCGGGACGTCGACCAGGGGCTTCCGGCAGTCGATCCACTCCAGCAGCGCCGCGCCGCGCCCGACCGTCGCCTCCGGCCCGGCCTCGACGCTCCAGACCAGGCTCCCGGCCGGGAGCGAGACGCCGGCGGTGCTGTCCCGCTTCAGCTGCTGGGCGGCGGCCTCCCGCTCCAGGGCCAGCTTCGCGAGCGCGCCCTTGGCCTCGGCCAGCGCGTCGCTCGCCTCGATCAACTTGAGGTCCAGCACGTCGCGGCTGCCGAAGGCCCAGTCGGGATTGGTCCCGTCCGCGGTGATGAACACGCCCTCCCTGGCGGCCTCGACGCGGTGCCGGGTATGGGCGATCTCCTTTTCGAGGTCCGACTGCTGGCTCTTCAGGTCCATGACCTCGGCGAGGCGCTTGTCCGCCGTCGAGAGCGAGGCGTTGCCGCGGCTCGCCAGCGTCTCGATGCGCTTGGCCACGCGGCTCGAGTAGTCGAGCTGCTTGCGGGTGAAGGCGAGCTTCTCCTCGAGGCCGGCCAGGTCCGCCTCGACCGCGTCGCGGAACACCTTGGCGTAGACGTCGGAGCGGCGCTGCCACTGCGCCGAGGTGCTCTGCAGCTGGGCGAGCCGGGTCTCCAGCTCCTTGATCCGCTGCTGCATGCGCGCGCGCTCGGCGTCGAGGCGCGCGACCGCGGTGTCGTCGGCCTGAAGGTTGCGGATCCGCAGCACCGACCCGTCGCCCGCGACGCGGTCGCCCGGCTTCGGCACCGGCGCCTCGACCTGCCCGGAGATCGGCGCCGTCGCGACGTAGACCCAGTTGGTCATGACCGCGTCGCGGAACAGCACCGAGGCGAGGTAGCGGCGCTGGCTGTAGAGCGTGCCGGCCAGCAGGACGATCGGCACCAGGGCCAGGACGGCATAGGAGAGCCGCCGGCGCCTGTGCGCGGCCCGCAGCACCGCCTCGGCTTCGCCGACCCTCTCCGGGTCGGGCATCACGGGCGGTGGGGGCGGGCCGGGCTCGATGCCGGCTGCCGGCTCGTCGCCTGCAGCGTCGCCCGCAGCCCGAGCCTGCTCCAGCCGCCGGTGGTTCTCGACCAGGCGGCCGGTGATGATGCGGACCAGGGAGAAGCCCATCCGCGGGTTCTGCTGGAAGAGCTGCCGGACCGCCTTCTCGGAGAGCCGGAAGACGATGCCGCCGTCCTCGACGACGGCGGTGGCCGTGCGCCGGTTGTCGGGGGTGAAGAGGCTGATCTCGCCGAAGACCTCGCCCGGCTGCAGCAGGGCGCCGACCTCGACGATGCGGACCCGGCCGTCGGCGAGGTAGAACATCTCCGTCGAGAGGTCGCCCTTGCGGAACAGCACCTCGCCGCGCTTGATCGGCCGTTCCTGCATGAAGGGGATCAGCGGCTCGATCGGCAGGCCGCGGTCCTTGAGGTTCGCGACGTCCCGGAGCAGGCGCCGGATCTGCTGCAGCCGGTAGACGTTCATCGGCAGCAGCATCAGGTGCAGGACCAGCACCGGCACGAGGTCGCCGAGATAGCCGTAGGTGATGAAGGCGAAGTTGCTGAGGATCGCGACCGAGCGCAGCGCGACCATCGTGCTCATGTAGAAGCTCATGAACACGAGCACCGAGGCGAGGTAGCCGAAGAATTCGGTGACCGTCACGCCTCTGCCTCCCCGGTCTGCGGGCGCGAGACCCTGTCGACGACCATCGATGCTTCCCCCCGCCGTCCTGGCGCCTGTCCGGCCGCCCCTGCCGACCGGGACAAGGTCGAGGACAGGCTTCCGAATCCAGGCATGCCTCATTCTTCAGGCTATCCGGAGGGTACCATCCCGCTTTCCGGTGCTGTAGGTCTTTCGATCGCTGCGGGAGATGCTTGCAGGGACCTCCCGCTCGGTGCGGGCGAGGATGCGCCGGCGGACGGCTGTCACTCCTCGTCGCGCAGCCGCTCGATGTCGCGGCGCTCGCGCTTGGTCGGGCGGCCGGCGCCGGGCTCGCGATGGGGTGCGGCGGCCACGGCCTGGCGGGGCAGGGGCGGCTGCGCGTCCGGCGGGCTCAGGTCCTCGTAGAGCGTCTTCGCCTCCTCGGCCGGGCCGCGGCGCCGGCCGAGCGCCTCGACCTTGACGACGCGGATGAAGCGGCCCTGCGGGAAGGTCAGCACGTCGCCGACCCGCAGCTTGTAGTGCGGCTTGCTGACGATGGCGCCGCCGATGCGCAGCCGGCCGCTCTCGCAGAGCGCCGCGGCGAGCTGGCGCGACTTGCAGAAGCGCGCGAAGAACAGCCACTTGTCGAGGCGCAGGAAGGCACTGCCGCCACCCGCCTGATCGGTCGCGGCCTGGTCGGTCATCGCTTCCGCGAGGGCTTCAGTCCGGCGAGCGCGGCGAAAGGCGAGACGACCTCCGCGCTGCGGCGCCGGCCCGGCCTGCCATGCCGCTCGTGCCTCGGCTTCGGTGCCCAGAGCCGCGCCTGACCGGTGTCTCCGGCCGGCAGCGGCCGGAAGCCGAGCGCCGCCAGGGCGGTCGGCAGCTGCTCCTCGGTCAGGCCGCAGGCCTCGGCCAGCGCGCCGTCGGCCGGCAGTGGCGCGCGCCTGTGGGCCGCGGCGGAGAGCTTCTCCAGGGCCTCGACGCGCACCGCGAGGCGCCGGCGCTCCCGGCCCGGACCGCCGCGCCCGGCGCCGCCACAGAGCCGGAAGCCGAGCGCCAGGGCCGTCGCCTCGTCCCAGTCGTCGGGCGCCGGCAGCGCGACCCGGTCGCTGGGCGGCGGGAAGGCCTCGCGCTCGCGGAACACCGACCAGAGCAGGGCCTTGAAGCGCTGCAGCGGCGGGCTCTGCACGCCCGGCACGTAGAGGCTGGCGGCACCGAGCCGCACGCCCAGGCCCTGCAGCGCCTTGCGGTCGGCGCGCTCCAGGGCGGCGATCTCGGCGGCCGCCCGGCTGCGGGGCAGGGCGCCCATGGCCTCGGCGAGCTGGAAGGCGAGGCCGCGGGCCGCTCCCGCCAGCGCCGCTTCCTCCAGGTCGAACAGCAGGGCCAGGCGGTTGCGCAGGTGCCGGGTCAGCCAGTTCTGCAGGCGCAGCCGGATGCGCTCGCGCGCGCGGCCGTCGAGGAATTCGCTGTCGAGTGGCTGGACCCGCGGCCGCAGCGGGCTGTCGCCCTTGGCCAGCCGGCCGACCGGGGCGCCGCGCCACGCCACGACGCCGTCGCCTTCGAGCCGGAAGCAGCCGTCGTCGTCGGCCTCCAGCCGGTTGACCCGGCGCGGCATCTCGTCCTGCAGGGCGCGGCGGGTCGCGGTCAGCACGGCCGGCGCGTCGCCCTTCTCGATCGAGCCGTCGAGCTGGAAGCGGAAGCCCTGCAGCCTGCCGACGTGCTCGCCCTCGACCAGCACCTCGCCGGTCCGGCGCACGGCGGCGATCAGCGCCTCGCCGGAGCGCAGGCGGCGCGACAGCATCGCCGTGCGGCGGTCGACGAAGCGCTGGGTCAGGCGCTCGTGCAGGGCGTCGGACAGCTGGTCCTCGATGCGCCGCGCCCGCTCCTGCCAGTGGCTGCTGTCGTCCAGCCAGTCGGCGCGGTGGGTGATGAAGGTCCAGGTGCGGATGTGGGCGATGCGCGCGACCAGGGCGTCGATGTCACCGTCGACCCGGTCGATGCGCTGGATCTGCTGGGCGACCCAGTCCTCCGGCAGCCGGCCCTCGGTCCGGCGCAGGTGGCGGAAGATCTGGCCGAGCAGGCGCGAGTGCTGCTCCGACAGGATCTTGCGGAAGTCCGGGACCTGGCAGACCTCCCAGAGCAGCCGGACGCTGCCCGGATCGCCGGCCAGGCCGCGGATCTCGGAATCACGCAGCAGCGCCGCCAGGGCCTGCTGGTCCTCGGGCGGCCTGACGCGGATCAGCTCGCGCCGCTCGGGGCGCGCCTCCAGGCTCTTGAGCAGTGCCTCGGGCGAGCGGAAGTCGAGGTCGCGGCTGCGCCAGAAGAGGCTGGTCAGGGGGTCGAAGGAATGGCCTTCGACGGCCTCGACCGTCTCGGGGTCGATCGCTCCCAGCTCGTTGGTCGTGCCGAAGGTGCCGTCGGCCATGTGGCGGCCAGCGCGTCCGGCGATCTGAGCGATCTCGGGCGGCTGCAGGCGGCGGTGGGCGTAGCCGTCGAACTTGGTGAGCCGCGCGAAGGCGACGTGGTCGAGGCCCAGGTTGAGGCCCATGCCGATGGCGTCGGTCGCGACCAGGTAGTCGACCTCGCCGCTCTCGAACATCTCGACCTGGGCGTTGCGGGTGCGCGGCGACAGCGCGCCCAGCACCACCGCCGTGCCGCCGCGCTGGCGGCGGATCAGCTCGGCCAGCGCGTAGACCTCGGCGGCCGAGAAGGCGACGACGGCCGAGCGCGGCGGCAGGCGGGTCAGCTTCTTCGCGCCGGCGTAGCTGAGCGTCGAGAAGCGCGGCCGCGAGACGACCGAGGCCTCCGGCACCAGGCGCTTCAGCAGCGGCTGGATGGTGTCGGAGCCGAGGAACATCGTCTCCTCGACGCCGCGGCTGTGCAGCAGGCGGTCGGTGAAGACGTGGCCGCGCTCCGGGTCGGCGGCGAGCTGGACCTCGTCGACCGCCAGGAAGGCGGCCGGCTTGTCGAGCGGCATCGACTCGACGGTGCAGAGGAAGTAGCGGGCGCGCGGCGGGACGATCTTCTCCTCGCCGGTGATCAGCGCGACCTGGCCGGCGCCCTTGAGGCGCACGACCTTGTCGTAGTTCTCGCGCGCCAGCAGGCGCAGGGGAAAGCCCATGACGCCGCTGGAATGGCCCAGCATGCGCTCGATCGCCAGATGGGTCTTGCCGGTGTTGGTCGGGCCGAGAACGGCCGTCACCTGCCGGTCATGCCGCCTGCTCATGGCCCATTAGATCGCCACGCCGCCAGAGTCTGGCAAGGGGGCGGACAGGCGGGCCGGCGGAGCGGCGATACCGCAGCGCAGCAGCGGCCTTTGCTCTTGAGTCCCCGCGCGTCAGAGCACATATGTGGGCGGGCCATACGGCATTTGCCGTTTCCGGCCAATCACTTCGCACAGTTTCTTGGGGACAGGTACCAGACCGATGACGGAGGAGACCCTTTCGTTCCAGGCCGAGGTGTCTCGGCTGCTCGACATCGTCGCCAACGCGCTCTACTCGCAGGACGAGGTGTTCCTGCGCGAGCTCGTCTCGAACGCCTCGGACGCCTGCGACCGCCTGCGCTACGCGGCGATCTCCGAGCCGCATCTGCTCGGCGAGGATCCCGAGCTCGCCATCGAGATCGCGCCGGACAAGGAGGCAGCCACCCTGACCGTTGCCGACAACGGCATCGGCATGAACCGCGAGGAGCTGATCGAGAACCTCGGCACGATCGCCCGCTCCGGCACCGCCGCCTTCGTCCAGGCGCTCGGCGAGAAGAAGGGCGAGGTCGAGCAGATCGGCCAGTTCGGCGTCGGCTTCTATGCCGCCTTCATGGTCGCCGACAAGGTCGAGGTGCTGACCCGCAAGGCCGGCGACGAGCAGGGCTGGCACTGGGTCTCCGACGGCAAGGGCAGCTTCACGGTAGGGGAAGCCGGGAGCGGCGAGAGCGCGGAGGCCCCGGCGCGTGGCACCCGCATCGTCCTGCACCTCAAGGCGGACAAGCGCGAGTACCTGGAGCCGCACCGGCTGCGCCACGTGGTCAAGACCTACTCCGACCACATCGCCGTGCCGGTGCGCCTGCGCGAAGGCGGCAAGGATCCCGAGACCCTGAACTCGGCCGGCGCGCTCTGGACGCGCCCGAAGAGCGAGATCACCGACGAGCAGTACCAGGAGTTCTACCACCACGTCGCCCACGCCGCCGACGAGCCCTGGGCGCGCCTGCACTTCAAGGCCGAAGGCACGATCGAGTACAGCGGCCTGCTGTTCGTGCCGGGCGCGCGGCCCTTCGACCTCTTCGACCCGCAGCGCAAGTCGCGGGTCAAGCTCTACGTCAAGCGCGTCTTCATCACCGACGACTGCGAGGGGCTGGTCCCGTCCTACCTGCGCTTCCTGCGCGGCATCGTCGATTCCGAGGACCTGCCGCTCAACATCAGCCGCGAGATGGTGCAGCACCACCCGGTGCTGCAGAAGATCCGCCAGGCGGTCACCAAGCGCGTGATCGGCGAACTGGAGGCGAAGGCCGAGAAGGACGGCGAGGGCTACGAGACCTTCTGGGAGAACTTCGGCGCGGTCCTGAAGGAGGGGCTCTACGAGGCCGACGGCCAGCGCGAGGCGCTGCTCAAGCTGGCGCGCTTCCGCTCGACGGCCGTGGAAGGCTGGACCAGCCTGGCTGACTACGTCGGGCGCATGAAGCCCGGCCAGAAGGCGATCTTCACGATCGCCGGCGACGACGCCGAGAAGCTGAAGCGCAGCCCGCAGCTCGAGGGCTTCCGCGCCAAGGGCGTCGAGGTGCTGCTGCTGACCGACCCGGTCGACGAGTTCTGGCCGAACGCGGTCCACGCCTTCGAGGACAAGCCCTTCCGCTCGGTCACCCGCGGCGGCGCCGAGCTCGACGAGATCGAGGCCGAGGCGACGGAGGGCGAGGACAAGAAGGACGAGGCGAAGGAGCCGGAGGCCGGCCCCGAGACCGCGACGCTGCTGGCCTTCCTCAAGCAGACGCTGGACGGCAAGGTCAAGGACGTGCGCCTGTCGCAGCGCCTGACCGAGAGCGCGGTCTGCCTGGTCGCCGACGAGGGCGACCTGGACCTGCATCTCGCCAAGCTCCTGAAGCAGCACCAGCAGCTCGACGAGATCGCGCCGCGGGTCCTCGAGATCAACGCCAGGCACGCGCTGATCAGGCAGCTCGGCGAGCGCCTCCAGGCCGGCAACGGCGCCGCCGAGGCGCTCGAGCCCTACGCCTTCCTGCTGCTCGACCAGGCCCGCATCCTGGAGGGCGAGGCGCCCCTCGACCCGGCCGCCTTCGCCCGGCGCATGAGCGAGCTGGCGACCAAGACGCTGGGGTAACTGAGCACCTCTCCCCTCGGGGGAGAGGTCGAGACGCGTCAGCGTTTCGGGTGAGGGCTCGGCCGTCGTCGACCGGCCCGCGCCGTCCCTGATCGTTGGCGCTGTCCGTGCCGGCACTCACCCGGATCGGCTGTCGCCGATCCGACCTCTCCCCCGAGGGGCGAGGTGACGCAACCGACGCCGCCGGGCTCAGCCGAGACCGGCAACCGCCTCGACGAAGTCGGAGAGACGCCCCGGATCCGGGAGCTCGGCGCGCGTCAAGGCGGCCCGCGCCATCGCCAGGTCGATGTCCCGGTAGGCCATCGCCGCGGCCACCGCCGGACTGGCGTTGAGCTCCTGGCGCAGGGCCTCGCGCTCGGCCTCCGAGGTCCGTGCCGCCTCGAGCCGGGCGAGCAACGCCGGCCGCTCCGAAGCCGCCATCGCGTTGACGTGGGCGGCGAGCGGCAGCGTGCGCTTGCCCTGTTTCAGGTCGCGTCCCTCCGGGCTCAGCAGGTCGGCGAGGTCGCTCGTCAGGGTCAGGGCGCCGCCGAGATGGTGGGCGTAGGCGGCGAGCTGCCGCACCGTCTCCGGCCCGGCCCCCGCCAGCAAGGCCGCCATCTCGGCATAGCCGGACGCCTGGTCGGGGCCGCGCGCGCTCAGCACGCGGCGGGCGGTCGCCATCTCCCAGGAGGCGGGCCCCGGGGCCGCCAGGTCCTCCCGCTGGCCGTCCGCCATGCGCAGCAGCGAGCGCCGATGGACGGCGCCCAGCGCCGCCAGCAGGGCCGGATCGCCGGTCGTCCGCGCCAGCGCCTCGGGGACCCGCACCGAGAGGATCAGCACCCCGGTCAGCTCGAGCTCCGCCGGCTGCCGCTCGCCCCAGTGCGCCGGCCAGTCGCCGTCGGCCAGATCGTCGAGGACGTCGAGCGCGAGGAAGCAGAGCGCCGAGGCGGCCGGCAGGGCGATCGGCACCGGCCGCTGCGGGGCCACCGCCTCGAAGACGGCGACCGGCAGCGTGGCGAAGGGTGAGAAGCCGAGGACCGCCCGCGTCTGCGAGTCCTTGGCCGCCAGCTCGGCGGACGCCAGCCGCAGCAGGTCGCGCTGGCCTTCGCTGCGGGCCAGCTCGTCGGCGAGGCCGTCGATCCAGGCCATCAGCGCCTCGGCGAACCCCGGATCGTCGAGACTCGCCGTTGCGGACGCCGGACCGGGTGGCGTCGCCGTCACTGCCCGGCCGCCGCTTGGTTCCGGGAGGCCAGCCAGGCGACTTTCAGGCTCCGGGACAGGAAGGCGGTGCTGCTCGCATACCAGAGCAGGGCGATGGCCAGCGCGCCCAGCTCCGCCAGCAGGGCCGGGCCGGCGTCGCCGAGCCAGCTGGCGAGCAGCGGGCGATAGACGAAGTACAGCACGACGCCCATCGCCGAGACGTAGACCAGGCTCAGGACGCTGTAGGTGATCTCGACCGGGCGCCGCCGGGCGATCCCCAGGCCGCCGAAGCGGACGATCACCTCGCCCGGGCCGTGCCGTTCCTCCGTGAAATGTTCGGCACGCGACTCCAGCACCGGCCGAGACAGCGTCGCGAAGGCCGGGTGGGAGGCGAGGACACCGGTCCTGTCGACGGCCGATGGAAGCTTGGCGGACACGGTGGTCAGGGATCGTGGCTCTGTTTGTTCACCCTGGTTCACCTGGCCCCGACGGCGCTTTACCGACCGGCCGGGCCGCCGCCAGGATCGTCCCGGCCAGGCGGAACTGGTGCTCCTGGCCGGTTCAGTCGAACGGGCTGCCGATCGGATCAGACCAACTCGCCGACATCCGCGCCGAAAGCTGCTCGTCCGTCTGCGAGAAGTCGATCGACTTCAGCAGGCCCCGTTCCTCGTCGTCCAGCTCGAAGCCGGCGTTCCGGATGGCGGCCTCCGGGTCGGCCCGAACTGCCGCCCGGAACGTCTCGTCGGAGACGTACTTGTCCACGATCGTCATCACGGTTTCTTCGCTCATGCCCCGCTCCCTCTCGTCGGGTGTCTCGAAATCGTCCTTGCCATCCCAGTTTGCGGCCTATCGCCACCGGATTCGACAAGAAAACGGCGATGCACCGCAAGTATCTGTTTCCACTCGAATCAAGCGCCTGGTCTAGTCGAACAGAGTCCGGGCCACGAACGCTTGGACTTGCCAGAGAAGCCGCCATCCGGCCATTGGTCGATGGCACGAGCGCGAAGATCGCATCGAGGTCTCGCGAATGGTCCGAGAGAGCGGAGCGACCGCTGCGACAAGTTGCTAGGGTAGGGGCCAACCGCCCCGCGCCTTCGCGAGGGCAGGCTTGCCGAGGGCAGGCTTCGCGGGGATGACGGCCGCGGGCGGCGGCGTAAGAGGTGCTTTCCCTGCATCGGCTCGTGGACGCCGTCGACGGCCTCGCCCCGGGGGCGATGGCGTCGACCGCCGCCGGGCCAGTCAGCCCGCGCCGGCGAGGGCTTCGACGAAGCCCGCGAGGCGTCCCGGCTCCGGGAGCTCGGCGCGCGTCAAGGCGGCCCGCGCCATCGCCAGGTCGATGTCCCGGTATGCCATCGCCGCGGCCACCGCCGGACTGGCGTTGAGCTCCCGGCGCAGGGCCTCGCGCTCGGCCTCCGAGGTCCGTGCCGCCTCGAGCCGGGCGAGCAACGCCGGCCGCTCCGAAGCCGCCAGCGCGTTGACGTGGGCGGCCAGCGGCAGGGTGCGCTTGCCCTGCGTCAGGTCACGTCCCTGGGGGCTCAGCAGGTCGGCGAGGTCGCTCGTCAGGGTCAGGGCGCCGCCGAGACGGTGGGCGTAGGCGGCGAGCTGCCGCACCGTGGCCGGGCCGGCGCCGGCCAGCAAGGCCGCCATCTCGACATAGCCGGACACCTGTTCGGGGCCGCGCGCGTTCAGCACGCGGCGGGCGGTGGCCATCTCCCAGGAAGCCGGCCCGGGCGCGGCCAGATCCTCCCGCTGGCCGTCCGCCATGCGCAGCAGCGAGCGCCGATGGACGGCGCCCAGCGCCGCCAGCAGGGCCGGATCGCCGGTCGTTCGCGCCAGCGCCTCGGGGACCAGCGCCGAGAGGATCAGCACCCCGGTCAGCTCGATCTCCGCCGGATGGCGGTCGCCCCAGTGCGCCGGCCAGTCGCCGTCGGCCAGATCGTCGAGGATGTCGAGCGCGAGGAAGGTGAGGGCCGAGGCGGCCGGCAGGGCGATCGGCACCTGGCGTTGCGGAGCGACCGCCTCGAAGACGGCGGCCGGCAGGGTGCCGAAGATCGAGAAGCCGACGGCTGCCCGCGCCTTCGATTCCTTGTCCGCCAGCTCGGCCCTCGCGAGCCGCAGCAGGTCGCGCTGGCCCTCGCTCCGGGCCAGCCCGTCGGCGAGGGCGTCGATCCAGGTCGTCAGCGCCTCGGCGAACCCCGGATCGTCGAGGCGCGCCGTCTCGGATGCCGGACCGGATTGGGCCGCCGTCACGCCCCGGTCGCCGGCTGGTTCCGGGACGCCAGCCAGGCGGGTCTCAGGCTCCGGGACAGGAAGGCGGCGCTGCTCGCATACCAGAGGAGGGCGATGGCCAGCGCGCCCAGCTCCGCCAGCAGGGCCGGGGCGGCGTCGCCGAACCAGCTGGCGAGCAGCGGACGGTAGACGAGATACAGCACGACGCCCATCGTCGATACGTAGACCAGGGTCAGGACGGTATAGGCGATCTCCACCGGATACCGCCGGGCGATCGTCAGGTCTCCGGAGCGGACCAGCTCGAGGAAGCGCCGGAACGACTTGGTCCGCAGGTTCGGACGGTCCAGCCAGTCTGACAGCAGGTAGTAGCCGTCCAGGTCGAAGAAGGGGTTCAGGTTGACCAGGACGATCTGCCAGGAGAAGACCGCGAACAGCCACAGCACCGCGACCGTCGCCGGGTCCTCGACGATCAGCAGGCCGAGCCCGGCCAGTCCGGCCAGGACCATGTTGACCACGATGCCGGAGGCGTCGACGACGAGCCGCGGCAGCCGCCCCTCCAGCCACATGTCGCTGGTGTTGACGTAGGCGAAGAGGACCGGCCCCTGGCAGCCGAGACCGGCGCCGAGAACCTCGCGCCCGTAGTGCTTCACCGAGAGACCGTGGCCGAGCTCGTGCAGGACGATGCTGGCGTAGACCATCGGCACCACCAGCCACAGCCAGCCCTCGCGCCATCCGCCCTCCATCGCCGGTCGCGCCTCCGGGCCGATGAGGGCGACGACCGCCGCTCCGCAGAGGATGATCGCGGCGATGACGGCGAGGCCGGCCGCACGATAGGCGTGACGCCCGCCGCGATCATAAAGGCGCCCGATCAGCTGGTCGCCGGAGCCGAAATCCCAGTGCCAGACGAAGATGCGTGCCAGGGCTGCACCGATCCGGCGGGGGACCGTGCTGCCGCCCGTCCGACTGCCGAGCAGCCGCCCCGAGACCTCCTGGGTCACGGTCTGAACCTCGATGAAGCCCGCGGCGGTCAGGGCGGCGATGGTGTCGGCCACCATCTGCGGCGCGAAGGTCTTGGTCGCGAGCATATGGGCGATCGTGATGTCCCGGAGGGTCGACTCGCCGTCGAGCCTCTGCCAGAGGCGCCAGCCGGTCTCCGACAGCTGGAAGAAGGCGCCGGTGTCCTTTCGCTTCAGGATGTGCAGGGTGTCGCCGTCCACGGTCCGCCGATCGTGCACCTCCACGTTCGGCGCCTGCCGGGGCCGCTCGCGCAGACGGAGCAGCTGGATCGCCTGCAGGCCGATCCGCCGGTCGCGCTCGAACATCTCCAGCAGGGCGCCGCGGTCGATCCGGAAGGCCTGGCCGTCCGTCAGCGCGCGGACCGTGGCGTTGCGGACCGCGCCGGTCAGGATCGCCGCCTCGCCCAGCATGGCGCCGACGCCGAGCGTGGCGAGCCGGCGCTCGTCCTCGCCGTCGCGCCGGGCCACTTCGACCTGTCCCTCGGCGATCAGCAGCGCGAAGTCGCCGACGTCGCCCTGCCGGATCAAGGTCTCGCCGGCCTCGAAGTGCGTTCGCGTCATCCGCGCCGACAGCGCGTCGAGCATCGCCGGCTCCAGCGCGCCGAACGGGCTGGCCATGCGCAGGAAGCGGAATCGGAGGATGGCGTCGCGAAGCTGGAGCACCGCGTCGCGCAGCCCGCCTTCGGCCTGGAGCGCCTCGGCGAAGGCCGCTCTCGGCAGGCTGAGAACCCGCACGGTGCCGGTCTCGGGGCCGGTCTCGGGGCCGGTCTCGGGGCCGGTCTCGGGGCCGGTCGCGGTGACGGTCGCGTTGCGCCGGCCGTCCGGCTCGAGCAGGGCCAGCTCGCCGAACATGTCGCCGGGCCCCAGCGATTTCATGAACACCGACCGCTTGCCGTCGGCGGAATGGACATCGACGGTGCCGGAGGCGATCAGGAACAGCCGGTCCCCGACATCGCCCTCGCGCACGATCAGCTCGCCGGCGTCGTAGCGTTCCTCCGTGAACTGCCCGGCGAGCGACGCCAGCACCTGCCCGGACAGCGTCGCAAAGGCCGGGTGGGCGGCAAGGACACCGCTCTTGTCCGCAGTGGATGGGTCCTGCGCGGGCACGACTGGTCAGGGATCGTGGGGCTGGCGGTGCATGTCTGCCCTTGTGGTCACGGAGATCCGTTGCGAAAGCCGCTCTTTCGTTTGCGAGACGTCGATCGATGTCAGCAACGCGCAGTCCCCACTGTCGGCTCGACTCCGGCGTCCCTCATGGCGCCTTCCGGACCGGCCCTCCGCTGCCAAGTGTCTTCAGGCGGGCACCATCGTTACCCTGCGTAGTCCCCAGAGAGACCGCCGGAGAGACCGCCCGACGCCGCCATCCGCGCCGAGAGCTGCTCGTCGGTCTGCGAGAAGTCGATCGACTTCAGCAATGCCCGTTCCTCGTCGCCCAGCTCGAAGCCGGCGTTCCGGATGGCGGCCTCCGGGTCGGCCCGGACTTCCGCCCGGAACGTCTCGTCGGAGACATATCTGTCCACGATCGTCATCACGATTTCTTCGCTCATCCCCAATCTCCTCCCGCCGGATGTCTCGAGAACATTCTTGCCACCCCAGCTTGCAGTCTATCGCCGCCGGAATCGACACGAAATCCGCGATGCAGCGCAAGTATCTGTTTCCACTCGAATCAAGCGCCTGGTCTAATCGAACAGAGTCCGGGCCACGAACGCGTGACCGCGCCAGAGAAGCCGCCATCTGGCCGTCGGTCGATAGAACGATCGCAAGGTCGCATCGAGGTCTCTCGAATAGTCCGAAAGAGCGGTCGTCGGCGGCACCCCGGCCACGAAGGCCGCCATCGCCAGACCGGCGCGCTGACCGGAGATCAGGGCCATCGACAGCCCTTCCCCCGTATCGGGGTCGGCGAGACCCGCCGCATCGCCGCAGCTCAGGATGCCGGACTCGTCGTGCCGGACGGAGCTCCGGCCGTTCCATAGGGGAACCACGCCGCCACGGGACCGACCGCCTGTCCGAAAAGCCGGGTCGACGTAGCGGAACAGCCGGTCGAGCAGCCTGTTCTTCGGGACGCCCGCGCCGCAGATGCCGACATTCGACTCGGATCCCGAAACCGGAAACCGCCAGAAATATCCCTCCCTGGCGTCGAAACGCATCTCCAGCTCTCCGGCCTTTTCCGGAACGTAAAGAGAGAGGGCGGATCCGATTTCGGGTGCGCCATCCAGGTCGAATTTTCTGGAGAGCTTCGATTGCGCACCCGTCGCAACGATGACGCCGTCGCAGCGGATCGTCCGCATCGTCCCCTCGGCCTTTTCGCGAAACGATACCGCTATGCCCCTGCCATCCAGCCCGGATCTCTCCTCGGTAATGTCCAGAACCGTCGTCTCGAACCGGATCTGCACACCGGAGAGAGTGCCGATCCAGGTCTGGAAAATGCGGTCGAAATGGCGCCGTCGCATGACATAGCCGTCCCCCGGCCCGACGCGCATCCCGCTGGTCGAAAGCCGCCTGATGCCGAGCCCGATGGCTTGGAACTCCGCCTTCGGCGTCAGCGCCGGAACGATCCCGGCGCCCATCGCCTCGAGCGCCCGCAGCGCCGGCGCCGTGAAGCCGTCGCCGCACGGCTTGTCCCGCCCGCGCGCCCCCTGCTCGAAGACGATCGTCCGAACCTTCTCCGCGGCCAGCGCGCAGGCCGCCGCACATCCGGCGGGTCCCGCGCCGATCACGGCCACCAGAGGTCCCTCTCGATCGGACATGCCCGAAACCGTCCCCCACCGCATGGCACCGGCAGGAAAGCCGTCGCCCCGCCCGACGGTCGATAGTCCGTCGACGTCCGCGGTCCTGGCAACCGGCTTCGGCCGTTCCGGGCTCCCCGTCGAGGCGTCGGGCGACCGCGCGGTCCCACCGATCGCCGTCGTCGACACGCAGCCGGCGCCGAAACGGCCCGCCGGGGGCATCGGCTGGAACGACAGCGGCGACCGGGGCCGTGCCGTTCTCCCGCGTCGACTTCGACCACGCCACGCCGGCGGCCATCCGCACGGAAAGCAGCTGAAGAAATGGAACAGGGCCCGGAGCAGCTGCGCCTCGTCGAAGGGTCCGATCCGAGGGCAGAGGTGACGGAACAGCGGCGTCCGCTAGATCAGCTCCGGCTCCGGCAGGCCGGCGCTGCGGCAGGCGGCGGTCAGGGTGTTGGCCAGGAGGCAGGCGATGGTCATCGGGCCGACGCCGCCCGGCACCGGGGTGATCGCGCCGGCGACCCTGGCGGCCTCGGCATAGGCGACGTCGCCGACCAGCCGGGTCTTGTCGCCCTCGCCCGGCACGCGGTTGATGCCGACGTCGATGACCGTGGCGCCGGGCTTGACCCAGTCGCCGCGGATCATCTCGGGCCGGCCGACGGCGGCGACCAGGATGTCGGCGCGCCGGCAGACCGCGGGCAGGTCCTTGGTCCGCGAATGGGCGATGGTCACGGTGCAGCTGTCGCCGAGCAGCAGCTGGGCCATCGGCTTGCCGACGATGTTCGAGCGGCCGACGACCACGGCCTCCAGGCCCGACAGCGAGCCGAGCGTGTCGCGCAGCAGCAGCAGGCAGCCGAGCGGCGTGCAGGGCACCAGGGACTTCTGGCCGGTCGCCAGGCGCCCGGCGTTGATGACGTGGAAGCCGTCGACGTCCTTGGCCGGGTCGATGGCGTTGATCACCGCCTCGGCGTCGATCTGCTTCGGCAGCGGCAGCTGCACCAGGATGCCGTGGACCGCCGGGTCGGCGTTGAGCTCGGCGACCAGCTTCAGCAGGGTCTCCTGGGAGGTCGAGGCGTCCAGCCTGTGCTCGAAGGAGGCCATGCCGGCCTCGAGGGTCTGCTTGCCCTTGCTGCGCACGTAGACCTGGCTGGCCGGGTCCTCGCCGACCAGCACGACGGCGAGGCCCGGGGTCAGGCCGTGGCGCGTCTTGAGCCCGGCGACCTGCTCGCCTATGCGGCCGCGCAGGCTCGCCGCGAAGGCCTTGCCGTCGATGATCCGCGCCTCGGTGCTGGCCTCGCTCATGCCGCTGCTCCCTTTCGGTTCGTCTGGTCGGTTCGTCTGGTCGGGCGGAGCCGTCTTACGGGCCCGGCGGCCGGGCGGCCAGCCGGAATCCGCCGCGCCCTGGCCCAGGCCCGACCCCCGGGTCGGAGGGGACGGGCGGTCCGGGCGCCGTCAGCGGCCGCCGCCGACCAGTGCGGCCAGGCGTCGGGCCAGATCGGCCGGATCGCCGACCAGCGACAGGGTCTTGTCCCGCGTCGTCTCGCCGCGCAGCAGCGCGACGTCGCGGGGCGCGAGGCCCAGCGCCTTGGCGAGCAGGAGGGCGACGGCGGCGTTCGCCTTGCCGGCCTCCGGTGCCGCCGTGACCTTGACCTTCAGCCGGGTACGGCCGTCGTCGCGCGTCTCCAGGCCGACGATGCCGGCGGTCCGGGCGCCCGGCTGGACGCGCAGGTCGAGGATCAGGCTCCCTGCCGTCTCGCGCCAGGCCGTGGCGGCGCCGGCGCCGGCGCCGCTCATCGCATGATCAGCGCCGGGGCGATGTCGTTCCACAGCAGGTTCTGCAGGAAGATCAGCAGCAGGATCAGCACCATCGGCGAGAGGTCGATGCCGCCCAGCGTCGGCAGGATGCGCCGGATCGGCCTGAGCACCGGCTCGGTGATCCGGTAGAGGAAGTCGCCGACCATGTAGACGAAGCGGTTCGAGGTGTTGACGATGTTGAACGCGACCAGCCAGCTGAGGATCGCCGAGGCGATCAGCAGCCAGATGTAGATCGAGATCACCGTGCTGATCAGCTGGAAAAGGGCAATCATCCGCTCGGCCGCTCCCGGGTCGCGTTGCGCTGCAGGAGCATCCCTATAGCCGCCCGGCACCGGCCGCGGCAAGGCCGCAGGGGCCGCGGCCGGCCACACCGGCGGCCGCGATGGCGCCTTGACAGGGCAGGACGCCCTCACCATTATCCGCGCTCTCGCGCCGGCCCGGGTCGTTCCCGGGACGGGGCGGTGTTCCCAACAGGAACCCGCGTGGGGCCGTAGCTCAGTTGGGAGAGCGCAGCAATCGCACTGCTGAGGTCGTCGGTTCGATCCCGTCCGGCTCCACCATCCTGCCCCTTCACGTCCAGATCATGAAGCCGCCCGGCCTGCGCCCTGCCGCCAGGATCGGGCGAGGCCGTCCGCGCGCGTAAGACGAGCCCGTCCGCGCGGAAAAAAATGAGCGGCTCCTCCTCGGGAGGGCCGCTCGGCGATGTCTCAGGGAGTGTGCCGGATCGGACGGCCCCGCCACCGTTCGGGGGATTGGGGGGACTCGAGGACCGGTGGCGGGGGTGCCGTGTCCGTCCAGCACGATCCAGAAACGCAGCAGGCGGCTCCGGGTTCGCTTCCGCCCGGCGGATTCTTTGATTCATTTCGGTAAATAGCCCGAGACGGGGCTCCGGCCGGCGGCCGCCTCGCCCCCGACAGCCTGCCGGGCGGCGGTCCGGCCGAGGCGAACCGGAAGGCCGGGGCGGCGTTGTGGCAGGGGACGCGTCTGCCGCGTCGAGCAGCCATGGCCCCGGATCGACCGGCGAGATGCATCCCGATGACGAGCGACCAGCGTTTCGAGCAGGAGCGGGGCGTGGCATGCGAACGCCCCGACGACACCTTCCGGTGACCGCGCGGCCGCCATTTCCGCGTGTGACACACATAGGTTAACGACAGCCGGGCCGCGCGCTCCTAGCGTCTGCGGCTTCCGAGCCTGCTCCTTTCCGGCCGTGTCCCGCTTGCGCGCCGGACCGCGCTCGAGGGCCCGGCGGGAAGGAGCGCGGCCGACAATCCCCCGCGGGTCTTCCCGCGGGAAGACCGTTCGTCGAGGTCGGGGGGGGGGACTGCAGAGAGGCCGAGCGGATCGTACCGATTGAGGGAGCGATGCAACCAGAGTTCATGACGGCAGAGGCCACGACGGCAGAGTCCACGACAGCAGAGTTCACGACGGCAGAGATAACGAAGGCGCTCGCGGAACTTCTGCCGCGACTGCGCGCTTACGCCCGGGTGCTGACCAAGAACAGCCCCGACGCGGATGACCTGGTGCAGACCGCCGTTGAGCGCGCGCTCAGCCGGATCGAGCTCTACCAGCCGGGCACCAACTTCAAGGCCTGGATGTTCACGATCCTGCGCAACTGCTACTTCACCGAGATGCGCAAGCGCGCGCGCCGGCCGGACACGGTCGATCCCGCCGACCACGAGGGGGCGCTGTCGGTGCGCGCCGAGCAGCAGGTCGGGCTGGAGGTGCGCGACTTCTCGCGCGCCTTCGCCCGGCTCTCCGAGATGGATCGCACGGTGCTGATCCTGGTCGGCGCCGAGGGCATGAGCTACCAGGAGGCGGCCGACGTGCTGGGCACGCCGATCGGCACTGTCCGCTCGCGCCTGTCGCGTGCCCGGACGCGCCTGAAGGAGCTGCTCGAGGGCACGCCGGCCTCGGGGTCGGCCGGGCCCGAGGCCGGCGCCGTCGACCCCGGCGCGCTGGTCGCGTGAGCCGGGCGGCGATGCTGCGGAATCGAACCATCTGACGGACGAAGCGTTGCGGAGATCGGACTCGGCAGCATGTGCAGCGGCGGAACGGAAGGATCGGCGAGGGCCCATGGACAGCCAGCGGCGCGAGGCCACGCGGGAAGGCCCGAAGCAAGGCCCGCGGGAAGGACGCTCCGGCAACGGAGTCGCCCTGGCTGCCCTGTCGATCTGCGAGTCGCTGCTGATCTCGCTGATGGAGCGCGGGCTGCTCGATGAGGCCGAGCTGGAGGAGGTCCTGGAGAGTGCGCGAGACGCCAACCTGCAGGCCGAGCCGGGGCCCTTCTCGCGGGGCGACCATGCCGAGGCGGCCGCGTTGCTGCGGCAGATCCTGGTCCGCTGCCGGGTCGCGCGCCCGGACCGGCGCCCCTGAGGCGCCGCCGCGCGTCCGGCAGAGGGCGCTTCTGACGACCGGCAGGGCAGGGGCGATGCCGAAGGATCCGCGTTCCCACCGCTTGGAAGGCAGGCTGACCGTGCTGCACAGGAAGCTGTCGCATTTCTATGCCGTCTCGGAGGCCGTCGAGCGGGCCTTGGTCGAGCTCTGCACCCGCGAGGTCCGCTTCGAGCGGCAGCAGGCGATCGTCGAGGCCGGCGAGGCCTACCAGGCCGTCTACCTGCTCGCCGAGGGCTGGGTCACGCGCTTCAAGCTGCTGCCGACCGGCGACCGGCAGATCATCAACTTCGCGCTGCCCGGCGACTTCGTCTGCTTCAACGCCACGCTGTTCAGCAAGGCCGACCACTTCCTGACCGCCAAGACGCCGGTCCGGGCCTACGCCATCGAGAAGAACCCCTTCGGCAAGCTGCTCGCTTTGGATCCGGCGCTGGCGGTCGCGCTGACCTGGGCGAATGCCCACGAGGAGGCGCTGCTGGCCGAGCGCCTGGCCTCGCTCGGCCGGCGCACGGCGCGCGAGCGGGTCGCGCACCTGTTCTGCGAGCTCTGGCGCCGGCTGCACCTGATCGAGCTGACCGACAACGACCGCTTTCCGCTGCCGATCACCCAGGAGGACCTGGCCGATACCCTCGGCCTCAGCGCGGTCCACGTGAACCGCACCCTGCGCCAGCTGCGCAACGAGGGCCTGATCGAGCTCGGCACCAACCATGTGCGCGTGCTCTCGATGCGGGGCCTCGAGCAGGCCGCCGGCTTCGAGGACGGCTACCTGCACTTCACCGAGGTCGGCCAGCTGCGCTGAGCGGCGGGCGGGACGGAAGGGTTCCCGGCCGTCAGGCGGCGTCGCGCTCGGCCGGCGGGGTCGTCCAGGCCGGGCCGCAGCCGTTCTTCAGCGCCTCGTGCAGCCTGCGGCCGTCGAGGCCCGGATTGGCGGCGAAGTAGCGGCACAGCGTGGCGCACTGCTCCTCGACGCCGGCCCGGTCGATGACCGTCACCGCGAAATTCGCTTCGGTGCAGCCGTCGGGCCGGGGCACCGCCTCCAGGCAGATCCCGCCCTGGCCGCGCTCGACGATCGGATAGCCGTAGAGCGTCTTGGCGATGCCCTTCTCCAGGAACAGCTCGGTGACGTGGCCGGTGAACCAGGCCGGCTGCCAGCGGGCCAGTGCCGCCGCCCGGTTGCAGTGCGCCAGGACGAAGGCGAAGGCCTGGCCGCGGTGCTCGGGCGCCGCCCAGAAGCCGCCGTCGTAGGAGACCACGCCGGACATCCGCGGCACCTCGGGCCCGGCCAGGTTGCGCGCCGGCCGCGGCGGCAGCGCGCCGCGGCCGTACCAGATCGCGTGGTTCTCCATCAGCGCCATCATGTCGCCGGTGACGAACACGCGGCTGGCGCCGTGGGCGACGAGCCGGCCGTCGCCGTCGACGATGCGGGTCCAGAAGGAGTTGGTGCGGTCGACGCCGCAGTGGGCCGGATCGAAGGTCGGGTTCGGCCAGCAGCCGGGCGTCGAGCGCATGAAGTCGGCCCAGCCTGTGAGATCCTCCTCGACCGAGAGGGTGAAGCCGGACCGTTTCATGACGGCCTGCAGCGAGTGGACGGCGTGATCCGCGAAACCTGCAGCCATGGGATGCTCCTCGACCGCTGTGATCCGCGATCCGGGAGCGGCCGCGGATACCCGCAAGGCGGGCCAGCCTATCCTACCGGTGCGAGAGAGTCGTGCCACATGGTTAATGCCGGCGCCGGGCCCGCCCGGAACCCCTGGTCGGCCGGCCGCGTTACGGCCTGCACAGCGCGGAGATCGGCGGCGGTCGTCGCCGCGGCGCGGCAGGGCCGCGCTGCGGAAAGGACGGCTGCCGGCCGGCGGACGAGGGCGGAACATGAGCGAGGTCCAGCAGCAGGCCGAGACCGGGCCGGTCACGGTGCGTGTGCCGAAGGGCACGCGCTTCGCCCTGTGCACCTGCGCGCTCGTCCTGTTCGTCGGCATGCTCTACGTGGCACGGGATTTCTTCCTGCCGCTGGTCCTGGCCTTCCTGATCGCGCTGACCCTGAGCCCGATCGTGCGCGCCGGCCGCCGGCGCGGCGTGCCCCCCTTCGTCACGGCGCTGGTCCTGGTCGTCGGCCTGTCGCTGACCATCCTGGCCGGCGCCACGCTGCTGACCCGCCCGGTGACCAACTGGATCCAGGAGGCGCCCCGGATCGGCTACCAGCTGCGCAGCAAGCTGCACGACCTCCGGGAATCGGTCGCCCAGGTGACCGAGGCCAGCAAGGAGGTCCAGAAGCTGACCGAATCGGTCAAGGACCCCGAGGTACAGCGCGTCTCGGTCGAGCAGCCGGGCTTCCTGCCCAGCGCCGCCGACGACGTCGTCGCCGTTCTGGCGATGCTGCTGCTGACCGCGATCCTGATCCTGTTCCTGCTCGGCTCCAGCGAGATGATCTACGAGAAGATCGTCCGGGTGCTGCCGACCATGACCGACAAGAAGCGCGCGCTGAGGCTGATCTTCGACATCGAGCGCACGGTCTCGCGCTACCTGCTGTCGATCACCCTGATCAACATCGGCCTCGGCTGCTTCGTCGGCTCGGCGATGTGGCTGCTCGGCGTGCCCAACCCGGTGCTCTGGGGCGTTGCCGCGACGGCGCTGAACTACCTGCCCTACGTCGGCAACCTGGTCGGCATCGTGACCGTGGCGGTGGTCTCGATCGTCAGCTTCCCGACCCTGACCGAGGCGCTGCTGCCGCCGCTCGCCTACCTGACCCTGACCAGTCTCGAGGGCCAGCTGGTCACGCCGCTGCTGCTCGGCCGCAACCTGGAGATCAACGCCGTGGCGATCCTCGTGGCCCTGTCCTTCTGGGGCTGGCTGTGGGGCATCGCCGGCATGCTGATCGCGGTGCCGCTGCTGATCGTGATGCGGGCGATCGGCGAGCACTTCGAGGACCTGGGCGCCATCGCCGAGTTCCTGTCGAGCTCCGGTCGCATCGTCCACGCCGCCCCCGAGGCCGAGGCGCGATCGCCGTCCGAGGCGCCGCTGCCGGTCGCGGACTGAGCCGGCGCGGAACGATGCTTCCCGGGTGGCGTTCCAGGGTCGAGGCCGCCGTCCGGCGGACGAGACCACAGCGAACGGAGGACCCGAGCCATGAACTGGGATCGTATCGAAGGCAACTGGAAGCAGTTCCGCGGCCAGGTGCAGCAGCAGTGGGGCAAGCTGACCGACGACGACGTCGACTACGTCGAGGGCCGTCGCGACCAGCTGGCGGGGCGCCTGCAGGAGCGCTACGGCATCGCGCGCGACGAGGCGGACCGCCAGATCGACGACTGGCTGGCGCGCCATTGACCGGTCGTCGCCGGCCGACTGCCGCGACCCGCGGCCGGGCGTCTCCGGAGGGGCGCCCGGCCGTTCGTCCGTCGCGGGGGGCAGCGGACCGAGGAGAAAGCGGGTCTGGGGCCGGACGGCCCCGCTCAGGCGACGATGCGATCGCGGCGCTGCGCCATGCGGCCGAAGAACAGCGCCTGGCTGATCAGCGCGAGCACCGTGTCCGCCGAATAGGGCTTGGTGACCACGAAGGCCGGCTCGGGCCGGCGGCCCGACAGCAGGCGCTCGGGATAGGCGGTGATGAAGATCACCGGGACGCAGAGGTTCTCCAGCAGGTCGTTGACCGCGTCGAGGCCGGAGCTCTTGTCGGCGAGCTGGACGTCGGCCAGCACCAGCCCGGGAGGATGCGCCTCGGCCAGCTCCAGCGCCTCGCGGTGGGTGCTGGCGATGCCGGCGACGCTATGGCCGGAGCCTTCGACCAGGGCCTCGAGGTCGAGCGCGATCACCGGCTCGTCCTCGATGATCAGGATGCGTGTCGTCAGCTGCCGGGCGATCTCGTGCGACGCGGTCTCGATCAGGCGCTCGGCCTCCTCGGTGCCGATCGCCATGGCTTCGGCGACCTGCTCGGCACGCAGCCCCTCCAGGCTGTGCAGCAGGAAGGCCTGTCGTGGCAGGGGGGTCATGCGGCGCAGTGTCCGCTCGCCCGCGCTCGTGGCTTTCGCCAGGTCGGACAGGTCGAGCGATCGGCAGGTCGAGAGCAGGATCCGGTAGAGCGCGACCCGCGGGTCGGAGGCCCGGGACAGCAGCTCGGGCCGCGCCAGCACGGTCTGGAGGACGGCCTCGACGTGATTGTCGCCCGTGACCTGGTCGCCCGTCAGAGCGCGTGCGAACCGCCGCAGATGCGGCAGCTGCGGCTCGACGACGTGGGAGATGGCCATGGCTCCTTCCTGTGCTCGATTCGCGCGGCTGGCTGACCGCGTCCGGCGGCGCGATTTTTTTTTGTCGTTCCATGGAACGCCGGGGCGCGGCACGGGTTCCTCGTCCGGCGACGAATTTCCGCGTTCCGCGATGGAACTCCCCTGCTTGACGCTGCGTTGCAGTTGACCGGAGATGAGACGGTCCGAAACCGAGACCATGGTCGCAAACCCGCGCCGGGGCTGTTACAGACCGGCGCGCATAACTAAAAGTGGCGTTGTATAATGTCAGATGCAACCAATAGAGCCAAGCCGACGCAGCTGCCCGCGCGGGAGCGCCAGGCAACCGAGCAGGGCCGCCGCGAGAAGGGCCTGAGCGAGGAGGCCGCGCGCCGCATCGGCGACGAGCTCAAGGTGTTCTACGACGGCCTCGTGCAGGAGCCGCTGCCCGACCGCTTCGTCCAGCTCCTGCAGCAGCTGGAGCAGCGCGAGAAGGCGGACAAGAGCGGCAACTCGGGTGGTGGCGAATGACGACCTCGATCGCACGGGATGAACTGATCGCCGCCATTCCGTCGCTGAGAGCCTTCGCGATATCGCTCTGCGGGCGCACCGACCAGGCCGACGATCTGGTGCAGGACACCCTCGTCAAGGCCTGGGGCAACTTCGGCTCCTATACGCCGGGCACCAATCTCCGGGCCTGGCTGTTCACCATCCTGCGCAACAGCTTCTACTCGCAGCTGCGCAAGCGGCGCCGGGAGGTCGAGGACGTCGACGGCGTCCACGCCGGCGCGCTGTCCGTCGAGGCGAGCCAGTCGGAGCACATCCGCATGCGCGAGTTCCGCTCGGCGCTGGGCCTGCTGCCGGAGGACCAGCGCGAGGCGCTGATCCTGGTCGGCGCCGCCGGCTATTCCTACGAGGAGACGGCCGAGATCTGCGGCTGCGCGGTCGGCACCATCAAGAGCCGGGTCAACCGCGCGCGGCGCAAGCTGGCCAGCCTGCTCGACGAGGAGGTCGAGGACGTGGCCACGGTCGAGCGCGCGCCGCTCCAGCTCGAGAGCCTGGCCGCGGCGGCCTTCCGCTGAGGCGGGCGGGGCGCGTCCCGCCGCCCCGGCGCCGCTTCGATCAGTTGGCGTCCTCCTTGCCGGGCGGCCGGCCCTTGCGCCGGTCGGGGCGACCGGGCTGTTCGGAATAGGCGGCGATCGCGCCCTCCAGCTCGGCCTTCCGGCGCGCCTCGCCGACGCTCAGGGGACGGCCCTCGATCGCGCTGAGCTCGCGCATCGCACGCCGATAGTCGGCTTCCGAACTCAAGCTCATCGGACCTCCCTCCAGGGCGCTGCCGGGCACCTCGCGTCGCAAACGCTCTCGGCGTCGGCCCGGTTCCGGTCGGGCGTGCGTCGTCCGCGCCCTGGAACCCCGGCAGCCCCGGTGACGTTGGCTTCCGCGAGGACGATCGGCTCCGGAGCGGCAGCGGGCCGCCGGTCGGAGCCCCCGACATCGGCGGGGAGCCAGCCGCAGCGAGAGCCCGCCCGCGCGCCCGCGAGGACGCGCCAGCAAGGAAGGGCCCTATGACCGACCAGACGAACCGGAAGGCACCCCGCGAGGGAGCCGACCAGACGAACCGGCAGGCCTCCCGCGACGGAGCCGAAGAGATCGCGCGCGATGCCGCGCAGCTGCTCGGCGACACCCTGAGGGCGCGCACGGCCGACTTCGTCTTCGCGGTCGGCGAGGCGCTGCGGGCCGGCGGTGACAGCCTGGCCAAGAACGACCATCGCCTGGCGGCCGACTGCTTCGATTCGGCGGCGCACCGGGTCGAGAGCTTCTGGGACGAGATGGAACAGTCCGCCGAGCGGGCGCTCGAGGAGGGTGCGCCGGACGGCGCGGGCCGCTCCCTGCGCCGCGGTCTCGGCAACAATCCGACCCTGGCCTATGGCGCTGCGCTGGCCGCGGGCTTCCTGGTCGGCGCCTTCCTGCGCGCCGGCTTCGACGATCCCGACGAGCTGCCATGAGCGAGCGCCCCGGTTTCGCCGATCTGCTGCGCGGCCTGCTCGACGATCTCGGACGGTTGCTGCGTTGCGAGATCCGGCTGGCAAGGCTGGAGGCCGAGCAGAAGCTGAGACAGGCGGCAGCGGGGCTCTGGCTGCTCGGCGGCGGCCTGGTCTTCGCGATCGTCAGCGTCGTGCTCGTCGCCCAGGCGGCGGTGGCCGCGCTGACCCGCAGCCTGGAGCCCTGGCTGGCCAACCTCGTGGTGGCGGGCGGCGCGGCGGCGATCTGCCTGCTGCTGCTGCTCGCCGCACGCCGATCGCTGGCGGCCGCCCGACTGAAACCGACACGCACGCTCCGCAGCCTGTCGAAGGACGCGGATGCCATAGAGGAGGCGATCAAATGAGCAATCACGACGAGGATCTCGACCGCACCGAGCACGACATCGACGCGGCGCGAGCCGCGATCGAGGAGCGCCTGGCGAGCCTGGAGGCGCGACTGCTGTCCAGGGAGACCGTGCAGGATGCGCTGGGCTACGCCCGCCGCGTCGGCGCCGGCGGCCGCGACGTCGCCGAGGGCCTGGCCCGCACGGCGCGCGACAACCCGATCCCGACCGCGCTGGTCGGCCTCGGGCTCGGCTGGCTGGCCTACGAGCTGCTGAGCGACCGGCCGCAGCACCGGGCGGAGCGCGACCTCGACGAAGAGGTCTTCGAGGCCGAGGCGGAGCGGGCCGGCTCCGAGCGCCTCGAGCGGGCCCGGGAGCGGCTGCGCGAGGCCGGGCGGCAGGCCGGCGAGACCGCTGAGGCCTACGCCGAGCGCGCCGGCCGCTCGATCCGCTACGGCGGCGAGTCGGCCGACCGCTTCGTGCGCCAGCACCCCCTGGCGACCGGCGCCACGGTCTTCGCGGTCGGTGTCGCGCTCGGCGCGCTGGTCACCAGCTCCGCCGCCGACCGGCGCGCGCTGCGCCGGCGCATGGACACGACGGCGCGCAGCGCCCGGCGCCGCTTCCACGAGGAGGCCGAGCGGGCCCGCGCGATGGCCGCCGCCGCCGCCAAGGCGGCTCGCGACGAGGCGCGCCGTCAGGCCGAGGCCGAGGAGAGCGAGCCGGCGGGCGGCAGGAAGAGCGGCGGCAAGAGCGGCGGCGCCGCCGCCAATTCCTCGAAGCCGGCCGGCTAGAGCCGGCCCGCGGGCCGCACGGAAGAAAAGGGGCGCTGCCGTCGGCAGCGCCCCTCGTCGTCGCGCGGCCCGGCGGTGCGCCGGGGCCTCTCTGCCTCGCCTGCCTAGACCGCTTCGCTGAGCTCCGGCACCAGGTCGAGGACGTAGACCTGCTCGATGCCGGCCAGCTCGGCATGGGTGCGGGCCTCGTCGAGGGCCACGGCCAGACTGTCGAGCGAGGTGCGCACCAGCGTCGGACGCCTGCCCCGCGTGTAGGCGTAGATCTCGGTGACCGGCAGGGCGCCGGCGCCGAGGCGATGGACGACCTGGACGAGGGGTCTGTCCGACTCCTCGATCGCCTCGTTCTCTTTCAGGAAGATCGTCTGACACATGGGTCGGGTGCTCCGCGCGCGGGGGGACTGACTGAACCGACAACGACCCATCGGCTCCCGCAGTTCCCTCGACCTCTGTCGGCGAGCCTGCCGATTACTGCCCCGGCTACGAAGCACCGGATTCTGTCGCTTTCAGGGCGAAATTCTCACCCGACCGACATTTGCAACTGGCCGGAAACGGCGAAGTCTCTGCAGTTCCTAGTTTTTCACCAGCTGCTCGATCAAGGCTCGAATATTTCCGTCGGCGAAGGGCTTGCTGATCGACGGCCGGTCCCGGAAGGCGGCCGGGATCCGCGGCGCGTCGTTGTAGCCGGAGACGAAGCCGAAGGGCAGGCCGCGCTCGGCGAGCCGCTCGGCCAGCGGGAAGACGCTGTCCCCGTCCAGGCGGATGTCCAGGATCGCGGCGTCAAGCCCGTCGAGCTCCGCCAGGGCCAGGCCCTCGGCGAGGCTCGAGGCCGGGCCGACCGGCTGGTGGCCGAGCAGCTCCAGGATGGTGCGCAGCTGCTCGGCGACCGCCCAGGCATCCTCGACGATCAGCACCTTCAGGCTGCGCAGCTCCTCCGCCGGCCGCGCCGGCTCGGCGTGGCCGCCGGCCTCGCCGGCACCCAGGCTCGCCCAGGGCGTGCGCACGTCGGCCTCGTCGTCCGCGAGAATCACCTGGTCGAGCGGAAAGTGGATGCGGTAGGCGAGGCCGTCCGGCGCCAGCGCGAGCTCGGCCTCGCCGCCCAGGTCCTTCGGGACCATGCGCTTCAGCACCGTCATGCCGAAGCCGTCGCTGACGTTGCCCGCCGGGGCCGGGCCGCCGGCTTCCCGCCATTCGAAGCGCACGCGGGTGCCGGCCTCGGTCTCGACCACTTCCCAGCTCGCCGAGACCCGGCCGTCGGTGCGGCTCAGCGAGCCGTGCTTCGCGGCGTTGGTGGCCAGCTCGTGCAGCGCCAGGCTGAACGACTGGGCGGCCTTGGGGGCCAGCATCAGGGTCGGGCCCGTGACGGCCACGTGATCGCTGTCCTGGGAGCTGTAGGGCGCCAGCTCGGAGGCGAGCAGGGTGCGCAGGTCGGCGCCGGTCCAGCGCGAGGCGCTGAGCAGCGAATGCGAGTCGGCCATCGCCCGGATGCGGCCCTCGAGGGTCGTGATGAACTCGCCGGCATCCCGGTGACGCCGGCCGGTCTGGCGGGCGATCGCGTTGACGTTGGCCAGGATGTTCTTCACCCGGTGGTCCAGCTCGGCCATCAGCATCTCGCGGCGTTGGAACTCCTCCTTCTGTGCCGTGATGTCCTGGACGGTGCCGATCATCCGCCCCTCCTCCCGCCGGTCGCGGCCGAGCGTGCGGCCGCGCACCGCGAGCCAGCGCGGTCCGCCCGGCCGCTCGCGCGGCACGCGCAGCTCCGGCCAGTCGAGCGAGCCGCTGCGCCGGGCTTCGAGCAGTCTCCTGCGCGCCGCTCGCAGCTCCTCCGCCGGCAGCAGGGCGGCGAGGTGGGACAGGGCGATGGGCCCGGCGCCCGGCGGCAGGCCGACGAGCCGCGAGGCGCGCGCGTCGAGCGTCACCCGGCCGCTCGCCAGCTGCCACTCCCAGGTGCCCATGCGCGCGGCGTCCAGCGCCAGCTGCAGCCGCTGGCCGCTGCGCTCCAGCTCGGCGACGGTGCTGCGGCGCTGGATCGCCACGAACAGCAGGTTGGCGACCGACTGGACGAAGCCGACGTCGTCGCTGTTGAAGGCACGCCCACGGTCGTCGTGCACGCCGAGCACGCCCCAGGGGGCCGTCTCCGGGCCGATGACCACGCTGATGCCCGCGATCACGCCGTGCTCGACCAGCAGCGGCGGTCCGGCGAAGCGGTGTTCGCGCGGCAGGTCGGCGACGACCACCGGGATGGCGCTCTGCAGGGTGTAGCCGGCCTGGGACTCGCGGCCCGCCGGCACCCTTGCCCTGCCGACCAGTCCGTCCTGCCAGCCGACGCCGCCGCGCAGCAGCAGCGCCTCGCCGCCGGGCAGCAGTTCCAGGACCTCGGCGTAGCGGCAGTCGAGATGCTGCCCGAGCAGCGCGACCGCGCGCTCGAACAGCCGCTCCGGCGTCGCCTCGGTGAGCGCGAGGCGGCCGAGCTCGACGACCGCCTCGCGCTGGCGGGCCAGCTGGCCGAGCTGGTCCATGGCCCGCCTCAGACCGGTGACCTCCGTCAAGGTCAGGACGACGCCGGCGATCGCCGGCCCGCCGGTCCGATAGGGCAGGAGCTTGCGGATGAACGAGCGGCCGCTCCGGTCGTGGACCTCGGCCTGGCGGCTCTCGCCGTCGTCGAGCACCCGCCCCGCGTCGATCGGGAACTGCGGGTCGCCGACGCGCGGGGGCAGGTCCTCGAACAGCCGTCCGACGTCAGACGGCCGGATCGCGAGAAGGGCCGTCGAGGCCGGCGTGAAGCGCCGGATCCGCAGCTGCCGGTCCAGGAAGACCGTCGGGATGTCCGTCGAGCTCAGCAGGTTGGCGAGGTCGTCGTTGGCCGCCTCCAGCTCGCGCACCCTGTCCGCCAGCCGGCCGTTGAGCGTCGAGAGCTCCTCGTTGGTCGACCGCAGCTCTTCGCGCGGGGCCTGCCGCTCGTCTTCGGCCCGGCAGCCGGCCGGTTCCTCGGAGCGCTCGGCCGCTGCCGCCGGCCGGCCCGGCGGCGCAGGATCTGCCTTGCCTCGCTCGCCTTTCCCCGTCATGGCCGCCCATCCCCTCCGGCCCTCGTCGGATGCTCGCCGATACCGTCCGCCCGTTCGCGCAGGCCCGGCCCCAGCCGTCCGAGGACAGCGCCCCGGGGGGCGTTTCGGTTCCCGCGGCGGCGCTCCGGCGGCCGCGGTCCGGCGGGATCGATCGCCGAAAACTCGCAACAGTAGTGGAAATTATCTGGAATATCCGCGTTTTACGGTGGATCATTAACCCAATGGTAACAACGCCGACGCATTGTTAGAGCGCAGGAGTTGATTGCGGACCGATCATGACACCGGCGGAGAAGTTCGATCCTGAGCTGGCGGAGCAGCGCAAGAGTCTGCGCTACCTTCCGGACGAGGCCATCGACATCGACCTGCTGACCGAGGGGCGCCGGCTGCGCGCCGTGGTCCAGGACGTCTCGGTGCGCGGCATGAAGCTGGCGCTGCCCGACGGCTGCCCGGACGGCAGCCCGGTCGGCAGCCCTGTCATGCTCGAGCATCCGGCGGCCGGCTCGTTCCGCGGCGTCTGCGTGTGGAGCGACGAACGCGCCGTCGGCATCGAGCTGGTCGAGCCGAAGCGCGAGATCGAGCGCGTCCTGCAGTGCATCTGCCTGCTGATCGGCCTGCGCAAGCCGCGCTGAGCGACGCCGCCAGAGCCTTCTGCCAGAGAACCCGGGGCCAGAGAGCCCTGGGCCAGAGAACCCGGGGCCGGCGTCCGAAGCGGGGCCGCCTCGAGCGCCGGAGTCCGGCTGCCCGGCCGAGCGTCCGGTCAGGCGTGCAGGCTGGCGAGGCCGCGCTTGGCGAAGTACTGCTGGTGGTATTCCTCGGCGCGCCAGAAGTCGCCGGCCGGTTCGATGATCGTCGCGATGCGGCGGCGATGGCGGCCCGAGGCGTCCTGCGCGGCCCGGCTGGCCATGGCGGCGGCCCGCTGGCCCTCGTCGTGGACGAAGATCGCGCTGCGGTACTGGGGACCGCGGTCCGGGCCCTGGCGGTTGACCTGGGTCGGGTCGTGGATCTGCCAGAACAGGTCGAGCAGGTCGTGGTAGCCGACCAGCTCGGGGATGTAGATCACGCGGACCGTCTCGGCATGGCCGGTGACCCCGCTGCAGACCTGATGGTAGGTCGGGTTCGGCCAGTTGCCGCCCATGTAGCCCACCTCGGTCTGGATGACGCCGGGCACCTGCCCAAAGGCATCCTCGATGCCCCAGAAGCAGCCGGCGGCAAAGCTCGCTTTCTCCATTCTCATTCTCCAGGGAACTTTCTTGCGGCCGATATGGTCACTCGACGGCACCACAGCCAGTGGCCGCGCTGCCGCATCACGGGTTCGTCAGGCGGCCCTCGGCCAGAGACGCACTCCGGCTCCCCTTTGGCGATCCCCGAGCCTAGGGCCGGATCGCCGGCCCGGCCAAGCGCCCGTCGTGCAGGGCTGGGCTTCGCCGCCGCGTCAGAAGAGGTTCTGGGCGGAGACCATCAGGAACAGCATCGGCAGGGACGCGGCGAAGTTGATCCGGGTGGCGTAGAGCGCCTGCCGCGCCGCCGCCAGGCGCCGCTCGGGACTGGCGCCGGTCAGACCCAGGGCGATGCGGTGCTGCGGCCAGATGAACAGCCAGAGGTTGGCGATCATGGCCAGGGCGATCCACATGCCCAGGCCGATGGCGCTGTGCCTGGGCACTGCGAAGCCCTCGATGGCCCCCAGGGTCAGCGCCTGCGGCAGGTAGCCCATCAGCCAGGCCAGCAGCAGGCCGGTCGCGGCGGTCGCCAGGCCCGACCAGCGCAGCCAGAGCAGCAGCGCCGGCCCGAAGGTCCGGGCGAAGGGCGCCCGCGCGTCCTCCGGCAGGCGCGGCATCAGCGGCAGCTGCAGCAGGTTGGCGAACCAGAGCAGGCCGACCAGCAGGATGCCGGCGACGACGTGCAGCCAGCGCGCCACGAAGCGCCAGAACTCGCCCGACCAGGCTTCGGGGGTGACGAACAGCAGCAGCGGTACGACCAGCAGCAGCCCGAGCAGCGCGCTGCGGACCGGCGACTTCAGGATGGCATCCATGGCGGCCCTCTTTTCCGGCCGGGGCGGGCGCGGCTTGCTCCGGCACGGCCTTGAGCCTATGTCGGCTTGTACCGCCCGCACCACCTCCTTGCCGACGCCAGGCCCGTGCCGACGACACCGCGCCTTTCCTATTGCGCCGACCTGGCGCGCCGCCGCGACCCGGACCGCTACGCGGCGGCGCTGTTCGCGCCGTCTGCCCGGCGCGAGGCGCTGTTCGCGCTGATCGCCTTCAACCACGAGATCGCCAAGACCGCGGAAGTCGTCTCCGAGCCGCTGCTCGGCGAGATCCGCCTGACCTGGTGGCAGGAGGCGCTGGGGGAGCTCTACGACGGCCGGCCGCGGCGCCATGAGGTCGTCGAGGCGCTGGCCGGCGCGGTCGCCGCCCACGCTCTGCCGCGGGCGCTGCTGGAGCGCCTGGTCGAGGCCCGCAGCGCCGATCTCGACGCCGAGCCGCCGGCCGACCTCGACGGCCTGGAGCGCTACTGCGCCGAGACCTCGGCAACCCTGCTCGAGCTGCAGCTGGCGGTGCTCGGCGCCGAGGGCGCGGACTGGCAGGAGGCGGCGCGGCGCGCGGCCCGCCAGGTCGGCATCGCCTGGGCGCTGATCGGGCTGGTCCGGGCGCTGCCCTTCCACGCCGGCCGCCGGCGCCTGCTGCTGCCGGCCGACCACCTGGCCGCGGCCGGCGTGACGCCGCGGCAGGTCTTCGCCTTCGAGCGCTCCGAAGCGCTTTCGGGCGTCGTCATGCGCCTGGCGAAGCGGGCCGCCGAGCGGCTGGACGAGGCTCGGCCGGCGGTCGCCGCGCTGCCGAAGCTGGCGCGCGCCCCGCTGCTGGTCGGTGCCCTGGCGCGTCGCTACCTGGAGCGCCTGGAGCGAGCCGGCTACGACCCCTTCGATCCGGCGGTCGCCGCCGACCTGCCGCAGCGTGCCTGGATCCTAGCTTGGGTCTTCGCATTTGGTGGAGGATAGCAGATGATTTTGGCTTGGCACCAATAGCAGCCGCTTGACGTGGAAATGAGCTAAATCGATCTCGCTAGCTAGCGTGCAACTCAAGATTCTAAGGTGAAGGTTGCCATATTTGGTGACGTGATTCTTTCTGCAAAAGGAGAGCCGGGGTGGGTTCGGATCCTTTAATTGTCTATTTGGATACGAGCGATTTTTCGAAATTTGCGGATATCGAGCGCGATAAAAATCTTTCACATCTGAGATCAGTGTACGATGAATTATTGCACTTCAAGAATTCTGGGAGGGTAGATTTCAGGTTCTCTGCTGCGCACTTAGCGGAAATAACTAAATACGAGACTGGCCACAAGGACGTCGCTGAACGGAAGGCAAAGATTATTGAGGAGCTGTGTGACCTGAAATGCCTGAAATTTGCCGGCGTCATGTGGAAGGAGGAGGAGAAGAGGGCTATATCGAGCGTTACTGGTACGCTTGAGCTTGATAGTTTTTCACCACTTTCTGATGAGGGTGTTTGGTATCCAGGGGGTAAAATTTCGTTCGAAAACTTTAAAGAGGAAGTGATTGGAAAAATTAAACAAACAATAAGAGAACAGCCTGGATTGAATAGAAATCAACGCCGAATTTTAATTAGACAAGCGGCCAGCATGGCTTACGTTCGGCAGGTTATCTCGAATATGAGTGAAGCTGAAATTGTCAATGCAAGCGCCAGCTTGGAGCGAAGATTTCCACTATCAGAACGATTTTATAGAGAGCGATATTTTTTGCGACTTATGCTTGGGGAAATCGATGAAGAGGCTGTTGCGAGAGAGGTTATGTTGGGCGTCACTAGGCCGAGCAATTTCGTAGGGTGGTATTTTGAAAAATTTCAAGATATGAAGAAGGTCCCAGCTTGGATAGACAATTTAGGATTGGACGTATTTAATTCAATAAATCAACTGAGGGGTGATTTGGGAAATATTCCGCCCGAATACAGGGGGCATATCGGAAAAACTATAACCCCGCTTTTTCTTAGAGAGAGTATGGCGAAAGCGCTTCGTTCAGCAGTTCGCGAAGGAACGTCCCCCTATCGAATCTCGATGGATCATATCGATGCTCTGCTGGATCTCCCATATGGTGCTTTCCCATCTATGGATTTAGTGTCAGTATGTTTGCATGAGTACGTTTCTCAGCATGCAACAAGTCCTAGGAAAAATCTAAAAAGTGATGGTGGAGATTTCGTTCATCTCTCTTATGCAGCATATGTACACATATTTCGTTCAGATCGATATTTCTCATCGCTTGTGCGCAAAAACCTTAAAAAAATCGGAGTGGTGGTGGCTGAAAAAATTGAGAATCTCCCATCTGTCATCATAGAAGAAGATGCGCACAGAAATAGTTAGGAGAAACAATTTACTCCCAAATGGGTCAAGGAACAATTCAGACGCTGAGATAGTCGGGTGCCGGGAGGCCCAGGGTCTCCGCGACCCGCTTGGCGGCGACCCGCTCGGTCTCGGTGAAGCGGCCGTCGGCGCGGCAGAGCGCGATGCAGAGCTTGAGCACCAGCGCCGCCTCCTCCTCGTCGTCGGCCAAGTGGCGCACCGCCTCCAGGGCCTCGGCCTGCGCCGTCGCGGGGTCGTCGGTCAGCTGCTGGACGTAGTCGTTGAAGCGGTCGACCGCCTCGTGCGGGTCGAAGGCCTGCAGCTCCTCCAGGGATTCCAGCATCTGGTCGAGGCGCACGCGCTCGGAGAAGCTGACCTCGCCGTCGGCGATCGCGACCAGCGCGCAGGCTGCCATGGTCGCCTCCATGAAGGGCCGGTAGCGGATGCGCTCCTGCCGCGAGCGGATGGCGTCCCGAAGCTGTCCGATGATCGTCATGCGCGCCGTTCTTTCCCCTGGCTGTCCCGGACCCCCCGGTCCGCCCGCGATGCGATGATATCGCCGGTCGCGGCGATATCGAAGCCTCCGTTACTCCGCGGCGACCTTGCCCGGGCCGAGCCAGACGTCGAGGTCGCCGAGCGCCCGCTCGCCGTAGGCCGGCTTGCGCTCGGCCTTCCGCAGCTTCCTGCCCAACGGCGGAAACAGCCCGAAGTTCACGTTCATCGGCTGGAAGGTCTCGGCGGCGGCGCCGCCGGTGATGTGACCGAGCAGGGCGCCCAGCGCCGTCGTCGCCGGCGGCGGCTCCAGCACCTCGTCGCGCCGCTCGGCGGCGGCGAAGCGCCCGGCCAGCAGGCCGATCGCCGCCGATTCGATGTAGCCCTCGACGCCGGTGATCTGGCCGGCGAAGCGCAGCCGCGGCTCGGCCTTCAGGCGCAGCCGGCCGTCGAGCAGCTTCGGCGAGTTGAGGAAGGTGTTGCGGTGGATGCCGCCGAGCCGCGCGAACTCGGCCTGCTCCAGCCCCGGGATGGTCCGGAAGGCCGCGACCTGGGCGCCGTACTTCAGCTTGGTCTGGAAGCCGACCAGGTTGTAGAGCGTGCCGAGCGCGTTGTCCTGGCGCAGCTGGACCACGGCATAGGGCTGGCCGCCGGTGCGCGGGTCGGTCAGGCCGACCGGCTTCATCGGGCCGTAGCGCAGGGTCTCGATGCCGCGCTCCGCCATCACCTCGATCGGCAGGCAGCCCTCGAAGTAGGGGGTGTCCTTCTCCCACGCGTGGAACTCGGTCTTCTCGCCGGCCAGCAGCGCGGCGACGAAGGCCTCGTACTGCGCCTTGTCGAGCGGGCAGTTGACGTAGTCCGTGCCGCCGCCCTTGTCGTAGCGCGACTGGAACCAGGCCTTCCCGAAGTCGATTGAGTCCTTGTGGACGATCGGTGCGATGGCGTCGAAGAAGGCCAGCTGGTCCTCGCCGGACAGCGCCAGCACCGCCTCGGTCAGGGCCGGGGATGTGAGCGGGCCGGTCGCGACGATGACGCTGTCCCACTCGGCCGGCGGCAGGCCGGCGACCTCGCCGCGCTCGATCGTGACCAGCGGCTCGGCCGCCAGGGCCGCCGTCACCGCCTCGGCGAAGCCGTCGCGGTCGACCGCCAGCGCGCCGCCGGCCGGCACCCGGTGGCGGTCGCCGCAGGCCAGGATCAGCGAGCCGCAGCGGCGCATCTCCTCGTGCAGCAGGCCGACCGCATTGCTGCGCCAGTCGTCGGAGCGGAAGGAGTTGGAGCAGACCAGCTCGGCAAGGCGATCGGTCGCATGAGCCGGCGTCTTGCGCTGCGGGCGCATTTCGTGCAGCACGACGGGCAGGCCGGCGCGCGCGATCTGCCAGGCGGCCTCGCTGCCGGCCAGGCCGCCGCCGATGACATGAACGGGTGCGGAAGGCGTTGTCATGGCCTCACATAACCAAGCGCCGAGCGCGGGTGCAAGCCGAGTCGCCCCGGTCCTCCCCTGCCTGCTGCTCGGGCTCTGCCTGACGCTGCTGCCGGGGCCTCTGCGCGCTGCTCCGCCGGCCGACCTGCCCGCCCTGACGGCGCTCGAGGCCAAGGGCGCCGCGACCGCGGGCCTGATCGTCGACCTGGAGCGCGGCAAGGTGCTCGCCGCCCATGCCCCCGACCGCGCGCTGATCCCGGCCTCGGTGGTCAAGCTGGCGACCGCCGGACGCGCGCTCGAGGCCTGGGGGCCGGGCTGGCGCTTCACCACCAGCCTGCTGCGGCGCGGCGCCCTCAAGGAGGGCACGCTCTCGGGCGACCTGGTGCTGCGCGGCGGCGGCGACGCCTCGATCACCGACGAGGACCTCTGGCGGATGGCGCGCAGCCTGGCGCAGCGCGGCCTGAAGGAGGTCACCGGCGGCGTCATCGTCGACGAGGGGCTGTTCGGCAGGATCGCCTGCAACGTCGCCGACCGCTGCGACGCCGAGGCGCGCAGCGAGAACGCCTACGACGCCCCGCTCTCGGCGACCCCGGTCGACTACAATTCCCTGGCCCTGACGGTCGTCGCCGACGCCGAGGAGGGGCAGGCGGCGCAGCTGCTGCTCGAGCCCTACGACCTGCCGGACGTCGCCGTCGAGGGCAGCGTCACCACCGCCGACGGCCCGACGCAGCTGTCGCTCGAGCGGGTCAGCCAGGGCGCGCAGAACAACCTGCTGGTCTCCGGCAGCCTGCCGCCGGGCAAGACCCTGACGCTCTACCGCTCGCTGGCCGAGCCGGCGCACTATGCCGGCACGCTGTTCCGCGCCTTCCTGGAGCAGGCCGGCATCCGGATCGACGGCGCGGTCGCCGTGTCCGAGCAGCCGGTCGCCGGGGCCGAGCCGCTGCTCGACTACCAGGGCGCGGAGCTGGCACGCGCCATCGACCTGATGCTGACCTACTCGAACAACCTGCAGGCCGATACCCTGGCGCTCGACCTGCAGCGCAGGCTGCAGCCCGACCAGCCGCCGAGCCTGGCGGCAGCCGGCAGGCTGCTGGAGGCCCACGTCGCCGGCGCCGCCGACGGCAGCGCATTTCCGGCGCCCGCCGGCGCCCCGGCGCCGCGGCTCGCCGACGGCAGCGGCCTCGATCCCGCCGACCGGCTGACCGCGCGCCAGCTCGTCCAGCTGCTCGAGCAGGGCTATCGCCGGACCGAGACCTTCCCCAGCCTGCTCGGCGCCCTGACGGTGCCGGCGAACGGCCCGCAGACGACCCTGCCGGCGCCCGGCGGCGCCGGCGCCTCGGCGGCCGACGGCAACTGGAACCGGCGCATCATGGTCAAGACCGGCGGGCTCGGCGTGCCGGTCTCGGTCACCAGCCTCGCCGGCTACTTCCGGTTCAAGGACGGCGGCTGGGGCGCCTTCGCCTTCCTGGTGAACGGTGCCCCCGACCGACCGATTTCCCGGGCTGACGCGTTTTCTGCCATGCGCAGGGACCTCTCGCGCCACTGGAAGCGTTGACAGGGACGACCAGGGGCCCGCGTTCGCGCGGCAGCAAGGGGGATCGAGAATGACGGGAGTTGCGACACGCGCCGCCGGGCTGGCCGCTGCGGGCCTGCTGCTGTTCGCAGCCGGCGCCCAGGCGAAGGAGCCGTCGGCCTGCACGGCGCGGGCCAAGGACAGCAGCAGCGGCGGCTACATCTCGGTGGCGCTGGAGAACGACGTCGTCGGCGGCACCGACAAGGACTACACGACCGGCACGCACCTGTCCTACCTGTCGGACGAGCTCGACTGCACGCACTTCGCCCGCTCCATGGGCCACCTGCTGCCCTTCTTCGACTCCGACCGGGAGCTGCGCTATTCGGTCGGCGTCGGGCAGATCTACTTCACCCCGGCCGACACCCAGGCCAATCCCCCCGACCCGAAGGACCGGCCCTATGCCGGCTGGCTCTACGCCAGCTTCGGCCTGGTCTCCTACAACGACGCGACGGCGACCGAGATCGGCCAGCTGGAGACCCTCAACCTCGACATCGGCGTGGTCGGCCCCTGGGCCCTGGCCGAGGAGCTGCAGAACTCCTTCCACCAGCTGATCGGCAACGAGCCCTCGAACGGCTGGGGCTACCAGCTCGGCAACGAGCCGGGCTTCGACCTCAGCTACACGACCAAGTGGCGCATGGTCTACGAGCCGATCGAGGACACCAACTTCGGCGTCGACTTCATGCCGCACCTGGGGCTGACCCTGGGCAACGTCATGACCAACGCCGCGGCCGGCGGCACGGTGCGGATCGGCAGCGGCCTCGACCGCGACTTCGGCCCGCCGCGCATCCGTCCCGCGGTGCCCGGCTCGGCCTACTTCGCCCGCGGCGGCCTCGACGCCTATCTCTTCGCCAGCGTCGAGGGGCGCGCGGTCGCCCGCGACATCTTCCTCGACGGCAACACCTTCCAGGACAGCCCCTCGGTCCAGAAGAAGAACTTCGTCGGCGACCTGCAGCTCGGCGTCGCGGTGATGCTCGGCAACGTGCGCGTCAGCTACACCCACGTCACCCGCTCGCCGCAGTTCGTCGGCGACGACTGGCAGACCTTCGGCAGCCTCGCGCTCTCGGTCAACGTGCCGTTCTGAGGCCGCGCGGCCCGCGCGGCCTCAGCGTGCGGCGCGCCAGGACGAGGCCCGGGCCGACCGGCGGGCGATCTCGGCGAGGCGGGACGCCAGCGTCGAGGCGCCGCCAGGCGCGTGGAGGGCGAAGAACCTGACCGGCGGCGGGGGCGGCTCGACCGCCAGCCGGACCAGCGAGCCGCGCTCCAGGTCGGAGGCGAAGTAGGCGACCGGCAGCAGGGCGACGCCGAGCCCCGCGCGCGCCAGGCCGGCGCTGATCTCGATCGAGCTCGAGCTGTTGAAGCGCTGCGGCGCGACCCTGCCGGCGCGGAACCAGTCGTCCTGCAGCCTGGCGACCTCCGCCCCCGGGCCGAGCGAGATGATCGGGACGTCCTTCAGCGCGGCCGGATCGAGCGGGGGCGCCGGCAGGGCCATCGAGGGCGCGGCGAGGAAGCCGAACGCGGTCTCTCCGATCGGCGTGGCGGCGAAGCCGTCGGGCGGCGCGTGCGACAGGCCGACGATCCCGACGTCGATCTCGCCGGCGACCAGGCGCTCGAGGACGACGTCGGTCAGGCCGATCTCCAGGTCGAGCTGGATCCTCGGACAGGCCTCGTGAAAGGTCGAGACCATCGCCGGCAGCCAGGTCAGCGCGACGAGTTCCGCGACGCCGACCCGCAGGCCGCCGGTCAGGGCGGCGGGATCGCCGACCGTCAGCCGCGCCTCCGCGACCAGCGCCAGGATCGCGTCGGCGTAGCTCAGCAGGTCCCGTCCCTTCGGCGTCAGGCGCACCTGGCGGCGCGACCGGTCGAGGAGCCGCGCGCCCAGGCTGTGCTCCAGCTCGGCAATCCGCGTCGAGACCGTCGACTGCGTCGCGTTCTGCCGCGCCGCGGCCTTCGTGAAGGACCCGAGCCGTGCGACCCAGCGGAAGGTCTCCAGCTGCTCGATCTTCATCGGAAAATCCGATCCAAGGCATCTGATTTCATCGTTTTGGATCATCTACGGCAGCCGCTAGGCTCGTTCAAGCGACAGAGCCGGGGTCCGGCCGCGGCGGCCGCCAGCGCGACGCAGGGGAAGGGGGGACAGCTTGACGAACGACTTCGACGCCGACGCCCTCGGGCAGGCCGCCGTCGATGCCTACCGGCGCGACGGCATCGTCTGCCTGCGGCAGGCCTTCGACCCAGACCAGGTGGCCTTCCTGCGCGACGTCGCGGCCCGCGACATGGCGGCGCCGAGCCGCATGAGCAACGACGCCACGCGCGACGGCACGGGACGCTTCTTCAGCGATACCTTCGTCCACAAGCACATCGCCGAGCTCGGCGGCATCGTCCGGGACTCGCGGGCGGCCGACGTCGCCTGCGCCCTGATGCGGACGAAGAAGGTCAACCTCATCTTCGACCAGTTCCTGATCAAGGCGCCGGGCACCTCGACCCGCACGGTATGGCACCACGACGCGACCTACTGGCCGGTCGCCGGCGACATGGTCGCGACCCTCTGGCTCGCGCTCGATCCCGTGACCATGGAAAGCGGCGCGGTCGAATACGTGAAGGGCTCGCACCGCTGGGGCCAGCGCTACAAGGCCGAATCCTTCATCGACAAGGACCTCTACAAGGAGGACCTGCCACCGGTGCCGGACATCGAGGCGATGCGCGACGAGCTGGACATCGTCGCCTTCGAGATGGCGCCGGGCGACTGCACGATCCACCACGGCCTGACGGTCCACGGCGCGCCGGGCAACGCCCGCGACGACCTGTGGCGGCGCGCCTACGTCATGCGCTGGGCCGGCGAGGACGTGACCTACAACCCCCGGCCGAACCTCCAGCCGATGCTCTTCGACCCGCAGATCCCGGCCGGCGGCCCGCTCGATTCCGAGCTGTTCCCGGTGATCCGCCCGTAGCGTCGCCGCCGCCGTCCCGGCGCCGCGGCGGCCACTGTCGCGGCGCGAAAAGGCGTGCTAATGGTCGCGCGATCGGCGGCATCGCGCTGCCGCGCGGGGGCTTTCGGACATGACGATCGCGAAGGGGACGCTGCTGGCCGCTGCGCTGCTGCTGTGGGCGGCGGCGGCCCAGGCCGGCGAGCAGGACTTCACCCTGCTCAACGAGACCGGCTACCAGATCGACCGCCTCTACATCTCCTCGACAAAGACCGAGCAGTGGGAGGAGGACATCCTCGGCGAGGACCCGCTGCCGAGCGGCGAGACGGTCGACATCGAGTTCGACGCCGAGGAGAACCAGTGCCGCTGGGACATCAAGGCGGTCTACGACGACGGCGAGGCCGTGGTCTGGACCGGCGTCGACCTCTGCGCCCTGCACCGCATCACGCTCTACTACAACCAGAGCGACGGCACTACGCGCGCCGTCGGCGAGTAGGGCCGCCCCTCAGAACTGCACGCCGCGGGTCAGGGCGCCGTCGATCACCAGGTTGGTGCCGGTCACGAAGCTGGCCGCCGGGCTGGCCAGGAAGACGACGCCGCGCGCCATCTCCTCTGGCCGGCCCATGCGGCCGGTCGGGTTCAGCGCCAGGGCCTCGCGGTAGAGCGCCGGATTGCCGGTCTCGATCTGGTTCCAGACGCCGCCCTCGAAGTAGGTGTTGCCCGGTGAGACGGTGTTGGCCCGGATGCCCTTGCCGGCGAGCTGGAAGGCCAGGCCCTGGGCATAGTGGATGAGCGCCGCCTTCATCGTGCCGTAGGGGCCGGCGGCGAAGTCGATCTCGCGCCCCGAGACGCTGGAGATGATCACGATCGAGGCGGCCTCGGAGCGCTCCAGCCAGGGCATCGCCGCCTCGACGGCGCGGACCGCGCCCATCAGGTCGACTTCGAACTCGCTCTTCCAGGCCTCCTCGTTCTGGGCGATCGCCAGGGCGCTGACGTTGGGCACGACGATGTCGAGGCCGCCGAGCTCTTCGGCCGCCGCGGCGACCCAGGCCTTGAGGGCCGGCCCGTCGCCGACGTCGAGCGCCCGCCCGGTCGCCCGGACGCCGCGCGCGGAGAGCGCCTCGACGGTTGCGGAGACCTCGTCGGCCTTGCGCGCGCAGAGCGCGACGTCGCAGCCCTCGTCGGCCAGCAGCTCGCAGATCGCCCGGCCGATGCCCTTGGTGCCGCCGGTCACCAGCGCCTTCTTGCCTTTCAGACCGAGATCCATCGCCCGTCGCGCTCCCGCCGCTGCCTGGTTGAGATGCCACCGAGGATAGGAGCGAGGCCGCGGCGCGGCAACGGCATGCGCGGCGGGCGACGCCGCTCGCCCTTGCGGGGCGGCGCGCCGCCGCGCAACAATGCGCACCCTCGACCCACGGATCGCCAGCGCTGGAGGAGCCGCGTCGCGATGGCAGGCAAGGTTCCCGTCGGACTGGTCTTCTCGATCACCGGGCCCTACAGCGCCGTGTCGAGCGCCATGCTCAACGGCGCGCTGCTGGCGATCGACCAGGTCAACGACGACCCGGCCTACGACTTCGACCTGGAGCCGCACTTCATCGATCCGGCCGCCAGCCTGGAGGCCTACCGCTCGGCCTGCGAGTACTTCCTGAAGCAGCTCGGCATCAGCCACGTCATCGGCTGCTACACCTCGATCAGCCGCAAGGAGGTGATCCCCTGCTTCGAGAAGTACGACGGGCTGCTCTGGTACCCGTCGCACTACGAGGGCTTCGAGACCAGCGGCAACGTCATCTACACCGGCGCGGCGCCGAACCAGCACATCCTGCCGCTGGCCGGCCACCTGGCGCGCGACTACGGCACGCGCGCCTACTGCGTCGGCTCGAACTACGTCTGGGCCTGGGAGAACAACCGGATCCTGCGCGACATCATGGCCGCCAAGGGCGGCGGCGTGGTCTCCGAGAAGTACGTGCCGGTCGGCAGCGGCGACGTCGAGCACCTGATCCGCGACATCGTGCGGGCGCGGCCCGACTTCATCTTCTCGACGCTGATCGGCGATTCCCGCTACGCCTTCGTGCGCGCCTTCCAGGCCCTCGGCCGGCGCGAGCCGGCCTTCGCGGTCGAGCGCCTGCCGATCGCCGACTGCAGCCTGTCGGAGCCGGAGCTGCTGCGCATCGGGCCGGAGGCGAGCCGGGGCCTGATCTCCTCCAGCGTCTACTTCCAGTCGATCGAGTCCGACTGCAACCGGCGGTTCATCGAGCGCTACCAGGCCCGCTTCGGCCGCCAGGCCGTGACCAGCGCCGACGCCGAGGCCTCCTACATCGCCGTGCTGCTGCTCGCCGAGGCGCTGCGCGCCGCCGGCACGACGGCGATCGAGGCGGTGCGCGCGGCGGCCCTCGGTTGCGGCGTCGAGGCGCCCCAGGGCCGGGTCACGATCGACGCCGAGAACGCGCACTGCTACCTGACCCCGCGGCTCGCCCGGGCGCGCGACGACCATCAGTTCGAGATCTTCCAGGCGGCGCCGGAGCCGGTGAAGCCCGACCCCTACCTGGTCTGGGTCGACCTCGGCGAGGCCGGCGCGCCGGCCGAGCCGGAGCGACCGGAGGCGGCGGCCTGGGCGGCCGGCGCCGAGGCGCCCGGCGGCGCGCGCCGGCCGAGCCTGAAGCTGGTCAAGTCGTGACCGCGCGGATCCCCAACTTCCGCGGCCACCGGGCGCTGGTGCTGCACCCGGCCGACGGCAACCGCCAGACCCTGGTCGACCAGCTCGGCCGCTTCGGCATCGAGGCGGTCGCCGCCTGGCCGGCGCCGGCCGATCCGCCCGGGCCGATCGACGTGCTGTTCCTCGACGCCGACCGCGGGCCCGGCACGGTCGACGAGCAGCGCTGGGCCGACCCGGGCGCACCGGTCATCGCGATCACCGGCACCGAGGCGCCGGGACGCCTCGAGGCGATGCTGTCGCTCGAGCCGAGCGCCATGCTGAACAAGCCGATCCGGCGCGAGGGCATCTTCAAGGCCCTGGTCTTCGCCCATCACAACTACCGCCAACGACGCGAGCTGCGGGCCGCCCTGGCCGTCGCCCAGGAGCAGGTCAAGGCCCGCCAGGTCCTGCTCAAGGCCGTGCTGCTGGTCATGGACCGGCTGCGGGTCGGCGAGGACGAGGCCTTTGCTGCAGTGCGGCGAGCGAGTATGTCGGGCTCGCTCCTGATCGAGGCCTTCGCGGTCGAGCTGGTCGCCGAGCCGGCCCGCAACCTGAGGTTGGTCGAGCAGGAACTGCGGCGGATTCAGCCGGGCCGCGCGGCGGCGTCGGGCGCCAAGGCGCCCTAGCGGCTGCCGGGGCAAGGGCTTCGGCGCCCTGTCCGGGACCCGGCGGGGGGTAAGCGCTTAGGCGATGCCCTTTGGCTTCGGGCTTGACGCCTTGCGGAAGTTCCAGGGCATGAGGTCTTCGACCCTGCTCTGCGGGTGGCCGTTGAGGATGGCCTCCAGGATTTCGGCGAGATAGGCGACCGGGTTGACGTCGCTGAGCTTGCAGGTGGCGACAATGGAGGCTAGCAGCGCCCAGTTCTCTGCTCCGATCTCGTGTCCCGCAAAGAGCGCATTCTTTCTTGTGAGGGCCACCGGCCTGATGGCGTTCTCGACCGGGTTGGTATCCAGTTCCAGTCGGCCGTCCTCAAG
>NZ_FWZX01000037.1 GCF_900177295.1 Tistlia consotensis USBA 355
CGGGGCGCTGGCGAGCCTCACGGGAGCCTTCGTGACGCTCGGCGTCGCCCTGCTGACGACCCCGCTCGGCTGGTTCCTGGCGGCGGTCGCGGCGATCGCCGGCGCCGCCTACCTGGTCTATCGGGACTGGGACGGCATCGCCGCCTGGTTCGAAGCGCTGTGGGGCCGCGTCGAGCAGGTCTTCGTCGGCTGGACGGACTTCCTCGCTGGCGTCTTCACGGGCGACTTCGGCCGCGCCTGGGACGGCCTCAAGAGCGTCGGCGAGGGCGCGCTCGGCTTCTGGCTGACCTACTGGGACCCGGTCATCGCCGGCTTCAACGCGCTCGTGGCCTGGATCGACGGCACCTTCGGCACCCACATCGGCGGCGCCTTGCAAGGCGTCTGGGAGGCCGTCCGGCCGATCGTCGAAACGATCGCGGGCGCCATCGCGGACATCACCGATGCCGCCAGGAGCGTCGGCGCGCTCCAAGACCGCGTCGGCAACATTGATGTCTCGGGGATGGCGGACAGCGCGCTCTCCGGCATCTCCAGCTTCTTCGGCTTCGGTGGGGGCGACGCCGCACCAGCGCCGGCAGGGTCGACGACGACTGGGTCGGTGGCGGGCGGGTCGGCGCCGGCCGGGGCGGCAGCCGTTCCGCTGGCGGGCCCGCAGCGGGTCGACACGGGCGGCACGCTCAACATCCGGATCGACAGCGACGGCCGCCCGCACGTCACCGAGGCGCGCCCCAACGACCGCAGCTCCAATTGGTCGATCGACACCGGCCTGGTCATGGGGATGCCGGGATGAGCTGGCTGGAGACCCTGCGCCCGGCCAGCTTCCGCGGCGTGCCGTTCCACGTCGACGGCGGCGACAAGGATCTCGGCCGGCGTGTCGTGACGCACGAGTATCCGCTCCGCAACCAGCCGGCCCACGAAGACCTCGGCCGCAAGGTCCGCAGCTTCACGGTCGAGGCCATCCTGGTCGGCGACGACGTGACGGCGCAGCTGCAGAGCCTGGAGACGGCTGTCGAAGCCGCCGGCGCGGGCCGCCTGGTCCATCCGGTCTACGGCGAGCTGCAGGTGGTGGTCACGGCGGCGCGCTCGCGCTGGTCGACCAGGGAAGGCCGCGTCGCGCGCCTCGATCTCACCGTCCAGGAAGCCGGCGAGCTGATCTACCCGAGCGCCGCGGTCGACACCGCCGCCGAGGTCGACAGCCGCGCCGACACGGCGACCGCCGCGTCGGTCGCCGACTTCGCGCGGGTCTTCTCCGGCGCTTCGATCCCCGACTTCGTGGCGGACAGCGGCGCCGCGACGGTCCGCACTCTCGCCGCACAGGCCGCAGGCATCCTTCGCCGGTTCGGCCTGCAGCAGGCCGCCTCGTCCGGCAGCCTCGGCGCCGCCCTCGGTACGCTCGGCGCGACCGGGCCTGCCGACCTGGTCGACGGCCAGCAGCTCGGCACCCGCCTCGCCGGCCTGTTCGGCGAGACCTCGGCGCTCGCCGGCGAGACCTCCCCGGCGCGACCCGGGGCCCTGGCGGTCGGCAACGCCCTGCTCGCCATGGCGGATGGGCTCGGCGGCGACCTCCCGGCCGTGACGGCGTCGACCCCGAGCCGCGCGCTCGAGGCGGCCAACCAGGCCGCGCTGGTCCGGCTCGCGCGCTCGGCCGCCGCGGTCGAGGCCGCGCGCAGCGCGACCAGCATCCCCTGGGACAGCCGCGACCAGGCCATTCGCTGGCGTGGGCAGGCCGTCGACAGCCTGGACCGCACCGCCGACAGCGCCGCCGAGGCCGACTGGGACGCCACCTGGGGTGCCGCCGTCGACCTGCGCGGCGCCCTCGCCCGCGACGTCGCCGGGCGGGCGCCGCTGCTGCCGCGCATCGGCGTGGTGCGGCCGGCGGCCACCCTGCCTTCGACGGCGCTCGCCTACCAGCTGGACGGCGACGACCTGGCCGGCCTGTTCGACCGCGGCGCCGATCTCGGCCGGCGCAACGCCCTGCGCCGGCCCGGCTTCGTGCCCGGCGGCGACGAGATCGAGGTGCTGCTCGATGGCTGACGTGAGCTTGCCCGACGTCACCTTGACGGTCGACGGCGTCGTCTACGGCGGCTGGACCTCCATGAGCATCGCGCAGTCGATCGAGCGCTGCGCCCTGGAGTTCGAGCTGGGGTTGACCGAGCGCTGGGCGGGGCAGAGCGAGCGCCGCCCGATCCTGCCGGGCGCGGCCTGCGGCGTCGCGCTCGACGGCGAGACGGTGATGGCCGGCTACACCGACGAGGTATCCGTCCAGTACGACGAGCGCGGCCACGCCGTCCGGGTGACCGGCCGCGACCGCACCGGCGACCTGGTCGACAGCGCCGCCACCATCGACGACACCCACGAGTGGGCCGGGCTGACCCTCGGCGAGGTGGCGAAGCGGATCTGCGCGCCCTTCGGCGTGACGGTGCGCGCCCAGACGGACGTCGGCAAGGCGTTCGGCCGCTTCGCCCTGCAGCCGGGCGAGACGGCCTGGGACGCGATCGAGCGCGCCAGCCGCCAGCGCGCGGTGCTGCCGAACGGCGACGGCCTCGGCGGGCTGCTGCTGACCCGCGCCGGCCTGGGCGGAACGGCTGCCGGGGCGCTCCAGCTCGGCGGCGAGCGCGGCAACGTCCTCAGGGCCTCCGGCACGTTCAGCCATCGCGAGCGCTTCTCGCAATACGTCGTGCGCGGCCAGCAGGAGGGCACCGACACCCTGACCGCCGCCGAGGCCGCAGCACCCGAGGCGCGCGTCACCGACGCCGCGATCTCCCGCTGGCGGCCAACCATCATCCTGGCCGAGACGCAGGGCGACGGCGCCACCTTCGCCGAGCGCGCCGCCTGGGCGGCGCGGGTCGCCGCCGGCCGGACGCGGCGTGCCCGCTACACGGTCCAGGGCTGGCGCGGCAGCTCCGGCCGGCTCTGGCGTCCGAACACCCTGGTCCAGGTCACCGACAGCTACCTGGACCTGGCGCGCGAGCTGCTGATCACGGCCGTGACCTGGACGCTGTCCGAGCAGGGCACGCTCACCGAGATCGAGGTCTCGCCGGCCGACGCCTTCGCCCTGATCGCCGAGCCGGCCAAGGCGCGCAAGGGCGACAAGGGCGCCTACGGCCTGTGGGAGACCGGCGTCACCTACATCCAGGACGGCGACGGCACCTGGAAGAAGCGGGAGGGGTCATGAACCCCCTGCGCCCGATCGCCCAGGCCATCGCGCCGCTGCACCGCCGCGTCATGCTGATGATCGGCCGGGCCGTCCTGCGCCTGGTCGACGACGCCGGCGGCCTGCAGCGCGTCCAGGCTTCCCTGCTCGCCGGCGAGACGCGCAGCTCGGTCGAGCGCTTCCAGCAGTACGGCTTCACCGCGCACCCGCTCGACGGCGCCGACGCCCTCCTGCTCTTCATCGGCGGCAACCGGGACCATCCGGTCGCGGTCGCGGTCGACGACCGGCGTCACCGCAAGCGGGACCTGCAGCCCGGCGAGGTCGCGGTCTACACCGACGAGGGCGACTTCCTGCTGTTCAAGCGCGGCCGGCTGGCGGAACTGAAGGTCGGCAGCAAGCTCGTGATCGACTGCCCGCGCGTCGAGGTGACCGGCGACCTGATCGACCGCACCGGCAGCGGCAACCCGCATACGGTCCAGGGCATGCGCGACCTCTACAACGCCCACGTCCACCCGGAGAACGACGCCGGCGGGCCGACCGACGCACCGGTGCCGGGGAGCCTGATGTCATGATCGCGCTCGCCTGGGACGGCAGCACCCTGAGCGGGGACCTGCAGCTCGGCCCGTTCGGGCTGGCGGGCGACGACAGCCTGGTCACCGCCGTGCTGGTCAGCCTGTTCACCGACCGCCGCGCCCTCACCGACGATCCCCTGCCGGCCGGCGCCGGCAGCGACCGGCGCGGATGGGCCGGCGACGCCCTGAGCCAGGTCGCCGGCGACCGCATCGGGTCGAGGCTCTGGCTGCTCAAGCGCGAGAAGCAGACCGAGGAGACCAGGCGCCGGGCCGAGGACTACGTGCGCGAGGCCCTGGCCTGGCTGGCCGAGGAGGGGCTCGCCGCCGGCGTCGTCGTGTCGCTGGAGTGGCAGGGCATCGGCCTGCTCGCCGGCACCGTCGAGATCCGCCTCCCGTCCGGCGCCGTCCAGGCGCTGCCGCTCACCATCGCGGCAGGGGTGCTCTGATGCCCTTCCTGCGCCCGACACCCCAGGAGATCCGGGACCGTCTCGCCGCCGAGATCGAGGCGGCCTTGCCCGGTGCCGATGCCCGGACCCGGCGCTCGGTCGAGGGCGTGCTGGCCCGCATGATGGCGATCGTCAGCCACGAGCTGCACGGCTACCAGGAATGGATCTCGCGCCAGATCCTGCCGGACAGCGCGGACGCCGAGGAGCTGGAGCGGCACGCGGCGATCTGGGGCATCGCCCGGGCAGGTGCCGTCTCGGCGCAGGGCCGGGTCACCCTGACCGGCCTGGCCGGCGTTACGGTGCCGGCCGGCACCGAGCTGCGCCGGGCCGACGATCAGCGCTACCTCACCACCGCCGATGTCCAGATCGGCGCGGGCGGAACCGCTCCCGCCACGGTCGAGGCGGTCACGGCCGGGGCGGCCGCCGTCGCCGCGATCGGCACCACCCTGGCACTGACGGCGACGCTCGCCGGCGTTCAGAGCCAGGCCGCCGTGGTGGACGACGGCGCCGGCAACGGCATCGCCGGCGGCGTCGACCAGGAGAGCGACGCCGGCCTGCGCGCGCGCATCCTCGACCGCATCCAGCTGCCGCCGCACGGCGGCAACCGGCACGACTACGCCGCCTGGGTCAAGGAGGTCGTCGGCGAGACGCAGGTCTGGGTCTATTCCAGCTATCTCGGCACCGGGACGGTCGGCGTCACCTTCGTGATGCCCGACGGCTCGCTGCCGCCGCCCTCCGTCGTCGAGCAGGTGCAGAGCCACATCGACGAGAAGCGCCCGGTCACCGCCGACGTCACGGTCTTCGCGCCGATCGCCGACCTGGTCGACTTCACGATCCTGCTCGATCCCGACACGACGGCCGGCCGGGCGGCCGTCGAGGCCGAGCTGGCGGACCTGCTCGTGCGCGAGGCCGAGCCGGGCGGCACCCTGCCGCGCTCGCGCGTCCGGGCCGCCATCTCGGCGGCGGTCGGCGAGTACAGCCACGAGCTGCAGGTGCCGGCGGGCGACATCGTCTCGGCGGCCGGCCACATCGCGCGCCTCGGCGCGATCACCTGGGCCTGAGCCATGGACCGCGCCGCCTATCTCGCCCAGCTCCAGGCCCTGCTGCCGCCCGGCGACGCCTGGCCTCGGGACCCGGAGGCCGTGCTGACCCGGCTGCTCGGCAGCGGTCTCGCAGGCGAGCTGGCGCGCATCGATCAGCGGGCGTGGGACCTGGTCGTCGAGGCCGACCCGCGCGTCACCTACGATCTGCTCACGGACTGGGAACGGGTGGTCGGCGAGCCGGACAGCTGCGCCGGGCCGGCCGAGGGCCTGGAGTTGCGGCGGCGGCGCGTCGTCGCCCGCCTGACTGCCCGCGGCGGCCAATCCCGTGCCTTCATGACCGCGCTCGCCGCCGGCATGGGCTACGAGATCGAGATCTTCGAGTACCGGCCCTTCGTCGCCGGCATCGGCCGGGCCGGCCTCGACGCGGCCAACGGCGAGGCCTCGGTGCGCCACACCTGGCGCGCTACGGTCCTCGGGCCCCGGGTCACCTGGTTCCGCGCGGCGCTCAGCCAGGCCGGCGTCGACCCGCTCGCCCGGATCGACCGGGCCACGGACCTGGAGTGCTTCCTGCACCGCGCGTCGCCGGCCCAGAGCGACCTGATCATCGGCTACACGGACCCGCGGCTGCTGGCGATCGGCGGCAGCGAGATCCTGATCGCCGGCTTCAACGTGAGGATCTGACATGGAGCAGTGGGATCTCACCACCGCGATCCCGGAGGCCGCGCTGACCGGCGACGAGCGGCTGCCGGTCTCCAAGGCCGGCCTGCCGGCCTCGGTGCCGCTCGCGCTACTGCTCGCCTACCTGACCGGCCAGCTGCAGCCGATTACCGACGACGCGGTCGCGGCCAAGGTGGCTGCCGAGGCGGCGCAGGCGGCGGCCGAGGGTCTGATCGTGGTGCCGACCGCGGGCGAAGCGCTCTACTTCCTGCGCGCCAACGCCACCGGCGCCGGCTACGAGCTGCTCTCGCCGGGCGCCGCACTGACGGCGCTCGCCGCCTTGCCGAAAGCCGGCGGCGTGACGATGACCGGCCAGTTCAAGCTGTCGGGCGACGGGACCGACCCTTTGCACCCGGTCACGAAGCAGCAGCTCGACGCGCTGTCGATCGCGGGACCTTTCGAGAGCGCGCTCTACCACGCCCTCGACCTCAGGACGCAGGGCACGGCCGGCGGCACCTTCACCGCCGGGGCGGACCAGGTGCGCACCATCAACACCGAGCGGACCGATCAGATCGGCGTCACGCTGGCAGGTAACCAGTTCACCCCGCCGGCCGGCACCTACCTCTTCCTCGGGTCGGCGCCGGCCTACAACTGCGGCAATCACCAGGCCTGGCTGTGGAACGCGACGGACGGCGCTGAGTTGCTGCGCGGCACGTCCGAAATGACCGTCAACACGATCCAGACGCAGACACGAAGCTGGATCTCCGGACTCTTCACGCTTGCTGCGCCCAAGGCCCTGGAGATCCGGCATCGCTGCGCCACGACGGTCAGCTCGAACGGCTTCGGTGCCGCCGGCGGCTTCGGCCCGGAGCACTACACCGAGTTCTTCATGTGGAAGGTGGGCTGACCATGGTCTACGCACTCGTCGTCCAGGGCGTCGTCGTCCAGGTGCAGGACAAGGCGGCCGTGGGTTTCGTCGAGGCTCCCGGTGACGTGATCCCGGGTTACCTCTATGACGGCCAGGCGTGGAGCCTGCCGGTGCCGGATCTCGCCGAAGTGCAACAGTCGAGGCGCACGCAGGTCGCGACGGTCCGCTGGCAGCGCCAGGTCGCCGGCTACCAGCACAGCGATGGGCACACCTATCACTCCGACGTCGAAGGCCGGGCCTCGGTGAGCCAAGCGGTCCAGTGGGGCCAGGTCTACGAGTCGATCAACGGGCCGGGAACCTTCGCCATCGCCGCCTGGAAAACCCAGGACGGCGCGTTCGTCGGGCAGGATCTCAACAGCCTGATCGCGATCGGCACGGGCTTGGCGGCCTGGATCGACGCTCACTTCGATCGAGAGCAGGCAATCTGCGCCGCGATCGACGCCGCAGGCAGTCCGGCCGAGGCCGAGGCCGTCGACATCACGGCCGGCTGGCCGAGCTGAGGAGACCGCCAATGAAGTACGTCCCCCCGTTGAACGGCAACACCGGCGACCCGGACCGGCCGTTTGTCAACGGCCAGCCGGCCGCCGGCATCGAAGGCAGCATCATCGACGCCGCGACCTTCGAGCACCCCCAGCGCGAGATCACCAACGTGATCACCGCCGCCGGCCTGGTGCCGGACGGCGCCGACCTGACCCAGCTTGCCCAGGCGATCCCGCGCCTGGCCTCGGCCGCCGCCGCACCCGGCGGCGTCGGCGGCGTCGGCCTGCTGCCGAGCAGGGTCAGCAACAGCGTCGTCAACGTGACGGCCGGCCAGATCGTCGACGGCAACGGCGACCTGATGACCCTGGCCGCCGCGGTCGACAAGGACCTCTCGGCCGCCTGGTCGCTGGGCAGCGGCGGCGGGCTCGATGCCGGCGGCCTGGCAGCCAACACCGGCTACGCGCTCCACGCCATCGCCGGCGACGACGGCGCGGCCGACGTGCTGGTCTCGGCCAGCCTGGACGCACCCACCATGCCGGCCGGCTACACCCGGCGCCGCCTGATCGGCATCGTCGTGACCGACAGCTCCAGCCACATCTATCCGTTCGCACAGAACGCCCGGCGCGTTTGGTTCCTCGATCGCCCGCTGCTCGCCAGCGTCGGGGCCGGGCCGGTGTCGCCCTGGCAGTCGGTGGCAACTCCGCTGCCCACCGGCCGCAACTACCGACTGACCTTCGGCGTCTACTTCGTCACCCCGGCCGGGTCGGATAACGGCATGTGGCGCCTCTACACACCCGGCCTGCAAGACCCTTCGTTGTTCCCGGCACCCTCGGGCTGGTCGAGCTACGACGGCGGGCGTGCGACCGACACCGAGCCAGGCGGCGTCACACAGTGGACCTGGGGCCAGACCCGCGGCCTGACCGACCAGGCTTCCCAGATCGGCTTCTTCAAGGGCAACGTCAGCGCGGGCTTCGACCTCTACCTCAGCGAAATCGACCTGCCGGAGAACTGAGCCATGTACGTCCAGCGCGATCCCGCCGGCGCCATCGCCGCCGCCTACGCCCGCCCCAGCGCCGAGGCGGCCGAGCACCTGGCCGGCGACGACGCCGAGCTGCGCCGCTTCCTCGACCGATCGCCGGCGCCGGCCGAAGCTGCCGCCCGGGAGATCGGCCGGCTGCGCGACCGGCGCATCGCCAAGGGTTTCGTCTTCGATTTCGGCGGCGGCGACCTGGCCAAGGTCGACACCCGCGACGCCGACGACCGCGCCAGCCTCGACTGCCTCTACGCCAAGGCGCTGCGCCTCGACGGCCAGGGCGTCGCCGATGCCGTCATCCCCTTCCGGGATGGCGCCAACACGACCCGGCAGCTGACCCCGCAGCAGACGATCGCCCTCGGCGACGCTGCGCTGGACCACGTCGCGGCGCAGTACGAATGGTCCTGGCCACTCAAGGACGCGGTGCGGGTCGCGGGCGCGACCCAAGCGGCGATCGACGCTATCCTAGACCAGGCGCGCGGCGAGGCCGCTGCCTTCATCGCCGGGGAGTGAGGTGATGGTCGAGCGGTTCGCGGTCCGGGCCGGCCAGATCGCCCTGGCGGCGCTTCTGTGGGGCGCGGCGGCGGGCGCGGGCGCGTCCGAGACGATCCTGGGACCTGTCGCTGCCGACGTCGTCTCGGTCTATGACGGCGACACCCTCACCGTTCGAGCCCACGTCTGGCTCGGCACGACGGTCGAGACCGCCGTGCGGCTGCGCGGCGTCGATGCCCCCGAGATCCGCGGCAAGTGCGAGTCCGAGCGTGCCGCCGCGATCCGCGCCCGGGACACCTTGCGCGATCTGGTCGGCAGCGTGGTCGAGCTGCGCCGGATCGAGGCCGACAAGTACGGCGGCCGGGTCGACGCCGACGTCTTCACCGATGGCAAGAACGTCGCCGCCGACCTGGTCGCCGCCGGCCTCGCGAGACCCTACGACGGCGGGCATCGGGTGGGCTGGTGCCCGTGATGGCCCGCCCGCTGCCACTGCCACGACACTAGGAAGCCGTTCCGCCAACGGCCTTCCTGCCGCTGTTTGACATCGTGAAGACCGCCGACGGGCCGGCTTACAGACGGCCCGGATGGGCGCGGACGGCCAGCACCTGCTTGGTCTCCGTCGCGTAGTCGCACTCATAGACATGGTTGATCATGGCGCCGAAGCCGTTCTGGTACTGGATCTTGTCGCCGGCGTAGGTAATGACCCCGTGTTCCTTGTCCTGCCAGCGAAAGTGGCTGAACTTCGGCTCCAGCCACCCGTTGGTCCATTTGAAGCTGTTCAGCGCCAGACGTTCCACCGGATCGTCGCAAGCAAAGCTGGCGGCCAACGCGTGCTTGTCGCCCCAGCACTGGAGATCCTGGCGGCAGCGCGCCGCCTCGGCCTCCTTCCGCTTTGCCTCGGCCGCGCGGTTGGCGGCCTCGGCCGCAAGCCGCTCCTGGTAGGCTTTTTCTGCTGCGGCCTTCCGCCTTGCCTCGGCCTCGCGATCGGCGGCTTCCGCCGCCTGCTGCTCCTGGCGCGCCTTCTCGGCGGCAGCAGCTGCGGCGGCCTCCTCGCGAGCCTTCTTCGCAGCGGCCTCGGCGTCCATTGCCGCCTGTTGCGCTTTCCAGCTGGCGCTCTGGGTCATGGCGATGCTGCCGGCAACCAGGGAGACGAGGAAGGCGGCACCACACACCAGCAACACCCTCCTGCGGGTAGCGGTCGCGGAGCGCAGCAAGAAGCGCGGCGAGATCAGGCCGATCAGCAAGGCGACCAGGGCCAGGGGTGCGAGCAGGAACAGAGCGAGGCTGACGAACTCCACGTGTGGTCCCTCCAAAGATGCGCAACGAGGCCGGGAGGAGACCTTAAGAGGGCGTTCAAGCCAAGTTCAAAGTGCCTACCAACGATGAACACCGAGGGCCTTGGCCGGAACCCCTTCCGGTGCCAAATCATCTGCCGATCGGTGCCAAATCTCGCGCCGCGCTACACTGTACGGGCTGCTGCTGGCGGGCCGCCGGCGCGCCCGCGCCGCCGGCCCCGCCTGAGCGGCCTGCTCCTCGGCAAGTGGCGCGCCCGGCAGGATTCGAACCTGCGACCCCATGCTTAGAAGGCACGTGCTCTATCCAGCTGAGCTACGGGCGCGCGGGATGCCTTCCGGCGCGGGACTATAGCGGCGGCGACGGCGCTTTTCAGCCTCCGCGTGACCGGCGCCTCGCCGCCCGGTCGGCGGCGAGCAGCCGGGCCATCGCCGGCAGGCGGCCGGCCGGCTTCGCCGCGCCGCGGGCGGCATGGGCCGCCGCGGCGCCCGACGCGGTCCGGCTCGCCGCGATGACCCGGGCCAGGGCCGGCAGGCTGTCGCCCGCCGCCGCGGCAGCCGGCGGCGGCGCCGGCTCGGGCGGCCGCGCCTCGTCCGGCTCGACCTCGGCCGCGAGCAGGCGCCCGAGCCGCGGCAGGCCGTCCATCAGCGCAGCCCGCCGGCGGCACGGCCCGGATCCCGCCCGCTCGGAAGCGGCGGACGGCGGCGCAGGGCGCCGGCGGCCTTCTCGGCCGCCCGGACGGTGGCGAAGCGGGCGCCGTCGAGCGCGCCGAAGCGGCTGCTGGCGGCATGGAAGACGAAGCGGCGCTCGTCGCCGGCACGGACGACCAGCCCGACCGACTCGTCGTCGATCTCGATCACGTAGCTCTGGGACATGGAACGGCGTTTCCCCGAACGGGAGACCGCCCGGCCGCCTGCCGACGGGCGGCGGCCGGAACGTCGGAACCGCGGGCCGGCCCGGGATCAGGCGGCCCGCTGCCGCGGAGCGGTGCTCAGCGGCGGCGACGCTGGCGGCGGGGCCGCCCTGCCGGGGGTCGACACATTCGCTGTTCGGGATCATGACGCTCGGCCATGGTGTCCTCCTCTTCGAGGGCCACGACCGTGCCGTGGCGCTTTAGCGTTTGGTGACGCGGCGCAAGCTGCTCGCTCAAATCTCCGCGGCCGTCCGGGCTCGTCCCGGGCGACGAAGCCAAGGTGGCCCAGGGGTGGCCGGGGGTCAAGGGATGAACGCTGTCTCCGATCGTTCTTTGCGCCCCGGCAGTCTTCCCTCTCTGCCCCTTCGGGGCGGAGAGGGTCGGGGAGAGGTGGGGGGTAGCGGCGCTCGAAAATGGCTGACAGCACGCGGGACCGGCCGCCGGTCCCCCACCTCTCCCTGCCCTCTCCGCCCCTGGGCCGGAGAGGGCACGCTTATCGATCGATCAGGCCTTCTTCTTCCGGCGCCGCTTGGGCGGGTTGGCGCGGGCGGCCTTCAGCGCCCGGGCGGCCCAGTCCTGCAGGACCTCGGGCACCATCACGGCCTCGTCGGGGGCCGACCACCAGGCACGGACCGTGACCTCGCGGAGCGAGGTGCTGTAGCGGAAGGGCCGGCAGCCGGCGGCCTCGAAGGCCGGCAGGCTGGCCGCGTCGACGCGCAGCCAGAGCGTGCCCTGCACGACGAAGGCGAAGAGCGTGCCGTCGAGCGACAGCCCGCTGCCGCTGAAGAAGCGCCGGGTCTCGATCGGGCCGAGCGGCAGCAGCCGCGCGGCCAGGCGCTCCGCCAGCGCGCGGTTCTCGGACGATGTTCCCGATGCCCCAGCCATGCCCTGCCCCTTCCCTCGATTCGCGCTGCCCGGACCGCCACCATAGGCCGCGCCCGGCGGGGCCCTGGCAAGCCCCCGGTGCGGCATATCCGACTCTTCACGGTGGACTTCGCCGCCCGATCTTTCCATGCTCTCCGGCAACCGGCCCAGGGGGTCGGGCAAACAACGGAGGCAGGAAGAATGATGGGGATCGGCTTGATCGGTCGCGCGACGCGTGCGGCCGTCATGGCAGGCATCGTCGCCGGGAGCGTGCTCGCTCTCGCCGGTGCCGGGACCGGCGCGGCCCACGCGCAGGACCTGAAGTTCTTTCGGATCGGCACCGGCGGCACCGCCGGCACCTACTACCCGATCGGCGGCCTGATCGCGAACGCGATCTCCAACCCGCCGGGCAGCCGGCCCTGCGACAAGGGCGGCTCCTGCGGCGTGCCGGGCCTGGTCGCGACGGCGGTCGCCTCGAACGGCTCGGTCGCCAACATCACGGCGATCCACGGCGGCACCCTGGAGTCGGGCTTCTCGCAGTCCGACGTCGCCTACTGGGCCTACCACGGCACCGGCGTGTTCGAGGGCAAGCCCAAGGTCGACGACCTGCGCGCGATCGCCAACCTCTACCCCGAGACCATCCACCTGGTCGCGCGCAAGGGCTCGGGCATCAAGTCGCCGGCCGACCTCAAGGGCAAGCGTGTGTCGCTCGACGAGCCGGGCTCCGGCACCCTGGTCGACGCCCGCATCGTGCTGGCCGCCTACGGCCTCAGCGAGAAGGACGTGCAGCCGGAGTACCTGAAGCCGAACGCCGCCGGCGACCGGCTGCGCGACGGCGCGCTCGACGCCTTCTTCTTCGTCGGCGGCTATCCGGCCGGCGCGATCTCGGAGCTGGCCACCTCGGCCGGCGTCGAGCTGGTGCCGATCACCGGGCCGCAGGCCGAGAAGATCCTCAAGGACTACGGCTTCTTCAGCACCGACACGGTGCCGGCCGACACCTACAAGGACGTCGGCGAGACAAAGACGATCTCGGTCAACGCCCAGTGGGTGACCAGCAGCAAGGTCGACGGCGACCTGATCTACGGCATCACCAAGGCGCTGTGGAACGCCAACACCCGCAAGCTGCTCGACAACGGCCACGCCAAGGGCAAGGTGATCCGCGAGGAGACCGCGCTCAACGGCATCGGCATCCCGCTGCATCCGGGCGCCGAGCGCTTCTACAAGGAAGCCGGCCTGATCAAGTAGGCCCCGCTTCCGGACGGCTGCGGCGCGCCGCTCGCCCGGCCCGGGCGGGCGGCGCGTCCGCGTTTCGGGGGGGCATGACGGCCCGGACCGCGTCGCCGGCGAACAGCGACGGCGAGCGCGAAGCCCGCCGCAGTCAGCAAGGGGAAAGCGACGATGACCATGGAACTGGACGAGGCCAGGGCCCGGGAACTGGAAGAGAAGTTCGACCCGGAGATCGCCTTCCGGCCGCTCGGCCCGACCGCCGGCCTGCTGGTCGGCGCGCTGCTGGTCGCGCTCTCCTGCTTCCACTACTACACCGCCGGCTTCGGCCTGCTGCCGGAGATGATCCACCGCGGCGTCCACCTGTCCTTCGTGCTGGCGCTGGTCTTCCTGGTCTTCCCGCTGACCGCCGCCGGCCACAAGGCCGAGCCGCTCGCGACGCCGCTCAAGCCGCTCGGCATCCCGCTCGCCGACTGGCTGCTGGCCGCGCTGGCGGTCGTCGCAGTGCTGCACGTGCCGCTGATCCCGCTCGACGAGCTGGCCTTCCGGGTCGGCAACCCGACCGACAGCGACGTCGCCCTCGGCCTCGTGCTGATCGCCCTGCTGCTCGAGGCGACGCGCCGGACCATCGGCTGGCCGCTGCCGGTCATCGCGCTGATCTTCATGGCCTATGCCCTGGCCGGCCCGCACATTCCGGGCATCCTGGTGCACCCGGGCGCGACCATCCCGCAGCTGGTCAACCACCTCTACCTGACCAGCCAGGGCATCTACGGCATCGCGCTCGGCGTCGTCGCGACCTACGTCTTCCACTTCGTGCTGTTCGGCGTCTTCGCGACGCGCATCGGCCTCGGCCAGCTGTTCCTCGACTGCGCCGCCTGGGTCGCCGGGCGCTATGCCGGCGGCCCGGCCAAGGTCTCGATCTTCGGCTCGGCGCTGTTCGGCATGATCTCCGGCTCCTCGGTCGCCAACGCCGTCACCGTCGGCTCGCTGACGATCCCGGCCATGGTCCGGCTCGGCTACCGCAAGCACTTCGCGGCGGCGGTCGAATCGACCGCCTCGACCGGCGGCCAGATCACGCCGCCGATCATGGGCGCGGCCGCCTTCCTGATGATCGAGTTCCTCAACCTGCCCTACACGACGATCATCATCGCGGCGATCCTGCCGGCGGCGATGCACTTCCTCGGCGTGTTCTGCCAGGTCCACTTCGAGGCCAAGCGCGAGGGCCTGCGCGGCCTGACCCCCGAGGAGATGCCGGACCTGCGCGCCGCCTTCAGGCGCGACTGGCCGGCGGTGATCCCGCTGGCCGGCCTGATCGGCCTGCTGTTCCTGGGCTACACCCCCTACTTCGCCGCCTTCACCGGGATCACGCTCTGCATCCTGGTCGGCCTGCTCAACCCGCGCCGCCGGATGCACCCGCGCGAGATCTGGGAGGGCCTGCGCGACGGCGCCAAGTACGCCCTGGCGGTCGGCGCCGCGGCGGCGACGGTCGGCATCGTCGTCGGCGTCGTCACCCTGACCGGCGTCGGCTTCAAGATCTCCTTCATCGTCAACACCACGGCCAGCGACCTCGCGGCCTGGACCGGCGCCTGGCTGCCGGCCTTCATCATGGGCCAGCACGCGCTGACCCTGATGTTCGCGCTGATCCTGACCGGCATCGTCTGCATCCTGATGGGCTGCGGCATCCCGACCACGGCGACCTACATCATCATGGTCACGGTCGCCGCCCCGGCGCTCGGCATGCTCGGCGTCGTGCCGATCGTCGCGCACTTCTTCGTCTTCTACTTCGGGGTCCTGGCCGACGTCACGCCGCCGGTCGCGATCGCCGCCTACGCCGCCGCCTCGATGGCCGGCGCCGATCCCTTCCGGACCGGCAACACCGCCTTCCGCCTGGCGCTCGGCAAGGCGCTGGTGCCCTTCGTCTTCGTCTTCTCGCCCTCGCTGCTGCTGGTTGTCGAGGGCTTCAGCTGGAGCAGCTTCCTGGTCGCGCTGTTCGGCTGCGTCGCCGGCATCGTCTTCCTCTCGGCGGCGCTGTCGAGCTTCCTGCTGGTGCAGACCCGGACCTGGGAGCGGCTGCTGCTGATCCTGGCGGCGCTGCTGCTGGTCGCGCCCGAGCTGACCTCCTCGCTGATTGGCCTCGCCCTGGTCGTCCCGGTCGCGGTCGCGCAGCTCGCCCGGCTGAGGGCGCCGGCGCTGGCCTAGGGGTTGGCGTCGGGGTTGGCTGCACCGGCGGGATGCCGCCGCACCCGTCGCGAGGCAGCCGTTCGCCCCTGCCCCGCTTCACCCTGAGCCTGTCGAAGGGCGCACGGGCCGGGACGGGATCCGGGTCGCGGTACCGCCCGTGGGTCCCTCGACTGCGCCCGCGCAGCGGGCGCGCTCGGGATGAAGCGACAGCGGCGCAGGCGGCAGGAGCGAGACGGCGCGGCCCCCGCGCGGCCGGAGCGCGGAGCGCTCCGACCGTATCGTCCGCTACGCGACCCGCGCGCGCAGCAGCGCCGAGATCCGCTCGGCCGACATGACCAGGACGAAGACGATGATCAGCAGCAGCGAGACCGTGCGGTACTGGAACAGGTTCATCGCGGTCAGCAGCTGGAAGCCGATGCCGCCCGCGCCGACGAAGCCGAGCACCAGCGAGGAGCGCAGGTTCTCGTCGAAGCGGTAGAGGCTGATGCCGAGCAGCGACGGCAGCACGCCGGGCAGCACGGCATGGGTGAAGACCTGCAGACGGCTGGCGCCGGTCGTGGTCAGCGCCTCGACCGGGCCCATGTCCATGTCCTCGACGACCTCGGCGAACAGGCGTCCCAGCATGCCGACCGAATGGACGGCGAGCGCCAGCGCGCCCGGGAAGGGCCCGAGGCCGACGGCGGTGACGAAGAGCAGCGCCCAGACCAGGTCGGGCACCGCCCGGGTCAGGGCGATGATGCCGCGCGCGAGGTAGTAGAACGGCCGCGCCGGGGTCACGTTGGCGGCCGCCAGGATCGCCAGGGGCGCGGCCAGCAGCACGGCGAAGACCGTGCCGAAGATCGCGATGTCGACCGTCTCGAGGGCCGGCCAGAGGGCGTCGGGCAGGCGGCTCCAGTCCGGCGGCGTCGCGCGGGCCAGCAGGTCGGCCATGCCGGAGACGCCGGTGATCAGGTCCTGCGGCCGCGCCTCGACGACGATCAGCGTCTGGACGACCAGCGCGCCGAAGGCGAAGAGCAGCAGGAACTGCAGCAGCGAGGGCCGCGAGCGAAAGCCCGCCGCCGCGGCAAGGCCGCGCTCGCGCGTCCCGAGGGTCGTGAAGGTCTCGTCGCTCATGCCGCCTGTGCCTGGGTCTTGGCCTCGTAGAGCCGGTCGATCGGTGCCTCGGCGAGCTCGCCGGCCGGCTGGTCGAACAGCACGCGGCCGTGCTGCAGGCCGACGATCCGGTCGGCGTAGCGCACCGCCAGCTCGGGCTGGTGCAGCACGCAGAGCACGCCCAGGCCGTCCTCCTTGGCCAGGCGCCGCAGCAGCCGCATGATCTCCTCCGCCGCCTCGGGATCGAGGCTGGCGACCGGCTCGTCGGCGAGCAGCAGGCGCGGCCGCTGGGCCAGGGCCCGGGCGATCGCGACGCGCTGGGCCTGGCCGCCCGACAGCGTCGAGGCGCGGCGTTGCGCCAAGTGCTCCAGGCCGACCTCGCGCAGGTAGCCGAGCGCCGCCGGCACCTCCCCGGCGGGCAGCAGGCCGAGCGAGGTCCGGATCCCGGGATGGCGGCCGAGCGAGCCGCTGACCACGTTGGCCAGCACGCTGCGCCGGCGCACCAGGTTGCCGTGCTGGAAGATCATGCCGAGCGCCTGGCGGGCGCGGCGCAGGGCCGCGCCCTCGAGCCGGGACAGGTTCTGCCCGGCGACCAGGATCTCGCCCCCGGTCGGATGGAGCAGGCGGGAGATGCAGCGCAGCAGGGTCGACTTGCCGCTGCCGTTGCTGCCCAGCACGATGACCAGCTCTCCGGGGCCGACCGAAAGGTCGACCCCGTCGAGCGCCGCCGTGCCGCCGGCGAAGCGCATCCTGAGACCGCGGACGCGCAGCAGCGTCTCGCCACCTGGCCCTGCGCCTGCTCCTGCCATGACCGGATCCCGGCCTAGAGCTTGGCCAGGTCGACGTGCAACGTGTCGACCAGGTCGCGGATCTGGTCGTACGCGGCGTCGGTCTGCGGCACCAGCTTCTTGCCGCTGCCGATCAGCACCTTGAGGTCCTTGGCCGGCAGCTCCGAGAGATCGAGGTTCTGCAGCACCCCGGTCAGGCGCTTCTTGAAGCCCTCGGGCAGGTCGCCGCGCACGCAGATCGGATCCTCGGGGATCGGCTGGGATTCCCAGAGCTGGACGAAGTCGTCCTGCTTGTAGATCCCGGCGTTCTTGGCCGAGGTGATCTGCTCGCTGTTCAGCTCGCCCGCCTTGACCTTGTGGTTGCGCAGCGCCTCGTAGGAGGCGGTGTGCGAGCCGGCGTAGATCGCCTTGACGCCGCTGTCCGGGTCGATGCCGTTCTTGCGCAGGGCATAGGCCGGGAACAGGTGGCCGGAGGTCGAGGCCGGATCGGAGAAGGCGAAGGACTGGCCCTTGACCTGCTCGATCTTCTCGATGCCGGAGCCCGGCCAGGTGACGATGCCGGCGAAGTAGTGCTCGGGCTCGCCCTTCTCGTTCGAGAAGGTCGCGACGGCCTCGGCCTTGGCGACCTGGTGCGCCAGGACGTAGCCGAGCGGACCGAACTGGCCGAGCTCCAGCTTGCCGTTGCGCATCGCCTCGATCTCGGCGTTGTAGCTGGTGCCGATGTAGATCCTGACCTCGCAGCCGAGCTTCCTGGCCAGCAGCTTGCCGAGGTCCTCGTAGACCGGCAGCAGGTGGGCCGCCGCCTCGTAGGGCTCGACGCCGAAGCGGACGACGCCGTCGTTCGGGCAGTCGCCGGCCGCGGCGGCGGCGGCCGGGTGGGTGCCGGCGACGCCGGCGGCGAGCACGGCGGCGCAGCCGAGCATCGTGATCACGGACCTGGTCATGCTTGTCCTCCTCCCCTGTGGAACCACGCGGAAGACGTCCCCGCAGGGCGTCCTTGCGGGAGCGACGCTAGAGACCGTGTGTGACCAGTCTGGAGAGGTTCCGTTGCGCTTCGCGGTCGCTTCGGCTGCAGTTTCGTGTCAGCGGCCGTCAAAGCCGCAGCCTGCCGCGCGCCGGCGGCCCGGTCAGCGGGACCTGTTACGATTCGTCGCAGGAAGCGGCAGCCGGCGCCGCAGCAGCACCGCCGCCGGCAGCACGACGGCGATGGCCGCGAGGTCGGTCAGCCAGTCCATCAGGTCGCTGTCGCGGTGCAGCGCCGGGATCAGCTGGGCGAGCTCGATGGCGCCGCCGTAGGCGGCCAGCGCCAGCAGCATCCAGGGGAAGGACAGCCGCCGGTAGGCGAAGGCCAGGCCGAGCGACAGCACGGCGAAGGCCAGGGCGTGCTGCGCCTTGTCGGAGTCGAGCGGCACGACCTGCGGCGGCTGCGGCATCAGCGCCAGCAGCGTGACCGCCGCCAGGGCGAGCCAGAAGCCGAGCTGCAGCGCACGCTCGAGCACCCCGCGCGGGCCGCCGCGGCCCTCAGTGGGTCCAGGTGATCAGGCGGTCGGCGCGGAAGTTGTCGCCGTAGGCCTTGGGCCGGACCTTGCGCTCGTGCGGCAGCTCGACCGCGTACATCAGGCCGTGGCGCCGGGCGTAGGACTCGGCCTCGGCCTGGCTCTCGAAATAGAGCCGGAGCTGCTGGCGGGTGTCGCCCGAGGAGGTCCAGCCCATCAGCGGCTCGACCTGCTTTCCGTCGGCCTGCTCGTACTCGACGACCCAGCGCTTGGTCAGCGCCCGGCCCGACTGCATGGCCGTCTTGGGAAGCTGGTAGATGCGCACCTGCATGGCTCTCGATACCCTCTGATCGCGGACGGGCCCCGTCCGATGACGCGCCGGAAGCTGGTCGGGGAGACTGGATTCGAACCAGCGACCCTCTGCTCCCAAAGCAGATGCGCTACCAGACTGCGCTACTCCCCGCCCTTCCGCCGCGGAAGGTAGTCAGCGGCCGCCGCCAAGTCCAGCGGCGGGTCGCCCCCGGGCTAGTCCGGAAACGCTTGGCGCAGGTAGGAGGCGCCGGCGCGCAGCGCGCCGGCCGGCCGCGGCAGGAAGCGCTCGGTGCGCGCCATGTACTCGCGGTAGCTGCCGCCGAGCCGCTCGAGCAGCATCGCCTCCTCCTTCCAGGCTCGCGCCGCGATGGCCAGGAAGTAGGCGAACATCGGGGCCGTGACGAGCCAGTTGCCGGTCATCAGGAACAGGCCGGCGGTGATCAGGAGATAGCTCGAGTAGAGCGGATGCCGGATCCAACGATAGGGCCCGGTCTCGACCAGGCGATGGTCGGCCCTGGTCTCGAGCTCGGCCGACCGGAAGCGCCTGAGCGACAGATGGGCCCAGAGGATCGTCAGGGCGGCGGCATTGAAGATCACCACGCCGGCGACGGCGAGAGGGCGCGAGACGGACAGGTAGCCGCCGGCCCAGAGGTCGGGATCGGCCAGGAAGAGGCCCAGGTTGAGCAGCGCCGGAATGCCGAGCAGGTACTGCAGGGACCGGATGCCGCCCTCGAGGTATCGCTGCCGTCGCTCCGTGGTGCACTCGAGGTAGACCTGGGCGACGCCCAGCGTGACGAGCACGAAAAGCATGTTGATCTCTGTCGCGACCGACACTTCCATTTTCCGACGACCTCGCTTGTGCACCTGCAGACCGACTCGTGCCTGTGCGGAGCGAGGGCCGAAGCCGCGCCGCCGCCCGCGGATCCACGAGGCGGCGCATAGTAGACAGCACGGCGGCTCCCGTCCGAATTGCCTGACTCTCGCAATTTCGTAAGGAAGCCCGGGTCGCCGGGGAAGCTCGGGGCGGCGCCGCCCTTCGAGGGCGCGCGCCGCTCAGCCGTGCAGCTTCAGGCCGCGGGTCACCTTGTCGACCTCGCGGCGCTCGGCGTGCAGGGCCAGGCCGACCAGGTCGAGCGCCTCGGTCGGCACGGCGGCAACCGCCGCCCGGTTGTCGCGGTCGTTGCCGGTCGCGAAGAGCTCGGCGGTGTAGAGCGAGACCGGCACGCCGCGCTCGTTGGCACGGGTGAGCGTGCGGGTCAGGCCGGCGGAGTCGGCGGCGAAGACCAGCACCGGCTGGCGGATCAGCGGGCCGTAGGGCCGGCCCGAGCCGTCGCGGTACCGCTCGCCGGCCAGTTCGGGGTAGGCTCCGACCAGGCCACCGGCCAGGAAGCAGGCGACGTTCAGCTTCTGCCAGGCGGCGAGGCCGTCGCGCACGACGACGGCGATCTTGGTCTCGAAGACGATGGCGTTGCTCATGGCCCGCAGCCTGCCTCCCCGCGCCCCCGGCGATCTTGAACGATCCTGCAGGCCGGCCGTGCAGCCGGCCGGGCCGGAGGGCCGGGATTGGATTCGGGAAGCACCGGACGCACCCGGCTTCGAGCGCATGGAGGCGGGCTTCGCCGGCCACGCCTTCGACCCGCACCGCCACGACAGCTACGGCCTGGGCCTGACGCTGGCCGGCGTGCAGTGCTTCGACTACCGCGGCAGCCGGCGCGACTCCCTGGCCGGCCACGCCCTGGTGCTGCATCCCGACGAGCGCCACGACGGCCGGGCCGGCGGGCCGATGGGCTTCCGCTACCGCATGCTCTACTTGGCGCCCGAGCTGGTCTCGGCGGCGCTCGACGGCGGGGGGACGGACAGCCTGCCCTTCGTGCCGGGCGGCATCACCGCCGACCGCCGCCTGGGCGGGGCCCTGGCGGCGGCGCTGTCCGACCTGGAGCGGCCGCTGGAGCCGCTGGAGCGCACGCAGCTGGTGCTCGCCCTGGCCGAGGCGCTGCGCGCGCTCGATCCCTCGGCACGGCCGCGCGGCCCGGCCGGGCGCGACGCCGCCGCGGTCGAGCGTGCCCGCGCCCTGCTCGAGGCCGAGAGCGCGCGCGCGGTCACCGCCGAGGAGCTGGAGGCGGCGAGCGGCCTGGACCGCTTCCGGCTGCTGCGCCAGTTCCGGGCACGGCTCGGCACCAGCCCCTACCGCTACCTGACGCTGCGCCGCCTGGAGCGGGTCAGGGCCCTGGTCCGCGGCGGCGAGTCCCTGGCCGAGGCGGCGCTCGCCGCCGGCTTCGCCGACCAGGCCCACATGACCCGCCGCTTCCGCGCCGCCTACGGCCTGTCGCCGGGCCGCTGGCGGGCGATGATTTCCTGACTCCCTCACTGCCCCGGTGGGGCGGAGAGGGTCGGGGGTAGGTGTGGCAGGACACCTGCCGTCTTCGCAGATCTCGCCGCTCTGGCCCTCCCCCACCTCTCCCGGCCTCTCCGCCCCCAGGGGCGGAGAGGAGATCGGAATGGGACCGCCCCTTTCATCCGGCCCCCGCCTCCGCTACATGAGGCACCGCATTACGGAACAGGTTCCATGGACACGACAGTCATCGCCCCCGACGCCGGCGCGGCGGACCTGCCGCCGCCGATCGCAAGGCGGCGCACCTTCGCGATCATCAGCCACCCGGACGCCGGCAAGACGACGCTGACCGAGAAGCTGCTGCTGTTCGGCGGCGCGATCCAGCTGGCCGGCGCGGTCAAGGCGCGCGGCGAGCGCCGGCGCGCCCGCTCGGACTGGATGAAGGTCGAGCAGGAGCGCGGCATCTCCGTGACCTCCGCGGTGATGACCTACGACTACAAGGACTGCACCTTCAACCTGCTCGACACGCCGGGCCACGAGGACTTCTCGGAGGACACCTACCGCACCCTGACCGCCGTCGATTCGGCGATCATGGTGATCGACGCCGCCAAGGGCATCGAGGCGCAGACCCGCAAGCTCTTCGAGGTCTGCCGCCTGCGCAACGTGCCGATCGTGACCTTCATCAACAAGCTGGACCGCGAGGCGCGCGACCCCTTCGAGCTGCTCGACGAGATCGAGCAGACCCTGCAGCTGGACGTCACCCCGGCCTCCTGGCCGATCGGCATGGGCAAGGGCTTCCTCGGCTGCTACGACCTGTTCGAGGACAAGCTGCTGCTGATCGCCCGCTCCAAGGGCGAGCGCCCGGCCGAGGGCGAGCAGTGCCAGGGGCTCGACGACCCCAAGCTCGACAAGCTGCTGCCCGACTACGCGGTCAGGGAGCTGCGCGAGCAGGTCGAGATGGCGCGCGGCCTCTGCCCGGCCTTCGACTTCGAGGCCTACCGGGCCGGCGACATGACGCCGGTCTACTTCGGCTCGGCGCTCAACAACTTCGGGGTCCGCGAGCTGCTCGAGGGCGTCGCGCGCCTGGCGCCGCCGCCGCGCATCCAGCCGGCCGCCGAGCGCCCGGTGCCGCCGGCCGACGACAAGGTCGCCGGCTTCGTCTTCAAGATCCAGGCGAACATGGACCCCAAGCACCGCGACCGCATCGCCTTCGTGCGGCTCGCCTCGGGCCACTTCAAGCGCGGCATGAAGCTGAAGCAGGTGCGCACCGGCAAGCTGCTCAACGTGCACAACCCGGTGCTGTTCCTGGCCCAGGACCGCGAGCTGGCGGAGGAGGCCTGGGCCGGCGACATCATCGGCATCCCGAACCACGGCAACCTGCACCTCGGCGACACCCTGACCGAGGGCGAGGAGCTGCACTTCACCGGCCTGCCGGCCTTCGCGCCGGAGCTGCTGCAGAAGGTCCGGCCCAAGGACCCTCTGAAGGCCAAGCACCTGGGCCGGGCCCTGACCCAGCTCGCCGAGGAGGGCGCCGCGCGGGTCTTCAAGCCGCGGCTCGGCGCCGACTGGATCGTCGGCGTCGTCGGCGCCCTGCAGTTCGAGGTCATGGCCGACCGCATCCGCACCGAGTACGACGTGCCGGTGATCTTCGAGCCGACGGTCTACTACACGGCGCGCTGGCTGGAGAGCGACGACCCGGCGGCGCTGAAGGCCCTGACCGAAGGCGAGCGCAGCGCCATCGCCGACGACCACGACGACTGCCCGGTGTTCCTGGCGCGCAACGCCTGGCACCTGGAGGACGCCCAGAAGAACCACCCCAAGGTGCGCTTCCTGAAGACGCGCGAGCGGGTGGTCTAGCGATCTTGCCAGGTGCCCGGCGCGGGCACCTGACGGCTTCATGGTGAGCCTGTCGAACCACGAAGCCGTTTCGGCACCGACACGGCCGACTTCGCTTCGCGCTTCGACAAGCTCAGCATGAAGCGAATCAAACGAGCCGAGCCAGCAGACCATCCGTGACCTCCATCCCCCGCGTCGACGCCCGGACCCTCGCCGCCCCCGCCACCGCCCGCGCCCTGGTCGCCGCCGGCCGCGACCCGGGCTTCGTCGTCCTCGACGGCGTCGTCGACGCCGGCTTCGAGGCCGAGATGCGCCTGCTGCTGCGCTTCTTCGCGCTGCCGGAGGTCGCCAAGCGCGCGCTCGCCCGCCGCAAGTTCGAGCCGGCGCACCGCAACGTCTATCGCGGCTACTTCCCGGTCCAACGGGGCGACCCGACCTACAAGGAGGGCATCGACCTCGGCCGCGACGCCCTCGACGACGGCTGGACGCCCGACGACGGCGACCCGCTGACCGAGGCGACGCCCTGGCCGGCGACCGAGCCCTGCCCCGGCTGGCGTGAGTCGGTCGCCCGCGCCTACGCCCGCTTCGAGGCGCTCGGGGTCGAGCTGCTGCGCGCGGTGGCGCTCGGCCTCGGCGTCGCGCCCGAGCGGCCGCTCGGCTGGTTCGAGGGCGGCAACTCGACGCTGAGGCTGCTGCGCTACCCGCCGCGGCCCGCCGACACGCTGCCGGCCGACAGCGAGCTGCTGCCCGACGGCCGTGTCGTCGTCGGCCGGCCGCACAGCGACAGCGGCTTCGTGACCCTGCTCTGGACCGACGGCACGGGCGGCCTGCAGGCACGCGCGCCCGACGGCGCCTGGCTCGACGTGCCGGGCGACGGCCTGGCGGTCAACTTCGGCCAGATGCTGAGCGACATCACCGGCGGGGCGATCCGCGCGACCGAGCACCGGGTCGTCGGCGGCCTCGGCGAGCGCGGCTCCGTGCCGTTCTTCTTCGAGCCCAGGGTCGAGGCGCGCATCGAGCCGCTGCTCGGCGAGGCCGCGCCCTTCGTCTACGGCGACTTCCTCTGGGAGCGCATGCGCCGCTTCGTCGAGTTCCACGGCGTCGAGCGGCGGCTCTAGGGCCCGGAGGCCGCCGGACCGCCCGGCCGGGCCGCCACATTGCCAGCCCATTCCTCAGCCAGCCTCGGCCTCGAAGGCGCGCGTCGAACCGGCGCGATGAAACGACTGGGTGGGGACGCGAATTAGAGGGGGGAGACCGAGGACCCGAAACGGAGGTGCCGAGCCATGCGATGTCTCGCCGTCCATCCCGGCCCCCTGATGTACACCAGGATCTTCCTGCGGCTGGAGCCGCTGGGCCTCGAGCTGGTCGCCGAGGCGGCCAGGCAGGCCGGCCACGAGGCGAAGCTGATCGATCTGCAGGTCGAGCCCGCGGAGGCCTGCCTCCGGCTGGTCGAGGACTGGCGGCCGGACGCCGTCGCGATCTCCTGCAACTACCTCGCCAACGTCCCCGAGGTCGTCGAGCTGGCCAGGGCGATCAAGGCCCACCGGCCCGGCTGCTTCGTCTTCGTCGGCGGCCACAGCGCCTCCTTCGTCGCCGGCGACCTGCTGGCCCACGCCGAGGGCGCCATCGACTGCGTGCTGCGCGGCGAGGGCGAGGCGGCGATCCCGGCCCTGCTGGAGGCGATCCCCGACGGGCCCGAGGCCGTCGCCCGGGTGCCCGGGGCGATCACCGCCGAGGGCGAGGGCCCGCCGCCCCGCTTCGTCGAGAGCCTCGACGATCTGCGCCCGGCCCGCGACCTGGTGCGGCACCGGCGCAAGTATTTCATCGGCATGCTCGACCCGGTCGCCTCGATCGAGTTCTCGCGGGGCTGTCCCTGGGACTGCAGCTTCTGCAGCGCCTGGACCTTCTACGGCCGCAGCTACCGCACGGTCAGCCCGGAGGTCGCCGCCGAGGAGCTGGCGCGGATCCGCGAGCCCGGCGTCTTCATCGTCGACGACGTCGCCTTCATCCAGGCCCGCCACGGCCTCGCGATCGGCGAGGCGGCGGCCCGGCGCGGCATCAGGAAGCAGTACTACCTGGAGACCCGCGGCGACGTCCTGCTGCGCAACAAGGAGGTCTTCCGGCTCTGGCGCGACCTCGGCCTGACCTACATGTTCCTCGGCCTGGAGGCGATCGACGAGGCGGGCCTGAAGCGCTTCCGCAAGCGCGCGACGCTGGGCCAGAACTTCGAGGCCCTGGACTTCGCCCGCTCGCTCGGCATCCAGGTCGCGATCAACATCATCGCCGACCCGGACTGGGACGAGGAGCGCTTCCGCGTGGTCCGCGAGTGGTGCCTGGAGATCCCGGAGATCGTCAACATCTCGGTCACCACCCCCTACCCCGGCACCGAGATCTGGAACACCGACGCCCGGCGCCTGACGACCCGCGACTACCGGCTGTTCGACATCCAGCACGCCGTGCTGCCGACCCGCCTGCCGCTCGAGCGCTTCTACGCCGAGCTGGTCAGGACCCAGCAGGTCATGAACAGGAAGCACCTGCGCTGGCGGGCGCTGCGCGACTTCGCGCCGGTGATCGCCAGGCTGGCGCTGCGCGGCCAGACCAACTTCTTCGGCATGCTGTGGAAGTTCAACAAGGTCTACGACCCCGCGCTGCTGCTGGCCGACCACCGCCGGCCGCCCACCTGCGAGATGACCCTGCCGCCGCCGGCCCGGGCCAGCGTCGAGCCGCGCTCGCTCTACGTCCACGACAGCGGCGGCCGGCGCAGCCGGGCCCTCGACTCGGCGACCGAGCGCTTCGTCGACGAGACCCGGCTGGGCGCGGCGGAGTAGTTCCTCCGCACCTGGCTCTCAGCTCGCCCGGCGCTGCTCCTGGGCCTCGTAGAGCGCCAGCTCCTCCGCCAGTGCGCGGGCGACGCTCGGCCGCTCGCGCAGGCGCGCGACGTAGGCCTTGAGCACCGGCCAGTCGGCGAGGTTCAGGCTGGTCGCCCGCGACCAGCCGAGCACCGTCACCAGGTAGGCGTCGGCGACGCTGAAGGCCTCGAGCAGGTAGTCCCGCCCTTCCAGGTGGCGCGACAGGAAGTCGAGGCGGCCGCGGCCGACCTCCAGGGCGTAGGCCCTGGCGCCCTCGTTCGACTTCGCGCTCAAGAGCGGCATGAACAGCCCCTTGTGCAGCTCGGTCGCGACGAAGCTCAGCCATTGCCGCAGGCGCTGCCGGCCGGCGGCCTCGGCGGGCGCCAGGCCGGCCTCGGGGAAGCGCTCGGACAGGTGCTGCAGGATCGCGGCGTTCTCGGTCAGCAGCTCGCCCGAGTCCTCGCGCAGCACCGGCACCAGGCCGAGCGGATTGACCGACAGGAAGTCGCCGCCGTCGGCCAGGCGCTTGGCGCGCGCGTCGACCTCGACGAAGGCCGCCTCGGCCCCGGCCTCGTAGAGCGCGATGCGCGAGGCCATCGAGCAGGCGAGCGGCGAGAAATAGAGCTCCATCGGGAATGCCTCCTCAGGATCAGGTCGTTGGGGGTTTGTATTTATGTACCGTGTCGCATAAATTAGGGGCGGTCAAGGATTTGAATGCGAAATGGTACAAAAAAAGAAGGGCCCGCCGCCCCTTCCCGGAGCGCGCCTGCAAGCGCCGCGACGCGGCCGCGGCCGGCCGCCGGCCTACGACCCCGAGGTCGCGCTGGACAAGGCGCAGGAGACCTTCTGGAAGCGCGGCTACGCGGCGACCTCGCTGGACGAGCTGAGCGCCGCCACGGGCATGAACCGGCCCAGCCTCTACAATGCCTTCGGCGACAAGCGCGCGCTCTACCTCAAGACCCTGGAGCGCTACCGGGCGAAGAGCAACGCGGCGGTCGCCGAGGCCTTCACCGACGGCCGGCCACTGCGCCAGGCGCTGCGCGCGATCTGCGACGCCCTGCTGGCGATCTGGCTGTCCGGCGACGAAGGCCCGCGCGGCTGCTACCTGATCGGCACGGCGGTCACCGAGGCCGCGACCGAGCCGGCGGTGCGCGAGCAGCTGCTGGCCTCGATGCGCAGCAGCGACGCCGGCTTCGCCAGGCTGATCGAGCGCGGCGCCGCGCGCGGCGAGGTCCGCCCCGGCAGCGACCCGGCCGCGCTCGGCCGCCTGGCCGCCGCGACGGTCCACACCCTGGCCCTGCGCGCCCGCATCGGCACGCCGCCCGACGAGCTGGCCGCCGTCGTCGAGGCCCTGGTCGACACGGTCTGCGGTCCGGAGTAGGCAGGGCCGCCATCCTGCGGGTGCGGCCGCGCCGTCCCGCCCCCATCTCTTCGGAACGACCACAGCCGAACAGGAGCGCTGCCCATGTCGCGCAAGACCATCGAGGTCGACGACGCCCTCTACGACTACATCATCGAGACCTCGCTGCGCGAGCCGGCGATCCTGGCGGAGCTGCGCGAGGAGACCGCGACGATGCCCGGCGGCGGCATGCAGATCTCGCCCGAGCAGGGCCAGCTGATGGCCCTGCTGGCCGAGCTGATCGGCGCGCGCCGCTACCTCGAGGTCGGCACCTTCACCGGCTACTCCTCCCTGGCCGTGGCGCTGGCCATGGGACCGGAGGGGCGCCTGACCTGCTGCGACGTCTCGGAGGACTACACGGCGGTCGCCCGCCGCTACTGGCAGAAGGCCGGCGTCGCCGAGCGCGTCGACCTGCGCATCGGCCCCGGCCTCGACAGCCTGGACCAGGCCATCGAGGCCGGCGAGAGCGGCAGCTACGACTTCGCCTTCGTCGATGCCGACAAGACCGGCTACCAGGGCTACGTCGAGCTCTGCCACACGCTGCTGCGCAGCGGCGGCCTGCTCGGCATCGACAATGTGCTGTGGGGCGGCGCGGTCGTCGACACGGGCGACAAGAGCGAGGACACCGTCGCGATCCGCCGGCTCAACGCCGCGCTCAGGGACGATCCCCGCTGGAGCCTCTCGCTGGTGCCGATCGGCGACGGCCTGACCCTGCTGCGGAAGCGCTGAGGCGGCCGCGCCCGATCCCGGGGGCACGGCCTCCTCTCGCGCAGGTCAACCGCGCCGGCCGGGCCCGGCGGCGGTCTCGTCGCCGTCGTGGCTCAGCGTCATGTAGACGATGATGGCCGCGATGCCGGCCAGGAAGACGAGGCTGGTGAGCACCGTGCCCAGCCCCAGGCCGCCGTCGGCCGTCGGCTGCGACAGCAGGTCGCCGAACGAGGCGCCCATCGGCCGGGTCAGGATGTAGGCCAGCCAGAAGGCCAGGATGCCGTTCATCCCGAGGGCGTAGTAGGCGAAGGCGACGACCGCGATGACCGCGCCGTAGATCAGGCCGGCCTGCAGGTAGCCGAGGCCGAGGCTCTCCGACAGCAGGTCGCCGGCCGAGGTGCCCAGCGCGAAGGTGAAGAGGATCGCCAGCCAGTAGAAGGCTTCGCGCGAATTCGTGTAGATCGTGTGGATCGACAGCGTCCGCTCGGCCGCGTACCAGGCCGAGAAGGTCACCGCCAGGGCGAGGCCGAAGGCGACCGTCGTGGTCTCGAGGCCGATCCCCAGGTTGTCGACCAGGTTGTCGGAGACCAGGGTCCCGACGACGCTGACCAGCACCACGGTCACCCAGTAGATCCACGGCACGTAGCGTTTCTGGCGGAACTGCAGGAGCAGCGCGGCCCCCAGCACGCCGCACAGGATCCAGGAGGTGTTCGACAGGCCGAGGCCGAGCTTGTCGGCCAGGAAATCGGCCGCGGTCTCCCCGACCGTGACGGCCAGCAGCTTGACCAGCCAGAAGTCGACCGTGACCTTCGGCACCCGGTTGCGGACGACGGCCAGGCCGGCGCCTCCGGCCTTGGCGCTTGCAATCGTGCTCATCGCGAATCTCCGTTCCGTCGAAAGGGATGCGGCCCCGGGAACCCAGGCACCGGCCGCGGCGTCGGCCTGGAGCCCTGAATAGGGCAAGCGACCTCGGGAGCGTCTTTCGGCGGCCTTACCGATCGGTAAGGCCGCGCGCCCCTCGCGGGTGCGGGCGAGGCCGGCCGAGCGGCGCGCGCGCTCCTCAACGATCCGTAAGACTTCGTCAAAGCGCCGCCAAAGCCGCCGGCCTTATGTCGCCTCCGGGGCCCCGCGCGGCGCCGCTACCGGAAGCGCGCGGGGACCACGCCGTCATCCGATCACGGAGCCGCCGACCGGTCCGGACATTCGGGCCGCCAGGGAGCTTCGCGTCGCTTCGGACGGCCGTCGCCAGCGAGCCACAGCACGACAACCGAGAGGTCAGCATGAGTCGTCACGTCGAGGACTGTCTCACCAAGGTCCCGCAGGTCACCCTCGCCTTCTGGATCATCAAGATCGCCGCCACGACCCTGGGCGAGACCGGGGGCGATACCGTCACCATGACCATGAACTGGGGCTACCTGGCCGGCACCGCCCTGTTCCTGGTCGTGCTGGTGGCGCTGGTCGGCGCCCAGATCGTCGCCGACCGCTACCGCCCGTTCCTCTATTGGGCGACCATCGTCGCCTCGACCACCTTCGGCACGACGATGGCCGACTTGGCGGACCGCTCGCTGGGCATCGGCTACACCGGCGGCTCCGCGCTGCTGCTGGCCTTGCTGCTGGCGACGCTCGGCCTCTGGTACCGGTCCCAGGGCTCGATCTCGGTCGAGAGCGTGAGGACCGCCAGGGTCGAGGCCTTCTACTGGGCGGCCATCACCTTCTCCCAGACCCTGGGCACGGCGCTCGGCGACTGGACGGCCGACACCACCGGCCTCGGCTACGCCGGCGGTGCCCTGGTCTTCGGTGCCGGCCTGGCCGTCCTGGTCGCCGCCTGCTACCGGACCAGCGTCTCCCGCGTCTTCCTGTTCTGGGCCGCCTTCATCCTGACCCGGCCGCTCGGCGCCACGGTCGGCGACTTCCTCGACAAGCCGCTCAGTCACGGCGGGCTGTCGCTGAGCCGGCCGCTGGCCTCGGCCGTGCTCGCGGTCTTCATCCTCGGCTGCATCGCGCTGCTGCCGCAGCGCGCGGCGACAGCCGCCGGATCCCATTAGCCGCCGGGCGTCGCCTTACCGAGGGGTAAGGGACCGGCGAAGCGACGCCAAGGCCCAGGCATCAGATCTGCAGCATCGGGCCGCGCCTTCGGCGGCCCGGCCACAGCCAAGGAGATGGCAATGTTCCGTTCCAAGCTCGTTCCCGTCGTGATGGCGACGGCGCTCGCCGTCGGGGCGGCCGGCCTCGCCCAGGCGGAAAGCGGCAAGCACGAGGCCGGCGACCGCCAGGAGATCCAGACGATCCTCTCGGCGAAGACCTCCCTGTCCCAGGCCGTCGCCGCCGCCGAGCGGCAGACCGGCGGCAAGGCGATGGAGGCGGCGCTCGAGCCCCACGCCGGCGGGAGCGCCTACGCGGTGACGATCGCCGAGGCCGACGGCGCGCGGCTGGTGCTGGTCTCGCCCGACAGCGGCAAGGTGCTGGCGGTGACCGCCGCGAAGAGCGGCGGCGACGAGGAGCGCGAGGACGACGACTGATCCTGCGCCGGGGGCTCCGGCACGCGCGCCGGGGCCCCCGCGACAGCCGGCCTGCCCGGCGCTATGGTCGTCCGGCACCGAGGAGCGGACCCGCGATGAAACTCCTGCTCATCGAAGACGACGCCGCCACGGCAGCGCACGTCGTCAAGAGCCTGAAGCAGCACGGCCACGTCGTCGACCATGCCGCGGACGGCCGCGACGGCCTGATGCTGGCGGCCAGCGAGCCCTACGACGTGCTGATCGTCGACCGCATGCTGCCGAGCCTGGACGGCCTGGGGCTGGTCAAGACGATCCGCGGTGCGGGGGTCAAGGCGCCGGTGCTGTTCCTGACCACGCTGGGCGGCATCGACGACCGGGTCGAGGGCCTGGAGGCCGGCGGTGACGACTACCTGGTCAAGCCCTTCGCCTTCGCCGAGCTGCTCGCCCGGGTCAACGCCCTGGCCCGGCGGCCGCCGCCGTCTGAGGAGAAGACCCTGCTGCAGGTCGCCGACCTGGAGCTCGACCTGCTGAAGCGCCGCGTGACCCGGGCCGGCCGGCGCATCGACCTGCAGCCCCAGGAGTTCAAGCTGCTGGAGTACCTGATGCGCCAGGCCGGCCGGGTGGTCACACGCACGATGCTCCTGGAGAACGTCTGGGAGTTCCACTTCGACCCGCAGACGACGGTGGTCGAGACCCACATCAGCCGCCTGCGCGGCAAGGTCGACCAGGGCTTCGACCAGCCGCTGATCCACACGGTGCGCGGCTCGGGATACCGCTTCGGTGACGATACCTAGGGTCCTGCGCACCGGCAGCTTCCGGCTGGCCGCCCTCTACGCCCTGCTGTTCGGCCTCTCGACCGGGCTGCTGTTCGGCATCGTCTACTGGATCGCGACCGACTCGCTGCGCGAGCAGCTGCGGCTGTCGCTCGACAGCGAGCTGGCGGCCCTGCAGGAGGTCGCCGGCGGCAGCGGCGGCCTGGCGCCGGAGATCGCCCGGCGCATCGCCAGCAACGGTGCCCAGCCCTTCTACTACGCCTTGCAGGACGCGGGCGGCCGCCAGATCGCCGGCGACCTGCCGAAGCTGCCCGAGGAGCCGGGCCTGCAGCGCCTGGTGCTGCCCGAGGCTCTCACCGAGCGCGACCGCCCGGGCGCCCCCGACGAGCCCGAGACGGTGCTGCTGGTGCTGGCCCGCCGGCTCGACGACGGCCGGCTGCTGAGCGTCGCGCTCGACACCTTCCGCATGACCGAGGCCCAGGAGGCGATCGTGCGGGCCTTCGCCTGGGCCGCCGCCGCCGGGCTGATGCTCGCGCTGCTCGGCGGCGTGCTGCTCAGCCAGGGCTTCCTGCGGCGCATCGACGAGCTCAACCGGGCGATCCGCGTGATCATGGGCGGCCATCTCTCGGAGCGGATCCAGACCGGGGGCAGCGGCGACGAGCTCGAGGAGCTGGGCCGCAACCTCAACGAGATGCTCGACCGCCTGGAGGCCTCGATGGAGGGCCTGAAGCAGGTCTCGAACGACATCGCCCACGACCTGCGCACGCCGCTCAGCCGCCTCAAGCAGCGCCTGGAGGCCGTGCAGCAGGAAGAAACCGCGAGCCGGGAGGACTACGAGGCGGCGGTTTCCGACGCCCTGGAGCAGGCCAACACCGCCCTCGCCACCTTCAGCGCGCTGCTGCGCATCGCCCAGATCGAATCGGGCTCGCGCCGCGCCAACTTCGCCGAGCTCGACCTCTCGGCGCTGCTCGACCAGCTCGCGATGACCTACGCGCCGGTCGCCGAGGACCTCGACCGCAGCCTGGCCGCCCGCATCGAGCCGGGGATCGGGCTGCGCGGCGACCGCGAGCTGCTGACCCAGCTCTTCGTCAACCTGATCGAGAACGCCCTGCGCCACACGCCTGCCGGCACGCGGATCGAGCTCGCCCTGGCGCGCGACGGCACAGACCTCCTCGCCGAGGTCTCGGACGACGGCCCCGGCATTCCGGCGGCCGAGCGCGAGAAGGTGTTCCGCCGCTTCTACCGCCTGGAGACCAGCCGCAGCACGCCGGGCAGCGGCCTCGGCCTGTCCCTGGTCGGCGCCGTCGCCGCGCTCCACGGCATCGAGATCACCGTCGGCGACAACCGTCCCGGCCTGAAGGTCGTGCTGCGCTTTCCGGAAGCCGGGGCGCCCTGACGGCCGGCGTCAGGACCTCGGGGCAGGCACGGATCCCGTCCGGCCGGACAGCGGACGAGGAGATCGCGCGTCACACCGGTCACCACAGTCATGTATTTACCGTCGATATACTTATTCGTAAGAAAGCGTTCGGGCCGAACGATTTCACCGATCGACCATTCATGGCCTTCCTATTCTAGGAATCGACCGCGGGGCGACGCCTCGACGGCGCCCGATCTCTCATTCGATCAGAGGCCAACACTGCCATGATGTCCCATCACTCCGAAAGCTCCGGCCGCCGCAAGTCCCTGCCGTGGCAGGGCCTCGCGGCGCTGCTGCTCGCCGCCGGCCTCGCCGCCTGCTCGTCGGCCGACCCGAACACCGCCTATCCGCACTCCAGGCCGCACCGGAGAGGGGCGACCTACGAGCAGTCGGACCGGCCGCCCGGCGCGGACGGCCTGGCCCTGTCCGGCCTCCTCGGCAAGGGCGGGAGCGAGGGTGCCGAGAAGGGCGTCGACGGCTTCCTCTGGCAGGCCTCGCTCGACAGCCTGTCGTCCCTGCCCCTGGCCTCGGCCGACCCCGCCGGCGGGGTCATCATCACCGAGTGGTACGCCGCGCCGGACCAGCCCGACGTGAGGCGCAAGGTCGACGTCGTCCTCCAGGGCGGCGATCTCGACGGCGCCGCCGTCCGGGTGTCCGTGTTCCGCCAGGTCCGCGAGGCGGGCGGTGCCTGGAAGAGCGTGCCGGCGGCGCAGAACGCGGACCGCGAGCTGGAGACCGCAATTCTGGCGAAGGCCCGCCAGCTCCGCGACGCCCGCCGGGGCTGAGGCCCCAGCCGATCGGCCGTTGCCGTCCCCGCGGCAAACGCGCTACATGCCGCCGACCCGTCGCGGAACGAACCTCGGGGAGGCGGCATGACCGGCGAGCGCAACGTGCTGTGGATCATGTGCGACCAGCTGCGCTTCGACTACCTGGGCTGCACCGGCCACCCGCACCTCGAGACGCCCAACATCGATGCCCTGGCGGCGCGCGGCGTCCGCTTCGAGCGGGCCTACGTGCAGTCGCCGATCTGCGGCCCGTCGCGCATGTCCTTCTACACCGGCCGCTACGTCCGCTCGCACGGCTCGAGCTGGAACAAGGTCCCGCTGCGCGTCGGCGAGCCGACCCTGGGCGACCACCTGGCCGAGCTCGGCGTGCGCAACGTGCTGGTCGGCAAGACCCACATGAAGGCCGACCTGGCCGGCATGGCTCGGCTCGGCATCGACCCCGCCTCCGACCTCGGGGTGCGCATCGCCCAGTGCGGCTTCGAGCCCTTCGAGCGCGACGACGGCCTGCATCCCGACGGGCCCTACGACCCGGACCCGCCCTACGACCGCTGGCTGCGCGCGCTCGGCTACCAGGGCGACAATCCCTGGGAGGACTGGGCGAACTCGGCCGAGGGACCGGACGGCGAGCTGCTGTCCGGCTGGCTGCTGGAGCATGCCGACAAGCCGGCGCGGGTGAAGGCCGAGCACTCCGAGACGGCCTACATGACCGACCGCGCCATGGCCTTCATCGAGCAGGCCGGCGCCGACGAGCGGCCCTGGTGCCTGCATCTCTCCTACATCAAGCCGCACTGGCCCTACATCGCGCCGGCGCCGTACCACGCGCTCTACGACGCCCGCCACGTGCTGCCGGTCGTGCGCGACGAGGCCGAGCGCCGCGACCCGCACCCGGTCTACGCCCGCTACCTGGAGGAGCGCTTCAGCCGCGCCTTCGCCCGCCAGGGCGTGCGCGAGCGGGTGATCCCGGCCTACATGGGGCTGATCCGCCAGATCGACGACGAGCTCGGCCGCCTCTTCGCCTTCCTGAAGCGGCGCGGCCTCTGGGAGAGGACGCTGATCGTCTTCACCTCGGACCACGGCGACTACCTGGGCGACCACTGGCTCGGCGAGAAGGAGCTGTTCCACGAGTGCTCGGTCAGGATCCCGCTGATCGTCGTCGACCCCTCCCCGGCCGCCGACGCGACCCGCGGCAGCGTCTCGGACCGCCTGGTCGAGTCGATCGACCTGGCACCGACCTTCCTCGAGTTCTTCGGCGGCGCGGCGAAGCCGCACGTGCTGGAGGGCCGCTCGCTGCTGCCGCTGCTGCGCGACGACGGCTCGGCGCCGGCCCGGCCCTTCGTGGTCAGCGAGTACGACTATGCGATGCGCCGGGCGCGCACGGACCTCGGCGTGCCGATCTCCGACGCGCGGCTCTGGATGGTCTTCGACGGGCGCTGGAAGTACGTCCACGCCCGGGGCTTCCGGCCGCTGCTCTTCGACCTGGAGAGCGACCCGGACGAGTTCCGCGACCTCGGTGCCGACCCGGCCTTCGCCGACCAGCGGGCGCGGCTGCACGCCTGCCTCTCGGACTGGGCGCTCCAGGGCGCGAGCCGCATCACCCTCTCCGACGCCGAGATCGCCCGGGCGACGGACCGCGAAGTGCCGGCCGGCATCCTGATCGGCTACTGGGACGAGGAGGAGGTCGCGGAGGCGCGGCGCCTCGGCAGCGGCGTGCCGCTCTAGAAGGTCAGGGCAGCGCCTTGCTCTCGACCTTGGCGCCGGTGCCGATGCCGAGGCGCTCGGCGGTGCCGCCGGGCAGCTCGAGCACGGCGATGACCGGCCGGCGCGAGGAGATGCTCTCGGTGCTCATCGGCGTCGTGCGCTCGGCGATGCGCACGACCCGGCCGTCCTCGGCGATGAACAGCATGTCGAGCGGGATCAGGGTGTTCTTCATCCAGAAGGCGGTCATCTGCGCCGAGGGCAGGACGAAGAGCATGCCGGCATCGGGCGCCAGCTCCTTGCGGAACATCAGGCCGCGCGCCATCTGCGGCGCGGTCGTCGCCAGCTCGACGTGGAAGGGATGGTGCTCGCCGTCCCGGGTCACCACGGTCGCCTCGCCCTTGCCGAACTCGACGGCCTCCTGGGCCGGCGCGGCGGCGAGCGGCAGGACCGTCAGGGCGAGGACGAGCAGCAGGCGGGACAGCATGGCGCCGACCATGCCGCAGCCCGCGACGGCGGGCAAGATGGCGAGTGCCGCAGCCGAATCGGTCGCAGCACCGGCCCTCAGGCCAGCACGGCCCGCGCCATCGCCCGGATCTCGTCGCGGATCGCGCCGGGGCGCGGCGGGTCGGCGAGGGTCGTGAACCAGCGCTCGGGCGGGTTGCGGCCACGGCTGTGGCGCCAGCTCAGGGCGCGCAGCAGAGCCTCGGCCTCGGCCGGCAGGCGCTCGGGGATCGCAAAGCCGTTGACCGTCGCCCAGACCCCGGCCCAGGCGCGGCCGACCGACCAGGGATTGTAGCCGCCGCCACCGGTGACCAGGCGCCGCGGCGCCGTCGGCAGCACCGTCGCGACGGCCCGCCAGAGCGCCAGGTTGGACAGCGAGAGGCGGCTCAAGGGATCGTCCTCCAGGGCGTCGGCGCCGCACTGCACGACCAGGGCCTCGGGCTCGAAGGCCTCGATCAGCGGCAGCACCGCGGCCTCGACGAGGAAGGCCAGCTCGCTGTCGTTGAAGCCGGGCGGCACCGGCAGGTTGCGAGCCGCCCAACCGCCCTCGGGGCCGCCGGCGCGGTCCGCCAGGCCGCCGGGGCCGCCGGGCTCGCGCGGCTTCATCGGCCAGCGCCCGGCCTCGTGGATCGAGAGGGTGAAGACCCGGGGGTCGTCATGGAAGGCGTCCTGCACGCCGTCGCCGTGGTGGGCGTCGAGGTCCAGGTAGAAGATCCGCTCGAGGCCACCGTCGAGCAGGGCGAGGATCGCCAGCACGGGATCGTTGAAGTAGCAGAAGCCGCTGGCCCGGTCCGGCCGGCCGTGGTGGGTGCCGCCGGCCGGGCTGTAGATCGTCGCCGGGCCATGGTCCGGCGGCAGGGCGGCGAGCAGCCGGCCGGCCTGGATCGAGGCGCCGCAGGCCGTCGCCGGGCGGCGGAAGATCTCCGGGAACACCGGGTTGCCGTTGACGCCGATGTTGAAGCGCGCCTTGGCCTCCTCCGAGACCGCCTGCCCGGCCTCGGCGGCCTGGACCGCGGCGACGTAGGCCGGCGCGTGGAAGCGGGCGAGCTCGGCCGGCGTCGCGCGCGGGCTGTCGAGGTAGCGCCCCTCAGCGACCCAGCCGAGCGCCCGGCAGAGGTCAAGCGCCGTCGAGACCCGCGGGATCGCCAGCGGATGGCGGCTGCCGTAGGTCGAGCGCCGGTAGATCTCGCTGCCGATCAGCAGCGGCCGGTCGAGGGCCGGAGTCGGGGCCGGAAGCGGGATCTGGGAACCCTCCATGGTCTTGCCGCATCTTCCTGGCAGCACTGCTATCCTTCTGCAATCTGGACCGTCCGCGGTCGCGGAAAAGGGAGACCCCGATCGATGCCCCGCCGCCTGCCCGCCACCCTCGCGCTCTGCCTCGCCGCCGCGGCCCTCGCCGGACTCGGCCCGGCCGGCCGGGCCGCGGCCCAGACCGTCAAGCCGGTCGAGGTCCAGCCGGTGCAGCCGGTCCAGCCGGTGACGCCGCTCCTGCCGGCCAAGCCCGCCCAGGCGCCGAAGAGCGCCCAGAGCGACGCCGAGCGGCAGGTCACCGCGCTGATGTACCACCGCCTGATGGCCGAGGTGCTGCGCACCGGCATCCGCCAGCAGACCCAGGCCGGCGGCAGCGCCGTCGGCGAGGTCAATCCCTATCCCAGCGTGACCTCCGGCAAGGCCCTGGCGGTCTGCGTCAACTGGCCGAAGACCACGCTCGACCGGGTCAACTGGGGCGGCTTCGCCTACCGCTACGGCGCGACCGTCTCGACGGAGCAGCTCGAGGCCCTGAAGGCGCGCACCCTCGACGACTGCCGCCACGCCTACGCCGGCCGCGACTGCGGCTGCCAGCTGCTCGACGTCGACGACCGCGACGTGCTGGAGGTGCCGGAGAGCTTCATGAAGGAGTACGGCCGCTTCTGAGGCAGGCCCGGGCCCCGAGAATAGGGCTGGACCGGCGTCCGCCGAGGCGGCATCCCTTGGCGCGTGCGCGCCTTGCTCCGACTCCGCTCTCTTTCGTCGTCCCCGCGACGGCGGGGGCTCGCCGTCCTCGTCCTGACTGTCCTGCTCGCACCCGCGGCGGCCCGCGCCGCGGAGCCGGTCGCCGACCCCGCGCAGCAGGTGCGCGCCGCGCTCTATCACATGCTGATGGCCGAGATCCTGAAGACCGGCGTCGAGACCGCGACCGACAACGCGCGCTGGTCGATCGGCAAGGTCAATCCCTACCCCGGCCTGAAGGGCGACAAGGTGATCGCCGCCTGCGTCAACTGGGACAAGACCTCGCTCGACCAGATCGACTGGTACGGCTACGCCTACTACTACGACCGCGCCGAGCCGCGGCGTAGCGGCGACGAGAAGCACATGAAGCTGCTCGAGGACACGGCGAAGGACGACTGCCGGCGCTACGAGGCGACGAATCCCTGCCGCTGCCAGGTCGTCGACCGCAACGATACGGACGCCTTGAGCCTGCCCGAGTGGTTCGTCCGGGCGCACATCCGGCCGAAGGCCGCGCCATGACCCCGGCGACGGAGCTCGCCGCCGCCGCCCCGGCGGTGCGGGTCGAGGGCGCGCACCTCGCCTTCGGCGGCACCCTGCTGTTCGACCGCCTGTCGCTGGTGCTGCCGGCCGGCCGCACCTCCTGCCTGCTCGGCCCCTCCGGCGTGGGCAAGTCGAGCCTGCTGCGCCTGATCGCCGGCCTCGCCCACGGCGCCGAGGGCGAGGTCGTCGACGAGGACGGCCGCAGCCTGGCCGGCCGGGTCGCCTACATGGCCCAGCGCGACCTGCTGCTGCCCTGGCTCTCGGTGCTCGACAACGTCCTGCTCGGCGACCGTCTGCGCGGCCGGCCGCCGCGGCGCGAGCGCGCCCTGGCGCTGCTCGCCGAGGTCGGCCTGGCCGAGCGCGCCGCCGACCGGCCGGCGGCCCTGTCCGGCGGCATGCGCCAGCGCACCGCCCTCGCCCGCACCCTGATGGAGGACAAGCCGGTCGTGCTGATGGACGAGCCCTTCTCGGCGCTCGACGCGATCACCCGCTTCGCCCTGCAGGAGCTGGCGGCCCGCCTGCTGGCCGGGCGCACGGTGCTGCTGGTGACCCACGATCCGCTGGAGGCGCTCCGGCTCGGCCACGAGATCCGCGTGCTGGCCGGCCGGCCGGCGCTGCTCGGCGCGGCGATCGAGCCGGCCGGCACGCCGCCGCGCGACCCGGCCGATCCCGCCGAGCGCGGCCTGCTCGACCTGCAGGCCGAGCTGCTGCGCCGCCTGACCGCGGCCAGGGACGCGTGATGGCGGTCCTGCGCCCGCTCCTGGTGATGCTCGGCCTGCTGCTGGCCTGGCAGCTCTTCGTCTGGGCGACGGCGATCCCGCCCTACCTGCTGCCCGGGCCGCTGCTGGTGCTGGAGACCGCCGTCGCACGCTGGCCGGTGCTGCTGCGCAACGCCGGCGTGACGCTCGGCGAGATCCTGCTCGGCCTCGCCTGCGGCCTGCTGCTCGGCGCCGGCTCGGCGCTGGCGCTCAGCGCCCTGGCGCCGCTGCGCCGCTGGCTGCTGCCGGTGCTGGTGGTCAGCCAGGCGATCCCGGTCTTCGCCCTGGCGCCGCTGCTGGTGCTGTGGTTCGGCTACGGCCTGTGGAGCAAGGTCGCGATGGCGACCCTGATCATCTATTTCCCGGTGACCGCCGCCTTCTACGACGGCCTCAGGCGCTGCGATCCCGGCTGGCTCGATCTCGCCCGCTCGATGGACGCGAAGCCCTGGCGCAGCTTCCTGCACATCCGCATCCCGGCGGCGCTGCCGGCCTTCTTCTCGGGCCTCCGCGTCGCGACGGCGGTGGCGCCGATCGGCGCCGTGGTCGGCGAATGGGTCGGCTCCTCGGCCGGCCTCGGCCACCTGATGCTCAACGCCAACGCGCGCCTGCAGGTCGACCTGGTCTTCGCCGCGCTGCTGGTGCTGGCGCTGATCGCCGTCGCGCTCTACTTCGCCGTCGACCGCCTGGGCCGCCACCTCACCGCCTGGCAGCCGGAGGGGTGATCCCCGGCGCGGGGATCGCGCCCGGTCAGCTGAGGAAGCGCAGCCAGATATAGACGTTGGCCATGGCGACGTGGATCAGCATCAGGCCGAAGGCATACTTGGTGTAGGCCCAAAAGCCGAAGCGGATGCCGTTGCGCTCGGCGATGCCGGCGACCGTCAGGTTGGCCGAGGCGCCGATCAGCGAGCCGTTGCCGCCCAGGCAGCCGCCCAGCGACAGCGCCCACCACAGCGGCATCAGCTTGTCGGGGCCGCCGAAATCCGCCCCCATCGACTTGATCAGCGGGATCATGGTCGCGACGTAGGGGATGTTGTCGACGATCGCCGAGAGGATCGCCGAGGACCACAGCACGACGTAGGTGGTCAGCGCGAAGTCGCCGCCGGTCGCGCGGACCAGCTCCTTCGACAGGTAGGCCAGCACGCCGGTCACCTCGAGGCCGTGGACCACGACGAACAGGCCGACGAAGAAGAAGATCGTGATCCAGTCGACCTCGCCGAAGGTCGCGGTGACCTTCTCGTGCTGCTTCTCGATCTCGCGGTGGTGCTCGATGTTGTGCAGCAGCATCAGCACGGCGGCGCCGAACAGCGCGATGGTGCCCGGCTCCAGGTCGAGCGTCTTGGCCAGCACGAAGCTGGTCAGCACGCCGCCGATGACGATCAGCGAGTAGATCAGCAGCGGCCGGTCGGTGATCGCCGCCCGCTCGTCGAGCGCCATGACGGCGGCGCGCGCCTGCGGCTCGGCGTGCATCTTGCGGCCCCAGAACAGGTGGGTCGTCACCAGCTGGACGGCCAGGATCAGCACGATGACCGGCGCCACGTTCAGGATGAAGGCGTTGAAGCCGAGGCCCGTCGCCGAGCCGATGATGATGTTCGGCGGATCGCCGATCAGGGTCGCCGTGCCGCCGATGTTGGAGGCCATGATCTCGGCGAACAGGAAGGGATAGGGCGGCACGCCGAGCTGGCGCGTCACCGCCAGGGTCACCGGCGCGATCAGCAGCACCGTCGTGACGTTGTCCAGGCAGGCCGACAGCACGGCGGTCGTCGCCGAGAGGATCAGCATCATCAGCCAGGGCTTGGCCCGGCCGAGCTTGGCCGAGCGGATGGCGAGGTACTCGAACATGCCGCTCTGGCGGGCGATCGAGACCAGGACCATCATGCCGGTCAGCAGCGCGATGGTGTTGAAGTCGATGCCCTTGATCGCCTGCTGCTGATTGAGCACGCCGGTGACGATCATCAGGCCGGCGCCGAGCAGGGCGATGATCGAGCGGTTGAGCCGCTCGGCGATGATGAACACGTAGATGATCACCAGCAGCCCGGTCGCGACCCACGCCGGATCCAGCCCGAAGATCACGCCTGCCGTCCCTGTTTCGCCCATCGCCGCTCTACCTCGTTCCCTGCCGTTGCTCGCCGGTCGCCGCCGGCCCCCGATGCGCGGCCCCCCGCCCCCGGATCGCACGACGGCCGCGCCGCCGGCACCCGGCCGCAGCGCCGGTGCCCGAGTTCCGCCGTTTCGGCAGGGGCGTCGTCGCCGACTGTGGAGGAGCTCCGCCGGAGGAAATCCCGGCGGAACGGCCGCGCAAGCGGCGTCAGACCTATACCACGGCATGCTTTCTGTCATCCATCGCGCGGCCGCCCCTGCCCGGCGCCGGCTGCAATTGGCGAAAGCGCCGCAAGCCGTTAGGCTTTGCGGCAAAGCTCCGGTCGACAGGATCGAGGCACCGCGACACCAAGGAGGGGTGAGCCATGCAGATGTCGGGCGAGTATCGGATCGAGGCACCGCGCGAGAAGGTCTGGCAGGCGCTCAACGACCCCGAGGTGCTCAAGGCCTGCATTCCCGGCTGCGAGAGCCTGGAGAAGGGCGGCGACAACCAGTTCGAGGCGACGGTGCGCGCCAAGGTCGGGCCGGTCAGCGCCAAGTTCAACGGCTCGGTGACGCTGAGCGACATCGTCGAGGCGGAGAGCTACACGATCTCCGGCAGCGGCAAGGGCGGCGCCGCCGGCATGGCGAGCGGCGGCGCCAAGGTGCGGCTGGCCGACGCCGAGGGCGGCGCCACGACGCTCGGCTACGAGGTCGAGGCCAAGGTCAGCGGCAAGATCGCGCAGATCGGCGCGCGCCTGATCGATTCGACCGCCAAGAAGTACGCCGACGAGTTCTTCGCCAAGTTCCGCGAGATCGTCGAAGGCGCCGGCGGCGAGGCCGCGGCGGCAGCGCCGGCTCCGGCCGCGGCGGCTGCGGAGCCCGCCCCGGCTCCCGCGCCGGCCGCGGCGGCGACGGAAGCGCCGGCTGCGGCCCCAGCGCCGGCACCTGCTCCGGCGCCTGCCCCGGCCCCGGCCCCGGCGAAGAAGGGGCTGTCGCCGATCGCCTGGATCTCGGTCCTGATCGCCATCGTCGCGATCCTGCTGGTCATCTTCGCGCTCGGCTGAGATCTCCACCCGGCTGTCACGGAAACGCCATCGGCCTGCAAACAAGTCATTGAAAGCTCCGTGCTTTCGGGTCGCAGCGTGGTCCGTCGGCCGGCCTTGACCGCGTCACACCCACGGACCACACTGCCCGCAGCGGTCGAATTGCGGTGCAGGGGACGGCACCGAGCGGGCGGCTTTCGCCCGGTCTGTTCCTCCTCTCGCCCGACCTGCCAAGAACCACGAGCCGCCGGGCCACGTCTGTCGTGGATCGGTGACCGGCGGCCAGCGCATCAGGAGGGAGAGGCATGCTCACCGTTTCCATGACGGTCAATGGCAAGCAGGTCTCGAAGGAGGTCGAGCCGCGCACGCTGCTCGTCCAGTTCCTTCGGGAGCATCTGAGCCTGACCGGCACCCATGTCGGCTGCGACACCAGCCAGTGCGGCGCCTGCGTCGTGCATGTCGACGGCACGTCGGTGAAATCCTGCACCATGCTGGCCGCCCAGGCCGACGGCGCCACCGTGACCACCATCGAGGGCCTTGCCCAGGACGGCGAGCTGCATCCGATGCAGGCCGCCTTCAAGGAGCATCACGGCCTGCAGTGCGGCTTCTGCACGCCGGGCATGGTGATGAGCGCGGTCGACCTGCTGAAGCACAACCCCGACCCGAGCGACCGCGAGATCCGCGAGTGGCTGCAGGGCAACATCTGCCGCTGCACGGGCTATCACAACATCGTCAAGGCCATCCAGGCCGCGGCGCAGTCGATGAGGGGGTGACGAGATGGCGGACTCCGGAATTGGCAGCCGCACGACGCGGCGCGAGGACAAGCGCTTCCTGACGGGCAAGGGCCGCTACACCGACGACATCAACCGTCACGGCCAGGCCTACGCCTACTTCCTGCGGGCGCCGGTCGCCCACGCCCGGGTGACGGGCATCGACACCTCCGCGGCCGAGACGGCACCGGGCGTCGTCGCCGTCTTCACCGGCAAGGACATGGAGGCCGACGGCGTCGGCTCGCTGCCCTGCGGCTGGGTCGTCACCGACAAGCACGGCCAGCCGCACAAGGCGCCGCCGCACTTTCCGCTGGTCCGCGACGCGGTGCGCTACGTCGGCGACCACGTCGCCATGGTCATCGCCGAGTCGGCCGCCGAGGCCAAGGACGCCGCGGAGCTGATCCAGGTCGACTACGAGGAGCTGCCGGCGGTCGTCGACCCGATGCAGGCGCGCAGCAGCCAGCAGATCCACGAGGCCGCGCCCGAGAACCTCTGCTACGACTGGGAGCTCGGCGACAAGGCGGCAGCCGACGCGGCTTTCGCCAAGGCGGCCCACGTCACCAAGCTCGACCTGATCAACAACCGCCTGGTGCCCAACGCCATGGAGCCGCGCGCGGCGATCGGCGAGTGGGATTCGGGCACCGACGAGTACACGATCTACTCGACCAGCCAGAACCCGCACCTGCTGCGCCTGATCCTCTGCGCCTTCGTGCTCGGCCTGCCCGAGTCCAGGGTCCGGGTCATCGCGCCCGACGTCGGCGGCGGCTTCGGCTCGAAGATCTTCGCCTACGCCGAGGAGACGGCCTGCACCTGGGCCTCGAAGAAGATCGGCGGCCGGCCGGTCAAGTGGACCGCCGAGCGCGGCGAGGCCTTCCTGTCCGACTGCCACGGCCGCGACCACGTCACCCACTGCGAGCTGGCGCTCGACGCCGACGGCAGGTTCCTGGGCATGAAGGTCGACACTACGGCCAACATGGGCGCCTATCTGTCGAGCTTCGCGACCAGTGTGCCGAGCTACCTCTACGCGACGCTGCTCGCCGGCCAGTACACGACGCCGGTGGTCTACGCCAACGTCAAGGCGGTCTTCACCAACACGGCGCCGGTCGACGCCTACCGCGGTGCCGGCCGTCCCGAGGCGACCTACGTCGTCGAGCGGCTGGTCGAGATCGCGGCCCGCGAGACCGGCCGCGACCCGGCCGAGCTGCGCCGGCTCAACTTCATCAAGCCGGACCAGTTCCCCTACCAGACGCCGGTCGCACTGATGTACGACATCGGCGACTACGAGCCGTCGCTCGACAAGGCCCTCTCGATGATCGACTATAAGGGCTTCGGGGCGCGCAAGGCGGCCTCTGAGGCCAGGGGCAAGCTGCGCGGCATCGGCCTGTCGGCCTACATCGAGGCCTGCGGCATCGCGCCCTCGGCGGTGGTCGGCTCGCTCGGCGCCGGCGTCGGCCTCTGGGAATCGGCGACGGTGCGCTTCAACGCCACCGGCACGGTCGCGGTGATGACCGGCGCCCATTCCCACGGCCAGGGGCACGAGACGACCTTCGCCCAGCTGGTCTCGGAGAAGCTCGGCATCCCCTACGAGAACGTCGAGATCGTGCACGGCGACACCGGGCGCATCCCGATGGGCATGGGCACCTACGGCTCGCGCTCGCTGGCGGTCGGCGGCTCGGCGATCGTCAAGGCCTGCGACAAGATCATCGCCAAGGGCAAGAAGATCGCCGCCCACCTGATGGAGGCGAGCGAGGGTGACGTCGAGTTCGCCAACGGCCAGTTCACGGTCGCCGGCACCGACAAGTCCAAGGCCATGGCCGAGATCGCCTTCACCGCCTACGTGCCGCACAACTACCCCGAAGGGGTCGAGCCGGGCCTGGACGAGACCGCATTCTACGACCCGCTCAACTTCACCTATCCCTCGGGCGTGCACATCGCCGAGGTCGAGATCGACCCCGACACCGGCATCACGACGATCGCCGACTGGGTCGCGGTCGACGACTTCGGCAACGTCATCAACCCGATGATCGTCGAAGGACAGGTCCACGGCGGCATCGCCCAGGGCGTCGGCCAGGCGCTGCTCGAGCACACGGTCTACGACCGCGATTCCGGGCAGCTGCTGACCGGCAGCTACATGGACTACGCCATGCCGCGGGCCGACAACTTCCCGACCTTCCGGGTCGAGACGACGACCTCGGCCTGCACCCACAACCCGCTCGGGGTGAAGGGCTGCGGCGAGGCCGGCGCGATCGCTTCCCCGGCGGCTCTGATGAACGCGATCACCGACGCGCTCGGCGTCGAGATCGACATGCCGGCGACCCCGGAGAAGGTCTGGCGCGCCGCCCAGGCCAAGCTCCGCGTGGCCGCCGAGTAAGGGAGGACGCACCATGTACGACTTCACCTACCACCGTCCTTCCTCGCTGGAGGAGGCGGCGAAGCTGCTGGCCGGTGCCGAGGACGGCAAGATCCTCGCCGGCGGCCACACCCTGCTGCCGACCCTGAAGCAGCGCCTCGCCCAGCCGAGCGACCTGATCGACCTCTCGGGGATCAAGGAGCTCAAGGGCATCTCCGAGGCCGGCGGCGCCGTTGTCGTCGGCGCCATGACGCCGCACGGCGACGTCGCCGACTCGAGCGTGGTCAAGGCCAGGATCCCGGCCCTCGCCCACCTCGCCAGCGACATCGGCGACGCCCAGGTCCGCCACCGCGGCACGATCGGCGGCTCGATCGCCAACGCCGACCCGGCCGCCGACTACCCGGCGGCCGTCGTCGGCCTCGGCGCCACGGTCAAGACCAACAAGCGCGAGATCGCCGGCGGCGACTTCTTCAAGGGCCTGTTCGAGACGGCGCTCGACGAGAACGAGCTGGTCGTCTCGGTGTCCTTCCCGGTGCCCGAGAAGGCCGGCTACGCGAAGTTCGCCAACCCGGCCTCGCGCTACCCGATCGTCGGCGTCATGGTCGCCAAGACCGCCGGCGGCGTCCGGGTCGCGGTGACCGGTGCCGGGGCCAGCGCGTTCCGCTGGACCGAGGCCGAGCAGGCGCTCTCGGCGAACTGGTCGGCCGACGCGATCAAGAACCTGACGCACGGCCCCGACGGCCTGAACAGCGACATCCACGCCTCGGCCGAGTATCGGGCCCACCTGATCGGCGTCATGGCCCGGCGGGCGCTCGCGGCCGCCGGCTGACCGCCCGTCTGCCGTTCCCGTCGCGGCCGAATGCCGCGGCAAGCGCAAAGGCCGGGCCGCAGCCCGGCCTTTGTCGTTTCCGGCCTTCGTCGTTTTCCGCCGCCTCTTTTGGGCCACGGCGATTGTATTAACCTTGGGCCATGCGCCGCCTGTCACTGATCCTGTCCGCCGTCCTCGGCGCCTGCCTGCTGCTCGCGCTGGGCTTCTGGCTGTTCCGCCTGCCGCTCGCCAACTGGGCCCTGGCCCAGTGGCTCGGCGCGCGCGCCCTCGAGGGCTCGGGGCGGATCGTGCGGCTCGACACGGGCGGCGCCGAGCTCGACGATCTCAGGCTCGAGGGCCTCAGCGCCGGGCGCATCGCCCTCTCCTATGACCTGCCGGCGCTGATCGGCGGCGGCCGCCTCGAGGGGGTCACGCTCTCCGGCCTCGCGCTCTCGGCCGACCTCACCGCCGGGCGGCCGCTGGGCCGGCTGCAGGAGGCTTTCGGCGGCGGCGCCGGTGGCGGCCAGGGCCTCGCCCTGCCGGTCCTGCCGCCGGTCGAGCTGACGGACGCCGAGCTCGACCTGAAGACCAGCCGCGGCCCGCTGCGCCTGGCGCTGGCCGGCAGCCTGCGGCCGGCGCCCGGCGACGACGGGCCGGCCCGGCGCCTCGCGGTCAGCCTGAGGACCCTGGAAGGGCCGCTGCGCCTCGCCGGCAAGCTCGACGGCCTCTACCGGCCCGACGCGGTGGTCGGCAGCAACGCGACCCTCAGCCTGACCAGCAGCGAGGGCCCGCCGGTCTCGATCCAGGCCGACGCCAGGCTGGAGCGGCCCGCCGCGGCGCCGGAGGTGCTGTTCTCCCTCGATCTCGACGGCGATGCGCCGCTGCTCGCCGAGCTCGCCACCCTGCCCCCGGCGGCGCGGCCGAGCGACGGCCGCATCGCGCTGCGCGCCGACGGCCGCGCCGCCGCGAAGGCCCTGGCCGCCGGCGACCTCGCCGAGCTGCTGCTCGACCCGGCCGCGCTCGGCGGCTTCGACCTGTCGCTCGACCTCGACGGCCTGGCGCTGCCCGGCCGGGCCTCGGGCGTCACGCTGAGGAGCGGCGCCGACATCGCCCAGCTCGGCGACCAGCGGCACCTCAGGCTGCGCCCGGCCAAGGCCTCGGCAGAGACGCTCGACCCGGCCTGGCTGCAGCGCCTCGGGCTGCCGCCGGCCGTCGCCGCGACCCTGGCCGGCGGCGCCGACCTGACGCTCGACACGCCGGGCCACGCGCCGATGGTGCTGCGCCTCGGCGAGCCGCTGCCGCAGCTCGACCTCGACCTGGCGGCGACCGTCGCGCCGCACGCCGGCGGCAGCCTCGAGGCGGCGCTCAAGGGCGAGCTCTCGCTGCCCCGCCAGCTCGCCAGGCTGCCCGAGCGGGCCGGCGGCAGCCTGGCCCTCGACCTTGCAGCGGACAGGCTGTCGGCCCCGGGGTTCGGCAGCCTCGAACGGGGCCAGGCGTCGCTCGTCCTCGACCTGGCGAACCGCAGCGTCGCCCTGCAGGCGCCGGCCCGGCTCGAGGGCCTGTCGGTCGCGCCGGAGACGGCGCAGGCCCTGGCCCCTGGCTGGCAGCCGCTGCTCGCCCGGCCGATCGACCTGACCGTCGGTCAGGACAGCGAGCCCGAGGCGCGCCTCGTCCTCGGCCAGGACCGCTGGCAGCTCACCCTGCCCCGCCGCCTCGCGCTCTCGGCCGGCGACGCGCGGGCGAACGCCGCGCTGGACGGCACGGCCGAGCTCTCGCCCCGGGGCGTCCTGCTGGCCAGCCAGGTCGAGGTCCCGGCGCTGACCGCCAGCGCGCTGCCGACGCCCTACGGCCTGCTGCGCTCGCTGTCCCTGAAGGGCCGCTTCGAGGGCGCGTCCCGCGACGCGCAGGGCGAGGCGACGCTGGCGGCCGAGCTCGACGGCCTGGCGCTCGGCGTGGCCGGGACCGCCGACCTCTCGGCCGAGCTGCCGCTCGATCTCGCCTGGAAGGACCAGGCGCTGACCCTCGGCCTGAGCGATCCGGGCAGCCTGAGCCTCGCCAAGCTGGCCGGCGGCCCGGCCGCCCTCGACAAGCTGGCACTGTCGCTCGGCAGCGCCCGGCTCACGCTCGGCGCCCGGCAGACGCGACTCACCGCCGAGGCGGCGCTGGCGCCCGCGACCCTCGTCCCGGCCGGCAGCGGCGATCCACTGACCGTCTCGGCCGGCCGGCTGAGCCTCGACCTGACCCTGCCGCAGGGCGGCGCGCTGCAGGGCACCGCCCGGGCCACGGGCCTCGAGCTGGCCGAGCCGCAGGCCGCGCTGGCGCTGCACGACGGCACGCTGAGCGCCGAGCTCGCGGCCGAGGGCGACCGCCTGACCCTGAGCGGCGGCCGCCTGGTCTCGACCGAGGATCCGGCGCTCTTCCCGCCGCTCGACGCGACGGCCGAGGCCACGCTCGCGGACGGGCTCGCGACCTGGAGCGCCGCCGCCCGGGGGCTCGCCGGCGCCCTCTCGGTGAAGGCGAGCGGCCGCCAGGACCTGGGCAGGGACAGCGGCAGCGCCAAGGTCACCCTGGCGCCCCTGACCTTCGCGGCCGGCGGGCCGCAGCCCGGCGACCTGAGCCCGGCACTGGCCTCGCTCAAGCAGGCCGTCGGCAGCCTCTCGGCCGAACTCAACCTGAAGACCGGCCAGGGCGTCACCGGCGGCGGCCGGGTCAGGCTCGAGGGACTCGGCTTCACCTCGGCGGGCGCCGAGGTCGAGGGCCTCGACCTGTCGCTGGCGCTCGACTCCCTGACGCCGCCGACGAGCCCGGCCGGCCAGCCCTTCTCGATCGCGCGGATCGACGTCGGCACGCCGCTGACCGACCTGAAGGGCACGCTGGCGCTGCGCCGGGTCGGGAGCGCTTCGCAGCTGGTGATCGAGCAGGCGCACGCCGACCTGCTCGGTGGCGGCGTCGCGCTCGACCAGGCCGTCCTCGACCCGGCATCGGGCCGCTACGACCTGGTCCTCCAGCTCGACAGGATCGACCTCGAGCGCCTGCTCGCGGTCGCCGACGTCGAGGGCGTCTCGGGCAGCGGCCAGCTCAGCGGCCGCATCCCGCTGCGCATCGAGAAGGGCGCGATCGTCGTCGAGCAGGGCGCGCTCGGCGCACTCGAGCCCGGGGTCATCGCCTTCAAGTCGGCGGCGGCGCGCAAGGCCCTCGAAGGCAGCGGCCAGTCGGTCGACCTGATGCTGCAGGCGCTGGAGAACTTCCACTACAAGGTCCTGCGACTCAGCCTCGACAAGCCGGCCGAGGGCGAGAGCAAGGTGTTCCTGAGGCTGGAAGGCCGGAACCCGGACGTCATGAACGGCCAGCCCTTCGTGCTCAACATCAACCTGACCAGCGACGTGGCACCGCTGCTCCAGGCGCTGGCCCAGGGAACGGAAATCTCCGACCGGCTCGTTCAACGGCTGTTGAAGCCGCGCACGAAACGTCGGCGCAAGCAGTAGCGCGGGCCGCCGCAACCCCGCCGGCCGGCCGCCGCCCTGGTCGGGGGCCGGCCGCTATGCTAGCCATGAGGCCGCGCCGCCGACCGGGCCGGCCGCCACTTCGCGAGTAGAGCCATGACGCAGCACATCCTCCGACCGGACGCCGCGCCCTCCCGCCGCCGCGCCGCGACCCGCGCCCTGCAGCTGGCCGGCGGGGCGCTGGCCGCCGCGGCGCTGCTCGGCGTCGCCGCCTGCGAGCCGACCGTGCGGGTCGAGGCGCCGAAGGAGCCGATCACCATCAACCTCAACATCAAGCTCGACGCCGACGTGCGGGTGCGCCTGGAGAAGCGGGCGCGCGAGGACATCGACAAGAACCCGGCGATCTTCTAGCGCCGGCGATGCCAGCCCTTTCGTCCGCGGCGAGCCGCACCCTTGACCGAGACGCAGGAAACAGACAGGTGAACGCCATGATGAGCCGACGCCTCTTCGTCGCCGCCCTGAGCGCGGCCGCGCTGACCGCCACCCTGGCCGGCCCCAGCCTCCTGGGCCCCGGCTTCCTCCGGCCGAGCGTCGCCTGGGCGCAGACCCCCGAAGCGCTGCTGACCTCCGGTGCCGCCGGCGAGCGCTGGGACGGCTACATGGAGGCGCGCAGCGGCAGCGCCGCCGGGGCCGTCGCCTCGATCAACGCCAAGCGCAAGCAGGTCTACGAGAAGCGGGCCGCCGAGCAGGGCGTGCCGGTCGAGGCGGTCGCCAAGATCTACGCCCAGGAGCTGATCAACAAGGCGCCGGCCGGCAGCTGGGTCAAGCGGGAGAACGGTCAGTGGGTACAGAAGTGACGGGCGGCGCCGCCGTCGCGGAGGCCGGGACGGCCGGCACCGGCTCGGTCGACGAGGTCCTGGCGCTGCTCGCCGAGGGCCGCTACGTCGGCGAGCGCTCGCTGGCGACCGTGCTGTTCCTGGCGCTCAAGCTCGGCCGGCCGCTGTTCCTCGAGGGCGAGGCCGGCACCGGCAAGACCGAGATCGCCAAGGTCCTGGCCGAGACCCTGAACCGGCGCCTGATCCGCCTGCAGTGCTACGAGGGCCTGGACCTGTCCAGCGCGGTCTACGAGTGGAACTACCCGCGCCAGATGGTCGAGATCCGCCTCGCCGAGGTCGCCGGCGACCGCGACCGCGAGACCATCGCCGGCGACATCTTCGGCCCCGAGTTCCTGATCGAGCGGCCGCTGCTGCAGGCCCTGGAGCCCGCCGTCGAGGGCGGCCCGCCGGTGCTGCTGATCGACGAGCTCGACCGCACCGACGAGCCCTTCGAGGCCTTCCTGCTGGAGCTGCTCAGCGACTTCCAGGTGACGATCCCCGAGCTCGGCACGATCAAGGCGCCGCAGCCGCCGATCGTGATCATCACCTCGAACCGGACCCGCGAGATCCACGACGCCCTGAAGCGCCGCTGCCTCTACCACTGGGTCGGCTATCCCTCGGCCGAGCGGGAGCTGGCGATCCTCAAGGTCAAGGCGCCGGGCACGCCGGCCGAGCTCAGCCGCCAGATCGTCGGCTTCATCCAGAAGCTGCGCCACCTCGACCTCTACAAGCTGCCGGGCATCGCCGAGACGATCGACTGGGCCGACGCCCTGACCCAGCTCAACAAGGTCGCCCTCGACCCCGCGGCGGTCGACGACACCCTCGGCGTGCTGCTGAAGTACCAGGACGACATCGCCAAGGTGCAGGGCAGCGAGGCCGCCCGCCTGCTCGACGAGGTCAAGAAGGAGCTGGCGGCCCAGCCGGCGGACTAGGACGGGGCCTTCTCGTCGTCCTCGCCCTTCCTGCGTCATCCTTGCCCTTCCTCCGTCATCCTCGCGAAAGCGAGGATCCAGAGGAAGGATACGCCCGTGCAGACGGCCGCTGGTCCGCGCCTGCCGCTCCCTTCTCTAGATCCTTGCTTTCGCAAGGATGACGGCCAACGAAGGGGGCGGAGAGGGAGAACCTACCCCTCCGCCGCCTTCTCGCCGTACATCGCCTGCTCGATCTCGGCGCGGGCGGCGCGCAGGCGCTCCAGGGCGCGGGCCATGACGGCATCGGTCATGCGCAGGGTCGGGCCGAAGACCGACAGGCCGGCGATCATCCGGCCCTCGTGGGTGGTGACCGGGACGGCGATGGCGCGGATGCCCTCCTCGCGCTCGTTCTCGTTGCTCGCCCAGCCCTGGCGGCGCACCCGCTCGAGCTCCTCCAGCAGCGCCGCGCGCTCGACGATCGTCGCGCCGGTCAGCGGCCGGCGCTCGACCAGGTCGAGGTAGCGCGCCAGCGCCGGCGCCGGGAGGCTGGCCAGCCACAGCTTGCCGTTGGCCGTGCAGTAGCCGTCGAGCTGGCTGCCGACCCGGATGTCGACCGAGAGCGAGCGGCCCGACAGCGCGCGGGCGATGCAGACCACCATGTCGGCCTGGAAGGCCGTGACCATCGAGGCCTCGTTCATGTCGCGGGTGATCGCGTCGAGGACCGGCTGCAGGGTGCGGCCGAGCTGGGCCTGGTGGGTCGCCCGGTCGCCCAGGTCGACCAGCAGGAAGCCCAGGCGGTAGACGCCCTTGGCGGCGGCGACCAGGGCGCCGGCGCGCTCCAGCGTGCGCAGGAAGCGGTGCGCCGTGACGCCGTTCAGGCCGAGCTCCGCGGCCACCGTCGCCGCGGTGATCTCGCTGCGCTCGGCCGTGAACAGGCCGAGGATCGCGAAGGCCTTGAGGACGGAAGCGTTGAGCTGGACGGACAAGGTGTTCTCTGGCTCCCGAGGGTTTCCCCTCTCCGCCCCTTGGGGGGGAGAGGGTCAGGGAGAGGTGGGGTCCGACCGCGCCACCTTCCCGCTGTCTCCGGGCCGCACCGCCGCCCCCACCTCTCCCCGGCCCTCTCCCCCCAAGGGGCGGAGAGGGAGGGCGATAGCGCCTACCCCAGCAGCCGCGGCAGGAAGAGGGTGATGCCCGGGAAGGCGAGCAGCAGGACGACGCGCAGCAGCTCGACGAAGAAGAAGGGCATGACGCCCCTGAAGGTCTGGCTCATCGGCACGTCGCGCGACATCGCGTTGATGACGAAGACGTTCATGCCGACCGGCGGGGTGATCAGGCCGAGCTCGACGACGATCAGCGCCAGGATGCCGAACCAGACCTTGGTCGGCTCGGCGCCCAGGCCGAAGTCGAGCTGGGCGATCACCGGCCAGAAGAAGGGGATCACCAGCAGGATCATCGACAGGCTGTCCATCAGGCAGCCGAGGAAGATCAGCGCGACCAGCAGCAGCGCCATGATGGCGAGCGGCGGCAGGCCGCTGCTGGCCATCATCTCGGCCGCCGCCTGGGGCACGCCGCCGCGCGACATGAAGATCTTGAGCAGCTCGGCGCCGAGCAGGATCAGGTAGATCATGCCCGAGGTCTTGGCGGTGTCGAGCAGCGCCGAGCGCAGCTCCCGCCAGCCGACCAGGCGCCGGCCGAGGCCGTAGACGGCGACCAGGAACACGCCGATCGCCGCGGCCGGCGTCGGGTTGAAGAAGCCGAAGTAGATGCCGCCGATGACCAGGCCGAAGATCACCGCGACCGGCAGCACGGCGATCGAGGAGGCGACGATCTCCTCGCGGCTGACCCGGTCGCCGCGCGGGCCGGCGTCCGGCACCAGGCGCACGTAGATCGCGATGGTGATCAGGAAGAACAGCACCGCGATCAGGCCGGGGACGAAGGCCGCGATGAACATCGTCGTGATGTTCGCCTCGACGATCACGGCATAGACGACCAGCACGATCGAGGGCGGGATCAGGATGCCCAGCACGCCGCCGGCGGCGACCGTGCCGGTCGCCAGCGAGGGGCTGTACCTGTAGCGGCGCAGCTCCGGCAGGGCGACCTGGCCCATGGTCGAGGCGGTCGCCAGGCTGGAGCCGCAGACCGAGCCGAAGCCGGCGCAGGCCGCGATCGCCGCCATGGCGACGCCGCCGCGCATCCAGCCGAGCCAGGCGTTGGCGGCGCGGAACAGGTCGCGCGACAGGCCGGCGCGGGTCGCGATGTTGCCCATCAGCACGAACATCGGCACGACCGACAGGTCGTAGATCGAGAACTGGCCGTAGGCCAGGGTCTTGAGCTGCGACAGCAGGATCGCCGGGCCCGACAGCACGACCGTGCCGACGGCGCCGACCAGCATCATCGCATAGGCGATCGGCACGCGGATCGCGATCAGCCCGATCAGCGCGACGAGACCGATCAGGCCGATCAGCAGTTCAGATTCCATGGCAAATCCTGTCGGCGGAGCGTACGGCTCGGCGCGGGCGCCCACGCGCCATCCCGCCCCCCTCTCTCGTCATCCTCGCGAAAGCGAGGATCCAGAAAAAGACGCCGTCAGCAGGGACGGACGACTGCCTGAGCTCGCCGCCTCTTTCTCTGGATCCTCGCTTTCGCGAGGATGACGGAGGAAGCGAGGCCGCGCTTTCATGGCGGCCCGTCGAGGGCTGTCGGAGCGCCGGCACGCCGCAGAGCCTCCGCCGCCTCACTCCGAGCCCCGCGGCACGGCAATCGACAGCTCCGGCCGGCCGCGCGCCGCCTCGACCAGCGTGACCAGGCTGGCCAGCACCAGCAGGGCCAGCGAGGCGAGGATCGGCAGGTAGGCGATCCACAGCGGGAACTGGTAGATCGTCGTGACCTCCTCGTAGGTGCGGAAGTCGAGCAGGCCGAACCACATGCGCCAGAGCAGGATGACCGAGAAGCCGAGCGCGATCGCCGAGGCGACCAGCACGAAGACCGACTGCCAGAAGCGGTTCGCCCCGGCGGTGAAGATGTCGGCCGTGACGTTGGCGTCGGTCAGCTGGCAGTAGGGCAGGAAGGCGAAGATCGCGACGGCGACGCCGACCTCGACGATCTCGAAGTCGCCGGGCACCGGCTGGCTGAGCAGGATGTTGCCGGCCAGGCTGACCGCGTTGACCAGCACCACGGCGACCAGCAGGAGGCCGCCGACGAGCGCCCAGGCCTCGGCCACCCAGCGGATGGCGTCGAAGGCCCGGTCCAGAAGGCTGCGCGCGCCGGCGGCTGCCATGTCGTCCTGCCGTCGTTCTCCCGGGATCGCGCCCGGGCTACATCGTGTGCTTGGCGATCGCGGCGCGGGCGGCCTCGACCAGCGCCTTGCCGTCGATGCTCTTGCCCTTGACCTCGTCGACCCAGCGGCCGACCACCGGCTCCAGCTTCTCGTGGAACTTCGCCCACTGCTCGTCGGTGAGGACGATGTGCGTGCCCCCGGCCTTCTCGGCGATCTCGATGCCGTGGTCGTCGTTCTCGCGCCAGATCTTGCCGACTTCCTTCAGCCAGTCGTCCCCGGACTCCTTCTCGAAGACCGCCTGGATCTCCTTCGGCAGCGAGGCCCACTTGTCGCCGTTCATCGAGACCTGGAAGGTCGTGGTGCCGAGACGCGCCTTGTTCGGCCCCTCGATGTAGTCCTTGATCAGGTCCTGCAGCTTCAGCGCCGGGATGATCTCCCAGGGGATCAGCGCGCCGTCGACGACCTTCTTGGACAGCGCCTGCGGCAGCTCCGGCACCGGCATGCCGACCGGATTGGCGCCCAGCGCCTCCAGCACCCAGGCGCCGGTGCGCGTCGGGATGCGGATCTTCTTGCCGGCCATGTCGTCCGGCGTGTGCACGGGCGTGTCGACCATGTGGATCGCCTGGCCGGCGTGGACGTGCAGGAACAGCGGCTTGATGCCCTTGTACTCGACGGCCAGGTCCTGCTTGTAGAGGTCGGCCATGGCGAGGTTGGTCGCCGCCGGGTCGTTGGTGTGCACGAAGGGCAGCTCGAAGACCTCGCTGCGCGGGAACAGGCCCGGCGTGTAGCCGTTGACCGTCCAGACGATGTCGACGACGCCGTCGCGCACCTGGCGGATCAGTTCCGGCGGCTTGCCGCCCAGGGACATCGAGGGATAGATCTCGATCTTGACCGCGCCGCCGCTGCCCTCCTCGACGCGCTTCGCCCAGGGGGCGAGCATCTTGACCTGGGCCGGCGAGGTCGGGCCCAGGAAGTGGTGCAGCTTCAGGGTGTACTTGGCGTCGGCCGCCGCGGCACGGCGCGGCAGCGCCGCCGAGCCGGCAAAGGTCCCCGCGGCCAGGGCGCCCGCGGCGCCGGCCTTCAGCACGTCTCTACGCGTCCAGCGAGTCATGACCCGTCCTCCCCAGTTTGGTTCTTTCCCGCTCTTGCGGCGCCGACGGCAGGCCGGGCCCCAGAGCGTGTTGTCATATCAATACCGGCCTTCCGGTCTCCGGTCCAGGCCAGTCGGGCGACGTTGACGGGCCGCCCTGCCGTTGTCAATCTGATGTTGAATTCTCCATTTCAACTATAAAAAACCATGGCGGACAAGACCGAAACGACCGAGCCTGCCTCGACCGGCGCCAGCCCCGCTGCGGCGCCGGGCCGCAGCGCGACCGGCGCCCCCGCAGCGACCCTGACCGCGGGCGGCGCGCTGCTGGCGCGGCTCAAGGCCGTCGGCGTCGACGTCATCTTCGCAAATTCCGGCACGGATTTCCCGCCGGTCATCGAGGGCCTGGCCGAGGCCGCGGCGAAGGACCTCGCCCTGCCCCGGGCCCTGGTCATGCCCCACGAGGGCGCCGCCATGGCCATGGCCCACGGCTACTATCTCGCGACCGGCCGGCCCCAGGCGGTCATGGCCCACACCAACGTCGGCCTGGCCAACTGCGCGATCGGCGCGATCAACGCAGCGCTGGAGCAGATCCCCGTGCTGCTCTTCTCCGGCCGCACGCCGACCGTCGAGCAGGGCCGCTTCGGCGCGCGCAGCGTGCCGATCGGCTGGGGCCAGGAGATGCGCGACCAGGCGGCCCTGGTGCGCGAGGCCAGCAAGTGGGACTACGAGCTGCGCTTTCCCGAGCAGGTGCCCGAGCTGGTCGACCGGATGATGGCCATCGCGTCATCGAGCCCGAAGGGCCCGGTCTACATGAGCCTGCCGCGCGAGGTGCTCTGCCAGCCCTGCCCGACGGCAGGGCTCGACGCCCCCTTGTCCATGCAGCCGGCACGCAGCGTGCCCGACCCGGCCGGGATCGCCGAGGCCGCGCGCCTGCTCGCCGCCGCCGAGCGCCCGGTGATCTTCTCCCAGCGCGGGCCCGGCCCCCTCGGGCCCGGCGGGGCGGAGGGGGTCGAGACCTTCCGCAGGCTGGTCGAGGACTGGGCGATCCCGGTGGTCAACTACTGGGCCGTGCGCCTCGCCCTGCCGACCGACCACCCGCTCTCGGCCGGCGCCGATCCCCTGCCCTGGCTGGCCGAGGCCGACGTGGTCCTGGTGCTCGACGCCCTCGCCCCCTGGTCGCCGGACATCCATAGCCCGGCGCCCGGCGCCAAGGTCATCCAGCTCGCCCCCGACCCGCTCTGCGCCCGCGTGCCGGTGCGCAACTTCCGCTCCGACCTGACCCTGGCCTGCGAGACCGCCGCGGGCGTCGCCGCCCTGGCCGAGGCCCTGGCGTCGCTCAGGGCCGGCCGCGAGGCCGCGGTCGAGGCCCGCCGCGCCCGCGTGACCGAACGCACCGCCGCGACCCGCAGGAAGGCGCTCGATGCTGCCGCCGCCGGCAGCGGCAGGCCGATGACCAAGGAGTGGGCCGCCCGCTGCCTCTCCGACGCCCTGGCGGGGAAGCACGCCACCGTGCTCTCGGAGCTCGGCTGCCCCCTCGCCCCCATGGCGCTCGGCAATCACGACTCCTGGTACCAGGAGCCCCACGCCGGCGGCCTCGGCTGGTCCTTCCCCGCCGGCCTCGGCATGGCGCTGGCCGACCAGTCGGGCGCCCCCGGCATCGACCCCGGCCGCCTCGTCGTCGCCACCATGGGCGACGGCTCCTACCTCTTTGCCAACCCCGTCGCCTGCCACCAGATCGCCGAGGCCCTGGCCCTGCCCCTGCTGGTCGTGATCCTCAACAACGCCGAATGGGGCGCCGTCCGCCACTCCGTCCTCGGCCTCTACCCCGAGGGCCACGCCGCCAAGGCCAACGCCATGCCGCTGACGTCGTTGGCGCCCACGCCCGACTTCGTGAAGGTCGCGGAGGCCAGCCGGGCCTGGGCCCGACGGGTCGAGGACGGCGCCGAGCTGCCGGCGGTGCTGGCCGAGGCGATCGGGCATGTCGAGCGGGAGAAGACGCTGGCGCTGGTCGAGGTCAGGGTGCGGGCCTGATCCGGCGCGGCCCCGGAAGGGTGCTGCCCCCTCGAAGCAGGCCGACCGCTTCCCGGCACCCCGCTATGCTGGGCGGGCATCCCGCGAGTCCGAGCCGTGCTTTCGATCAACCTGCGCTTCGACCACAAGGCCATGAGCGACGCCGAGCTGGCCGAACGGCTCGAGGCGATGTGGCAGGCCTACGAGGAAGCCCGCCAGGAGGCCTGGCCGATGACCCTCGTCGGCTCCTTCCGCGGCCCGATCCGCCATCCCCTCGCCTACCCCTTCACTTCCTTCCTGGGCCTCAACGCCTGGATAGCGGCGGGCTTCGGGATCGGGTACGGGTTCAGTATCGACGGGCTGCTGTCCCGGCGACCCCGGGGCGTCGTCAGGATGCACCTCGCGCTCTGCGAAGCGCGCAACCTTCTGGACGAGATCAAGCGACGCGTCGCCAAGAGAGCGAAGCAACGGCAGCCCGGGTGACCGCCGCTGCGGTCTCCCCGTCGTCGCCACCCCGGCCGACGGCAGCGACCTCCTCGCCGACCCGGTCGCCTGCCACCAGATCGCCGAGGCCCTGGCCTTGTCCCTGCTGGCCGTGACCCTCAACAACGTCGAATGGGCCCCCGTCCGCCGCTCCGTCCTCGGTCTCACCCCCGAGGGCTACGCCGCCAGGGCCAACGCCATGCCGCTGACGTCATTGGCCCCGCCCCCGCCTTCACGAAGGTCACTGAGGCGAACCGCGCCCGCGCCCGGGCCCGTCGGGTCGCGGACGGCGCCGAGTTGCCGGCGTTGCGGGCCGAAGCGATCGGGCATGTCAAGCGGGAGAAGACGCTGGCGCTGGTGGAAGTCCGGGTGCGGGGGTAGCCTTCAAGGGGAAAGACTAAACTAGGCAGGAGCACCCCTCTAACAGGCTGCTGAAAAAGTGTCTTCCGGCTCTGTGCGGGAGGTGATTCGATTCCGTCATGGTGTTGCCGAGGGAGGCTTGGCATGCGCGGCGGGGATGCGGGTTCGGGCGAGCTGTTCTCTTACGTGAGCTGCGAAGCTCGGGTGCCGTCGGATCATCCTCTGCGGGGGATCCGGGCGATCGTCGACGAGGCGCTGGAGGTTCTCTCGCCGCGTTTCGATGAGCTCTATTCGCGGATCGGGCGGCCGTCGATCGCGCCGGAGAAGCTGCTGCGGGCGCTGCTGCTGCAGGCCTTCTACTCGATCCGCTCGGAGCGCCAGCTGATGGAGCAGCTGGACTAC
>NZ_FWZX01000024.1 GCF_900177295.1 Tistlia consotensis USBA 355
CAACCTGGAGCGGCCGCACGAGGCGATCGGCATGAAGGTCCCCGTCGAGCGCTACCAGCCCAGCCGGCGGGCCTTGCCCGAGCGCCTGCCGGCGATCGAGTACGAGCCCGAGGACGTCGTGCGCTGGGTCGACCAGAACGGCTGGATCAGCTACCGCGGGCGGCGCCGCAAGATCGGCAAGGCCTTCCGTGGCACCCCGGTCGCCCTGCGCCCCACCCAGATCGACGGACGCCTCGACATCTTCTTCTGCCATCAGAAGCTGGCGTCCCTCGACCTCACCGAGCAGACTGAGCTCAAACCCGTCCACAATGTCCCCGAACGGGTGTCCACTATGTCCCCGGTCTGAACAGCCTGTCGAAGGGTGAAGCGAAAGCGGCCCCGGCCGTGCCGGGTCGGCTCGCGCTTCGCGCCGCGCTACGCGCGGTTCGACAGGCTCACCATGAAGCCGATTGGGCGCGCGTGGCGTGGAGTGTCGCCCCTCACTGCATCCGCATGCCGCCGTCGAGGCGGATGGTGTCGTTGCTCATCATCGGGTTGCCGACGATGGTCATGACCAGCGAGGCGAACTCCTGGGGCGTGCCGAAGCGCTTCGGGAAGGGCGTCTGCTGGGCCAGGTTGTCCTGGACGTCCTGGGGCATGTTGAGCAGCAGCGGCGTGCCGATCAGGCCCGGCGCGATGGTCATGACGCGCACGCCGAAGCGCGCCAGCTCGCGCGCCGCCGGGGTCATCATGCCGATGATGCCGGCCTTGGAGGCCGAATAGGCGGCCTGGCCGACCTGGCCCTCGAAGGCGGCGATCGAGGCGGTCGAGACGATGACGCCGCGCTCGCCGTCGGCGTTCAGCGGCTCGGCGGCGGTCATGTCGGCGGCGGCCAGGCGCAGCAGGTTGAAGCTGCCGATCAGGTTGACCTCGATGACCTTCTTGAAGGCCTCGAGCGGCATCGGGCCCTCCTTGCCGACGATGCGCTTGGCCGGCGCGATGCCCGCGCAGTTGACCAGCACCCGGCAGGGGCCGTGGGCCTCGCGCGCCCGGGCCACGGCGGCCTCGGCGGCGGCGGCGTCGGACACGTCGCAGGCCAGGCCCAGGCCGCCGATCTCCTTGGCGACGGCCTCGGCGGCCTCGCCGTTGAGGTCGAGCAGCGTCACCTTGGCGCCGGCGGCCGCCAGCGTGCGCCCGACCGCGGCGCCCATCCCCGACCCGCCGCCCGTGACGATCGCGCCCAAGCCCTTGACGTCCATGACTTCCGCTCCTCGCTGTCCTGTTGGCGGGGCGCGATATAGCAGAGCCCCGGCGAGGGGGCTAGCGTCGGGGCGGGAACACCAGGTTGAGGGCGTCGGGCAGCACGCGGATCGCGGCCGGCAGCGAGGCCAGGATGTCGCCGTCGCCCTGGATCGGGTCCTCGGCCGGGCCCTGGATCGAGACCTGGCGGCCGGTGACGATGCGGTAGTCGGGCAGGCGCGGCAGCAGGCCGAGCAGCAGGGCTGCGGCGTACTTGACGGCGTGCAGCCGGCCGGTCCGGCCGAACAGGCAGACCTCCAGGCTCGGATCGTCGAGCAGGGCGTCCGGGGCCAGCACGTAGCGGCCGCCGTAGAAGTGGGCGTTGCAGGCGACCGCCGAGGCCGCCGTGAAGACCTCGCCGTCGACGGTCACGCGGTAGAGCGGGAAGTCGTAGACCGCGAGCTGGCGCAGGGTCTGCCAGACGTAGGCCAGCTTGCCGATCCGCTTCTTGAGGCGGCCGTCGACCTGGGCGACGACATGGGCGTCGAAGCCGACCCCGGCCATCAGCGTGAAGGCGCGGCCGTTGGCCTCGCCGAGCGCGATCGGGCGGGCGGCGCCCTGGAGGATCATGCGGGCGACCGCCGCCGGCCGGGTCGACAGGCCGATCTCCTGGGCCAGCACGTTGGCCGTGCCGAGCGGCAGGATCGCCAGGGGGATGGTGCGGCCGCCGGCCTGGTTGGCGAGCAGGCCGTTGATCGCCTCGTTGATCGTGCCGTCGCCGCCGGCCACGACCAGGCGGTCGCAGTCGTCGCGGGCGAGCGCGGCGGCGTAGGCCTCGGCGTCGCCGCGCCGGCCCGTCGCCAGCTCCTCGATGCGGGCGCCGGCCCGGTCGAGCCGCTCCAGGACCGCGCCGTAGCGGCGCCAGCGCGCGCCTCCGGCGGTCGGGTTGTGGATGATGCGCAGGCGCAGCGGCCCGGCGGCCGGCGAGACGGGCGGAAAGAAACGCGGTCGGTAGTCGCTCGGTCTCATCTGGCGGTGATTACTTGTCGTGCGAACGGTTGCAGTTTTGTTTCCTTGGTGTGTATCTTTGCTTAATATTGTGCTTTTCGGTGGAGTCGCGCGCGATATCTTGATATAGCCGCTCTGGAGAAGTCGGGCAACGGCCGGATTTCCCACAGAGACTGCGACGAGAACGGCGCATGCAGGCCAGTCTTCGAAGTCAACGCTATCGGACGATCTTCCTGTCCGACATCCACCTCGGCACGCGCGGCTGCAAGGCCGAGTTCCTGTTGGACTTTCTCAGGTTCAACGAGGCCGAGACGATCTATCTGGTCGGCGACATCTTCGACGGCTGGCGCCTGCGGCGCTCCTGGTACTGGCCGCAGGCCCACAACGACGTCGTCCAGAAGCTGCTGCGCAAGGCGCGCAAGGGCGCGCGGCTGATCTACCTGCCCGGCAACCACGACGAGCTGCTGCGCGCCTACACCGGCCGTCACTTCGGCGGCGTCGAGGTGATGAGCGAGGCGATCCACGAGACCGCCGACGGCCGCCGCATGCTGGTGCTGCACGGCGACGCCTTCGACGGCATCGTCACCTACGCCAAATGGCTCGCCCGGCTCGGCGACTGGACCTACAACCTCGCGCTGACCGTGAACCACTGGTTCAACCTCGTCCGGCGTCGCTTCGGCTTCGGCTACTGGTCGATGTCGGCCTGGCTGAAGGGCCGGGTCAAGAACGCCGTGCAGTTCATCGACCAGTACGAGCAGGCGGTCGCCGAGGAGGCCCGCCGGCGCGGCGTCGACGGCGTGATCTGCGGCCATATCCACAAGGCCGAGCAGCGCATGATCGGCGAGGTCCTCTACATCAACGACGGCGACTGGGTCGAGAGCTGCACGGCCCTGGTCGAGCACTTCGACGGCCGCCTCGAGATCCTCAACTGGGCGGAGCTGCGCAACTTCTCGATGCTCGAGGCGGCCCGCGCGCTGCCCGAGCTGGAGGAGGAGGACGTGGCCCAGCCGGCCGCGGCCGCGCGCAGCGGCCTGGCCGACGGGCCGCAGCGCGACCTGGTGGAGGTGCTGCGGCGCCGGCTCGAGACCGCCGGCTGATGCGCATCCTGCTCGCCACCGACGCCTGGTTCCCGCAGATCAACGGCGTGGTGCGCACCCTCAGCCGGGTGGTCGAGGAGCTGGCGGCGCTGGGCCACGAGATCGAGGTGGTCCATCCCGGCCGCTTCCGCACCGTGGCCTGCCCGACCTACGCGGAGATCCGCCTGGCGGTGCTGCCCAGGTCCGGCGCGCTGGCGATCATCGAGGAGTTCCGGCCCGAGGCCGTGCACATCGCGACCGAAGGCCCGATCGGCTGGGCCGTGCGCAGCCTCTGCCTCGCCCGCAAGCTGCCCTTCACGACCAGCTACCACACGCGCTTTCCCGAGTACGTCTCGGCGCGCATGCCGGTGCCGACGGCGCTCGGCTACCTGGTGATGCGCTGGTTCCACCGGCCGTCCAGCGGGGTCATGGTCGCCACGCCGAGCCTGCAGCGCGAGCTCGAGGGCCGCGGCTTCCGCAACGTCAAGGCCTGGTCGCGCGGCGTCGACACCGAGATGTTCAAGCCGCGCAACGATCCGGCGGTCGACCTGCCGCGGCCGGTCTACCTCTACGTCGGGCGGGTCTCGGTCGAGAAGAACCTGGAGGCCTTCCTCGGGCTCGACTTCGCCCTCGGCAGCAAGCTGGTGGTCGGCGACGGCCCGCAGCTCGCCGAGCTGAAGGGGCGCTTCCCCAAGGCGCACTTCGTCGGCGCCAAGCAGGGCGAGGAGCTGGCCCGCCACTACGCCTCGGCCGACGTCTTCGTCTTCCCGAGCCGCACCGACACCTACGGCCTAGTCATGCTCGAGGCGCTGGCCAGCGGCCTGCCGGTCGCCGCCTTCCCGGTGCCGGGCCCGCTCGACGTCGTCGACGGCCACGGCATCGGCGTGCTCGACGAGGATCTCGCCTATGCCGTCGAGCGGGCGCTGGCGATCCCGCCCGAGCGCTGCCGGGCCCACGCCCTCAAGTTCTCCTGGCGCGCCTGCGCCGAGCAGTTCCTCGGCAACCTGCAGCCCTTCGCGGCGGCGGCGTAGCCCGGCTTCCGGCCCCGGGGCGGGGGGGGCCGGCCCCGGGGCCAACGGACCGCGACGCTGCTCAGTTGCGCTCGACCGTCCAGCGCAACTGGTCGGGATCGCGGCTGATGCGAAGCGCATCGCAGCGGCCGTCGTCGATCTTCAACACCGGGCAGCGCTGGCCGGTCTCGACCGACAGGGTCGCGTCGATGCCGCAGAGCCCGTCCTGCCGCTCCGAATCGACCGGGAAGGGGCCGATGCGCTCGCCGCTGGCCGCGGCGAAGAGCGAGATCTCCGGCGGCTCCTGGCCGTCGTCGAGCCCCAGCACCCAGCGGTCGGTGGCGCCGTCGCAGCCCGCCTCCGCCGCGACCAGGCTGCCCGCCAGCCAGGCGAGCTGGGGCGAATCCGCCTGCAGCCGGGCCAGCGTCTGGGCGGCCTGCCAGCTGCGGTCGGCCGGCCGGTGCGCCTTCAGCCAGGTCCCCGCCACGGCCGGCCAGTTGTTCGGGTCGGCGTCGGCCTCGCTCGGCGCGTCGGGGCAGTCCGGCTGGCTGCGATAGTCGAGGGCGACCGGCAGCGGCTGGGACAGGTCCCAGACGATCCGCTCGCCGCAGTCGCCCAGGCCGCGCGCCTTGGTCGTCAGGGTCAGGCTGTCGCCGTCGACGTCGGCCAGGCCGACCAGCTCGGGACGCCAGGCCAGCGTCGCCTGGTCCTGCCAGACGATACGGAAGGGGAAGAGCAGCGGCAGGGCGGTCAGGATGCCGGCGTCGTCGCCGCGCACCCGCCAGGCGCGGTAGCGCAGCTGGTAGGCATAGCTCTCGCAGGCCGCAAGCAGCAGCCAGTCGTTCCCGTCGAGCCGCGCGACCTTGAGCGGCGACGGCGGCATCGCCTCGGGCTGGCAGCCCTCGGGCCAGTCGACGCGCTCGCTCCAGGCCGCGAGATCGCCCTGCTGCAGCGCCGGCGGCAGCTCCATGGCCCGGCCGACGGCCGGCAGCAGCAACAGCGCCAGACCGAGCAGCGCCGACAAACCGTTCCTCATGCCCTTCTCCCGCCCGGTCGCTCCGCCGCCGGATCGCAAGCCTAGCGCCTGCAGGCCCCTGTCGGCCATGCGCCCTTTGCCCGCTGGCCTCCGGACCGGGGACGCCGGCCCTGCGCCCTTTGCTTGGTTCTGCCGCTGCGGCCATGCTAGACCACGCGCTCCCGAGACAGAGGCTTTCCGAGGGGCCGTGAGCGAGAAGCACAAGGCCAAGGTGCGCTGGGACGAGTCGACCAGGGTTCTGGTCGGCCGGCTGTGGCGCGAGCATGTCCGCCGCTACCGCGGCCGGATCGCCGTGGCGATCGTCTTCATGGCGCTGGTCGCCGGCTGCACCGGCGCCATGGCGCAGCTGATGGACCCGATCATCAGCTACGTCTTCTCCGAGAAGAACGCCGACCTGCTGTGGGCGATCGCCGGCGCCGCGCTGGTCGTCTTCACGGTGCGCGGCTTCGCCGCCTACGGCGAGTCGGTGCTGATGAGCCAGGTCGGCTTCCGGGTCGTCGCCGACCTGCGCCAGCGGCTCTACGAGCGCCTGATCCGCGCCGACGTCGCCTTCTTCAACGAGATGCCGCCGGGCCAGCTCGGCGCGCGCTTCGTCAACGACGTGCAGCAGCTGCAGAACACCGTCTCCCACGTCTTCACCGGCCTCGGCCGCGACTTCCTGACCGCCCTCGCGCTGGTCGCGGTGATGTTCTACCAGAACTGGATCCTGGCCCTGATCGCCTTCGTCGCCTTCCCGACGGCGATCCTGCCCGTGCTGCGCATCGGCAAGCGGATGCGCCGGGTCTCGGGCAACACCCAGCACCAGATCGGCCTGCTCTCGACCCTGCTCGACGAGACCTTCCACGGCGCCCGCCACGTCAAGGCCTACGGCATGGAGGGCTACGAGTCGGAGCGGGCGCGCGCGCGCATCGACGAGGTCTACGCCCTGCAGCTCAAGGGCAGCCGGGTACGCAACGTCACCCAGCCGCTGCTCGAGGTGCTCGGCGGCCTGGCGGTGATCGGCGTCATCCTCTACGGCGGCAACCTGGTGATCGCCGGCGACCAGGGCCCCGGCTCCTTCGCCGCCTTCATCACCGCCGTGCTGCTGGCCTTCGAGCCGGCCAAGCGCGTCGCCAAGCTGAACAACAACCTGCAGGAGGGCCTGGCGGCGGCCCAGCGCGTCTTCGAGCTGATCGACTACCAGCCCGAGATCGTCGACCGGCCGGGCGCGCGGCCGCTCGCGCTGGACGGCGGCGCGGTGCGCCTGGAGGGCGTCCGCTTCGCCTACGACGGCGCGCCGGAGGCGGCGCTCGACGGCCTCGACCTGGAGGCCCGCGCCGGCCAGACCGTCGCCCTGGTCGGCCCTTCGGGCGCCGGCAAGTCGACCGTGCTGAACCTAGTTCCGCGCTTCTACGACGTGACCGCGGGCCGCGTGCTGGTCGACGGCCAGGACGTCCGCGACGTCACCCTGGCCTCGCTGCGCCGCGCCGTCGCCTACGTCAGCCAGGAGGTCATGCTGTTCGACGACACGGTGCGCGCCAACATCGCCTACGGCCGCATGGAGGCGTCCGAGGCCGAGCTGGTCGCCGCGGCCGAGGCGGCCGGCGCCGACGGCTTCATCCGCGAGCTGCCCCAGGGCTACGACACGCCGGTCGGCCCGCGCGGCAGCAAGCTCTCCGGCGGCCAGCGCCAGCGCATCGCGATCGCCCGGGCGATGCTGAAGAACGCGCCGATCCTGCTGCTCGACGAGGCGACCTCGGCGCTCGACAGCGAGAGCGAGCGCCACGTCCAGCAGGCGCTCGGCAAGCTGAAGGAAGGCCGCACGACCCTGGTCATTGCCCACCGCCTCTCGACCGTGGTCGACGCCGACCTGATCCACGTGCTCGACAGGGGCCGGGTGATCGAGAGCGGCAGCCACGCCGAGCTGCTCGCCAGGGGCGGCGCCTACGCCCGGCTCTATGCCCTGCAGTTCGCGGACGAGCCGGCGCCGCAGGGCGAGGCCCGGCCGGTCGCCGTGGCCGGCGAATAGCGGACCGCGCGCCGATGAGTCTCGCCAAGCGTTTCGCGCGCTCGGACCGGGGCCGCCGCCTGCTGGCCGGCGCGATCGCGCTCTACATCCGCCTGGTCCACCGCACGACCCGCTGGGAGCGCGAGCTGCCCGAGGCGACGCGGGCGCTGATCGAGGGCGGCAGGCCCTGCGTCGTCGCCTTCTGGCACGGCCGCATGCTGGTCATGCGCGGCGCCTGGACCGACCGCCCCGAGCGCCTGCACGTGCTGATCTCGGGGCACCGCGACGGCCGGCTGATCTCGACGGCCCTCGAGGGGCTCGGCTTCCCCTCGGTCTCCGGCTCGAGCCGGCGCGGCGGCGCGACGGCCCTGCGCGCCATGGGCCGCGAGCTGGCCCAGGGCGCCTGCGTCGCGATCACGCCGGACGGGCCGAAGGGGCCGCGCATGCGGGTCAAGCCGGGTGCGATCAAGGCGGCCCAGCTGGCCGGCGTGCCGATCGTGCCGGTCAGCGGCTCCGCGCGCCCGGCCCGGCTGCTCGATTCCTGGGACCGCTTCCTGCTGCTGCGGCCCTTCGGCCGCGCCCGCATCGTCTGGGGCGAGCCGCTCGCGGTGCCGCGGCGCGCCGGCGAGGCCGAGCTCGAGGCCCTGGCCGAGGAGCTGGAGCGCCGCCTGATCGCGCTGACCGAGCAGGCCGATCGCGCCTGCGGCCAGGTCCCGGTCGCGCCGGACCCGAGACCGGCGCCGCGCGCGACGGCGACCATCGGGCGGAGGGCGCCCCTGGCGCCCGCCGACTAGGGACTCCCGGCCTTGCGCGCGCCCGACTTCTGGAGCGGACGGGGGGCGCTGTCGAGCCTGCTGCTGCCGCTGGCGCTCGGCTACGACCTGGCCGGCTGGCTGCGCTGGCGGGTCGTCAATCCGGTTCGGCTGCCCGTCCCGGTGATCTGCGTCGGCAACCTGACCGCCGGGGGCGCCGGCAAGACGCCGACCGTGCTGGCGCTGGTCGAGCTGCTGGCCGAGCGGGCGCTCGCCGTCCATGCCGTGACCCGCGGCTACGGCGGCCGCGAGCGCGGGCCGCTCAGGGTCGATCCGGCGCTGCACGACGCGGCGGCGGTCGGCGACGAGCCCCTGCTGCTGGCGCGCGCCTGCCCGACCTGGGTGGCGCGCGAGCGGGCGGCTGGTGCGCGGGCGGCCGCGGCGGCCGGCGCCGAGGTGCTGCTGCTCGACGACGGCCTGCAGAATCCCGGTCTCGCCAAGGACCTGGCGCTCGCGGTCGTCGACGGCGCCGCCGGGCTCGGCAACGGCCGCGTCCTGCCGGCCGGGCCGCTGCGCGAGAACCTGACCCGGGGCCTCGGCCGGGCCGACGCCCTGCTGTCGGTCGGCGGGGACTGGGCGCCGCCGCCGGCCGCCGCCGGCAAGCCGCTGCTGCGCGCCGAGCTGGTCGCGGAGACGGCCGGCGCGTGGCGCGGCCGGCGGGTCCTGGCCTTCGCCGGCATCGGCCGGCCGGCCAAGTTCTTCGACACCCTGGCCGGCCTCGGCGCCGAGCTGGCCGGCACCCGCGCCTTCGCCGACCACCACCCCTACACGGCCGCCGACGGCCAGGCGCTGCTCGCCGAGGCCGGACGGCTCGGCGCCGAGCTCGCGACGACGGAAAAGGACTTCGTGCGCCTGCCGCCGCCGCTCGCCGCGGTCACTCGGGTCTTGCCTGTGCACCTGCGATGGCGCGACAAGCGGAAGATCGACGCGCTGCTGGAGCGAGCCCTGGCCGATGGCCACCCCCAACCGTGACAAGTTCCTGACGAAGTACCTCCGCTATCCGGTCGAGGCGGCCTTCGCCTTCGCCTTCATGGGGCTGTTCAAGATCCTGCCGCTCGACTGGGCCTCGGCCTTCGGCGGCTGGCTGGGCCGGACCGTCGGGCCGCTGCTGCCGCTGTCGAAGCGCGCCTGGCGCAACCTCGAGCTGGTCTTTCCGGAGATGCCGGAGGCGCGGCGCCGCGAGATCGTCCGCGCCATGTGGGACAACCTCGGCCGCACCGCCGCCGAGTACCCGCACCTCGACACGATCAGCGATCCGAAGACCGGGCGGGTCGAGATCATCGGCGCCGAGCTGGTCAAGGGACCGGCCTCGGAGGGCCGGCCGGTGATCATCGCCGCCATGCACCAGGCCAACTTCGAGGTGTCGGTGGTCACCGCCGGCGCCCAGGGCATCCCGATGGTCGGGATCAGCCGGGCCGCCAACAACCCGCTGGTCCAGAAGGTCGCCGAGAAGATGCGCGGCGTCACGCCCGGCAAGCGCATCCCCAAGGGCGCCCAGGGCGCCCGGGCGCTGATCGCCGAGATGCAGAAGGGCTCGACGATCGGCGTGCTCAACGACCAGAAGTTCAACGAGGGCTTCGAGGCGCGCTTCTTCGGCCTGCCGGCGATGACCGCCGACGGTCCGGCCCAGATGGCCCTGCGCTTCGCCTGCCCGATCGTGCCCTCGCGCCTGGAGCGCCTGGGCGGCGCGCGCTTCCGCATGACCATCGAGCCGACGCCGGCCTTCACCCCGACCGGCAACAAGCGCGGCGACGCTCAGGCCCTGACCCAGGCGATCAACGACCGCTTCGAGGCCTGGGTGCGCGAGCGGCCCGAGGACTGGCTCTGGCTGCACCGCCGGTTTCCGAAGAGCTACTACCGGTAGGGTGGCGGCTTTCCTCAACCGTCGCCGCCACGCTCCCCTCCGTCATCCTCGCGAAAGCGAGGATCCAGAGAAAGGCGCCTGGAGCGCGGACGGACGACCGTCCGCGTGGGTGGAACCATCCTCTGGATCCTCGCTTTCGCGAGGATGACGAAATGGGGGGACGGAGAGAGAAGCGGACGACGGCGGTAGAGAAAGGGGACGGCTGCGAGAGGTCTCGCCCCCTACAGCAGCCGCTCCTGCGTCGGCGCAGCGGGTGGCGGCGCCTTCTTCCTCGGCGTGCCGCCGCCGCCGGCCACGGCCGGAGCGCGGCCGTCGGCGAACTGCAGCTCCAGGGCCTCGCCGGCCGCGAGCTGGGCGGCGCGGGTGACCAGGCCGTCGGGGCCGTGGACCACCGCGAAGCCGCGCTCCAGGGTCTTCTCGTAGGACAGGGTCTCCAGGCGCGCGCCCCAGGCCTCCAGGGCGTCGCGGGCCCTGGCGAGCTGGCGCTCGGCGCAGAGCGGCAGGCGCGTGCCGGCCTGGACCTCGGCGAGCGCGCGCCGGGCCGGCAGGGTCAGGCGCGGCACGACGCCCTCCAGGCGGTGCCTCAGCTCCGCGAGGCCCCGCTCGGCATAGGCGATCTGCTGGCGCGGGTGCGGCAGGCGGGCGCCGAGCTCGGCGGCCCGCGCGGCGCGGGCCTGCAGGAAGCCGCGCCAGGCGAGCTCCAGGCGCTCGATCCGCTCGTCCAGGGCCTGGCTCTTCTCGCCGAGCAGGCGGACCGGGTCTGGCAGGCCGCGGCCCAGGCTCTCGACCGCCGTGCGCCGCTCGGCCAGCAGGCGCTGGCCGGCGCCGAGCTTGCGCCGCTCCAGGTCGAGCAGTGTCGCGACCAGCTCGCCGCGCACCGGCACGGCGATCTCGGCGGCCGCGGTCGGCGTCGGCGCCCGGCGGTCCGAGGCGTAGTCGATCAGGGTCGTGTCGGTCTCGTGGCCGACCGCGGAGATCAGCGGGATCGCCGACTCGGCCGCGGCGCGCACCACGACCTCCTCGTTGAAGGCCCAGAGGTCCTCCAGGGAGCCGCCGCCGCGCGCCACGATCAGCACGTCGGGCCGCGGCACCGCCCCGCCTTCCGGCAGGGCGTTGAAGCCGCGGATCGCGCGGGCGACCTGCTCCGCCGCGCCCTCGCCCTGGACCAGCACCGGCCAGACCAGGACGTGGCGCGGGAAGCGGTCGGCGAGGCGGTGCAGGATGTCGCGGATGACGGCGCCGGTCGGCGAGGTGACCACGCCGATGACCTCGGGCAGATAGGGCAGCGGCCGCTTGCGCGCCTCGGCGAACAACCCCTCCTCGGCCAGCCTGCGGCGCCGGTCCTCGAGCAGCTTGAGCAGCGCGCCCTCGCCGGCCAGCTCCAGGCTGTCGATGACCAGCTGGTACTTGGAGCGGCCGGGGAAGGTGGTGATGCGGCCGGTCGCGACGACCTCCATGCCGTCCTCGGGCCGGAGGCCGAGGCGCGCCGCCGTGCCCTTCCAGCAGACCGCGTCGATCGCCGCCTCGGCGTCCTTCAGCGTCAGGTAGAGGTGGCCCGAGGCGGCGCGCTTGAAGCCGGAGATCTCGCCGCGCACGCGCACCCGCTCGAAGCGGTCCTCGAGGGTGCGCTTGATCGCCCGGCTGATCTCCGAGACGGAGAGCTCGGGCAGGTTGCCGGGGGTGGCTGCGGGGAGGTCGAGATCGGTCATGGCTTCTTTCTAACAGATTCCTCTCATGAGAGGATCGTGGATGTTGAAGCACTCATGACCGCGGAGCGAACCATGACTTCTCATGACTTGGCGCAAGATGGGCTCTCAGTTCTCAAGAAGGCAATATGCCAGTATCTTGGAGAAAATCCTGAGGGAAGGACTAATTCTCAGATCTCCAGAGACCTGGGGATTCAATCTCATCAAAACGGCAACCAACCAAATTATTTAGCATGGTCTGTCCTGGGTCTTCTAATGGAAGAAGGTCGCGTTTGTCGGGATGGCAGGCTATACCGACGCCGACAGGACTAGAAGCATAGAGAGATAACTCGCATGAGAATCCTGGTGGTCGGCGGCGGCGGCCGCGAGCATGCGCTCTGCTGGGCGATCGCGGCCTCGCCGCTCTGCGAGAAGCTGTGGTGCGCGCCGGGCAACGCCGGCATCGCCGAAGAGGCCGAGTGCCTGCCGATCGCGGCCGAGGACATCGACGGCCTGGTCGAATTCGCCGTCGAGCAGCAGCTCGACCTGGTTGTCGTCGGCCCAGAGGGGCCGCTGGTGCTCGGCCTGGTCGACCGGCTCGAGTCGGCCGGCATCAAGGCCTTCGGGCCGAGCGCCGCGGCGGCGCGCCTGGAGGGCTCCAAGGGCTTCATGAAGGATCTCTGCGCGCGCCACGGCATCCCGACCGCGCGCTACGGCCGCTTCTCCGACCCGCAGGCCGCCAAGCGGATGGCCCGCGAGCTCGGTGCGCCGGTCGTGGTCAAGGCCGACGGCCTGGCCGCCGGCAAGGGCGTCACCGTCGCCGGGACCCTGGACGAGGCCGAGCGGGCGATCGAGGAGGCGCTGGTCGGCGGCCGCTTCGGCGCGGCCGGCCACGAGGTCGTGGTCGAGGAGTTCCTGGCCGGCGAGGAGGTCTCCTTCTTCGCGCTCTGTGACGGCGAGCGGGCGCTGCCGCTGGCCTCGGCCCAGGACCACAAGCGCGCCTTCGACAACGACGAGGGCCCGAACACCGGCGGCATGGGCGCCTACTCGCCGGCGCCCGTCCTGACGCCGGCGCTGCAGGCCCGGGTCATGGCCGAGATCGTCGAGCCGACGGTCGCCGCCATGAAGGCCGAGGGCGCGCCCTTCAAGGGCGTGCTCTTCGCCGGCCTGATGATTGCGGCCGACGGCACGCCGCGGCTGCTGGAGCACAACGTCCGCTTCGGCGATCCCGAGTGCCAGGCACTGATGCTGCGCCTCAAGAGCGACCTGCTGCCGGCGCTGATCGCCGCGGCCGACGGGCAGCTCGCCAGCTTCGACCTGCGCTGGTACGACGAGGCCGCCCTGGTCGTAGTGCTGGCCGCGAAGGGCTATCCCGGCCGCTACGAGAAGGGCACGGAGATCCGCGGCCTGGAACGGGCGGCGCAGGTCGAGGAGGTGACGATCTTCCACGCCGGCACCAGCTGGTCCGAGAGCGGCGCCCTGACCGCGACCGGCGGCCGCGTGCTCGGCGTCGGCGCGCTCGGCGCGACCCTCGCCCAGGCCCGCGACCGTGCCTACCAGGCGGTCGAGCGGATCGACTGGCCCGAGGGCTTCTGCCGCCGCGACATCGGCGGGCGGGCGCCGAGGTGAGGGCGCAGGACGACCTGCGCCGTCACCCCTGAGCCGGCCGGCTGCGCCCGCGCCAGCCGCCGCGGCGGCCGCGGGCCGGCGGCTCCGCCGAGGCGGCCTCGCGCAGCAGGGCGATCAGGCGGCCGCGCGGGTCGTCGGGCGGCGGGCCCTCGGCGAGATCGTAGGCCTCGAGCAGGCGCGCCGCGGCGGCCTTCATGTCGAGGCCGTCGGGCAGCTTCAGGGTCCAGGCGAGCAGCAGGTCCTGGGCCGGGCCGGGGAACTCGGGGCCCATGCGCAGCACCTCGAGCACCAGGCCGCCCGGGTCCTCCGGGGCCGGCCGCTCGGGCAGCGGCGCGCTCATCGCCGGACCAGCAGGTTGGCGCGCATCGGCTGGGAGAAGACCCAGCCCTTCTCCGTCTCGCGGCCGAGCGCGCGGAAGGCCTTCTCCCAGTCGCTGCGGATCGCGGCGATCTGCGGGGCCCGCCTGGGGTCGACCTTCTCGAAGTCCCGCGCCGCCGCCTCGAAGTCGGCATAGACGACCTCGGTGTCGTAGAAGAGCTCCCGCTCCTGGCGCCAGCCGGGCCCGTCGGCGGCGCGTCGCAGGGCCGCGTAGGCCTCGGCGCGCACCGCCCTCTCGTCGTCGATCGGCCTGCCGAACTCGTAGGAGGCGCCCTCGGCGAGCGGCTCGACGATGCAGAGCCGGCCGTCTGCGGCCAGCACCCGCTGCGCCTCGGCCAGGGCCCGATCCATCAGGGCGGCCGGCACGTGGTGCAGCGAGTTGAAGAAGATCGCCGCGTCCTGGCTGCCGTCGGCCAGCGGCAGGGCCTCGGCGCCGGCCGTCAGGTAGCGCTCGTCGGCCAGCCGCGGCTCCGCCTCGGCCTCGGCGACCCGCGCCGCCTGCGGCTCGACGCCGGTCATCCGGGCGCCGCGCCTGGCCAGGGCCCGGACCAGCGAGCCCGAGCCGCAGCCGATGTCGACGATCCGGCTGCCCTCGAGCGCCAGCAGCTCGCCCAGCACCTCGGTGTGGCGGCGCTTCGGCAGGTTCCCCGCGGCGCTCATTCCGCCGGCTCCAGCCGCTCTTCGCCGAGCGCCTCCAGCGCGTCGGCGAAGAGCGGCGCGAAGGCGGCGCGCTCCTCCTCGGTGCCGACCGTGACCCGGACGTAGCGGTCGAGCGGCGGCTGGCCGGGCCGGCGCACGAAGACGCCGCGCTCGCCGAGCAGCTCGACCATGCGGATCGAGCGCCCGGCGCTGCCCAGGTCGAAGGCGACGAAGTTGGTCAGCGACGGCAGGGTCGGCAGGTCGAGGCGCTGGCCCAGGCGCCGGTAGTCCTCGCGGCCTTCGGCGACGCTGCGCACGACCGTGCCGGCGAAGGCCTGGTCGTCGAGCGCGGCCGCGGCGGCGAGCTGGGCCAGCCGGCCGACGCCGAAGTGCAGGCGGATCTTGTCGAAGGCCGCGACGATCTCGCGCGCCGCGACGGCGTAGCCGACCCGCATGCCCGCCAGGCCGTGGGCCTTGGAGAAGGTGCGCAGCCGGATCAGCCGCGGGTCCTCGGCCTCGACCGGCAGCAGCTCCTCGGCCGGTGCGAACTCGGCATAGGCCTCGTCGAGCAGCAGCAGGCAGTTCTCCGGCAGGCCCTCGAGCAGCGCCGTCACGGCGTCGCGGCCGTGGAAGCTGCCGCTCGGGTTGTCCGGGTTGGCGAGGTAGAGCAGCTTGGCCCGCTCGCGGCGGGCCGCGGCCAGCAGAGCCTCCAGGTCGTTGTCGCCGGCCTCGCGGTAGGGCACGAAGACCAGCCGGCCGCCGTAGCCGTTGACCTGGTAGTTGAAGGTCGGATAGGCGCCGAGCGAGGTGACGACCGCCTCGCCGGGCTCGACGAAGGCGCGCACGATCAGGCCGAGCAGGCCGTCGATGCCCTCGCCGACGACCAGGTTGCCGCGCGTCACGCCGAGCCGGGCCGCCAGCGCCTCGCGCAGCTCGTGGTGCTCCGGGTCGCAGTACCAGTTGGCGCGCTCCGATTCCCGGTGCAGCACGGCCTGGACCCGCGGCGAGACGCCGAAGGCCGACTCGTTGGCGCCGAGGCGCAGCGCGAAGACGCCGCCGCGCCGCCGCTCCAGGGTCTCCGGGCCGACGAAGGGCGTGGTCGCCGGCAGCGCCTCGAGCAGGCCGGTGAAGGCGGGGCGGAGGAGGGGGGAAGGGCGCGGGGCCTCGGACATCGCGCGGCTTTCTGCTGTCGTACGGTTTCGAGGGGGCGATGGGCGCGCCGCATCAGTCGACGCGCCGCGACCGCACCCTCGGCGGACAGCTTTATGGCACGGGCGATCTCCGGTTTCGAGAGGCGAAGGCGGGGGTGGCCGCCGGGCGATCAGCCGAGCCCGACCTCGTTCGCGAAGGCCGAGAGCGGCTGGTAGAAGCTGCTCTTCTTCAGCGCCGCCAGCGAGGTCTTGCCCTGGGACACGAGGGTCTTCACGACGTCCGCCGGCAGCCAGAAGATGCCGTTGTCGGCGCTGCTCAGCGGATTGAAGTTGTAGAAGAAGTAGTAGGCCTTGGCGAAGCCGCCCTCGTCCTGCGCCTCCTCGTCGATGCCGGCCGTCGTCTCCAGCAGCAGATCGACCTGCAGCTTGCCGGTCGATCCGACCGTGTGGTCGAGCTCGTCGTACTGCAGGGTCAGGGGGTTGAGCCGCTTGGCCTGGATCAGGAACAGCTTCTTGCCGCCGCTCGCCTTGTCGATCCAGATCAGGTCGGCGCCGGTCTTCGGCTCGTTGGGGAAGGACGGCACCAGGACGTCTGGGTCCTGGTCCTGCACCGTGCCGACCATCAGGGCCGTGAAGCCCTCCTCGCGCAGGGCGCCGAGGCTGAGCTGGAGGGTCTGCATGAGCTTGGCGACGGCCGTGCTCGCCGCGGTCAGGGCGGCCGCGAGCTGCTGCGTCGGCGTCTGGGTCGGGGGCTGGTCGGACATGCTTGTCTCCTTCGGTTCCGCGGCGGCGGCCGGGCGCGGGCTCTGCGTCAGGGCACCGATCAGCAGCGGCGCCAGCCAGTCCGTCATTGCCGCCTTTCCCCTCGCTCCGCTCCGCCGCTAAGCTTCGCGCCCGAAGCCAAGACGCGAGAGGAGCCAGCGGCGTGACGCGAGCAGAGGAACCGGGAGCGGCGGGCGGCCGATGAGCGGGGATTTCCAGGACTGGATCGGGCGCGAGCGGCTGGCCGAGGACCGCATCGACCTCAATCGCGCCGAGGGGCTGCGCGTCACGCTGGAGAGCCCGGACCCGGCCTTCGCCGAGGGCCGGCCGCTGCCCGAGCTCTGGCACTGGGCCTATTTCTGGGAGTTCCCGCCGCTCTCCGGAGTCGGGCCGGACGGCCATGCGGCGCGCGGCGAGTTCCTGCCGCCGCTGCCGCTGCCGCGGCGCATGTGGGCCGGCAGCCGCCTGACCTGGCACGCGCCGCTGCCGGTCGGCGCGGCGGCGCGGCGGACCTCGACCATTCTGAAGGTGGAACAGAAGACGGGGCGCAGCGGCCGCCTCGCCTTCGTGACGGTCGGCCACCGCATCGAGGGTCCCGGGGGCCTGGCGATCGAGGAGGAGCACGACATCGTCTACCGCGAGGCCGCCCAGCCCGGCGCGCCGCCCGCGGCCGGCCCCGCGCCGGCGCCGGCGGAAGCGCCCTGGCGCCGCGAGATCCGGCCGACGCCGGTGCTGCTGTTCCGCTACTCGGCGCTGACCTTCAACGGCCACCGCATCCACTACGACCAGCCCTATGCGACCGGCGTCGAGGGCTATCCCGGCCTGATCGTCCACGGCCCCCTGCTGGCGACCCTGATGGTCGACCTGGCGCGGCGCGAGGCGCCGGGGCGCCGGATCGCCGGCTTCGCCTTCCGCGCCCGCTCGCCGATCTTCGACACCGCGCCCTTCGCGGTCTGCGGCGCGCCGAGCGGCGACGCCGCCGCGGTCTGGGTCGCCGGCCCGCAGGGCGAGCTGGCGATGCAGGGCGAGGTGACCTTCGGCTAGCGGCGCCCTCTCTGGCCCGGCCTGCGGGCGGCGATCACGGCGAAGCGCTTGTCCTGGAACGGGCAGGCGACGGCCTCGAAGCCGAGGTCGCGCAGCCAGCCGAGCTGGCGCCCGAGCGGCGCGCAGCGGTCGTGCGCCATGCGTGCCTGCGCCGCCGTCAGGTCCTTGTTGGTGACCCCGGCCGCCTTGACCCGGAGCAGCCAGTCGAGGGCCCAGTCGCGCTCCTCGGCCTCGCTGCCGCCCAGCACCTGCTCGGCGTTGACGAAGACGCCGCCGGGCCTCAGCGCGGCGAGGACCCGGCCGTAGAGCGCCCGCTTGCCGGCATCGTCCAGGTGGTGGACGGCGAGCGCCGAGACGACCGCGTCCCAGGGGCCGCCGAGGGCATCGGTGGCGAAGTCCAGGCTGCGGAACTCGGCGAGCGGATCGCCGGCCAGGCGCTCGCGCGCCCGGGCCAGCATCTCGGCGCTGCCGTCGGTGACGGTCAGGCGCGCCCTGGGCAGGGCCTGGCGCAGCATCGCCGAGAACAGGCCGGTGCCGGCACCCAGGTCGAGGATCGCCGGCGACTCGGCGGCGGCGAAGGGCAGGGCGGCCAGCGCCGCCCCGTAGAAGCCGTCAAAGCAGGGGATCAGCTGGCGCCGGGCCCGGTCGTAGTCGCCGGCGTCGGCGCCGAAGGCGCGGGTCACCTCGGGCGTGCTCATCGTCTCTCCGTCACGCGAGGCCGTGGCGCAGCAGCTTGCGCATCACGGTCGGCAGGGCCTCGCCGGCGAGGCCGTCGATCGGCACCCAGCGCGCGCCGGCCGGCGAGTCGGTCGCCGCCGGCAGCTCCGCGCGCCAGACCCCCAGCTCCAGGTGGAAGTGGGTGAAGGTGTGGCGCACCAGACCGGGCAGCGCGTCCCAGGCGGCCGGCAGCGGGGCGCTGCCCAGGGCCTCGGCCTCGGCCCAGGACTCGGTTCGCCAGTCGGTCGAGGGCAGCTCGGCCATGCCGCCGAGCAGGCCCTTGTCGGGGCGACGGCGCAGCAGGACGCGGCCGTCGGCGCGCCGGGCCAGGAAGGCGACGCCGCGCCGGGTCGGCCTCTCGGCCTTCGGCGCCTTCGCCGGCAGGCGCTCGGCGATGCCCAGGGCACGGGCGCGGCAGTCGGCTTCGAGCGGGCAGAGCAGGCACTTCGGCTTCGCCGGCAGGCAGACCGTGGCGCCCAGGTCCATGGCGGCCTGGGCGTAGTCGCCCGGACGCGCGCTCGGGGTCAGGGTGGCGGCCAGGCGGCGCAGCTCGGGCTTGGCGCCGGGCAGCGGCTCGGCGACGGCGAAGAGCCGCGCGACGACCCGCTCGATGTTGCCGTCGAGCGGGCTCGCCGGCCGGTCGAAGGCGATCGCGGCGACGGCGGCCGCGGTGTAGGCGCCGACGCCGGGCAGGGCGAGCAGCGCCGCCTCCTCGTCCGGGAAGGCGCCGCCGTGGCGCTCGACGACGGCCCGGGCGCAGGCGTGCAGGTTGCGCGCGCGGGCGTAGTAGCCGAGCCCCGCCCATTCGGCGAGCACGGCGTCAAGCGGCGCCGCGGCGAGCGCCGCGACCGTCGGCCAGCGCGCCGTGAAGCGCTCGAAGTAGGGGCCGACCGTGGCCACGGTCGTCTGCTGCAGCATGATCTCGGACAGCCAGACCCGGTAGGGGTCGGGCGTCTCGCCCGGCCCGGCCCGCCAGGGCAGCCGGCGGCGGTGGCGGTCGTACCAGGCGAGCAGCCGGCCGGCGACCGTCTCGGCCGTCGGGCTGTCGGGCTGCGGCGGAGGTGGCCGGCTGTCCATGGGCTCCTCTATACTGGCCGCCGCCAGCAGCGGGAACCGCCTTGCGCAAGGACGACGACGAGACCAGGGGCCGGGGCCTGCGTGCCCTCGGTGTCATGGTGCCGGGCCTGACCCGGCCCCTGATGGCCCGGCGCAGCCGCGCCGAGGCGACGCTGATTCTCGACTGGCCGCAGATCGCCGGCCCCCTGGTCTCGGCGCGCAGCCGGCCGCTGCGACTCGCCTTCCCGAATCCGGCCGAGCGCCGCGACGGCGTGCTGACCCTGACCGTCGAGCCGTCCTTCGCCCTCGACCTGCAGCACCTGACCGGCCCGCTGGTCGAGCGCATCAACGGCCACTTCGGCTATCGCCTGCTGGCCGGCGTCAAGCTGGTCCAGGCTCCGCTGCCGCGCACCGCCGCGCCGGCCGCCACGCCGCGGCGCGCGCCCCTGTCGGCCGCCGAGTCGGCCCGGGTCGCGGCGCGCACCGCCGCCGTCGAGGATCCCGAGCTCCGCCAGGTGCTGGAACGGCTCGGCGCGGCGGTCTACGCCGACCGTTCCGAGTGACCGGGAGGTGGCCGGCAGCGCCCCGCTTGACGCCCTTGTGACTGGCGGCCGGCCGCGACGCTTGGCATCAGCAGGGCGGGCACCGGAAGGCGCTACAAGGCCGGGCGGACTCGGAATGCGCGACGACAGACGCCATGTCGGGCGTTGAACGTCAGGACGGCGGCAGGCCGGCCTTGTGGATATCTCCGGGCTTGAGCAGGGCGGTCGCCTTGCTTAGCATCAACATATAGTAGGTGAGACCATGAAACGCAGGACGATCTTGTTGGCGGCCCTGGCCGCTCCGCTGCTTCCGGCCGGCCTGGCGATGGCCCAGGACGCGAGCAAGAGCGAGTCGGGCACGGCCGCCCCGGCCTTCGATCCCAAGGTCGTCCATCCCGACGATCACGTCATGGGCAAGGCCGACGCGCCGGTCACGATCTTCGAGTACGCCTCGCTGACCTGCCCGCACTGCGCGCACTTCTCCAAGGAGGTCCTGCCCAAGGTCGAGAAGGACTGGATCGACACCGGCAAGGCGCGCCTGGTGTTCCGCCACTTCCCGCTCGACAAGCTGGCCCTGCTCGCCGCGGTGACCGCCGACTGCCTGGGCTCGGACAAGGCCTTCTTCGCCTACATCGAGATGCTGTTCGCCGACCAGGAGACCTGGGCGCGGGCCAGCGACCCCCTGGCCGCCCTCGGCCAGCGCGCTGCCCTCGCCGGCCTCGGCCACGACCGCTTCGAGGCCTGCATCAAGGACCAGAAGGCGATCGACGCCCTGCTGCAGCGGGTCATCGCCGGCCGCGACACCTTCAAGATCGAGGCGACCCCCACCTTCATCATCAACGAGCGCAAGGTCGAAGGCGCCCTGCCCTACGACGAGTTCTCCGCCGAGCTCAAGAAGGCTTACGGCGGCGCGTAGCGGCGGGCGCCGGCTCGGCCGGCGCGTCCCTCGGGAGCGACCGAAGGCTTGGTCCAGTTTCACAGACTCCGACTCTCAGGCTTCAAGTCCTTCGTCGATCCCACCGAGCTGCTGATCGAGCCGGGCATGACCGGCATCGTCGGGCCGAACGGTTGCGGCAAGTCGAACCTGGTCGAGGCGCTGCGCTGGGTCATGGGCGAGACCTCGGCCAAGCGCATGCGCGGCTCCGGCATGGACGACGTGATCTTCGGCGGCACCGGCGCCCGGCCGGCGCGCAACCTTGCCGAGGTCACCCTGTCGGTCGACAACAGCGACCGCCTGGCGCCGGCCGCCTTCAACAAGGACGACGACCTCGAGATCGTCCGGCGCATCGAGCGGGAGAAGGGCTCGCTCTACCGGATCAACGGCCGCGAGGTGCGCGCCCGTGACGTCCAGCTGCTGTTCGCCGACGCGGCCAGCGGCGCGCAGTCGCCGGCCATCGTCGGCCAGGGCCGGATCGGCGCGATCATCAACGCCAAGCCCTCGGAGCGCCGGGCCTTGCTGGAGGAGGCGGCCGGCATCTCCGGCCTGCACTCGCGCCGGCACGAGGCGGAGCTGAGGCTCAAGGCGGCCGAGACCAACCTGGAGCGCCTGGACGACGTCATCGGCACGCTGGAGACCCAGCTGCAGGGCCTGAAGCGGCAGGCCCGCCAGGCGACGCGCTACCGCAACATCGCCGACCAGCTGCGGCGCAGCGAGGCGGTGCTGTTCCACATCGACGCCGAGGCGGCGAAGGGCCGCGTCGCCCAGGCGCGCGGCGACCTGGCGGCGATCCAGGGCAAGGTCGCGGAGCTGACCGAGCTGGCGGCGACCGCCGCGACGCGCCAGAGCGAGGCGGCAGCGGCCCTGCCGAGCCTGCGCCAGGGCGAGGCGGAAGCCGCCGCCGCCCTGCAGCGCCTGCTCAGCGAGCGCGACAGCCTCGACCGTCAGAAGGCGGAGATCGAGGCGGCGCAGCGCCAGGCGGGCGAGCGGCTCGCCCAGCTCGACGCCGACCTGGCGCGCAGCGGCGCCCTGGCCGAGGACGCGGTCGAGGCCGAGACGCGCCTCGGCGAGGAGCGCCAGCGGCTGGAGCAGGCCGCGGCCGGCGAGGGCGCGGCGCGCGAGGAGCGCCAGCAGCTGCGCGACGGGCAGGCCGCAGAGGTCGCCCGGCTGGAGGGTGAGCATGCCGCGGCCGCCAAGGCCATCGCCGAGGGCGAGGCCCAGGGACGGGCGGTCGAGCGCCGTGTCCAGGAGCTCGGCCAGCGCCTGGCGCGCCTGCGCGAGCAGCTCGAGCGGGTCGGCCGCGAGCGCGGCGAGGCCGAGGCCAACTCCGCCTTCGCCGCCGAGGTCGAGGCCGCCGAGACCGCGGTCGGCGAGGCCGAGCGCGCCCTGGAGACGGCGCGCCGCGAGCTGGAGCTGGCCGAGGCGGCGACCCAGGCGGCGCAGCAGGCCGAGGCCGAGGCGCGCGAGGAGATGCAGCAGCGCGACCGGGCGCTGCACACGCTCGACGCCGAGATCCAGGCCCTCGACAAGCTGCTGCAGCGGCCGAGCGGCGACCTCTGGCCGCCGCTGCTCGATTCAGTGACCGTCTCGTCCGGCTACGAGGCGGCGCTGGGCGCCGCGCTCGGCGAGGACCTGGAGGTGCCGGCCGACGAGGCGGCGCCGGTGCACTGGCTGACCCTGCCGCCGTTCCGCGAGGCACGGCCGCTGCCGGCGGGCGCGCGGCCGCTCTCCGAGCTGGTCGAGGCGCCGGCGGTGCTGGCCCGCGCCCTGTCCCAGGTCGGTGTCGTCGAGAGCGAGGCCGCCGGGGCGCGGCTGCAGCCGGACCTGGGCCCGGGCCAGCGACTGGTCACCAAGGGCGGCGCGCTGTGGCGCTGGGACGGCTACGTCGCCGCGGCCGGCGCGCCGACCGCCGCGGCCCAGCGCCTGGAGCAGCGCAACCGTCTGGCCGAGCTGCGCCGGGAGCGGGCGCAGGTTGCCGGCCCGGTCGAGGCGGCGCGCACTGCGATGGCCGAGGCCAAGGCCGAGAGCGAGGCCCGCGTCGCCGCCGAGCGCGCGACCCGCGAGCGCCAGCGCTCGGCCTTCGCCGCCCTCGACCGGGCGCGCGCCGAGGCCGGGCGCCTCGCGGCGCGCCAGGCGGCGGCCGAGCAGCGCCTGGCGGCGCTCGCCGAATCGGCCGAGCGGGTCGCCGGCGAGGTCGCCGAGGCCGAGGCGGCACTGGCGGCGGCCGAGGCGGACCGGGCGGCGCTGCCGGATCTCGCCGAGGCCCAGGCGCGGGTCCACGAGCTGCGCGCCGCCCTCGCCGAGCGCCGTGCCGCGCTGACCAGCGCCGAGGCCGACCTGCAGCGTCTGGCCCGCGAGGCCGAGACGCGCCAGGAGCGGCTGCTGGCGATCGGCCGCGAATCGGCGAGCTGGCGCCGGCGCATCGAGGAGACCGAGCGCCACCAGGCCGAGCTCGCGGAGCGCCGCCAGCGCCTGCAGGCCGAGCTGGCCGGCCTCGCCGAGCGGCCGGCCGAGATCACCGCCCGCCGGGGCGCGCTGTCCGAGCAGATCGAGCGGGCGGAGGCGGCGCGCAAGCAGGCCGCCGACGGCCTGGCGCTCGGCGAGGCGGCCCAGGGCGAGACCGACCGGGCGCTGCGCGTCGCCGAGCAGGAGCTCGGCAAGGCGCGCGAGCTGATGGTGCGCGCCGAAGGCGGGGTCGAGCAGACGGAGCAGGCGCTGAAGGCCCTGGCCCAGCAGGTCGCCCAGCAGCTCGAGGTCAGGCTCGAGGGGCTGCTGCGCCTGGCCGAGGTCGCGCCCGACCAGGAGCTGCCCTCGCGCCCCGAGGTCGAGAGCAGGGTCCAGCGCCTGATCCGCGAGCGCGAGGCGATCGGGCCGGTCAACCTGCGCGCCGAGACCGAGGCCCAGGAGATCGGCGAGCGGATCGACGGCCTCAACACCGAGCGCGCGGACCTGATCGCGGCGATCGGCCGGCTGCGCCAGGCCATCGGCAGCCTGAACCGCGAGGGCCGCGAGCGGCTGCTCGCCGCCTTCGAGCTGGTCAACAAGCACTTCGGCGTGCTGTTCGAGCGGCTGTTCGGCGGCGGCCGGGCGCATCTGACCCTGACCGAGAGCGACGACCCGCTCGACGCCGGCCTGGAGATCATGGCCTCGCCGCCGGGCAAGAAGCTGCAGGTGCTGTCGCTGCTCTCGGGCGGCGAGCAGACCCTGACGGCGATCGCCCTGCTGTTCGCCGTGTTCATGACCAATCCGGCGCCGGTCTGCGTGCTCGACGAGGTCGACGCGCCGCTCGACGACGCCAACGTCGACCGCTTCTGCAGCCTGGTCGAGGAGCTGGCGCACTCGCTGTCGACCCGCTTCCTGGTCATCACCCACCACCGCCTGACCATGGCGCGCATGGACCGGCTGTTCGGCGTCACCATGGCCGAACGGGGCGTCAGCCAGCTGGTTTCCGTCGACCTGGAGCGCGCGGCGGCGCTGCGCGAGACCGCCTGAGCCGCCATATGCCGGCGCCCGGGCCTGGGGTGGATCGAATTATCCTTTTTTCCTCAATGACTTGCCCCGTCTTCGCGAGCGCGGCATCCAGGCTTGACGCCTCAACAGCCCGTCCGTATGGTGCGCGCGCTTTCCGGCGCACCCGAGGCCTCAAGTCGGGTCGGGTCGGCGGGCGTCCGCGGCACGGAGAGGTCGGCCCAGCCGGCCGGAAGGAGTGGCGCGCATGACCGACGGCGACGAGCCGCGTCCCGGAGACGGGAGTGGCGGGAGGCTGGAAGCGAGGATCTCGGCGGCGCGCAAGCGTCGCGACGACGGCCGGCGGCGGGTCGGGTCACTGGCCGGGGGCGGTACCAACGGGCTGGCGGTGGGCTTGCGCATCGCCAGCGAGATGGTCGCGGCCCTGGCGGTGTCGATAGGGATCGGGCTGCTGCTCGATACCTGGCTGGGGACCAAGCCCTGGCTGATGCTGCTGTTCGTCGTGCTGGGCGTGATGACGGCGTTCTACAATGTCGTGCGCACCGCCAAGGAGCTGGAGCGCCGGCGCAAGGCAGAGAAGGCGCAGGCCGGGCCCCCGGCCGCCGATGAACGACGAGGGTGAGGGAAGACGTTGGCCGAGTTGCCTGAGACCCCCGACAAGGTTTTTCCTGTCGATCCGCTGCACCAGTTCCAGATCCATTCGATCGTGCCGGTGAACGTCGGCGGCGTCGACCTGTCGTTCACCAACTCGGCGCTCTGGATGGCCATCGCGATCGGCCTGATTGGGCTGTTCTTCGTGCTCGCCACCGGCGGGCGGCAGCTGGTTCCCGGCCGCCTGCAGTCCGTCGCCGAGCTGATGTACGAGATCGTCGCCAACATGGTGCGCGACAACGTCGGGACCGAGGGGCGCCGGTACTTCCCCTTCGTCTTCACGCTGTTCATGTTCACCCTGTTCGGCAACGTGCTGGGCATCATCCCGCACAGCTTCACCTACACCAGCCACATCATCGTCACCTTCTTCATGGCCTTCGTGATCTTCATCGCGGTCACGGTGATCGGCTTCGCGCGCCACGGGCTGGGCTTCCTGCGCCTGTTCTTCCCGCACGGCGCGCCGCTGTGGACCTCGGTGATCCTGGTGCCGATCGAGCTGATCTCCTACCTGTCGCGGCCGGTCAGCCTCTCGGTGCGTCTCTTCGCCAACATGATGGCCGGGCACATCATGCTGAAGGTCTTCGCGGGCTTCGTCCTGCTGATGGGCCTGGCCGGCGTCGTGCCGCTGGCGGCGCTGGTCGGCATCACCGTGCTGGAGCTGCTGGTCGCGGTGCTGCAGGCCTACATCTTCACGATCCTGACCTGCGTCTACCTGCACGACGCGATCCACCTGCACTGACCGCCGGGGGCGCGGCGGGGCCGCGCGCCGGGGGCTGGCTTGTTCAATCCCTTGACATGAACGACTGACGAGGAGCCGGAAACATGGAAATCGAAGCCGCCAAGATGATCGGCGCGGGCCTGGCGACGCTGGGCATGATCGGTGCCGGCCTGGGCGTGGGCCAGGTCTGGGGCAACTACTTCACCGCGATCGCGCGCAATCCCGCCGCCAAGGACGAGATCGGCGCGAACATCTGGATCGGTTTCGCGGTGACGGAAGCCATCGCGATCTACGCGCTGGTCGTCGCCCTGCTGGTCCTGTTCGGCTGATCGTCGCGTCCTCGGCGCGGACGCCGGCCGGCCGGCCGGGCGTCCCGCGCCGAACGACACCGAGACAGCCGATCCCCTCGCGAAGGAGCCGGAACGCCATGCGGCGCATTCCCAGCCCGTTCCCGACGACGCCGCTGCAGAAGGCGGCCGCCGTGCTCACGGTGGCCGGCGGTCTGCTGTCGGCGCTGCCGAGCCTGGCTCAGGAAGCGGGCGAAGCCGCCCACAAGGGCCTGCCGCAGATCTCGCAGACCGACACCTTCCCGAGCCAGGTGTTCTGGGCGATCGTCACCTTCGCCCTGCTCTACGTCATGGTCGCCCGCGTGATCCTGCCCCGGATCGCCGGCACCATGGAGGAGCGGCAGGACAAGATCGACGACGACCTCAGCCGCGCCGAGAAGCTGAAGGGCGAGGCCGATCAGGTCATGGCCGACTACGAGCGCGGCCTGCAGACGGCCCGCTCCGAGGCCCTGGACCTGCTGCGCAAGGCGCAGGAGGCCTGGCAGGTCGAGGCCGACAAGCGCAACGCCGCCGAGGACGCCAAGCTGGCCGAGCGGATCAAGGCCGACGAGGACCGCATCGCCAAGGCGCGGGCCGAGGCCGAGGGCAACCTGAAGAGCGTCGCCGCCAGCGTGGCCGTCGCGCTGACCGACAAGCTGATCGGCGTCACCCCGCCGGACCAGCAGGTGTCCAAGGCCGTCGACGCTGTCGTGCAGAGGTAGCAAGCCATGTTCTCCAGTGAATACACCTGGCTCGCCCTCGCGCTGCTGATCGTCCTCGGGACGATCCTCTGGAAGGGCCTGAAGCCGATCCTGGCGGCGCTCGACGCCCGCGGCGAGCGCATCCGCCGCGAGCTCGAGGAGGCCCAGTCGCTCCGCGAGGAGGCCCAGAAGCTGCTCGCCGAGTCGAAGCGCCGCCAGCGCGACGCGATCGAGGAGGCCAAGCAGATCGTCGAGCACGCCCGGCACGAGTCGGAGCGCATGCGCGAGACTGCGCAGAAGGAGCTCGAGCAGTCGATCGAGCGGCGCCGCCACATGGCCGAGGAGAAGATCCGCCAGGCCGAGCTCGAGGCGCTCAACCAGGTCCGCAACCACGCCGTCGACGCCGCGGTCGCGGCCGCATCCCGCCTGATCGCCGAGAATCTCGACGAGGCGCGGATCGCCGAGGTGACCGCCAGGTCGATCCAGGACGTCGCCGCCAAGCTGAACTGACGGCCGCCGGGGCGCTTCAGCGGCGCGCCCGGAAGAAATCCTTCAGCAGCGCGCCGCAGTCGCGCTCCAGCACGCCGCCGATGACCTCCGGCCGGTGGTTGCAGGTCGGCTGCTCGAAGATCCGCGCGCCGTGCTCGACGCCGCCGCCCTTCGGATCGTAGGCCCCGAAGACCAGCCGCTCGATGCGCGCCAGGGCGATCGCCTGGGCGCACATGGCGCAGGGCTCCAGCGTCACGTAGAGCCGGCAGCCGGTCAGGCGCGGTGCCCCGAGCCGCCGCGCGGCGGCGCGGATCGCCAGCAGCTCGGCATGGGCCGTAGGATCGCGGTCGGTCTCGACCCGGTTGTGCGCCGCCGCCAGCAGGCGGCCCCGCGCGTCGAGCAGGACCGCGCCGACCGGCACCTCGCCGACGGTGGCGGCGCGGCGCGCCCAGTCCAGCGCGTCGGCCATCGGTGACGAAGGTTCTTCGCTCGGCGCAGCGTCCATGGCGGAGGACATGAGCCCCGCGATTGCTTTGCCGTCAAGCTTCGCGCTAACAGAGGCGCGGAGCGCCGGACCGGATCGATCACGCGAATCCGGCCCGACGCTCGAAGGGTGGAGCCGCCCGCCGGAGAGGGGAGAAGCCATGGCGAGCCTGGATATCGATCCTGACAAGGTCTGCTTCGTCGTAGCCCGCTTCCGCGAGCTCGAGGAGGAGGACCTGATCGAGGACCCCGATGCCGAGGAGGAAGACAAGCCCGACCTCGACCACGAGGAGGCCTTCGACGAGCTCGAGGACGGCGAGGAGGAGCTCGACCCGCTGCGCGAGGAGCTGACCGGCTTCATCGAGGCGCTGCCCGAGGACGAGCAGATCGAGATGGTCGCCCTGGCCTGGCTGGGCCGCGGCGACTACGACATGGAAGAGTGGGACGACGCCCTGGAGGCCGCGGCCGACCAGCACAACGAGCGCACCGCCGGCTACCTGCTCGGCATGCCGCGTCTGGCCGACTTCCTGGAGGAGGGGCTCGTGGCCTTCGGGCTGTCCTGCGCCGATTTCGACGAGAACCGGATCTGAGCGCGACCCCGCCAGGACCCGGACCGGACGACGACGCGGAGGCCGCCGAGGCCGGTCCGGCGCCGGCGGCTGCCGAGCGTGTCGCCAAGGCGATCGCGCGCTCCGGCCTCTGCTCGCGGCGCGACGCCGAGGCGCTGATCGCCGCCGGCCGGGTCACGCTCGACGGCCGGCGGCTCGACAGCCCGGCGACCCTGGTCGCGCCCGGCCAGCGCCTCGCCGTCGACGGCAAGCCGCTGCCCGAGCCGGAGGCGTCGCGCCTGTTCCGCTTCCACAAGCCGCGCGGCCTGCTGACCACGGCGCGCGACCCCCAAGGCCGGCCGACGATCTACGAGGGCTTCCCGGCGGAGCTGCCGCGGCTGATGCCGATCGGCCGGCTCGACATGAACTCCGAGGGCCTGCTGCTGCTGACCAACGACGGCGCGCTCAAGCGCCGGCTCGAGCTGCCGGCGACCGGCTGGGTGCGGCGCTATCGGGTGCGCGTCTTCGGCCGGGTCGAGGAAGCGGTCCTGGCGCAGCTCGCCGACGGCCTGGTCGTCGAGGGCGTCGCCTACGGCCCGATCCGCGCCCGGCTCGATTCCCAGCGCGGCGACAATGCCTGGCTGACCATGGCCCTGACCGAGGGCAAGAACCGCGAGATCCGGCGGGTGTGCGAGCATCTCGGCTACCGCGTCAACCGGCTGATCCGCCTCGCCTACGGCCCCTTCCAGCTCGGCGGCCTGCCGCGCGGCGCGCTGGAGGAGGTGCCGGCGCGCATGCTCGCCGAGCAGCTCGGCAGCACCGCCGGCGGCGTCCGCACGCCCGCCAAGCGCAAGGTCGGCACGGCCAAGGCGAAGCCGCCGAAGCCCCGCCCCGGCCACCGCAAGGCGGCGGCCGCCCGCAAGGCGTCCGGACGCAAGCCCGCCGCCCGCGGCAAGGGAGCCGGCGATGCGGATCGTCGCCGGTAGCCTGCGCGGCCGGCCCCTGGTCGCGCCCGAGGGCCAGGCGGTACGGCCGACCGCCGACCGCACCCGCGAGGCGCTGTTCGGCATCCTCGAGGGCGGCCGGCTCAGCGACGGCGTCTCGCCGCTGACCGGGGCCCTGGTGCTCGACGCCTTCGCCGGCACCGGCGCCCTCGGGCTGGAGGCGCTGTCGCGCGGCGCCGCCGAGGCGGTCTTCATCGAGCGCGCGGCCCCGGCCCTGAATGCGCTGCGCGCCAACGTCCGCAGCCTGGGGGTCGCCGCGCGCTGCCGGATCGTCGAGCGCGACGCCCTGCATCCGCCGCCGGCCGAGCGGCCGGCCGGCCTGGTGCTGCTCGACCCGCCCTACAACCAGGGCCTGGTCGGTCCCGCGCTCGAGGCCCTGCGCTCGGCCGGCTGGATCGGGCCGGAGACCCTGGTCGTGGTCGAGCTGCTCAAGGCGGAGACGCCGCCGCTGCCGGAGGGCTTCGAGTCGCTCGACGACCGCCGCTACGGCAAGACGCGGCTGCTGTTTCTGCGCCTGTCCACAGCAGAGTAGCCGGCCGCGGGCCCGCTGCCGAGGCAGCCGTCAAGTCGAGGGTCCGTGATCCGGCGGCCCGGATGCCTGTTTCCGGGGCATTCTTCTTCGAGTCTCGAAGCGAGACGGTGGCGAAGCGCGGTCCGTCACCGGATTGAGCCAGATCATCCGATTGTAAACTACTTGTGGCGTAGCCTGCCCGCTACCAAGTCCGGATCGGCTCGGACGCGTCTGTCCGAGCTTTTTCGCGTCCGTCCCGGCCGGTTCGGGAAAGCGGCGGGGGCGGGGCGGCACAGGCAGACCGAGGCATGGCCAACTACACCGGTACCAGCGGCAACGACACCTATGTCGGGACGACGGCCAACGACCGTATCGAAGGTCTCGCCGGCGACGACCTGTTGTCCGGCCTGGACGGCAAGGACTCGATCTCCGGCGGTGCCGGCAGCGACACGATCGACGGCGGCGCCGGCAACGACAAGCTGCTCGGCGACAACAACTGGTACAGCGCCGACGATGGCGACGACACGATCTACGGCGGCGCGGGCAGCGATTCCCTGATCGGCGCGGGCGGCCGCGACCTGCTGTCCGGCGGCGCCGACGCAGACATCCTCTACGGCGACCTGGCCTACGAGGACAGCAGCTACGCCGCCCGGCCGGCGGACTACTACAACGACACGATCGACGCCGGCGGCGGCGACGACACCGCCTTCGGCGGCCAGGGTGACGATACGATCTACGGCGGCGAGGGCGAGAACGTCCTCTACGGCGACCTGTCCTACGGCGGCAGCGACGACGGCGACGACGCGCTCTACGGCGGCAGCGGCAACGACACGCTCTACGGCGGCGCCGGCAACGACCTGCTGCAGGGCGGCGGCGGCGCCGACAGCCTTTACGGCGGCAGCGGCGCCGACGTGATCTCGAACAGCGGCTCGGCGGCCCAGCTGGTCTATGGCGACGACACCTACGGCGGCGCCGGCGACGGCGCCGACACGATCGCGGTGGGCGACGGCGCGGACACGATCCACGGCGGCGGCGCGGGCGACACGATCGACGCCGGCGGCGGCGACAACCTGATCTACGGCGACGGCACCTACGGCGGTGCCGGCGACGGCGCCGACACGATCACGGCGGGCGAGGGGGCCGACACGGTCTACGGCGGCGGCAGCGGCGACGTGATCGTCGCCGGCGGCGGCGAGAACCTGGTCTACGGCGACGGCACCTCGGAGAGCGCCTACGACGGCGCCGACAGCATCACCGGCGGCGGTGGCAGGGACGTCTTCTACGGCGGCGGCGGCGACGACAGCCTGGAGGGCGGCGCAGGCGGCGCCGACAGCCTGTACGGCGGCACCGGCAGCGACCACATCCATTCGAGCAGCGCCGCCGACCTGCTGGTCTATGGCGACCAGGCCTACAGTGGCGCCGAGGACGGCGCCGACGTCATCCAGACCGGCGCCGGCGGCGACCAGGTCTACGGCGGCGGCGGCGGCGACGTGATCGACGCCGGGGCCGGCGACAACGTCGTGTACGGCGACCTTCCCTACGGCGGCAGCTACGACGGTGCCGACACCATCACGACCGGCGAGGGCGCCGACACGCTCTACGGCGGCGGCGGCGCGGACAGCCTGTCCGCCGGCGCGGGCGACGACCTGCTCTACGGCTACGTCGATCCCTACGGCGGCGCGGGCGATGACGATTCCCTGGACGGCGGGGCCGGCAACGACACGCTCTACGGCGGCGGCGGCAACGACGTCCTGACCGGCGGCCTCGGCGCCGACGTCCAGATCGGCGGTGCCGGCGACGACGTCGTCTACTGGGACTGGCAGGACCCGACGCTGCGCGGCGGCGAGGGCCACGACACCCTGATGGGCACCGGCGCCGACGACTCGATCTACCTGGACGACCCCGCCTTGCGGGACGGCGAGGAGGGCTGGCAGTCGCAGGCCGGCCAGTTCGAGGCCGTCGACCTCGGTGCCGGCGACGACACCCTGATCGGCGACCGCATCAGCACCCAGGACGTCAGCCTGTCGGTCTACGGCGGCGAGGGCGTCGACGTGATCTCGCTGTTCGGCCAGGGCAACGACAGCATCTACGGCGGCGCCGGGACCGACTGGATCTGGGGCGGCGCGGGCAACGACCGGATCGAGGGCGGCGCCGAGACCGACTACCTCTATGGCGGCACCGGCGACGACAGCCTGATCGGCGGCGACGGCTACGACGTCTACTACTTCCTGCGCGGCGACGGCACCGACCGGATCGCCGACGGCGGCGCCGGCGGCGCCAACGGCCTGGTCATCGCACCGGGCTGGGACGACCTCGGCAACGGCGTCTACCCCGACGACGTGACCTTCACCGACAACGGCGACGGCAGCTGGACGATCACGATCGACGGCGGCAGCGGCGGCGCGGTGACCTTCGAGGCGGGAGAGATCGACGCGATCAACCTGCGCGGCGACGACAACGCCAGCGTCACCGAGTACGAGTGGGACGGCGACGAGTACGTCCAGGTCTGACCGCTACCCCCGCGAGACACGATCTCCGAATCCTCTGATCTACTTGTGAGGCGGGCCGTTTTCGATTACGTTACATTCGGCTCGGAGGGGTGTCTCCGGGCCGTTTGGTGCGCGCTCGCAACGGAGCGCTGGGGAAGGGGACTCGCTCGGGACCGGCATGGCGAGCTACTACGGCGGCAGCGGCGACGACAGCTACACCGGGACCTCGGGATCCGACGCGATCTACGGGAACGGTGGCAGCGACCTGCTGTCCGGCCTCAAGGGCAACGACACGCTCTACGGCGACAACGGCTGGTACGCCTCGACCGACGGCAACGACACGCTCTACGGCGGTAGCGGCGGCGATTCGCTGGTCGGCGCCGGCGGCCAGGACCAGCTGTTCGGCGGCAGCGGCAACGACGTCCTCTACGGCGACCTCGCCTACCAGGACAGCGGCTACGCCTCCAGGCCGGCCGGCTTCTACGACGACTTCCTGGACGGCGGCGGCGGCAACGACACGGCCTACGGCGGCCAGGGCAGCGACACGGTCTACGGCGGCGAGGGCAGCAACCTGCTCTACGGCGACCTCGCCTACGGCGCTAGCGACGACGGCAACGACACGCTGGCGGCCGGCTCGAGCAGCGACACGATCTACGGCGGCGGCGGCAGCGACTCCGTCGACGCCGGCGGCGGCAACAACCTAGTCTACGGCGACAGCCTCTACGGCGGCGCCTCGGACGGCGCCGACAGCATCACGGCGGGCGACGGCAACGACACGCTCTACGGCGGCGGCGGGGCCGACACGATCGCCGCCGGCAACGGCACCAACACCGTCTACGGCGACTATGTCGACGGCGGCAGCTACGACGGCGCCGACCACATCACCGGCGGCACGGGCAAGGACATGCTCTACGGCGGTGGCGGCGACGACAGCCTGGACGGCGGCAGCGGCGGCGCCGATACGCTCTACGGCGGCTTCGGCAACGACCACCTCGTCTCGGCCAGCAACGACTCGCTGCTGATCCACGGCGACCTGGGCTACAGCAACGGCGGCGACGGCAACGACCTGATCCAGGCCGCCGGCGGCGACGACACGCTGTACGGCGACGGCGGCAGCGACGTGATCGACGCCGCCGCGGGCAACAACCTGATCTTCGGCGACGCGGTCTCGGCCGGCCCGAACGACGGCGCCGACACGATCACGGCCCTGGGCGGCGACGACACGATCTACGGCGGCGGCGCGGCCGACCACATCGACGCGGGCGCCGGGGACAACCTGGTCTACGGCGACTGGGCCTCGCCGAACTCGGCCGACGGCGCCGACCACATCACCGCCCTCGGCGGCAACGACACGATCTACGGCGGCAGCTACGCCGACTACATCGACGCGGGCGGCGGCGACAACCTGGTCTACGGCGACTACGGCTCGCCCAACTCGACGGACGGCGCCGACACGATCGTCGCGGCGGCCGGCAGCGACACGATCTTCGGCGGCAGCGCCGGCGACCACATCGACGCCGGCGAGGGCCACAACCTGATCTACGGCGATTTCACCTCGCCCAATTCGTCGGACGGCGTCGACAACATCACCAGCGGCAGCGACTCCGACACGATCTACGGCGGCGGCGATGCCGACGTCATCCAGGCCGGCGACGGCGACAACCTGATCTACGGCGACTTCACCTCGACCAACTCGTCGGACGGCGCCGACAGCATCACCGCGGGCTCGGGCTCGGACACGATCTACGGCGGCGGCAACGCCGACCACATCGTCGGCGGCGACGGCGACAACCTGATCTACGGCGATTTCCTCAGCAGCGTATCGGGCGACGGCGGCGATTTCATCTCGACCGGCAGCGGCGCCGATACGCTCTACGGCGGCGGCGGCGCCGACAGCCTGTCGTCCGGCGGCGGCAGCGACTTCCTCTACGGCGGCGACGGCAACGACATCCTCGACGGCGGCCTCGGCGCCGACGTGCAGATCGGCGGTGCCGGCGACGACGTCATCGCCTGGGACTGGCAGGACACGACGCTGCGCGGCGGCGAGGGCCACGACACCCTGATGGGCACCGGCGCCGACGACTCGATCTACCTGGACGACGCCGCCTTCCGCGACGGCAGCCATGCCTGGCAGTCGCAGGCCGGCCAGTTCGAGGTCGTCGACCTGGGCGCCGGCGACGACACCCTGATCGGCGACCGGCTGAGCAGCCAGGACGTCAGCCTGACGGTCTACGGCGGCGACGGCAGCGACGTGGTCTCGCTGTTCGGCAACGGCAACGACAGCATCTACGGCGGCGCCGGGACCGACTGGATCTGGGGCGGCGAGGGCAACGACAAGATCTACGGCGGCGGCGGCACCGACTATCTCTACGGCGGTTCCGGCAACGACACCCTGGCCGGCGGCGAGGGCTACGACGTCTACTACTTCCTGCGCGGCGAGGGGAACGACACGATCAGCGACGGCGCCAGCGGCACCAACGGCCTGGTCATCGCGCCCAGCTGGAGCCACTCCGGCAACGGCGTCTATGCCGACGACGTGACCTTCACCGACAACGGCAACGGCAGCTGGACGGTCTCGCTCGACGGCGGAGACGGCTCGATCACCTTCAATTCCAGCGAGATCGACACGATCAACCTGCGCGGCGACCACAACAGCAGCGTCACCGAGTACAGCTGGGACGGCCACGAGTACGTGCTGGGCTGAGCGGCGCTGCCGTCTCCCGGGGAGGCAGGGAATCGAAAAAGGGCGGAGCCGTCGGCTCCGCCCTTTTCGCGTCCGCTCCGCGGCGCGATCAGGCCGCGGCGTAGATGCCCGCGGCCTTGACCTCGTCGCCGACGTAGGGCTCGAACTGCTTGAAGTTCTGCTCGAAGCGCCGGGTCAGCTCGCGCGCGGTCTGGTCGTAGGACAGCTTGTCCTTCCAGGTCTGGCGCGGGTCCAGCACCTCGCTCGGCACGCCCTCGCAGGACTTCGGCACGGCGAGGCCGAAGTGCGGGTCGGTGAAGAACTCGACCTTCTCCAGGCCGCCGTTGAGCGCGGCGCGCACCAGCGTCCGGGTGTGGCCGATCGCCATGCGCTTGCCGACGCCGTAGGCGCCGCCCGACCAGCCGGTGTTGACCAGCCAGCAGTTGGCGCCGGTCTTGGCCATCTTGGCGCCGAGCATCTTGGCGTAGACGCTCGGGTGGCGCGGCATGAAGGGGGCGCCGAAGCAGGTCGAGAAGGTCGCCTTCGGCTCGCTGCCGACGCCCTTCTCGGTGCCGGCGACCCGCGCGGTGTAGCCCGACAGGAAGTGGTACATCGCCTGCTCCGGCGTCAGCCGCGAGATCGGCGGCAGCACGCCGAAGGCGTCGGCGGTCAGCATGACGATGTTCTTCGGCAGGCCGCCCTGGCCCGAGTCGCTGACGTTCGGGATGAAGTCGATCGGGTAGGAGGCGCGGGTGTTCTCGGTGAAGTGCGCGCTGTCGAGGTCGAGGACGTGGGTCTCGGGATCCATGACCACGTTCTCGAGCACCGTGCCGAAGCGGTGGGTCGTCGCGTGGATCTCCGGCTCGGCCTCGGCCGACAGGCGGATCACCTTGGCGTAACAGCCGCCCTCGAAGTTGAAGACGCCGTGCTCGGACCAGCCGTGCTCGTCGTCGCCGATCAGCGTGCGCGTGCCGTCGGCCGACAGGGTCGTCTTGCCGGTGCCGGACAGGCCGAAGAAGATCGCCGTGTCGCCGTTCGGGCCGATGTTCGCCGAGCAGTGCATCGGCAGCACGTCCTGCCGGGGCAGCAGGTAGTTCAGCACCGAGAAGACCGACTTCTTGATCTCGCCGGCGTAGGAGGTGCCGCCGATCAGGACCAGCCGGCGCTCGAAGCTGACCAGCACGAAGCACTCGGTCTTGGTGCCGTCGACCTCGGGGTCGGCGTGCAGCCCGGGCACCTGGACGATGGTGAAGTCGGGATCGAACTCGCTCAGCGCCGCGTGCGAGGGGCGCAGGAACATGTTGCGCGCGAACAGCGCGTGCCAGGCGTTCTCGCAGACCACCCGGACGTTGAGCCGGAAGGCCGGGTCGGCGCCGGCGTGACAGTCGACGACGAAGGCCTCGCGGTTCTGCAGATAGGCCTGGACCTTCTTCAGCACGCCGTCGAAGTGGCCGCGGCTGATCGGCTTGTTGACGTCGCCCCAGGCGATGTCGGCCTTGCTCGATGCCTCCTCGACGATGAACTTGTCGTTCGGCGAGCGTCCCGTGTGATGGCCGGTATAGGCGACCAGCGGGCCGCCCTGGGCCAGCTGCGCCTCGCCCCGACGGATCGCGGCCTCGTAGAGCCGGGGGACACTGAGATTGAAGTGCGCCGCGGCGAGGTTCTTCAAACCCAGGGCTTCCAGCCCCTGGCGGCTGGCGACCGGACCATCGATTGTCACGCGTTCCTCCGGAAGAGCTAAGGACGACTTCCCTGAACCCCACTCTTGCCGGCGGGGTTCCGATCTTTAGACCTTGGAAAGCGGCGGTTCAACAGCAACAATTCGACATCACGGAGCGGGGTTTTCGGGATTCGCCGCGGCCTGCGCAGCCCGGGCCCGCCTGGCCAGCCGGAGCAGCTCGACCCGGCAGCTCTCCGCGTCGAGGACCGGGCTCTCGAAGGCGATGCGCGCCCGCTCGACGTCGCGGCGCAGGTCGGCGCCTTCGGGATCGACGCCCGTCAGCTGCCAGGCGCCCGCGGCGCGGCCGAGCAGGGCGGTCGCGATCAGCCGCACGGCCTCGCCGTGGTCCAGGTTCATATGCTCGACGATCGCGGCCTCGGCCTCGGCCAGCGCCGCCGCAGCGTCGCCGAGCAGCGCGTCGGCGCCGATCCAGTGGATGCGGCCGAAGCCGGCGACCAGGTGCGCGCGCTCCAGCACGACCCGGTAGAGGTGGAAGTCGCGGAAGCCGGCATAGAGCTCCGCCGAGGGGTGCCGGCGCACGTAGCGGGCCAGGCAGCGCGGCTCGTCGAAGCGCTCGGCACGGCCGAGCAGGCCGGCGCGCGCGCCTTCCAGCGGGTCGGCGAAGCCCTCCGTCTCCTCGACCAGCAGGCAGATCCGCGGGTCGGCCTCGAGGTTCTTCGTGTGATCGGCGAGATCGGAGAGCAGCAGCAGCGGCGTCGCGTCCAGGTCGACCGCGAGCAGGGCCAGGGAGCCGTAGGGCGCGCCCGAGCCGTCGCGCGCCAGGGCCGTCGAGAGCCGGCAGCGGTCGGCCCGGCGCAGCATGCCGCGCACGGCCGTCCCGACCTCGTTCGCTTGCTCCGACATGGCGCTCATCGTGTGCGGCCGCTTGACCAGGATCAAGGAGGAACCGCGGGCGCGGTGTCATGGTTGGCCATCATATTCACCTTTCTGAAAGGGTCCAACCGTGAGGCGCAACCTGGCTACCTGGGACCGCGTCGCCCGCCTCGTCGTCGGCGCCGTCCTGATCGCCCTCGTCTTCGTCGGGCCGCAGACGCCCTGGGGCTGGATCGGCATCGTGCCGATCGTCACGGCGCTGGCCGGCTTCTGCCCGGCCTACCGGATCTTCGGCCTCTCGACCTGCCCCCTGAGCCCGAAGCGTCCCTGACCGGCACCCCTGCCGGGATTCCCCTCCTGCGGCCGCGCCCCCGGCTCCCCGGGCGCGGCCGCCAGTCCTATCCGCAATCGTTCGGGCGCTCGGGCACAAAATCGTTGCATCGTGCGTTACGCTGACGATTTGAACGGAGGCGCGGAAAAGCGCGGCCGGCCCAATGGCGCCAAGCCGCCGCCGCAATCGCGTCAAAAGTGGCGACTATCCATAATGCCGATCGGCGGCCCGCACGGGCCGGGGGCATTTCCGGGGAGCCTGACAGATGCAGAACAACATCGCCCTGGTCGACGACGACCGGCACATCCTGACGTCGGTGTCGATCGCCCTGGAGGCCGAGGGCTTCAAGGTGCGCAGCTACGCCGACGGCTCCGAGGCGCTGCGCGGCCTGACGGTGCAGCCGGCCGACCTGGTCGTGCTCGACATCAAGATGCCGCGCATGGACGGCATGGAGCTGCTGCGCCGGCTGCGCGAGGACTCCAACGTGCCGGTCATCTTCCTGACCTCGAAGGACGACGAGGTCGACGAGCTGCTCGGCCTGCGCATGGGCGCCGACGACTACATCAAGAAGCCCTTCTCCCAGCGCCTGCTGATCGAGCGGATCCGCGCCCTGCTGCGTCGCGAGCGCTCGGCCAAGGAGGAGACCCAGCCGACCAGCGAGGCGCCGATCGTGCGCGGCGAGCTGGTGCTCGACCCGGGCCGCCACCTCTGCACCTGGAAGTCGGCCCAGGTGAACCTGACGGTGACCGAGTTCCTGATCCTGCGCGCGCTCGCCCAGCGGCCCGGCCACGTCAAGAACCGCGACCAGCTGATGGACGCCGCCTACGGCGAGCACATCTACGTCGACGACCGCACGATCGACAGCCACATCAAGCGCCTGCGCAAGAAGTTCAAGGAAGTCGACGACGACTTCGCGCAGATCGAGACGCTCTACGGCGTTGGCTACCGCTACAAGGACGGGTGAGCCGCGTCAGGGTCGAGACCTCTGGGGGGAGGGATGCGAACGTGACCGGCCGCTCCCGGAGACTGTAGAGTGGGCGCCATCATGAGTCCGGACACCCCTGTCCCGCCGCGGTCGTCGCGGTCCCGACGAGCACGCGCCCGGGCGCAGGCTGCCCTCGACCGCTCGTCGGCGACGGCGCACGGCGTCGCCGAGCGTCACGCCCGCGCCAGCGCGGCGGTCGGCCATCGGCGCCGGCCGGCCTGGCGATCGCCGCTGACCCGCCGCATCCTGATCCTCAACGTGATGGTCCTGGCGATCCCGGTGCTCGGCCTGCTGCACCTCGACCAGTACCGCATGAGCCTGATCAACTCCGAGCTGGCGGCGCTGCAGACCCAGGCCGACACCCTGGCCTCGGCGCTCGGCACCGCGGCGGTGCGCGACGGTGCGGACGGCAAGCAGGAGCTGATCCCCGACACGGCGCGCCAGCTGCTGCGCGTCGGCCTGTCCACGACCGGCGCCCGCGCCCGGGTGTTCGGCCGCGACGGCACGCTGGTCGCCGACTCGAGCCTGCTCGCCGGACCGCTCGGCCAGGTGCAGGTCGTCGAGCTGCCGCCGCCCGACCACACGCCGAGCTACCTGATCTGGATCGAGGACCTCTACCGCACGATCCGCCAGCTGCTCGAGGGCAAGCGCCAGCTGCCGCTCTACATCGAGGTGCCCGAGCAGACCGCGGCCTCCTACGAGGAGGCCGCCTCGGCCCTGCAGGGCGAGCACGCCAGCCGGATCCGCGCCGACTCGACCGGCCGGCTGTTCCTCTCGGTCGCCGTGCCGGTGCAGCGCTACCGCCAGGTCGTCGCCGCCCTGATGCTGACCAAGGACGGCAGCTCGGTCGACAAGGCGGTGCAGGACCGCCGGCGCGACGTGCTGCTGGTCTTCGGCGTGGCGCTCGGCGTCACGATCCTGCTGTCGCTCTATCTCGCGCGCACTATCGCGACGCCGATCCGCCGGCTCGCGGACGCCGCCGACCGGGTGCGCGGCACCTCCGGGCGCAGCGAGAACATCCCGGACTGGAGCAACCGCAAGGACGAGATCGGCGACCTCTCCGGCGCGCTGCGCGAGATGACCCAGGCGCTGCACGCGCGCATGGAGGCGATCGAGGGCTTCGCCGCCGACGTCGCCCACGAGATCAAGAACCCGCTGACCTCGCTGCGCAGCGCCGTCGAGACGGTCGCCCGGGTCGAGGACCCGGACCAGCAGAAGAAGCTGATGGGCATCATCGTCGACGACGTGCAGCGCCTCGACCGCCTGATCAGCGACATCTCCGACGCCTCGCGGCTCGACGCCGAGCTGGCCCGCGGCACCTCCGAGGAGGTCGACCTGAAGCGCCTGCTCGAGGCCCTGGTCGAGGTCCAGCGCGCCGGCATAGAGGCGGGCGGCCCGAGCTACCGGCTCGAGATCGACCCGCGCGAGGACCTGCGGGTCGAGGGCATCGAGGGGCGCCTCGGCCAGGTGTTCCGCAACCTGATCGCCAACGCGACCTCCTTCTCGCCGCCGCGCGGCACGATCCACCTGGCGGCCCGGCGCGAGCGCGGCCGCGGCCGCAACGACGACACCATCGTCGTCACGGTCGCCGACGAGGGCCCGGGCATTCCGCCCGACAAGCTCGACGACATCTTCGACCGCTTCTACTCCGAGCGGCCGAAGGGCGAGAAGTTCGGCACCCACTCGGGCCTGGGGCTCTCGATCTCCAGGCAGATCGTCGAGGCCCACGGCGGCGTCATCTACGCCGAGAACCGCTCCGAAGGCGGCGCCCGCTTCACCGTGACCCTGCCGGCCGGCTGAGCGCGCGTTGCGGAGCGGAAACGGCACCGTCGGCCTCGCCCCGTCATGCGGGCGATTCCAACTGCAACAAATCCGGCCTAGATAGGGGCCGGCATGCAAGAGATCCACGCCACCTGCGTCGCCCTGCCGAGCCCGATCGGGCCGCTCGGCCTGCTGCTGCTCGGCGCCCCGGGCAGCGGCAAGTCGGACCTGGCGCTGCGCCTGGTCGACGCCGGCGGCTGGCTGGTCGCCGACGACCGGGTCCGCCTCGAGGCGCAGGAGGGCCTGCTGCAGGCCCGCCCGCTGCCCGGCTTCGAGGGCCTGGTGGCGCTGCGCGGCCTCGGCCTCGCCCAGATCGCCCGTCTCGAGTCCGCCCCGGTCGCGCTGGCCGTCAGGCTCCAGCCGGGCGCGGGGCTGGCCGCCGACGCCGAGCCCCTGCCCGAGGAGAGCGCCGAGCGCATCGCCGGCTGCGACGTCCCCGTCATCGCCCTCGACCCGGCGGCCGCCTCGGCCGTGCCGCGGATCCGCCTCGCCCTGACCGCGCGCGCCGCCGCCCTGGCCAAGCCGGCCGAGCCGCCCGGCCGCCGCGCGCCGCTGGAGCGGCGCGGCGGCCCGCTGCCGGTGGTCCTGGTCACCGGCATGTCGGGGGCCGGCCGCACCACCGCGCTCAAGGTGCTCGAGGACCTCGGCTACGAGGCGATCGACAACCTGCCGCTCAACCTGCTGGCGCGCGCCGTCACCGAGGGCGAGCTGGGCCGGGCCGTCGCGATCGGCGCCGACGTGCGCAACCGCAACTTCGCCGCCGGCCCGCTGCTCGAGCAGCTCGGCCGGCTCGAGGCCGATCCCGCCCTCAAGGTCACGCTGCTGTTCGTCGACTGCGACGACGAGGTGCTGCAGCGCCGCTTCACCGAGACCCGGCGGCGGCACCCGCTGGCCGAGGAGCGGCCGCTCGCCGACGGCATCGCCGCCGAGCGCCGGCTGCTCGCCCCCCTGCGCGAGCGCGCCGACGTGATCATCGACACCTCCTCGATGGCCCTGCCGGAGTTCCGCCGCAGCCTGGCCGAGCGGCTGGCCCTGGCCCAGGGCCCGCGCATGGGCGTCTTCGTGACCTCCTTTTCCTTCCGCGTCGGCCTGCCGCGCGAGGCCGACCTGGTGTTCGACGTGCGCTTCCTGCGCAACCCGCACTACGACGCGGCGCTGAGGCCGCTGACCGGGCGCGACGCCGCGGTCGCCGACTACGTCGCCGCGGACGCCGCCTTCGCGCCCTTCTTCCAGTCCCTGACCGGCCTGCTGCAGCCGCTGCTGCCGCGCTACGAGGCCGAGGGCAAGAGCTACCTGACCATCGCCATCGGCTGCACCGGCGGCCGCCACCGCTCGGTCGCGACCGCCGAGAAGCTGGCGCACTGGCTGGCCGTGCTCGGCTGGCCGGTCGGCCTGGTGCACCGCGATCTGGACCGGGGGCAGGAGGGCAAGGCCCCGGCCTGACCGCCGCGCCGCGGCCCGTCCCGGCGGCCGATTCGGGCGAGGAAGACGATTCGCCGGTGTCACGCCGGCCGGTTTTGCGCTAGAACGCCGGACCTGCTCCATAAGGCACGAGCATGATCGGTCTGCTTCTCGTTACCCACGGCAACCTGGCCCGCGAGTTCGTTTCGGCCATGGAACACGTCGTCGGACCCCAGGCCCAGGTCGCCACCGTCTGCATCGGTCCCGAGGACGACATGGAGGAGCGGCGCCAGGAGATCCTGGACAAGGCCGCCAAGGTCGACAGCGGCACCGGCGTCGTCATCGTCACCGACATGTTCGGCGGCACGCCCTCGAACCTGGCGATCTCGCTGCTCGACCAGGCCAAGGTCGAGGTCATCGCCGGCGCCAACCTGCCGATGCTGATCAAGCTGGCCAGTCTGCGCGGCCGCGACAGCCTGCAGGATGCGGTGGCCCAGGCGCAGGAGGCCGGCCGCAAGTACATCGCCGTCGCCTCGCAGCTGCTGAAGGACGAGGCGGCCAGCTAGGAGACGGGCAGCATGTCGGAACAGACCGGCCAGGCGGCCGCCCGTCGCGTCGTCATCTGCAACAAGAAGGGCCTCCATGCCCGCGCCGCGGCGAAGTTCGTCAAGACGGTCGCGGCGCACGACGCCGCCGTCCTGGTGCGGCGCGGCGAGTCCGAGGTGCCGGGCTCCTCGATGCTCGGCCTGATGATGCTGGCGGCCGGCCCCGGCTGCGAGCTCGAGCTGGCGGCCGAAGGACCGCAGGCGGAGGCGGTGCTGGCCGCGCTCGCCGACCTGGTGGCGCGGCGCTTCGATGAAGACTGAGGCCAAGACAGGGGCGAAGACCGCGAAGGACGGCCGGAAGGCGGGGGGCGAGCGCGTCCTGCAGGGCCTCGGCGTCGCGCCCGGCATCGCCATCGGCGCCGTCTACCTGGCGCGCGGCGCCGAGCTGCGCGTGCCGCGCTACCAGATCCCGGCGCGGCGCGCCAAGCCCGAGGTCGAGCGCTACGAGGCGGCGATCCGCCAGGCCATGCGCCAGCTCGACAAGCTGCGCGCCAAGGCCGAGGCCTTCCACGGCGCCTCGGCCGAGGAGCTCGGCTTCCTGCTCGAGGCGCACGGCCAGATGCTGCGCTCCGGCCGCCTGCGCGAGGGCGTGCGCCGGCGCATCGTCGAGGAGCGCAACAACGCCGAGTACGCCGTCGCCGCAGAGATCGAGGCGATCGCGGAGGCCTTCGGCTCGGTCGAGGACGACTACCTGGCGGCGCGGGCCGAGGAGGTCCGCCAGGTCGGCCACCGCATCCTGCGCAACCTGACGGAGCGCACCTTCAGCTCCTTCGCCGAGCTGCCGGCCGGCTCGGTGATCCTGGCCGAGGAGGTGACGCCGGCCGACACCGCCCTGATGGACCCGCACAAGGTCGGCGGCTTCGCCTCGGTGCTCGGCGGCGCCGAGGGCCACACCGCGATCATGGCCCGCTCGCTCGGCATTCCGGCGGTGCTCGGCGTCGCCGAGCTCCTGGCCCACGCCGCCCAGGGCGCCCCGGTCATCGTCGACGGCGACCAGGGCCTGGTCGTGCTCAACCCGACCAAGCGGCGCCTGGAGAGCTATCGCAAGCGCCAGCTGAAGCAGCATGCCGAGAGCCGCTCGCTCGGCCGCCTGCGCGACCTGCCGGCCGAGACGCTCGACGGCTGCCGCGTCAGGCTGCTGGCCAACCTGGAGCTGCCCGGCGAGGTCGAGCCGTCGCTCGCCGCGGGCGCCGAGGGCGTCGGCCTGCTGCGCACCGAGTTCCTGTTCATGAACCGCGACGACCTGCCCGACGAGGACGAGCAGGCGGCGATCCTGACCGCCGTCGTCAAGGGCATGGCCGGACGGCCGGTGACGGTGCGCACGCTCGACGTCGGCGGCGAGAAGCTGGCGACGGCGCTCGGCGCGCACCTCGGCGAGTCGGCGAACCCGGCGCTCGGCCTGCGCGCCATCCGCCTGTCGCTGCGCGTGCCCGAGCTGCTCGAGGCGCAGCTGGCGGCGATCCTGCGCGCCGGCGCCCACGGCCCGGTGCGCATGCTGCTGCCGATGGTCGCCTCGGTCGAGGAGGTGCGCGCCGTGCGCGTGATCCTGCAGAAGGTCGTCGCCCGGCTGCGCCGGCGCGGCGTCGCGATCGCCGACCCGCTGCCGCCGCTCGGCGCCATGATCGAGATACCGGGCGCCGCGCTGGCCGCCGACGCGCTGATCCGCGAGGTCGACTTCTTCGCGATCGGCACCAACGACCTGATCATGTACACCCTGGCCATCGACCGCGGCGACGAGCGGGTCGCCCACCTCTACGACCCGCTGCACCCGGCGGTGCTGCGCCTGATCCACTTCGCCGCCGACGCCGCGCTGCGTGCCGGCAAGCCGGTCTCGGTCTGCGGCGAGATGGCCGGCGACCCGCGCTTCGCCGGCCTGTTCGTCGGCTGGGGCATCCGCGAGCTCTCGATGCGCGCGCCGGCGATCCCCCAGGTCAAGCGCCGCCTGCGCGCCATGGACAGCGGCGGCGCCGGCCGCCTGGTCGCGACCGCGATGCTGGAGAGCGACCGCGCCGCCGTCTCGCGCCTGCTCGAAGCCTTCGAGCAGGCCGAGGCGCGGCGCCGCTAGGGGTCGCTCGGTAGCCCCCTGCCGCAATCTCGCTACTCTCGCCGACCTGCCTTCAAGATTTTCACAATCTGTTCGCCGGTGAGGTCGATGCCGATGAGCTGTGCTCGCATAGGGTCAAAGACTTGTAGCATGCGGCGATACACTGCCACTCTCGGCATATGAGAATTTAGGTCTCTGCCTTTGAATTCGGCAAAACGACCCATCTTCTCTATGAGGAAGCGCGCGACCCCAAGGTGTTCTGACTCGTTATTTCCATCAAATCCGATGAATTCAACATTGTTGAGCCCGATCTCTCCTTTAATTTTTTCCTTCTCGGGCTTTGGCATTTTCTTGAAGCTGCCCTCTATGAAAGACCACATATCAAGAACGTTGACAACTTCTGAGACAATGACTGGGCTGTCTTCGTGTTCGTGCAGAATTACTTGTAGTTCCCACCCAAGTGCCCAATAGTGACCGCCAGTAATAGCGGACATGACGAATTCAGGATCTATTTCTCTACTTATTAGATTCTGTCTGTAAAGGTCGCTAATCATGGCAATTATAAGGCGTTCGCCTGGGGTTAGTTTCGTGGCCGGCGCGCTTTCGGCTTCGAATCCCTTTTCAATTAGGCGACGTGCTGCTTCCGAGCGGGAGGGAAGGTCAGATTGTCGACCACGCCATTGGTCGAGTCGATCCAGCGTCGTCTGATCCAAGCGCATCTCGAAACGTTCGCTCTTAGGCTGCATCTCGTTCTCCGTATTTTTGCCGTCGTGTACGGTGTTTATACGGAATATACGGCGTTGATTGCGGGTGTCAAGGTTCGGTCAGATGGCCGCTTTCTTGAGGTACGCGATGCAAAGTAACCGAGCCTCGCTCGACGGCGTCTTCCGTGTCGCTTGCATCGCCCGGGCCGCACCGCTATAACCGCCCGCTTCCGAACCGGTGGTCCGGGCCAACAGGCATGCCTGGCCGCCGCGAAGGTCCCGACAGCGGGACCGCCACTCATGAGGATGAAAATGCCGAAACTGAAGTCGAAGAGCGGCGCCAAGAAGCGCTTCAGCGTGACCGGCTCCGGCCGCGTGCGCGCCAACTCCGCGGGCCTCCGCCACGGCCTCCGCAAGCGTCCCCAGAAGATGAAGCGCCAGGCGCGCGGCACGATGATCCTGGCGGACGCCGACGGCAAGGTCGTCAAGCGTCACTTCCTGCCCTACGCCAAGTAGCGGCCGAACGCTTTCCAGGAGGCTGAGACTATGGCTCGCATCAAGCGTGGTACGACGGCGCACGCCCGTCACAAGAAGGTCATCAAGCTGGCCAGCGGCTATCGCGGCCGCGGCAACAGCGTCTATCGCGTCGCCATCGAGCGCGTCGAGAAGGCGATGCAGTACGCCTATCGCGACCGCAAGGTGCGCAAGCGCGATTTCCGCGGCCTGTGGATCCAGCGCATCAACGCGGCGACGCGCGAGTGCGGCATGACCTATTCGACCTTCATGGACGGCCTCAAGAAGGCCGGCATCGAGCTCGACCGGAAGATCCTGGCCGAGCTGGCGGTGTCGGAGCCCGAGGCCTTCAAGTCCCTGGTCGAGCAGGCCCAGGCCGCCCGCGGCTGATCCCGGAAGGCGGGGCGGGCGCCCCGCCGTTCCCCTCTTCTCCAAGGCTCGTCTCGACCGCCCTTGCCCTCGGCTCGGCGGCCGGTTAGACCGCTTCGCGCGGCACGCCCCCGCCGGCCCTGGCCGGGTGGGCGGCGGCGTGCGCTAACCGGAGCCAAGCAATGCAGGACCTGGAAGAGCTCGAAGCCGAGCTTTTCGCCGACCTCGAGGCGACGGGCGACCTTCCCGGGCTGGAGGCGCTGCGCGTCTCGACGCTCGGCAAGAAGGGCCGCCTGACCGAGCAGATGAAGGGCCTGGGCGGGCTCGATCCCGAGGCGCGCAAGGCGCGCGGCCAGGCGCTGAACGCCGTCAAGGACCGCTTCCAGTCGGCCCTCGAGTCGCGCAAGGCCGGCTTCGAGGAGCAGGCCCTGGAGGCGCGCCTCGCCGGCGAGCGGGTCGACGTCTCGCTGCCGGCGCGGCCGCACGCCATCGGCCACGTCCATCCGATCAGCCAGACCGTCGAGGAGCTGGTCGCGATCTTCGGCGAGATGGGCTTCTCGGTCGCCGAGGGCCCGCACATCGAGGACGACTTCCACAACTTCGAGGCGCTCAACATCCCGGCCTGGCACCCGGCCCGCCAGGACATGGACACCTTCTACCTGAGGCCCGCCGCGGACGGCGTGCGCCCGGTGCTGCGCACCCACACCTCGCCGGTGCAGATCCGCACCATGCAGAAGGTCGCGCCGCCGATCCGCATCATCTGCCCGGGCCGCACCTTCCGCGCCGACTCCGACGCGACCCACTCGCCGATGTTCCACCAGGTCGAGGGCCTGGTGATCGACGAGAAGACCCACATGGGCCACCTCAAGGGCACGCTGATCGAGTTCTGCCGGGCCTTCTTCGGCGTCGACGACCTGCCGGTGCGCTTCCGCGCCAGCTACTTCCCCTTCACCGAGCCCTCGGCCGAGCTCGACATCGGCTGCGCGCGCCGCGACGGCCAGCTGATCATCGGCGGCGGCGAGGACTGGCTGGAGATCCTGGGCAGCGGCATGGTCCACCCGAAGGTCCTGGAGAACTGCGGCATCGATTCCAGCCGCTACCAGGGCTTCGCCTTCGGCATGGGCATCGAGCGCATCGCCATGCTGAAGTACGGCATCCCGGACCTGCGCACCTTCTACGACAGCGACCTGCGCTGGCTGCGCCACTACGGCTTCGTGCCGCTCGAGGCGCCCTCGGTCGTGAGAGGCCTCTGACCATGAAATTCACGCTGAGCTGGCTGCGCGATCACCTGGAGACCGCGGCCTCGGTCGAGAAGATCTGCGAGACCCTGTCGCTGATCGGCCTGGAGGTCGAGAGCGTCGAGGACCGCGGCAGGGCGCTGGCGCCCTTCACCGTCGCCTACGTCGAGGAGGCGGCGCCGCACCCCAACGCCGACCGCCTGCGCGTCTGCCAGCTCCGGACCAAGGACGGGCCGGTGCAGGTGGTCTGCGGCGCGCCCAACGCGCGGACCGGCATGACCGGCGTCTTCGCGCCGACCGGCACCCACATCCCCGGCACCGGCATCGACCTCAAGAGCGGCATGATCCGCGGCGTCGCCTCCAACGGCATGCTGGTCTCCGAGCGCGAGATGGGCCTGTCGGACGACCACGAGGGCATCATCGACCTCAGCCCGGCCGAGGGGGCCGCGGCGCCCCAGGTCGGCACGCCCTTCGCCCGCATCCTGGGGCTCGACGACGTCATCATCGAGGTCGGCATCACGCCGAACCGCGGCGACTGCCTGGGCGTGCGCGGCATCGCCCGCGACCTGGCCGCCGCGGGGCTGGGTCGCCTGAAGCCCTTCCAGGCGCCGAAGGTCGAGGGCAGCTACGCCTCGCCGATCGAGTGGCGGATCACCGAGGGCGCCGAGGGCTACTGCCCCTTCGTCGCCGGCCGCCACTTCCGGGGCCTGACGAACGGGCCCTCGCCGGCCTGGCTACAGCGCCGCCTGACGGCGATCGGCCTCAGGCCGATCTCGGCGCTGGTCGACATCACCAACTACGTCACCTTCGACCTCGGCCGGCCGCTGCACGTCTTCGACGCCGCCAAGGTCAAGGGCGACCCGACCATGCGCTTCGCCCGCGAGGGCGAGGAGATCCTGGCGCTCGACGGCCGGACCTACGCGCTCGATCCCGAGACCCTGGTGATCGCCGACGGGAACGGCCCCGAGGGCATCGGCGGCGTCATGGGCGGCGAGCTCTCGGGCTGCACCGAAGAGACCACGGAGGTCTTCCTGGAGGTCGCGCTGTTCGACCCGATCTCGGTCGCCTTCGCGGGGCGGCGCCTCGGCATCCACTCCGACGCGCGCTACCGCTTCGAGCGCGGCCTCGACCCCGAGTCCGGCGCCTGGGGCCCGGAGGTCGCGGCGCGGCTGATCCTCGAGCTCTGCGGCGGCGAGGCCTCGGAGGTCGTGACCGCCGGCACCATTCCGGACACGAAACGCAGCCTGGTCCTGCGCAAGGATCGCTGCGAGACCCTGGGCGGCGTGCCGGTGCCCGACGGCGAGCAGGTGCGCATCCTGCAGGACCTCGGCTTCGAGGTCACCGACCGCGGCGACGACCTGGAGGTGGCGGTGCCCTCGTGGCGGCCCGACGTCGAGTGCGAGGCCTGCCTGGTCGAGGAGGTGCTGCGCCTGCACGGCTACGAGCACCTGCCGACCTCGCCGCTGACCCTCGACACGGCGATGCCGCTGCCGGCGCTCTCGACGGCCCAGCGCCGCGCCTCGGCGGCGCGCACCGCGCTCTGCTGGAGCGGCCTGGAGGAGTGCGTCACCTTCTCCTTCGTCGCCGAGCGCCACGCCCGCCTGTTCGGCTGGAGCGACGAGGCCCTGCGCCTCGACAACCCGATCTCGGCCGAGCTCGACGTCATGCGGCCCTCGGTGCTGATCCCGCTGATCGAGGCGGCGGCACGCAACGCCGACCGCGGCTTCGGCGACTCCGGCCTGTTCGAGGTCGGCCCGGCCTACGAGACCGCGGCGCCGGACGGCCAGCGCCAGGTCGCCGCCGCCCTGCGCGTCGGCCACGCCGCGCCGCGCCACTGGGCGGCCGAGCGACGGCCGGTCGACGCCTTCGACGCCAAGGCCGACGCCCTCAGGGTGCTGGAAGCGGCCGGCGCGCCGGTCGACAACCTGCAGGTCTCGACCGACGCGCCCGGCTGGTACCACCCGGGCCAGTCCGGCTGCCTGCGCCTCGGCCCCAAGGTGCTGGCCCGCTTCGGCACGCTGCACCCGCGGGTGCTCAAGGCCTTCGACCTCAAGGGCCCGGCGGTCGCGACCGAGATCTTCCTGGAGACGGTTCCGGAGCCGAAACGGAAGGGCACGGCCAAGCCGGCCCTGGCGCTCTCGCCGCTGATGCCGGTCGAGCGCGACTACGCCTTCGTCGTCGACCGCGATATCCCGGCCGACAAGCTGATCCGGGCCGCCAAGGGCGCCGACCGGGCGCTGATCGCCGAGGTCGCCCTGTTCGACGACTACCGCGGCGCCGGCCTGCCCGAGGGCAAGAAGTCGCTCGCCCTCGCCGTCACCCTGCAGCCGCGCGAGAAGACCCTGACCGAGCAGGACCTGGAGGCGGTCTCGAAGAAGATCGTGGCGGCGGTCGAGAAGGCGACGGGGGCTGTCCTGAGGGGGTAGGGGCGATTTCGCTCCGCCCTTCGACAAGCTCAGGACGAAGCCATCTTGTCGACTTTCCTCTATTCGCTTCGTCCTGAGCTTGTCGAAGGGCGAAGCCATTCAGGCCCTTTCGCCGGGGTAAGCCGCTCAGTCCGTCAGCAGGTATTCCATCGTCGTAACGACCCGCAACCTCTTGACCGGCTGCTTGGGCTCGTAGGCGCCGGGATAGTCGTCGCGCGGCAGGATCTGGAACAGGCCCTGGCTGGCGCTGCGGATCGGGCCGACCGTCGAGCCGGAATCGCGGGCGAACTGCTCGGCCGCCGCGCGGGCGTTGGCGGTCGCCTGGGCGATCATCTCGGGCTTGACGTCGTTGAGCCTGGTGAAGAGGTAGACCGGGCCGCTGACCGGCTGGCCCTCGCTGGACAGCACGACGCCGGCGTCGACCAGCTGGCCGACGTTCTGGGCGGCCTTGCCGACCTTGGCGATGTCGTTCGAGCGGACCAGCAGGGTCTGGGAGAGGATGTAGCGGCTCTGGACCGGGCCGCTCTGGTACTGCTGGGCCAGGCGGTCGGTGACCTGGTAGTCCTCGAGCTCGACCTCGGCGTCCGAGAAGCCGGCCTTGGTCAGGAAGTCCCGGACCCGGCCGGCGTCGGCCTGCAGCCGGCCCTGGGCCGCCGAGAGGTCGTCGTCGGTCGCCACGAAGCGCAGCGACCAGAGCGCAAGGTCGGCCTTGACCTCGCGCTCGGCCAGGCCCTTGACCGTGACGCTGCGCTCGCCGGTACGGAACTCCCTCAGGCCCTGCTGGACCAGCCAGCCGCAGGCGGCGAGGCCGATCATGACGAACAGGCCGGCGAAGAAGAGGTGCGGCCCGGCGGCGTTAGGGGATCGTTCGCTCATGGCGGCGATGATAGCGCGGATTGCGGCGGCGCGGTGGCCCGATCGCGGGCATTGAGCAGGGCATTGCCCAGGCCATTGCCCAGGCCATTGCTAGGAGAGGGTCGCCCGCCTATGTTGCGCCTGCGTTCCAGCGCCCCGGCAGCCGGCGGCGCGGCCGCGATACGTTCCCTCAGCAAAGTCCGTCGATGACCGATCTCTCGCACATCCGCAACTTCGCCATCATCGCCCACATCGACCACGGCAAGTCGACCCTGGCCGACCGCATGATCCAGCTGTGCGGCGGCCTGACCGAGCGCGAGATGAAGGAGCAGGTGCTCGACTCCATGGAGCTGGAGCGCGAGCGCGGCATCACCATCAAGGCGCAGACCGTGCGGCTGCGCTACGAGGCGCGCGACGGCAAGGTCTACACGCTCAACATGATCGACACGCCGGGCCACGTCGACTTCTCCTACGAGGTCAGTCGCTCGATGAAGGCCTGCGAGGGCTCGATCCTGCTGGTCGACGCCAGCCAGGGCGTCGAGGCCCAGACCCTGGCCAACGTCTACCTGGCCCTCGAGCACGACCACGAGATCATCCCCGTGCTCAACAAGATCGACCTGCCGGCCGCCGAGCCGCTGCGCATCATGGAGCAGATCGAGGAGGTCATCGGCCTCGACACGAGCGACGCGCTGATGATCTCGGCCAAGACCGGCAAGGGCGTCGCCGAGGTGCTGGAGGCGATCGTCAAGCGCCTGCCGCCGCCGGCCGGCGACGCCGAGGCGCCGCTCAAGGCGCTGATCGTCGACTCCTGGTACGATTCCTACCTCGGCGTGGTCACGCTGATCCGGGTCATGGACGGTCGCATCAAGGCCGGCACCAAGATCCGCATGCTGGGCACCCGCGCCGTGCACGACGTCACCGAGGTCGGCATCTTCGGCCCGGCCCGCAAGAAGGTCGCCGAGCTCGGCCCGGGCGAGCTCGGCTACGTGATCTCCGGCGTCAAGGACATCGCCGACGCCAAGGTCGGCGACACCGTGACCGACGAGCGCCGGCCCTGTGATGCGCCGCTGTCCGGCTTCAAGCCCTCGATCCCGGTCGTGTTCTGCGGGCTCTTCGCGGCCGACACCGCCGAGTACGAGGACCTGCGCGACTCGCTCGGCAAGCTGGCGCTCAACGACTCCTCCTTCGTCTTCGAGCCGGAGGTCAGCCCGGCGCTCGGCTTCGGCTTCCGCTGCGGCTTCCTGGGCATGCTGCACCTCGAGATCGTCCAGGAGCGGCTGGAGCGCGAGTTCGACCTCGACCTGATCACCACGGCGCCCTCGGTGGTCTACAACATCCATCTGCGCAACGGCGCGGTCGAGCAGCTGCACAATCCCAGCGACATGCCCGATCCGACGCGCATCGAGTTCATCGAGGAGCCCTGGATCAAGGCGACGATCCTGGTGCCGGACGAGTTCCTCGGCGCGGTGCTGAAGCTCTGCGAGGAGAAGCGCGGCATCCAGCAGGAGCTGACCTACGCCGGCAGCCGCGCCATGGTGGTCTACGAGCTGCCGCTCAACGAGGTCGTCTTCGACTTCTACGACCGCCTGAAGTCGGTGACCCGCGGCTACGCCTCCTTCGACTACCACCTGATCGGCTACCGCGAGGGCGACCTGGTCAAGGTCTCGATCCTGGTCAACAACGAGCCGGTCGACGCGCTGTCGCTCATCGTGCACCGCAACCTGGCCGAGCCCCGCGGCCGCGCGCTCTGCGCCAAGCTCAAGGAGCTGATCCCGCGGCAGCTCTTCAAGATCGCCATCCAGGCGGCGATCGGCGGCAAGGTGATCGCCCGCGAGACCGTCTCGGCCCTGCGCAAGGACGTCACCGCCAAGTGCTACGGCGGCGACGCCACCCGCAAGCGCAAGCTGCTGGAGAAGCAGAAGGCCGGCAAGAAGCGGATGCGCCAGTTCGGCAACGTCGAGATCCCGCAATCCGCCTTCCTCGCGGCCCTCAAGATGGACGCGAACTGAGGAGCAGGGGCGACGCCGGGCGACCGGCCTTGCTTCAACTCTTCTTGAAGACGCCGTCGCGCCGGCCGGAGCCGCCGCGCCCGAGCAGCAGGAAGACCAGGCCGAGGACCAGGAAGACGACGAGCGCGGGCTGCAGCAGCACCCAGAACAGGCCGTCCCACAGCGGCGGCCAGATGTGGCGCTCGATTACCGCCTGCACGAGATTGAGGCTGGGCCGGTCGATCTTGGCCCAGAGGTCGCCGACCTCCGACAGCCGGAAGCTGCCCCTCGTCGACCAGGCCAGCAGGTCGAACGCCAGGGAGGCGATGGCGGCGAACAGGAAGAGATAGCCGAGGAGGCGGGCCAGCAATCGCATGGGTTTCGGCAATACGCCCCTTTTTCCGGCTCATCAAGAGCGCTGCTCCGTACAACCGGGCGGGGAGGTCGCGCGGGGCGCGCGATGCGGCCCGCCCCGGCCCCCCTCGCACAGCGTTGCAAGCCGCGACGAGCTTCGCTAACTTCCCGCCTCCCCGCGTCGGGCAGAGCCGGGGGTGAGGTGGCCGAGCGGTTGAAGGCGCACGCCTGGAACGCGTGTAAGGGTGCAAGCCCTTCGTGGGTTCGAATCCCACCCTCACCGCCATCCTGCTTCGCGCTGCGCGCTTCGCAGGATTTGCGCCAGCCTCGCCGAGAAGCAGGATGCCCTCCGAAGCTTCAGCGAAGGAGGGCTGTCTCCGTGCACTACGTCTATCTCCTGGAGAGCGACGCTGTCCCGGGACAGCGATATGTGGGCGTTACGGCCGATCTGAAGCGCCGGCTGCTCGACCACAACGCCGGGCGATCACGGCACACGTCGAAGTTCTGCCCGTGGCGGCTCGTCACCTATCTCGCGTTCTCCGACCGGCGCAAAGCGGAGGCGTTCGAGCGCTATATCAAGTCCGGATCGGGGCACGCCTTTGCGAACAGGCGCCTCTGGTGGAAACGCCGGGCCGTATTTCCCGCAAGATCTCCTGAGGCGTCGCCCGCGGAGAAAATCGACCGGCGCCTTTACGATCGCTCCACCTTCTCTACGATAGACCGGCCGACGGGCGTTTCCTGTCTCGAGAAGGGGAGACCGGGATGACGGCATCGATGACCCGCCGCGCGGCCTTGGCCGGAGCGCTGCTTGCGGCACCCGCGTTGCTGGTGCGGCGCGCCGACGCGGCCGGCAGCCTGACCGGGCTGGAGCAGCAGGTGCGTGGCCGCATCGGCGTCGCGGCGCTCAACGTCGAGACCGGCCGGCGGCTGGACAACCGCTCGGACGAGCGCTTTCCGCTCTGCAGCACCTTCAAGTTCCTCGCCGCGGCCTGCGTGCTGCGGCGGACCGACCAGGGCGTCGAGCGCCTGGACCGCCGGATCGCCTTCACCGAGGGTCAGGTCGTCGCGCTTTCGCCGGTCACCGAGCGGCGCACCGGCGGCGCCGGCATGACGCTGCGCGATCTCTGCGAGGCGGCGATCACCGCCAGCGACAACACCGCCGGCAACCTGCTGCTCGACAGCTTCGGCGGGCCTCCGGCGCTGACCGACTTCTGCCGCTCGATCGGCGATTCGGCGACCCGGCTCGACCGCAAGGAGCCCGAGCTGAACGACGTGGCCGCGGACGACCCGCGGGACAGCACGACGCCGGCGGCGATGCTGGAGGACCTGCGCAAGATCCTGCTGGGCGACGTGCTCTCGAAGCTGTCGCGCGACCGCCTGGCCGCCTGGCTGGTCGCCAGCCACACCGGGCGGGCCCGGCTGCGCGCCGGCCTGCCCGGCCACTGGCGCGTCGGCGACAAGACCGGCACCGGCCTCAAGGGCGCCTCCGCCGACATCGCGGTCGCCTGGCCGCCGGGGGGCGGGCCGATCCTGATCGCGGCCTACCTGACCGGTGCCCTGGTGCCGGACGGCATGCGCGACGCGATCTACAGCCAGATCGGCCGCATGGCCGCGGGGCTGTAGCCGGCGCCGCGCGACGCCGGCAGCGTGCCGGCGGCGCTCGCTTCCGGCTCCGAAGCCGCCGGTGCTAGCGTGGCTCCCGGCAGAGCGATGCAAGGGGAGCGAGATGTCGAGGAAAGCAGCGCCGGCCCGGCTCGCCGAGCTCGACCTCGGCCGGAAGCTCGGCAAGAAGGCCTACGACAAGCGCATCGCGGCGCTGCAGCAGCAGCTCCGCGTGATCCAGCTCGCCTACTGGAGCCAGGGCCGGTCCGGCGTCGTGGTCTTCGAGGGCTGGGACGCCGCCGGCAAGGGCGGCACGATCCGGCGCCTGACCGAGCTGCTCGATCCGCGCGGCTTCGAGGTCTGGCCGATCGGCGCGCCGAGCCGCAAGGAGCTGCGCCAGCACTACCTGCAGCGCTTCTGGATGCGCATGCCGGAGAACTGCGAGATCGCCGTCTTCGACCGCTCCTGGTACGGCCGGGTGCTGGTCGAGCGGGTCGAGAAGCTGACGCCCAAGGCCGACTGGCGGCGGGCCTACGAGGAGATCAACGCCTTCGAGAAGCTGCTGACCAACGACGGCATCCGCGTCGTCAAGCTGTTCCTCCACGTCTCGCTGGAGGAGCAGAAGCGCCGCCTGCGCGAGCGCGTCGCGGAGCCGCTGAAGCAGTGGAAGCTCGGCCGCGAGGACTTCCGCAACATCGAGCTGCGCGAGGCCTACAGCGAGGCCATCGAGGACATGCTGGCGCATACCTCGAGCGAGCATGCGCCCTGGCACCTGATCGCCTCGGAGGACAAGCAGTTCGGCCGGGTCGCCGCCCTGGAGGCGGTCGTCGAGGCGTTGTCGCGCGATGTCGACCTGTCGCCGCCGCCGCTCGACCCGGTGATCGAGGCCCTGGCCCGCGAGCTGCTGTGACGCCGGCGCAGCGGTCCCGCCGCTATTCTGTAACGCCCTTGCGGTTGCTCCGGCGCGGCGCTGCCCGATAGCCTGACGTCATGCCGCTCGATTCGCGCATTCCCAGCCATCTGACCTTCGAGGGTCGGGAGGTGCCGCTGGAGCTGCGCGTCTCGCCGCGCGCCCGCCGCCTGTCGCTGCGCCTCGACCCGGGCCGCGGCGGCCTGGTGCTGACCCTGCCCGAGGGCCTGCCGGTCGCCCGCGGCCTCGATTTCGTCGAGCGCCAGAGCGGCTGGATCGCCGGTCGCCTCGCCCAGCTGCCGCCGCGCGTGCCCTTCGCCGACGGCGCAGTCCTGCCGATCCTCGGCGCCGACCACCAGATCCGCCATGCGCCCTGGGCGCGGGCCGCGGTCTGGCAGGACGGCGGCCTGCTCTGGGTATCGGGCGCCGCCGAGCACCTGCCGCGGCGCGTCACCGACTGGCTGAAGTCCGAGGCGCGTCGCCAGGTGGCGCGCCGTGCGCGGGAGAAGGCGGCCGGGCTGCCGGCGCTCGCCGAGACCCGCCGGATCCGGCAGCTCGGCCGGATCGCGGTGCGCGAGACCACCAGCCGCTGGGGCAGCTGCACGGCACGCGGCGACCTCTCGTTCTGCTGGCGCCTGGTGCTGGCGCCCGAGGCCGTGCTCGACTACGTCGTCGCCCACGAGGTCGCACATCTGGCGCATCTCGACCACTCGCCCGCCTTCTGGCGGCTGTGCCGGCAGCTGACCGGCGAGGCCGACCGCTCCCGCGACTGGCTGCGCCACCACGGCATGCGGCTGCAGCGGTTCGGCTGAGGCGCCGCCGGTCTTCCGGAAGACACGGGGTTGCACTGCCCGGGTGGGTTTGCGCGCCTAAAGGGTAGTACCAGAAATTTTGTAATACTACCACACTTGGCAGTCGCGATGGCGTAACAATAGCGCGTCGGTCGGGTTACGTCTTCGGAGGAATCCCCTTGTCCGCTGTCGCTATCGAAACCTGGCGCCACGCCTTCCAGGAAGAGCTGCCGCTATACCAGCTTTCTGATTATCCGCTGCTCGACGCCTGCTATCGTCACTGGCGGGACAGCTGTCCGGAGAACGGCCTTCCGGCGCGCCTCGACCCGGTCGAGCTGCCGCGCCCGATCCTGTCCGGCGTGCTGCTGTTCGACCTCGAGCGCGCGCCGCTCCAGCTCCGCGTCCGCCTCGCCGGCACGGCGGTCTGCGACAAGCACGGCGGCGAGCTGCGCGGCAGGACGCCGGAGGAGTTCCTGGAGCCGGACGATGCCTGTCTGCTGCACGAGACCGCGCTGGCGATCGCCCGCAGCCGGCGGCCGAGCCTGGTGAAGCGCTCCTACGTGGCGATCGGCGAGTGGCTCTGGAACTACACCCGGCTGATCCTGCCCCTTGCGCGCAAGGACGGCGTCACGGTCGACTCCTTCTTCCTCGCCGTCGACCCGAGCACGCTGCGCCGCAACCCCTGACCCGCCGCACCGGAGTCGGTCTCTCCGGGAGCGACGGCCGCCAGGCCCTCGCCAGGACGCTGCCGGCAGCTTGCCGGCGATCGCAGCACGAGCCGACCGGACCGTCGATGCCCCCCCTGACACGCTGGCGCGCCAGCCGACACGAAGAGCTGCCGCTCGACCGGCTGGCCGGCTTTCCGCTTCTCGAGGCCTGCTACCGGGTCTGGCTCGACGCCTCCGGCGGGGCCGCCCTGCCGAAGCGGCTCGATCCGCTGGATCTGCCGCGCGAGGCCCTGCCGACGGTCATGCTGCTCGATCTCGAAGGCCAGCCGGCGCCAGGCCGCCTGAGGGTGCGGCTGGCCGGCACCGAGGTCTGCACGAAGCACGGCGGCGAGCTGAAGGGCAGGGCCACCCACGACTTCTTCGAGGCCGAGGACGCGGCCGTGGTGGTCGGGTCTGCGCTGCAGGTCGCCCGCTCGCGCGAGCCGAGCCTGGCCCGCCGCGCCTATGTCTCGCTGAACGGCCGGATGTGGGGCTACACGCGGCTGATCGTGCCGCTGTCGCGCGGCGGCGAGGTGGTCGACTCCTTCTTCAAGGTCGCCGATCCGCGGACCCTGGGCCGTCTCGACGACTGATTCCGCGCCCGGCGCGGCAGACTGTCCCTTTCCCCCGCGCCTCGATGGCCTAGAGTGGCCCGCCAAGTGGCCCGCCAGCCGCCCCGCGGCGGCGAACCGACCCGCGCGCTCAGAGAGGACGCCCGCCCGCCAGCCGATGAGCAGGACCAAGACCGCCCTCAGGCCCGAGGCCACGACGCTGGTGCGCCGCTTCCTGCCGATCCGCCCGGCTCGCCCGGCTGGGCACGTGCGGCTGCGCACGCTGATCTTCATCCGCTGGGTCGCGATCCTCGGGCAGCTCGCCGCCCTGGTCGTCGTCACCGGCGGCCTCAAGTTCGATCTGCCGCTGATCGAGGCCGCCGGGGTCATCGCCGTCGCCGGACTGGTCAACCTGTCGGTCGGCCTGATGCAGCGCGGCACGGTCTGGCTGCGCGACCCGGCGGCGACCGCCTCGCTGGGCTTCGACCTGGTGCAGCTGCTGGCCCTGCTGGCGCTGACCGGCGGACTCGACAACCCCTTCGCGATCCTGGTGCTGGCGCCGGTCGTGGTCTCCGCGGCGACGCTGTCGCGGCGCAGCACCCTGCTGCTCTCGAGCATCGCGGTCGTCGGCATCACGCTGCTCGGCCTCTGGCACCTGCCGCTGCCGTGGGAGGAGGCCGGCCTGGACCTGCCGCCGGTCTACCTGCTCGGCGTCTGGGCCGCGCTGGCCCTGTCCGTCGTCTTCACCGCGGCCTACGTCTCGTCGCTGGCCAGCGAGTCGCGACGCATGGCCGACGCCCTGGCGGCGACCCAGCTGGCCCTGGAGCGCGAGCAGCGCCTGGCCGCCCTCGGCGGCCTGGCGGCGGCGGCGGCGCACGAGCTCGGCAGCCCGCTCGCCACGATCGCGGTGGTCGCCCGCGAGCTGGAGCACGAGATCCCGCCCGACCTGCCGGAGGACAGCCCGGTGCGCCAGGACCTGGCGCTGCTGCGCGGCGAGACCGAGCGCTGCCGCCAGATCCTGGCCGAGCTGGGCGAGCGCCCGGAGGGCGATCGCGACAGCGACGGCGACGGCGAGGACACGCCGTTCCACCGCCTGCCGCTGGCGGCCCTGGTCGAGATCGCCGCAGCCCCCTTCGAGGGCGAGGGCAAGGCCCTGGACATCGTCTATGCGCCGGGCCTGCAGCCGGCCGACCAGCCGACTCTGGTGCGCCGTGCGGACCTGGTGCACGGCCTCGGCAGCCTGCTGCAGAACGCCCTGCAGTTCGCCACGTCCCGCGTCGAGGTCGAGCTGGCCTGGGACGACGAGACGATCGAGGTCTCGATCCGCGACGACGGGCCCGGCTTCGCGCCGCAGATCCTGAGCGATCTCGGCGACCCCTACGTCTCGACCGGGCGCGCCGACGCGCGCGGCGGACGCGACCAGCGCGGCAAGGACCACATGGGCCTGGGCGTGTTCATCGCCCAGACCCTGCTGGCCCGCAGCGGCGCCTCCCTGACCTTCGCCAATCGTCCCTCTGGTGGCGCGGAGGTTGCTATTTCCTGGCAGAGGGACCATGTCGTTGCCACAAAGGCAGGATGGCTATGACGACACTGCAAATGGACTCCCAAACCCGAATCACCCCCCAGGACGAGCGGCGGCTGCTGGTCGTCGACGACGACGAGCGGTTCTGCTCGCGGCTCGCGCGTGCCATGGAGCAGCGCGGCTTCGCGGTGGAGCAGGCGACCTCGGTCGCCGACGCCGTGGCCGCGGCGAGACGCGACCCGCCCGAGTACGCGGTCGTCGACCTGCGGCTGCAGGACGGCAGCGGCCTGGACGTGGTCCAGGCGCTGCGCGAGGCGGACGAGAACACCCGCATCGTGATCCTGACCGGCTACGGCAACATCGCGACGGCGGTCGCCGCCGTGAAGGTCGGTGCGACCGACTATCTGCCCAAGCCGGCCGACGCCGACCAGATCGCCGCCGCGCTGACCGTCGAGGACGGCGACCTGCCGCCGCCGCCGGAGAATCCCATGTCGGCCGACCGGGTCCGCTGGGAGCACATCCAGCGGGTCTACGAGCAGTGCGACCGCAACGTCTCGGAGACCGCCCGGCGCCTGCGCATGCACCGCCGCACGCTGCAGCGCATCCTGGCGAAGTACGCGCCGCGCGACTGAGCCGCCCCTGCGACCCGAAGCGGCGCCGCGGAGCGGATCCGCGGGGCCGCTGCGGGGCGCTGGACCCGGCGCGCCGTTGCGGCATACTGCGCCCGCGATGACCGCGACTGCGCTTAAGCTCTCCGAGCGTTACCGACTGTCGGCCGGCGGCCTGCCGCCGGACGCCGGCGTCGCCCTGTCGGCCGAGCTGCCGGACGCTGTCGCGGCGCTGATCTCCGCCTGCCTGCCCGGCTGGTCGCTGGCCGCCGAGCGTCCCGCTCCGGACGCCCCCGACCTCGCCGTATCCGCCGTGCCGGGCGGCTTCGAGGTCCGCCACGACCTGCTGCCCGGCGGCTGCTTCGAGGCCGGCTCGCCGCTGGAGGCCGCCAACGCGGTCGCCGGCGCCGCGACCGGTGCCTGGATCCGGGCCCAGCCCGGCTGGGTGCAGCTGCATGCCGCCGGCGTCGAGCTGGCCGGCCGCCTGACCCTGCTGCTCGGCGCCAGCGGCGCCGGCAAGTCGACCCTGGCTCTCGAGTTCGCCGCGGCCGGTCGGCGCCTGTTCGGCGACGACCGGCTGGCCGTCGTGCTGCCGCCCGCCGGGACCGCGGACCGCGCGCCCGAGGCCGTTGCCCTCGGGGTCGGCCCCAAGCTGCGCCGGCCCCTGCCCGCCGCCGCCTCCGCGGCGCTCCGCCGGCTCGCCGAGGCGCATACCGCCCGGGCCAGCGAGACGGTCGCCCTGGTCGCGCTGCCGGCGGCGCTGCTCGCGCGCCCCGGCGAGCGGCTCCCGGTCGCCCGCCTCGTGCTGCTGGAGCGCAGGGGCGGCGAGGGCGGCGAGGTGCCGCCCGGCCTGGCGCCGGCCGAGGCCCCGGCCGTGCTGCGCGCCCTGCTGCCGAACGCCCTGGCGCCCTGCCTCGGGCCGGTCGAGCTGCTGGCCTGGGCGCAGCGCCTGGTCGGCCTGCTGCCCTGCCTGCGGCTCGGCTACCGCGAGGGCAGCGAGGCGATGGCCCTGCTCGAGGACGCGCCGTGAGCGGCCTCAGGCGCAATCCGGCGGTGACCACCACCGAGATCGAGGGCGAGTTCTTCCTGGTCGAGCCGGCGAGCGGCGAGATCTTCTACCTGGACGCCGTGACCAGCGGCATCTGGCGACTGGTCGAGCAGCCCTGCGACGAGGCGGAGATCCTGTCGACCCTCGCGGCGGCCTTCCCGGAGACCGCCGCCGAGCGGCTGCGGGGCGACGTCGGCCGGCTGCTCGCCGAGATGCGCCAGGCGCGCCTGCTGCTGCCGGCCTGAGCATCGTCTCCTGCCGGGCGGCGGCGCGGCCTCTCAATGCTCGCGCAGCGCCTCGGAGGCGGTCTGGCGCAGGCGGTCGGTCAGGAACGCGAAGATCGTGCGCCGGCCGATCTTGAAGTCGACCTGGGTCTGCATGCCGGGCAGCACCCGCAGCGGCCGGCCGCCGGGGCCGGTCAGCGAGGTCGTGCGGGTTCGGACCTCGACCTCGTAGTAGAGGGCGCCGCTCTTCTGGTCGGCCATCGCGTCGGCCGAGATCCGCTCGACCTCGCCCTTCAGCAGGCCGTACTTGATGTAGTTGTAGGTCTCGACCTTGACCTGGGCCGGCATGCCGACCTGGATGAAGCCGATGTCGGCGTTGCGCACCTTGGCCTCGACGATCAGGCTGTCGCCGACCGGCACGACCTTCAGGATCGGCTGGTTCGCGCCGACGGACTGGCCGGCGCTGGTCACCGCCAGGTCCTGGACGACGCCGTCGACCGGCGCGCGCAGCACCAAGTTGCGCAGCGCCGTCGACTGCTGGGCCAGCCGGGTCTTGGCCTTCTCGCGGTCCGACATGGCCGTGGCCAGCTCGTCGAGCACCTTGCTCTGCCAGTCGCGCCGCTGCGAATCGAGGTTGTTCTCGGCCTCCTTCAGCGCCGCCCTGGCGGTCGCGAGGTCGCTCTCGGCCTGGGCCCGCTGGCCGTCCGCCTCGACGACCTGGCGCTGGATCGACTGATAGCGGATTGCCGGGAAGTAGCCCTTGTCGACCAGCGCCTTGATGGACTTGGCCTGGTCGCGCAGGATCGCCAGGCTCTGCGTCAGCGGGCCGATCCGCTGTTCCTGGCCGGCGACCGCCTGCTGGCGCTGGGCGACCACCTCGCGGGCCGTGGCGAGCTTCGATTCGATGGCGTTGCGCCGCGCGTTGAACAGGTTGATCTGGGCCTGCACCGCCTCCGGCCGGCGATCGATCAGGGCCTGCGGGAACTGCAGCTCGCCGTCGGTGGCCTCGGCCTCGAGGCGCAGCGTCTGGGCGTCGAGGTCGTCGAGGTTGGTCTGCAGCTGGCCGACCTCCTGGCGGGTCAGCTCCGGGTCGAGCTCGACCAGCGGGGCGCCCTGGTTCACCAGGTCGCCGTCGCGCACGTAGAGCTTGCTGATCCGGCCGCCGACCGGGTGGTTGATGACCTTGACCTCGCCGAACGGCCGGACCACGCCCTGGCCGGTCGCGACCTGGTCGACCTTGGCGACCGAGATGTAGGCCAGGAACAGCAGGAACAGCCCGGACAGGACGAACAGCAGGATGCGGGCGACCGGCGAGTGCTCGCGCTCGACCACCGCCTGGGCGTCGGGCAGGAAGTCGACGTAGCGCGCACGCAGGCCCTTCTCGCTCCAGAGCGCCGGCAGCCGCTGCCCGCGCGGCTTCGCCGGCAGCTGGCTGTCCCGCCGCACCGGCAGACCGAACGTCGGCTCCTTGCGCTCCGGATCGCTCATCCGCCCGTCAGTCCCCCGCGCTTCTCAAGCCGTCGTGTCGGCATCGGCCGCTTCGGCCATGCGCGCCCTGGCGAAGGCGATGACCTCGGCGGGCGGGCCGACCCGTTCGATCCGGCCGTTCATCAGCAGCGCCACCCGGTCGGCGATGGCAAAGGGACTGAGCCGGTGCGAGATCAGCACCACCGTCCGGCCCTTGGAGGCCCGCTGCAGGTGCCGCAGCAGCCGTTCCTCGGCGACCGGGTCCAGGTCGCTGGTCGCCTCGTCCAGGATCAGCACGCGCGGGTTCCGGATCAAGGCCCGGGCGATGCACAGCAGCTGGCGCTGGCCGGCCGAGAGGCCGGAACCGCGCTCGCCGAGCGGCGTCTCGTAGGCACGCGGCAGGCGCTGGATGAAGTCGTGGGCTCCGACGAACTTGCAGACCGCGACGACCCGCTCGGGGTCCTTGATGTCGGAGCCGAACAGCACGTTCTCGCGGATCGTCCCGGCGAACAGCTGCGTCTCCTGCGGCACGACGCCGAGCTGGTGGCGCAGGCTGGCCGCGCTGATGTGCGCCAGGTCGTGGCCGTCGTAGAGCACGCGGCCCTGGGTCGGCTGGTAGAGGCCCTGGAGCAGGCGCACCAGGGTCGTCTTGCCGGAGCCGGAGGGCCCGATGATGCCGAGCACGGTGCCCTGGGGCACCGTCAGGTCGAGGTCGCGCAGGACCGGCGGCTGGCCCGGCTCGAAGCCGTAGGCCAGGCCCTCGACGACGATCCGTCCGGCCAGGCGCGGCGCCGCCGCGCTGTCGGTCGGCGTCCGCTCGCCCGGCTCGCTCATGATCGAGTCGATCCGCTCGAAGGCGGCCCGCACCTCCTGCAGCTGGATCCAGGCGACGACGATCATGCGCAGCGGCGCGAGGGTCCGCGTCGCCAGGATGTTGCCGGCGATCAGCGCGCCGATCGTCGTCTCGCCGGCGATCACCAGCTGCGCGCCGACGTAGAGGATGGTCAGCTGGGTCAGCATCTGCAGGCCCTGCCCGCAGGCCGCGACGACGTTGTTCAGGTTGCTCGCCCGGAAGCTGGTCCAGGCCGACAGCGCCAGGCGCTGCTCCCAGCGCCGCTCGATCTCCGGCTCCAGGCCCAGCGCCTTGATCGAGAGGGCGTTCTGCATGGTCTCGACCAGATGCGAGGACTTCGCCGCCTGGGCCCGGAACGACTGCTCGACCAGGGTCCGCTGGCGGCGGTGGAACAGCAGCGACAGGCCGATGAACAGCGGCATCGCGGCCAGGGTGATGCAGGCCAGCACCGGGTGGATGAAGAACAGGGCGGCCAGGAACACGACGACGAAGGTCATGTCGACCAGGGTCATCGGCATCTGGCCGGTGAAGAAGCTGCGGATCGTGTCGAGCTGGCGGACCCGCTCGGCGATCAGGCCGCTCGGCGTCTGCTCGAAGTGGCGGAACGGCAGGTTCATCAGGTGGTGCATCACCTCGCCGCCGATCAGTGCGTCCAGCCGGCCACCGGTGTGGCTCGAGATGTAGCCCCGCACGATGCGCAGCACGACATCGAAGCCGTAGACCACGACCATGCCGAGGGCCAGGACGTTCAGGGTCGAGAGCGACTGCTGGCCGATCACCTTGTTGTAGAGCGTCATGGTGAACAGCGGCGTCGCCAGGGCCAGCATGTTGAGCACCAGCGAGGCGAGGACCAGCTCGCCGAGCACGCCGCGCAGCCGCTTGGCCATCTTGGCGCGCCAGTCGGGTTCCTCGCGCAGCGCGCCGGCCTGGGGGCGGACCAGGACCGCCTCGGTCGCGCCCAGGCCGTGGGCCGCGACGGCCGGCGGCACGATCTCGCTCGAGTCATCGAGCGGGTTGAAGAGGGTCAGGCCGTCGGGCCCGGCCGCCTCGACCAGATGCGCGCCCGGGCTGCCGTCCTCGGCCGGCCGGCCGAGCAGCAGGTAGGGCGCCGGGATGGCGGTCAGCGCCCGGCCGTCGGGCGGCATGCCGGTCAGCGGCACGCGGCGCACGCGATAGCCGAGCCGGACGGCGGCGCGGCAGAACTGGTCCAGGGTCATGCCGCCCGGGGCGATCGGCGTCGCGGCGCGCAGCTCGCCGGCGCCGACCGGCCGACCGAAGGCCCCGGTCACGCGCATCAGGCAGGTCGCCAGCACGTCGGGGCGGAACAGCTGGACGGCGCCGGACGGGCCGGCGTCGCCCGGGTCCTTCTGTCGCGGCCCGGGACCCGGCGGCGGATCGCCCCCGCCGCTGCCCGACGCCTCCGGCTCATCGAACGCCGCGTCGCCGGCGGTTTCACTACCGCCAGTCGTGTTGCCTGGGGCAGAACGAGGGTCGGCTTCGGTCGCGCCCGATCCCGTCTGTGATGTGTCCGGCTCCAGGGAAGTGCTGCTCAAATCCGCATCCCGTCTCGCTCTGCGGCCGGCCAACGGGAGTATGTTGCTGAACGCACCAGACTCTCGTTTCTCGTCCATGGCGATTTCCGCAGACTTTGAGGTTGGCGGTGGCCGTTCACTTCTTGTCGCCTAGGGCGAGAACGTGTATAGAATCAACGAGGTTCTGTCAGGTCTTCTTTAAGGTCCGCGATGTCCGATCGACAGCTCCAAATCGCCTGAGGCGACGATTTGGAGCTGTTGCCGCTGGTGTTGCCGCAAGCTTGCTGGTAAACCGTCCGTAAATGAGTGTTAGGTTTTTGTAAACGATAGCCGGTGCATTCTCGGGGGAAGGGGTCGGCGGAACGGGTCGTCTGCTGGAGGACGAGGCTGATGGGCAGGGCATTGCGTGGTTTCCTGATGGCGAGCGCGGTCGCTCTTGCCGTGCCGTTGCTGCCCGCCCTGGCCATCGCCCAGGGCACGACGCCGACGGCGCCCGGCAACGGCCAGGCGGCGCCGGGCACCAATCCGGCCGCCAACGGCGCGCCCGGCAGCAACGACCCGCAGATCCAGGCGCTGATCCAGGAAGCGGAGCGGACGCGGCCGGTGCCGACCGAGCTGCTGAACGCCCTGGCCATGGGCAAGGGCGACGCCAAGCAGATGATCGACAACTTCCTGGCCGACGGCAATCCGCTGCCGCACACCGTCGCGGTGCGCGCCGTCGCGCTGTCGCTTGCCGTCGGCCGCGACCCGCGCCTGAAGGATTCGGACAAGCGCTTTGCGCTGAACCAGACGATCAGCGACGGCATGTCGAAGTCGCTGGGCGCGCCGCGCATCCTCAACGTCAAGGTCGACGCCGGCTTCGTGCCGCCCAAGGGCACCTTCGCCTGGGCCCTCGGCGGCCTCGAGGACCAGCCGCCCGAGGGCTTCCAGAAGCTGACCCAGTTCAGCCCCGAGGTCGGCGGCCTGGGCATGCAGAGCGTGAATAATGCCGGCGAGGGCGGCGTGGTCAAGGAGGCCATCGAGAACCTGCAGTCGGTCTCGCTCAAGGTGCCGAACGGCCAGTACCGCGTGATCCTGCTGACCGGCGAGCAGCTCGCGGCGCGGGCCGCCAGCCCGTTCGGCGAGACCTTCAAGGTCAACGGAGTCGAGTACACGCTCGGCCAGACCAGCTCGGGCGAATGGTTCGACACCGCCCACCTGCGCGGCTCCGGCGGCAACGTGGTCAGCAACGTGAGCTACGGCGCCGCCGGGCTCAGCGTCGTGGTCCAGGTCGGCAACGGCACGCTGAACCTCGAGTTCAAGGGCGGCAAGGGCAGCCTCGGCAGCGCGCTCAGCGGCATCCTCATGGAGCCGGTCGAGGTGCCCAGCCATCTCGACATGAGCGGCGTGCGCGGCCATCGCAACGAGGTTGCCCAGACGCAGGATGGCCAGGACCAGCAGGGCGGCCAGCAGGTCGCCCAGACGCAGCAGGTCTCCGAGCAGCTTCAGCAGGCCGGCCAGCAGCAGCTCCAGGCCAGCCAGCAGGCGGCGCAGTCGCTGGCGGGCGGCACCTCCCTGGCGCAGCAGCTGAGCCTGAACAACGTGGTCGAGCTGGAATTCCAGACCCAGGCGGCGATCGCCGCGGTCTCCGGGGTCAGCCCGGGCGCCGGCGGGCAGAACCAGGGCAACTCGCCGCAGGCGGCGCCGGTGCCGGCGCCGCAGATACCCACCCCGCCGCCCTCGGTCAGTCCGGCCGGCTGAGGTTGCATGGCGGGTTACGCTCCTCCGAGCCGGCTGGGCCGCGACGCCCACGGCCGCCGCGCTCCCTGGCGCCGGCGGCGTGGTGCTGCCGCATTGCTGGCGATGCTGGCCGCTCTCGGCGGCGGCGTCCTGCTGGCCGGAGTGGCCGCGCCTGCGGCGCGGGCGCAGAGCGCGAGCCAGGAGGCGGTGATGACCCGGGCGCGGCCCGACTTCGATCCGATCGGCATCGAGGTCTTCTTCGACGAGAAGAAGCCGAGCGCCCCGATCACGGTCTTCCCGAAGCTCGACCTGCACAGCGGCTACGACAGCAACGTCTTCCGCGAGAGCAGCAACGGCAAGGCCGACATGTTCTCGGACATCAGCCCGAGCCTGCGGGTCACCAACACCGAGCAGGACCTCGGCCTCGAGGCGGGCCTGAGCGCGACGGTCCGGCGCAACCTGCAGTACCAGAGCAACGACTTCGAGGACTACGACGCCTACGCGCAGGCCTCCTACTTCTTCATGGAGGATGCCAGCCTGACCGGCCAGATCGGCTATTCGCGCGCCCACGAGGACCGCAGCGATCCGAACAGCACGGGCCCCGGCGAGAACATCGTCCAGTACGACCGCTACCGGGCGATCCTCAACTCGCGCAATCGCTTCGGCGACTTCGAGGTCAACCCGCAGGCCTCGTACTACTACTACAACTACATGAGCCAGGCCGGCTCGAACCAGGACGGGCGCGACCACTGGGAAGGCGAGTTCCGGGTGCGCGGCGGCTACGAGTTCCTGCCCGGCTACACGGCCTTCGTCGAGCCGGGCTACAACATGCGGCGCTACGACCTGAAGGTCGACAGCCAGGGCGTCACGCGCGATTCCTGGGGCTGGGACCTGCACGCCGGCCTCAGCTACGACGTCAGCGCGGTGACCACGGCCGAGGTCTTCGTCGGCTACTTCCAGCAGAAGTACGAGGATCCGACCCTGGCCGACGCCGGCGGCCTGACCTTCGGCGCCAAGATGACCTGGAACCCCCTCGACGAGATGACGGTCAACGCCGACGTCAGCCGGTCGGTGCAGGAATCGACCCTGTCGGGCGTCTCCAGCACGGTCGCGACGAGCTACTCGCTGGGCGTCGACTACGAGCTGACGGACAGCGTGATGCTGACCTCGACCGCCGGCATCTCGACCAGCGCCTTCCAAGGCTCGTCGCGCAGCGACAAGTCGTACACCTTCGGTGGCGGCATGGTCTATCTGATGAACGAGTTCGCCCGGGCCCGGCTCAACGGGACCTACGAGACGCGCGATTCGAACGAGGTTGCCAACAACTACGACGATCTGGTCGTGGAAGGTACGCTGACGCTCCAGTATTGACCGGGTCCCCGGGCGGTTGCGGGCCGTCCCGGCGTGCGGGCATCGGGGCGCCGCCTGGTGGTTGAGTAGCAAGCGAGGGAAGCGAATGGGCGTTCTGCGGACGATTGCGGCGGGACTGGTCTGTGCCGCGATCCTGGCTGCCTGCGGTGGTGGCGGCGGCGGCGGCAAGGCGCTCGAGACCGCGCCCCAGGCGGTCGACATCAACCAGACCTACAAGCTGGACAGCGGCGATCGCCTGCGCATCAACGTCTTCGGCCAGCCGGACGTGTCCGGCGAGTTCGAGATCGATTCCTCAGGGGCCATCAACTATCCGCTGCTCGGGCCGGTCCAGGCCAAGGGCGAGACGGTCGAGGGCCTGACCAAGATCATTCACGACAAGCTGGACGCCAACTTCATCGCCGACCCGCGGGTCAACGTCGAGGTCGTCAACTTCCGGCCCTTCTTCATCCTCGGCGAGGTCAACCAGCCCGGCCAGTATCCCTACACCGCCGGCCTGACGGTCCGCCAGGCGGTCGCCCTGGCCGGCGGCTACACGCGCCGGGCCAGCAGCTCGGGCATCGACCTGATCCGTCAGACCGAAAAGGGGCCGGTGACCTACGACGTCAACGAAGATTCCGTGTTGCTGCCGGGCGACACGGTCGAGGTGCCGCGCCGCTTCTTCTGAGGAGCCATCGTAAAGGTGTCTAAAGGATTGTCCGCTATTCTCACAACGCCTGAAAAAGCAGGTCGCGAAGCCTGCTTTTGGGGCGATTGCGGGCGATTTTCTTGGCGCCGCACCGGCGTTGGACATAGAAGTGAAGCGGAAGAGTGCAGGTCCGGCGAGCTGAAGCACTGGCGTCTGATGATCGCGGTCGCGCTCTCGCCGGCGGCCGTGACGAGGACTCGCGGGTGGAGCGCAGGCCGGTGAGCGCGGAGCCGTACAACGTGACGCCGGAGCACGAACCGGCCAGCCGGCTGCCGCCCGCGGCGCCGGGGGGCCTGCAGCAGGCGCCGCGGCCCCAGGGCGGCGGCGGCTTCGACCTGCGCTCGCTGCTCGGCATCGTCCGGCGGCGCAAGTTCATGATCCTCGGCATCTGCCTGATCGCGAGCGCTCTTTCGCTGGTTTTCGTCAATCGCCTCACGCCGCTCTACCGGACCGGCGCGACGATCCTCATCGAAGGCAAGACGACCAACTTCACCAACCAGCCGCAGGCCGTGGAGAGCATCGCCCGCGACTACTACACGGTGCAGGCCGAGGCCGTCGTGCTGACCTCGCTGCCGCTCGCCGAGAAGGCGGTCCTGGCGCTCAAGCTGCAGACGAACCCGCTGTTCAACCGGGCCCTGTCGCCGCCGCGCAAGAGCCTGTTCGCCGACCTGAAGACGAAGCTCCAGGCGTTCCTCGCCGAGCACGGGCTGATGGAGGCGCCGACGGAGCCCGTCTTCACGCCGCCCGAGACGATTCCCGACCCGGCGGACGATCCGGCCTATCTGCGCCAGCTGGCCAACGCCTTCCGGGGCGCGCTGCGCGCCCAGCCGGACACCAACACCGGCACGATCACCCTGAGCTACGTCTCGACCGACCCGGTCTTCGCGGCGAAGGCGGTCAACACCGTCGCCTCGCTCTACGTCGACAGCCTGGAGTCCGAGCGCGCCGGCAAGCTGGGCCAGGGCATCGAGTTCTTCCAGGAGCAGGTCGCCGAGGCCGAGGACAGGGTGCGCAAGGCCCGCACCGCGCTCGAGGACTTCAACCGCGACAACAACATCCAGGAGCTCGACGGCCGCTCGCTCGACATGCGCCGCCTCGACTCGCTGGCCGGCGACCTGCGCGAAGCCGAGACCCGGATGAACCAGCTGCAGCAGGACTACGGCCAGGTCCAGCGTGCGCTGAAGGGCCCGGACCTCGTCGATTCCTCGGCTGGCCTCAGCAATCCGACGGTCAGCAACGTCCGCCTGTCGATCATCAACGCCGAACGCCAGCTGGCCGAGCTGCTGAACCAGTACCGCGAGGGCCATCCGAAGGTTCAGGCGCTGCGCGCCGAGATCGACCGCCTGCGCACCAGCCTGCGCAACCAGCTGACCGGCATCGCCAGCGACCTCGGCGGCCAGCTCGCCGTCGCCCGCCAGGACGTCGCGGGCATGAAGGAAGAGCGCAGCAAGCTCGAGGACCGGCTGCAGACCGTCTCGCGCCTGAAGGTCGCGCGCGATACCCTCCAGAACGCGCTCGACGACGCCGAGCAGCTGCTGCGCGAGCGCCGCCGCCGGCTCGACGAGGTCGCCCTGCAGCGTCAGGCGCCGACCGACAAGCAGGCCAGCGTGCTGGAGCCGGCGAACGTGCCGGGCGGACCCTTCTACCCGAACAAGAACATGATCGTCGGCGTCGCCTTCATGGCCTCGCTGATGGTCGGCTTCGGCCTGTCGCTGCTGCTCGAGTTCCTCGACTCCGGCTTCCGCAGCCTCAGCCAGGTCGAGCAGCAGACCGGCCTGCCGACGCTCGGCATGCTGCCCCTGGTCGGCGGCGGCAAGCGCGACCAGCCGCCGCATCTCCAGGCCACCGACCGACAGGGATCGCTGTTCGCGGAATCGGTGCGGACGCTGCGCACCGGCCTGATGCTGTCCAGCTCGGCGGTGGCGCCGAAGGTGATCCTGGTGACCTCCTCGGTGCCCAGCGAGGGCAAGACCTCCACCGTGCTGTCGATCGGCTGCCAGTCGACCCAGGCGGGCCGGCGCTGCATCGTCATCGACTGCGACATGCGCCATCCCAGCGTCGACGCGACGCTCGGCTACGCGCCGCACATCGGCCTCGGCGACTATCTCGCCGGCGAGGCCGAGATCGAGGACGTGATCGCGCTCGACGAGGCGACCGGCCTGCACTTCATCGGCGCCGGCACCGGCGCCGTGCGCCCGGTCGAGCTGCTGGCCTCGCCGCGCATGGAGAAGCTGCTCAACAGCCTGTGCCGGCGCTACCACATGGTCGTGCTGGACACGCCGCCGGTGCTCGCCGTCTCCGACGCGCTGCCGGTGATGCGGCTGGCCGACGCCACGCTGTTCCTGATCCGCTGGGAACGGACCAATCGCGAGACCGCCAAGGCCGCCCTCAAGCAGGTGCTGGAGACCGGCGCGCGCTTCGCCGGCATCGCCCTGACCTACGTCGATGTCCGGAAGCACGCCCAGTACGACTATGCCGACTCAGGCTACTACTACCATAAGTCCTACCGGAAATATTACCGGCCGTAGGCTGCCCCGGCGGGCGGCGCTGCGTCACCCCTGGCCGGCTCTGCTGGCGCTGGCGGTCGGCGTGCCGCTCGTCGTCGCGGCCGTGCCGCGCTTCGTCGCCGGCCTGCTGATCGACCGCCACGAGCTGGTCTTCTACGACCTGGAGCTCGGCCGCAACCTCGAGTCCTACGACCGCATGTGGTCGGCGATCGCCGGCTACGAATCGGCGCTCCGCTGGAGCGACGACGCGCAGCTGCACCAGCGTCTGGCAGGGCTCTACCTGGCGGTCGCCCGCGACCCGTCGCTGGGCCCGGCCCAGCGACGGGCCCTGCTGACCCGCTCGATCGAGCAGCAGCGCATCGCGCTCGGCCGCGCCCCCGCGGATGCGCCGTCCTGGCTGCAGCTGGCCTATGCGCTCTACGGCACCGAGGGCATCTCGCCGGCCTTCCAGCGCGCCTATCGCCGCTCGATCGAGCTCGCCCCCTACGCGCCGGCGCTGGCCGCGACCCGCGCGCTGCTCGGGCTGCGGTCCTGGCCCTGGCTCGATGCGCAGAGCCGCGCGCTCGTCCCCGACCAGGTCGCCCTGGCGGTCGAGGTCGACGCGGACAAGCTGGTCCGGCAGATGGTCACCCAGGGCGAGCGGCGACTCGCGCTGTTCCTGCTGGCCGGGCGGCCGGAGCCGCTAGCGAGCCTCGAAGCGGCGCTCGACCGGACCTGAGGCGCGCGGCAGATCGATCACCGTCGCCTGGCCGCCGTGCTGGGTGTGCCCGGCGAAGTCGACGATCGGCTCGCCGGCCACGGTGTAGGAGACGCGGCTGCTGGCCCGGTGGCGCCAGGACTGCGCCATCCCGACGCCGAGCAGCAGGCACCAGGTCATGGTGATCGCCGGGATCTGCAGGCTGAAGTCGACCAGGGAATGGACCGCGACCACGGTCGTGCCGGCCAGGGCCGCGACCGAGTAGACGATGTCCTCATGGCGCTCGAACAGGCCGGCGAGGCAGCGCCAGACCGCGATGCCGAGCGCCGTCAGCAGCAGCAGCGCCGCCGGCACGCCGGCCTCGATGGCGAGTTCCAGGTAGGAGTTGTGGGCCCGGCGCAGCGAGCCGATGCCGGTCCCGAACGAGGGGTCCCGGTAGTGCATGAAGACGTCCGGGAAGCTGCCCAGTCCGAAGCCGGCGAGCGGCCGGTCCTCGACGGCCCGGCTGCCGACCTCGAGTGCCAGCAGGCGCTGGCTGTGCTCGCTCTGCTGCGCCGAGACGCCGTCGAGCCGGCCGATCAGCAGGTCGCCGGCGCCGAGCAGCATGACGATCGCACCGCCCCAGACCAGCCCGGCGAACAGCAGGTTGCGGCCGCGCCGGTGGCCGGCCGGGCCGGATCGCGAGCCGCGCCAGGCGAAGGTCAGCACGAGCAGGCCGAACAGGGCCGACAGGGCGCCGCCCCGCGAGGTGCTGAGCAGCAGCGCGCCGCTGCAGACGATCAGCGTGAAGACCGACAGCCAGAAGCCGCCGTCCAGGTCGTCGATGAAGCGTACCAGGGCGACGCGGCGCGGCAGGCCGCGCGGCAGGCCGTCTGCCAGCTTCTCCTGCAGCAGCGCGGCGGCGACCACCAGGCCGAGCGCCGCGTAGGTCGCGAAGGAGTTGCGGTTGACGAAGGTCGAGGTCAGCGAGTCGCGGTAGACCCACTTGTCGTACCAGGCGATCGACAGGTTGCCGGCGACGTAGACGACCAGGCCGTAGGTCGCGTAGGCCGCGGTCGCGCCGACCACGCACCACAGGGCCGCGCGCGCGCGCGATGGCCGGCGGCCGAGGTAGAGCGCCAGCCAGAACACGCCGGCGTAGGTCGACAGGCGGATCAGGTAGTCGATCGCGCGGTCCGGCTGCAGCCCGATCGCGCCCTGCAGCGGCGTGCCGAGCGCCTGGCCGGCCGCGGCCCAGCTCGGTGCCTGCAGCATGACCGGCACCGGCAGCAGCGACTGCACGGCCAGCCACAGCATCACGCCGAGGAACAGCAGGGCCATCGGCAGGCTGCGCCGGCCCGCGATCGCCAGGCGGCGCCGGTCGAGCAGCATCGCCGTCGCCCAGAGCACGAGCAGCAGGCCGACGGCGATCGCCATCAGGTTCCAGCCGAGCGGCCGGTTGCTGCCGAGGGGCAGGGGCGACAGCGCGACGACGCCGAGAAGAGCCCAGAAGACCAGATGGTGCACGTGCGGCAAACCCCTGACGGAACAGGCAGTCAGATGTCAGTAGGCATTTTTGTCGATCAGGGCAACGAAGGGGGTCAGGAACAGGATCCTGAGATCGAGCCAGATCGACCAGTTCTCGATGTAGAAGAGGTCGGCCTGGACGCGCCGGCGCATCTTTTCGGGGGTCTCGGTCTCGCCGCGCAGGCCGTTGATCTGCGCCCAGCCGGTGATGCCCGGCTTCATGCGCTGCCGGGCCAGGTAGTCGGCGATCAGCTGCGAGTACTGGGTCTCGTGGGCGATCGCGTGCGGCCGCGGGCCGACCAGGGACATCTCGCCGCGCAGCACGTTGATGAGCTGCGGCAGCTCGTCGACCGAGCTGCGCCTCAGCAGGGCGCCGACCCGGGTGACCCGCGGGTCGTTCCGTCGTGCCTGGTCGACGCGGGTCTCGCTGTCGGTGCAATGGGTCATGCTGCGGAACTTCAGCAGCACGAAGACCCGGTTGTTGAGGCCGGCGCGGCGCTGCCGGAACAGGATCGGGCCCGGGCTGTCGAGCCGGATCGCGATCGCGGCGAGCAGCATCAGCGGCGACAGGAGGACCAGCAGGACCGCTGCCAGCAGGCGGTCCTCGAGCGCCTTCAGCAGCAGCTGCCAGGGCGACAGCGGCCGGCGCCAGAGATGCAGCGTCGGCACGCCGGCGATGCGGTCGAAGCCGTAGATCGGCAGCTCCAGGTCAGGCAGCTCCGGCACCAGACGGACGTCGATCGGCAGGCCGCGCACCGCGGCCATGACCTCGGCGAGCACGCCGACCTCGCTGCGCGGTGCGGCGACGACGACCTCCTCGATCTGGCGCTCGCGCAGCAGCGCCTCGAGGTCCGAAAGCTCGCCCAGCACCGCCTGCTGCTGCGGTCCCGGCCGGGTCGCGATCAGGCCGACGATGTCGTAGTCGCCGGTGTCGCGCATCTGCCGCGCCACGGTTTCGGCACGCGGCCCGGTGCCGACCACGGCCATCCGCTTCAGGGTCAGGCCCTGCGCCCGCCAGCGCGTGATCTGTCTCGAGGCCAGGGTCCGGACCGCGACCAGGCCGACGAGGCCGAACAGCGCCCAGAGGATGAACCAGACGCGCGAGTAGATCGGGGTGGTCTGGGTCAGGGCCGAGAACAGCAGCAGCGTGCCGAGCACGATGCTCCAGGCGACGGCGCTGCGTGCCACCTGCTGGACCGGCTGGCGCAGCCGCTCCGGCCGGTAGATGCCCGACATGTGCATCACGTTGAGCGTCAGGAAGCCGGCGGCGAGCAGCGCGATCAGGTAGGCCGACGGCAGGTTGGCCGGCTCGTCGAACTGCTGGCCGCGCAACAGGTAGGCGAGGTAGCCCGTCACCATGACGACGAGCACGTCGAGCAGCCGGAGCAGACCGCCGAGCAACGCTTCAGGATCGCTGAGACTGCCGGTCCTGCCCCAGGCCATCGTGTTCCTTCCACTGACAGCTATAGGTAGCCGCAGCACAGGGTCCCCGACAAGGCTCGAATTACCGGATGGGTGGTCGAGATCAAAGCTTATGCAACCACCACGCCTCCTCATTCACGGAATATACCGGCCTATAGTGGCGAATCCGGTCGGCGCGCATCACCGAGGGGCTCTGGTTGTCGAGGACGTAGGCCTCGCCGCCCAGCGAAACGACCAGGATGGCGTGCTGGACGCGCAGGTTCAGGTCGTTGACGACGACGATGCGCAGGGCGTCGTCCGGCCAGCCGAGCGCGCGCAGCGACATGAACTTGGCGATCGCATAGTCCTCGCAGTCCCCGTCCTTGTGCAGGAACTGCAGCGGCGTCGCCCAGTAGTCGTCGACCCCCCAGTTGACCGGGTCGATGATGTAGCGGTGCTCGTTCATGTAGCGGTTGACGGCGTCGAGCTGGCGCATCGGCTCGCGCCCCTTCTCGCCGTCCAGGAACTCCTGCCAGTCGGCCAGGTCGCAGCGGCTGAACAGGCCCGGCGTGCAGCTGTCGGCGACCTGGCCCTCGGCGAAGTAGCGGGACAGCATGCCCTCCCACTTCGGGAATAGCTTCAGATTGCCGTTGCGGAAGGTCTTCGATCCGAAGACGTGGTCGAGCGGCTGGTCGCCGCCGGCAGCGGCGCGCGCCGGCGCGCCGGCATCGGTGGCCAGCAGCGCGAAGGCGGCGGCGGCCAGGATCATGGCCGCGCGGCGGGCGATGCCATGCCTGCGCTTGGCCATGGCCGGGACTGCTCCTCGTCGCAAGCGGCGGACCTGCCTGTCCGCCCGTCGCGCAGTCTCGCCCGGTTCCACTTAACGCTAACTTAAGCGCGGTGGCCTAGCCTCGGAGGCCTCCGACATCCAGCCGCCGAGCATCCGGAAAAGCCTGCCATGGGCACCGTCGCGCCGACCCCCGCTCCCGAGCCCGCCGAGCCGACCCGGATCGCCGAGGCGGTCCCGCCCGAAGCCGAGGAGGTCGTCGAGGCGAGCGGCGGCGACTGGCGGCCCTGGGCGGTCGGCGCGCTGCTCGTGCTGGCGGCGGTCGCCGGGGTGCTCTGGGTGTTCCGTTTCGTCGACGGCGAGCGTCAGCAGGAGCTCCGGGTCTGGCAGGACCGCCTCGCCCTGGTCGCGGAGAGCCGCGCGGCGGCGACCGACGAGTGGCTGCAGGGCCAGCGCTCCGAGATCGCGGCGCTGGCCGACAACACCTCGCTGCGCCTGCTGCTGAGCGAGCTGGCCCTGGCCGGCGGCGACCTCCACAAGGTGACCGATGCCGACGGCCAGGTCGGCTATGCCGACAACCTGCTGGAGGCGACGGCCGAGCGCAGCGGCTACGTCGACCCGGACGCCCGTCCCAGGGTCGGCGCCAACCTGCCCTACGAGGCCCACGCCGGCATCGCCGTGCTCGACGGCAAGGGCCGGCCGGTGATCGCGACCTCCGCCTTCGACAGCGGCGACGTCGCGCGAGCGGGGGCACCGGGCGAGGTCGCCCTGTCGCTGGCCGTCGATCCCAAGTCCGGCCCGCTGCTGCAGCTCGCGGCCCCGGTCTATGCCCTGCAGAGCGATCCGGCACCCGGCCAGGAGGTCGGCTGGGTGATCGCCCAGCGGCCGGCGGACGCGCCGCTGCGCCGCCTGCTGACCCAGCCGGGCCTGCCGCCGGCCGGCATCGAGATCTGGCTGCTCCGGCGCGAGGGCGCTGCGGTCGACTATCTGGTCGAGGCCGGCGGCGGCGCCGGCGGCCTGCTCGCCGCCGACACGCCGGACCTGGCCGGCGCCGCGGCGCTCGCCCAGCCCGGCGGCTTCGGCATCCACGGCGACCGCGACGGCAAGCCGGTGCTGGCGCTCTCGCGGCGGCTCGCGCAGGCGCCGCTGACCCTGATGGTCACCGCCGACAAGGCGGCAGCGCTGGCCGAGAGCGAGGCCCGCCTCGGCCGCCTGATGGTCCTGCTGCTGCTGGCGATCGGCCTGATCGGCGCCGGCATGGCGGTGATCTGGCGCCACGGCGCCTCCCGCCGCGCGCGCTTCGCGGCACGCGCCTACCGGCAGGCCGCGCGTGCCCTGGCCGAGCAGCGCGACCTGCTGCGCCTGGTCACCGACAACCAGCCGACCGCGATCACCATCCTCGACTCCGAGGGGCGCTACCGCTTCGCCAACCGCACCGCGGGCACGCGGGCCGGCATGGCGAGCGCCGACATGCTCGGCAAGGAGATGTCGGCGGTGCGCGGCGCCGCCGCGGCGCGCCGCACCCTGGCCCTGGCCGAGCAGGCCCGCGGCAGCGGCGAGCCGGTCAGCGACACGCTGCGCATCGAGCCCGCCGGTCCCGGCGGCGACGAGACCGACCGCCAGGTCTTCGCGACCGACCACATCCCGGTGCCCCGCAACGCGACGCTCGGCGACGCGGTCCTGGTCGTGGAGCGCGACCTGACCACGGAGTTCCGCGAGCGGGCGCGCCGCGAGCGCGCCCTGGGCGACCTGGTCGAGGCGCTGGTGCGCCTCGTCGACAAGCGCGATCCCTTCGCCGCCGATCACTCCCAGCGGGTCGGCAGGCTGGCCCAGAGCCTGGCCCGCGAGATGGGCCTGTCGGAGCGCGAGCGCGAGACCGCGCGCGTCGCCGGCCTGCTGATGAACGTCGGCAAGATCGCCGTGCCGGAGACGCTGCTGACCCGCAAGGGCGAGCTGTCCGACGAGGAACGGCGGCTGGTGCGCGACTCGATGAGCGCCAGCGCCGACCTGCTGCAGGGCATCGAGCTCGACGGACCGGTCGTCGAGACGCTGCGCCAGGCGCAGGACGCCGGGCGCCCGGGCGCGGGCCAGCCGCCGCTGGCGCCGGCGCGCATCCTGGCGGTCGCCAACGCCTTCGTCGGCATGGTCAGCGACCGGGCCTGGCGCAGCCGGCTCAGCGTCGACGAGGCGATCGCCGAGATCATGGCCGGCATCGGCACGCGCTACGACCGCGGCGTCGTCGCCGCGCTGATCGGCTATCTCGACAACAAGGGCGGCCGGGCCGACTGGGACGCCGCCGCGAGCCGGCCCTCGACCGAGGCCTGAGGCGCCGGCCCGGCCGAGCCTGGACCGACGCGACGAGGAGGCCCTACCCTTCGACGATCCCGATGCCTATCTAGGGCTGAGGAGGTCTTGAGGTGGCATTGTTGGGCAGACTGCAAGGTGGCGCGGCCCGCCACGGCGAAGTGCTGGGCGCCCGCCCTTGCGTGCCGCCCGGGCTGCGTGTCTATGCGATCGGCGACATCCACGGCCGCCTCGACCTGCTCGAAGCCCTCCACGACAGCATCCGCGCCGACGCCGAGGCCCACGCCAGCGAGCGCCGCGAGCTCGTCTACCTCGGCGACTACGTCGACCGCGGCAGCGCCTCGAAGCAGGTCATCGACACGCTGATCGAGCAGCCGCTCGACGGCTTCGAGGCGGTGCATCTGATGGGCAACCACGAGTTCTTCCTGCACCGCTTCCTCGACGATCCGGAGATCGGCGACGTCTGGCTGATGAACGGCGGCGAGACCACCCTGCAGAGCTACGGCATCGAGCCCTGGGACGATCCCCCGCACGGCAGGGAGCGGCTCGACTGGCTGTCCGAGCGTTTCAACGAGGTGCTGCCGGAGTCGCACCGGCGCTTCCTCGACGACCTCAGGCTCAGCTACGAGCTCGGCGACTATCTCTTCGTGCACGCTGGCGTGCGGCCCGGCGTGCCGCTCGACCAGCAGGACCCCGACGACCTGATCTGGATCCGCGAGCCGTTCCTGCGGTCCGAGGGGGGCTTCGGCAAGCTGGTCGTCCACGGCCACACGCCGGACGTCAATCCCGTCCAGCGGAGCAACCGGATCTGCGTCGACACCGGCGCCTGCTACGGCGGTCGCCTGACCGCCCTGGTGCTGCAGGCCGATGGGCGCGACTTCCTCCAGGCTTGACCCGGCGGCCAGGGCCGCCGGCCTGGCGGTCTGGCGGCGCATCGCGACCGGCCGGGACGGGGCGCCGCTGGCGCCCGGAGCGGGGGAGCGGCTGGCCGCCTTCACCGGCGCGGCGGCGGCCGGCTGGCTGCTCGGCCCGGCCGGCGGCCTGGATGCCGGGGCGGTCGAGCGCAGCCGGCTGTTCAACCGCTTCGCCCGCGCCCGGCGCGAGGCCTGCCTGGCGACGATCCTGGCGGCCGGCATCCCGGTGGTCGCGCTGAAGGGCTTCGCCTCGGCCTTCCAGCTCTATCCCGACCCCGACCTCCGGGTGATGGGCGACCTCGACCTGCTGGTCCGCCCGGCCGAGCGGGACCGGCTGATCGCGCTGCTGGCGGCCGAGGGCTTCGCCTTCCAGGTCACGCCGACCGGCCCCTGGGGCTTCACCTCGACCTCCAGCTACCAGCCCTTCGTCTCGGCCGACGGCTCGGTCAACCTGGACATCCACGTCGCGCCCGACTGCGCGCCGGTGCCGGCGTCGCTGTCGGTCGAGGCGGTCTTCGCAGAGGCCCGCCCGCTGCCGGGCTGCCGGCTCGCCGTGCCGGGACCTTCACCGACCCACGCCTTCCTGCTGTTCGCCAGCAACGCCGCCAAGGACAAGTTCGGCCGCTGGTCGGTCAAGAAGGCGGTCGACGCCCTGCTGCTGCTGCGCCGGGAGCGCGCCGGCGAGCTGGCCGTCGACTGGCCCTGGCTCGCCGAGACGGCCCGACGGGGGCGCTACCTGAAGCCGCTCCGGGTCTTCCTGGCGCTGCTCGCCCGCTGCGGCGCCGACGTCTCGGCGCTGCCGCCCGAGCTGAGCAGGCCGCCTGCCGGCCTGGCCGGCCGCGAGCTGGAGCGGGTGGTCGACGACTGGGCGGACTTCTTCGAGCGTGGCGAGAGCTTCGGCGACTACCTGCGCCGGGAGCTGCTGCTGACCGCGGAGCCTTCGGTGATGCTGGCCAACAACTGGGCGCGCCTCAAGGGCCTGGTCCGGCCGCGCAGCGGCCTGCCCGAGGGCTACCGGGCGGGTTGACGCACCGCGCCGCGGCGCGGCCGGCAGTCGCCACTGCCCTCTTGCCTCCGGCCGTGCTATGGCCAGGGTGCACTGCGGCGAGGGAAGGCGGGGGCAGGGGCATGCTGAGACGGAAGGTTCTGGTCACCGGCGGAGCCGGGTTCCTTGGCTCGCACCTCTGCGAGCGCCTGTTGCAGGACGGCTGCGACGTGATCTGCGTCGACAACTTCTTCACCGGCCGCAAGGAGAACATCGCCCACCTGATGGGCAATCCCTACTTCGAGATGCTGCGTCACGACGTGACCTTCCCGCTCTATCTCGAGGTCGAGGAGATCTACAACCTGGCCTGCCCGGCCTCGCCGGTGCACTACCAGTTCGATCCCGTGCAGACGACCAAGACCTCGGTGCACGGCGCGATCAACATGCTGGGCCTGGCGCGCCGCACCAAGGCGAAGATCTTCCAGGCCTCGACCTCGGAGGTCTACGGCGACCCGGAGATCCATCCGCAGACCGAGGACTACCGCGGCAACGTCAATCCGATCGGGCCGCGCGCCTGCTACGACGAGGGCAAGCGCTGCGCCGAGACGCTGTTCTTCGACTATTACCGCCAGCACCGCCTCAATATCCGCGTCGCCCGGATCTTCAACACCTACGGCCCGCGCATGCATCCCAACGACGGGCGGGTGGTCTCGAACTTCATCGTCCAGGCGCTCAAGGGCGAGCCGATCACGATCTACGGCGACGGCAGCCAGACCCGCTCCTTCTGCTACGTCGACGACCTGATCGAGGCCTTCCTCAGGCTGATGGCCGCGCCCGACGAGGTCACCGGCCCGATCAACCTCGGCAATCCCGCCGAGTTCACGATCCGCGAGCTGGCCGAGAAGGTCATCGCCATGACCGGCGGTGGCTCCCAGCTGATCTTCAAGCCGCTGCCCGAGGACGATCCCAAGCAGCGCCAGCCGAACATCGCCCAGGCCCGCGACCGCCTCGGCTGGGCGCCCTCCGTGCCGCTCGACGAGGGCCTGGAGCGGACCATCGCCTATTTCCGCAGGTTGCTCGACTCCTGAGGCCCGCCGCCGCCGCGCGTCAGCGCGGGCGGTGCTGGGACGGTCGCAGCGGGCCCTGATCGCGCAGCAGCACCGGCTGGCGGCGCAGCGAGGCCAGGAAGGGGTGCTGCGGGGCGCCCTGCGGGGCTGCCGCCGACGCGGTCAGGTAGGGCAGCTTGAGCAGCAGGCCGGCGAAGACCCAGAAGTAGACGTTGACCGGGTCGAGATCGAGCGCCCAGGACTTGCCGCCGGTGACGCCGACCAGCGTCAGGAACCCCAGCATCGCCGCGGCGCCCGAGCGCGTCGGCTGGCCGGCGCACAGGCGGAAGCGGCGGAAGCAGGCGACCAGCAGGGTCGCGAACATGACCAGCATGACCATCAGGCCGGGCACGCCGAACTCGATGATCGTCTTGGCGAAGTAGTTCTCCGAGACCGGCAGCTGCACCGATTCCGGCACGACGTGGCGTGCCGGGATCGAGGCCATGCCGGTGCCGAGGCCGAGCGGATACTTGCCGGCCATGGTGAAGATATCGGCGACCGCGACGTTCTCGCCGTAGACGCCGGCGAGGTGGCTGACGCCGCTGAACAGCTTGAGCAGGTCCAGGCCGGCCATGTCGAGCACGAAGAGCGCCAGCGGCGGGGCGAACAGCAGGCCGGCCATCAGGCCGGACAGGCGGCCGTCGAGCAGCAGGATCAGCATGACCAGCAGCGGCAGGAAGACGAACATCGAGCGCGAGCCGGACAGCAGCGAGGCGGCGATCACGGTGTAGAAGCCGACCTTGCCGAGCAGGCGCCAGAAGCGCGCGGGATCGCTGAAGGCGACCGCGTAGCTCGGCACGATCATCGACAGGGTGAACCAGCCGTACTGCGCCGGGAAGGTGAAGGTCGAGTTGATCCGGTAGAAGGTGCCGCCGTAGTCGAAGCGCGCGAAGCCCTGGGTCGCCGGCTCGGCGGCGGCGCCGTAGATGGCCTTCATCGTGGTGACGTAACCGAACACGCCGCTCAGGCCCCAGCACAGCAGGCCGAAGGCGCAGGCCGGCACCCCGACCAGCAGCATGATGCGCATCAGGCGGACGTGGTCGCGGTAGTCGTCGCTGAAGCCCGCCGCCACGAACATCAGCGGGATGTACATCAGCGTCACCTTGATGCCGATGATCGCCACCGGCAGCGAGTAGAGGCCCGGATTGGCCGACTGGGCGACGACGATGAAGGCGAAGAGAGCGATCGCCAGGGTCACCGGCGGCGGCACCGGCGCCCGGTCGAGCGCGGCCCGGCCCTGCAGGAAGAAGGCGAGCATGCAGGGAATCGCGAAGAACAGATCCTTGAACAGCAGCGGGTAGGCCGCCGGGTAGAGCTGCAGCGACACCATGCCGGCGTAGGGCACGTAGACCAGCAGGCCCGTGAAGCCCCAACGCCAGCGCAGGGCGCAGAACAGCACCAGCGGCAGGGCCAGCAGGCCGGCGAGCAGGAGCAGCGGTTGCATGGCTTCGGGTGATGCCTAGGACGGAGCCAACCTAGAGCAGTTCTTCCGGCGTGGGAATCACCTGGGGCTTTTCCTGCCCCGGTTCCATGGCCCGTTTCGACGCGCGCAGGGCCCGCCGGGCTCAGCGGCCGGTCAGGTCGAGCGGCTCCGCGCCGGCGGGCAGCGCCCCGGCGAGCAGCTCGCGATAGAGCCAGCCGAGGCGGCGGGCGTGGTCTGCCCAGCCGAAGGCCTCGGCGCGCCGCCGGGCCGCCGGCCGCAGCGCGGCGAGCCCGGCGCGGTCGGCGGCCAGCGCGCGCAGGGCCGCGGCCAGCGCGTCGGGATCGCCGGACGGCACCACGCGGCCCTCGAGCCCGTCGCGCACCACCGAGCGGCAGCCCTCCGTCAGCAGGCAGGGCAGGCCGCAGGCCAGGGCCTCGAGCACGGCCATCGGGCCGCCCTCGATCGGCGAGCTCAGGACGAAGAGGTCGGCGCCGCCGAGCAGCCCGGTCAGGCGGTCGTGGCCGAGCACGCCGAGCGCCGTCACGCCCGGCGGCGCGTCCGCCAGCAGGCGCTCGGCGAGCGGATCGCCGGTCGGGCCGACCAGCAGCAGCTCGCCGTCCGGCAACGCGGCCCGGCGCCAGGCCTCGAGCAGCAGCGGCGTGCCCTTGTCGAGGCTCGGGCGTCCGACCGAGACGACGCGCAGGCCGGCCCCGCCCGCCGTTCCGGCTCCACCCGCGCCGGTCGCCGGGCGGAAGCGCTCCAGGTCGACGCCGAGCGGCAGCAGCACCATGCGTCCGCGCGGCACGCCGTGGGCGGCCAGGAATTCGACGACCTGCGGCGCCTGCACGACGATGCGGTCGGCGAGCTCGAGCTCGGCACGCATGCGCGAGGAGGGCTCGGCCGGGCGCGCCGGCTGGCCGAGCCGCTCCGCTTCGGCCGCCAGCAGCGCCTCGCGCCAGGGCGGCGCCGTGACCTCCAGCAGGGTCGCCGCACCCCGTTTCCGGGCGACCGCGAGGGAATCGCGGCAGGAATTGACCGCGCCGTGGAACAGCGCGCCGGCCGGCAGGTGCCGGGCCAGCCAGCGCGCCGCCAGGCGGTCGTGCAGCGCGTCGCCGAGCAGCGGCGAGCCCTGCAGCCGGTACGCCAGCTCCGGCAGCGGGCCCGAGACCGAGACCACGACGCGGTCGTCGAGGCCGGGCTGGCGCCGCCGCGCCAGCGTCGCGGCGAGCCCGGGCCGGCGCGCCAGCCAGCGCCAGGGCCAGCGGTCCGGCCGGTAGTAGAGGCCGGTCAGGAAGCGCGTCTCCAGCCCGGCCAGCTGGGCCGCCAGCGGCAGGCGGTAGACGAAGCCCTGGCGTGCCGGATGGCTGACGACGACCTGCGGCGCGGTCATCGCGGGATCGCTCCGGCCCGCCCGCGTCCGGCGAGGGCGGCGGCGAAGATCGCCTCGTAGCGGTCGGTCACGGCGGCGGCGGTGAACCGGGCGAGATGGCCGGGCGCCGCCGCCCGCAGGGCCTCCTGGCGAGCCGGATCGGCGAGCAGGCCGGCCAAGGTCGCGGCCAGGGCGGCGCCGTCGTTGTTCGGGAAGGTCAGGCCCGCCGATCCGATCGCCTCGGCCAGCCCGCCGGCGGCCGAGCCGACGACGACGCAGCCGCAGGCCAGCCCCTCCAGGGCAACGATGCCGAAGGGCTCGGCCCAGCGTGACGGCACGACCAGGATTCGGCAGCGGTTGAGCTGCTCGACCAGGGCCGCGTCGCGGTGGGCGCCGGCGAAGACGACGCGCCCGGCCAGGCCGAGCGCCTCGATGCGGACCCGCAGCGCCGGTTCCTCCGGCCCGCTGCCGACGACCAGGAGGCGCGGGCTGCCGGGCAGCCCGGCCAGGGCCTCGATCAGCAGGTCGCAGCCCTTGTCGGAGACCAGCCGGCCGGCGAAGCCCAGCTCGAACTCCCGCGTCGCGCCGGGCAGCGGCCGGAACAGCGAGTCGCGGTAGGGGTTGGGCACGACGACCGAGGCGACCGGCAGGTCGGCGGCGACCGGCCGGCTGATCGCGATGTTGGTGGCGTGGCGGACCGCCAGCAGCTTCAGCCACTTGGCCGGGCGTGGCGGCGCCGCCTTGGGATAGAGCTCGCCCTGGTGGGTGATGACCCAGGGCCGTCGCAGCGCCAGCAGCGGCCAGCCGTAGCGCAGGGAGATGTTGTTGTGCCAGACCAGCTCGGCCCGGCGCACCAGTGCGACCAGCTCGGCGGCGCCCGGCCGGCGCACCACCGGATAGGCGAAGCGCCGGGCGTCGTCGCAGTCCGGCCCGGGCGCCGTGCCGGTGAGCAGCGTGATCTCGTGGCCGCGCGCCGCCAGCTCGCCGGCGATCGTTTGGCTGGCGACCTCGAGGCCGCCGATCGAGGGGTGGAAGTGGAAGGAGCTGACCAGGATCCTCACGGTGCGGCTCCCTCGCCGGCGGCCGCGGGACGCGCCAGCGCGCGCGCGGCTTCCGCGACCGTCCCGACCGCGAGATCGTCGAGGCAGGGCGGCGTCTCGCCTCGCCGCTCCGGCGGCAGCAGCCGGCAGACGGAGGCGAAGCAGGGCACGCAGGGCAGGTCGGTTCTGAGCACGCGGTTGCGGCGCCCGGCGTCGCCGGCGTAGCCGAAGGCCCACCAGGCGGTCGGCCCGAACAGCCCGAGGGTCGCCTGGCCCAGGGCCGCCGCGGCGTGCAGCAGGCCGGTGTCGTTGCCGACGACGAGGGCCGCCTGCGACAGGACGGCCAGCGAGCGGCGCAGCGTCAGCTCGCCGGCGGCGAAGCGCAGCGGCGCCGACGCGAAGGCTGGTGCCAGCGTCCGCTCGGCCGGCCCGCCGAGCACCACGACCGGGCGGCCGTCCTCGGCCAGCGCCTCGGCCAGCTCGGCATAGCGGCCGGCCGGCCAGAGCTTGATCGGATCGGTGCCGCAGGGCAGCAGCACCGCCGGTCCGGCGGCCACGACCGGCGCGCTCAGCCAGGCCTCGGCCTCGGCCCGCTCGGCGTCGGTGACGCGCAGCAGCGGCGGCTCGGCCGGCAACGCCGGCTGGCCGAGGAAGCCGCGCAGCAGGTCGTGGAACAGCTCGTTGAGGTGGCGCCCGACGTTGCGGCCGGCCAGGGGATGGTCGCCGACGTAGAGCGGCACCGGGTGGCTCAGCCGGAAGCCGAAGCCGCGGCCGTTGACGTCGTGGCCGGCGCGCCAGCGCGCCGGCACGCCGCCGGCCAGCAGCAGGGTCGGCAGGTCGTTGTGCAGGAACAGCAGCAGGTCGACGCCGGGGGCCGTCGCCTCGGCCAGCTGCCGCCGGCAGGCCCGGAAGGCGGCGAGGTCGCGGCCGAAGGGCCGGGGCTCGACGACCGCCAGCCTGTCGATCGCCGGATGGTGCGCCAGCAGCGGCGCTGCCGCGGCGCCGGTGACGAAGACGATCTCCGCCTCGGGCCAGCGGCGCCGGACGCTCTGCGCCAGCCCGGTCGCGACGACGACGTCGCCGAGGCCGCCGAAGCGGACGATGGCGACGCGCCGGGGCGTCGCCTGCGGCTGCGGGCCCGGCCGGCGGACGCGCAACAGCGCCAGCAGCGCCAGCACCAGGCCGCTGAGCCGGCGCCTCACGACGCCTCTCCCCGCGGCCCGAGGCCGAGGGCGGCCCGCAGGCCGGCGACGTCGGCCTCGAAGTCCCAGGCCGAGACGCGTGCGAGGGCCTGGCGGCCCAGCGCGGCGGCCCGCTCCGGGTCGGCCAGCACCTGCTCCAGCGCGCCGCGCAGCGCGGCGATGTCGCCGACCGGGAAGACGACGCCCGTCTCGGGCCGGCCGCGGCGGGGCGAGATCAGGTCGTGGGCGGCCGCGACCTGGTCGCTGGCGATCACCGCCGTGCCGGCGTTCATCGCCTCGTTGACGACCAGGCCCCAGGGCTCGTGCTCGCTCGGCAGCACGAAGACCTCGGCCAGCTCGTAGAAGGCCGGCAGCTCGGCCTGGTTGCGGAAGCCGAGGAAGCGCACCGACCCGGCGGCGCCCGCTTCGGCGACCCGTGCCTCCAGCGTCGCGCGCAGCTCGCCGTCGCCGACGATCAGCAGCAGCGGCCGCCGCGCCGCCGCCGCCCCGCCGAGCCCGAGGAAGGCCTCCAGCAGGTCGCCGGCGCGCTTGCGCGCCATCAGCTTCGAGGCATAGAGCACGACCGGCCGGTCGGGCGGCAGCCCGAGCTCCTGCCGGAACGCGTCGCGCCGTGCCGCCGCGGCCCCGGCCAGCGCCTGGAAGCGGGCATTGTCGACCGCGTAGGGCATGTCGAAGATCCGCTCCTCGGCGACGCCGAGCGCGCGCCAGTAGGCGCGGTTCAGGCTGCCGATCGCCAGGTAGCGGTCGACCAGCGGCCTGAGGCCGGCGAAGAAGCCGGCGCGCAGCAGCCGCTTGGCGCCGCCGCGCCGGGTCGAGATCGCCGTCGCCTCGTCACGCAGCAGGGTGGTCAGGCCGAGCGCCCGGGCGGCGAGCAGCGACCAGACGTGGAACGGCCGGGCGTAGCCGTGCACCCAGAGCGCCTGGAAGCCGCCCCGCCTGAGCCGTCGCGCCAGGCCATGGCTCCAGGGCCGCAGGATGCCGAGGTCGCGGCGCTCGCCCAGGCAGGGCAGGAACTCGTGGCGATAGCCCTCGAGCAGCGGCACGTCCCACGTCACCTCGCGGCCGAAGCCGGGGTCCCGGAACGCGCCGAGCGACAGCTCGCTGGCGAAGAAGGCGGTCAGCTCGATGTCGGGCTCACAGGCGATGCGGGCCAGCAGCGGCGCCTGGTACTGGATCGGGTGGGTGACCAGGTAGGCGAGCCTCACGGCCGAGGGTGTCGCGTCGGGTGATCTCACGGCAGGCGATTTCACGGCAGGCGATCTCACGGCAGGCGATCTCACCGGGCGGCCCGGGCCTTGTCGGCGACGGCCAGCAGGTTCTGCGAGAAGACGGCCTGCCGGCCGCTGTCGCCCGTCTCGGCGGCGAGCGCGAGGCGCAGGGCGCCGCGCACCAGCCGCCAGACCAGGGCGCGCAGCGCGCTCTTCAGCCCGTGCACCGCCGGCCGGTCCTCGAAGACCGCGCTGCGCGCGAAGCCGGCGAGGCTGAGCAGCTGCGCGATCGAGCGGGGCGTGAAGGCGGTCTCGTGGGTCAGGTCGTCGTAGCGGATGCGGGCGCCGAACAGCGCCTCGGCGTTCGGCACGTGGATCACGATGCGGCCGCCCGGCGCGAGCGCCCGGGCGGCCTGCTCGAGCAGCGCCAGCCCCTGGTCGAGCGGGAAATGCTCCAGCACGTCGAACAGCACGACGAGGTCGAGCGCGCCGGGCGCCGCCGCCGCCAGGCTCTCCGCCAGGTCGCCCCGGCGGACCCCGGCGATGCCCAGCCGCTCGGCCAGGGCGACCTGCTCGGCCGAGTGGTCGACGCCGGCGAGGTTGCGGTAGCCGGCCTGCCGGGCGACCGCCAGCAGGGCGCCGGCGCCGCAGCCGAGGTCGAGGATCCGGGCCTCGCGGTCGGCCGGGAAGTGCCGGCGCACCAGGCGCTGCAGATAGGCGGCGCGCGGCCCGATCACGGCCGCGCGGTCGGCGGCGCTGCGATCGGTCCGGCCGCCGTCTGCCGAGCTGAGGTAGCTGTCGTAGACCCGACGCTTGAAGCTCTCGCTGGTCACCCGGGCCCCATTCCCGTCACCGCCTGCGCCGTCGTACCCATCGCCTACCTTTCGCAGGCGGTCCGGACGCTGCCAAGCCTAAAGCGATTCGTGGCGGGCGAGATCATCGACCAGATCGCGCACGCGCCCGGCGAAGGCCGGATAGCTGAAGACCTCCAGGCCGTCCGGCCGCTCCTTGGGACGCGCCAGCGCCGTCTCGACCGCAGCGGTGAGGCTGTCGGGATCGTCCGGGTCGGCGAGCAGGCCCAGGCGGCCGTCCGCGACCGCCTCGCGGCTGCCGTCGCGCAGGCTCGCGACCACCGGCACGCCGCAGGCCATCGCCTCCAGCAGCACGATGCCGAAGCCCTCGCCGTGACCGCACAGCACGAAGGCGTCGGCGAGGCGGTAGAGCGACGCCTTGTCGGCCTCGGCGACGAAGCCGGCGAAGACCACGGCCTCGGCGAGCCCGAGGTCTCCGGCCTTCGCCTCCAGGCGCGCGCGGTCCGGTCCGTCGCCGGCGACCAGATAGACGAGATCCGGATGGCGCAGGCGCAGGCGCGGCAGGATCGCCAGCAACTCGTCGACGCCCTTGTAGCGCTCGCCGGCGGCGAGCCGGCCGAGCGTCATGACCACGCGTTTGCCTGCCAGGCCGTAGCGGGCGGCCAGCGCGGCATCCGGCGGCCCCGGGGTGAAGCGCCCGAGGTCGATGCAGTTCGGCAGCAGCCGGCCGCGGTCGCCCGGCAGACCGCTCCAGGCCGAGAGGCGCTCGAGTGTCAGGCGGCTGACCGAGAAGACCGCGTCGAGCCGCGCGACCAGCGCGTTGCTCAGGCTGCGGCCGGTCGGCTGCCAGGCGTCGATGCCGTGGACCACGGCCGCGAGCGGAGCGCGGAAGCGCAGGCGCGCCAGCCAGGCCAGGGGCAGCAGGTGGAGATGCCCGCAGAGGATCGCATCGAAGCGCGGGCAGCAGAGCAGGCAGCGCAGCACCGCGAGCCCGAGCCGGAGCTTCGAGCCGCCGGCGACCATCTCGATGCGCGCCGGCAGCGCCGTCCCGGGCGGCAGCGGATCGCGCTGCAGCACGATCAGCCGCCCGACCGCCGGCCAGTCGGCCAGCGCGGTCAGCAGGTCCCGGTTGAACTTCGCGATGCCGCCGTTGGCGCCGAAGCTCTCGTGCAGGATGACCAGCAGGCGCATGGGGGCGATGCCGCTTTCCCGGTGATCGGCGGCGAATGAGTCGCGCCTCTAATCTTTTGAAATGTATTATATTTCTTGATCGTGATCGAGGGGTGTCGGGCGTTCCCGATCAGTGGAAGTGCGAGTGGACGAAGCGGGCCCAGCCGCGCAGGCCGCGGGCCCGGGCCAGCTTCGCGGCCTCGTCGCCGCCGGCACCGGCCAGCAGCCAGTCGCGGATCGGCACCACGAAGCCGCTCTTCGGGCGTTCGAACAGCTCGGGCGGCAGGGCCCGCGGCGCCCGGCGGGCCAGGCTGCGCTTGTCCGGCGGATCGGGCCGGGTCAGCAGCGGCGCCAGCGCCTGGAGCAGCGGCACGTCGACGAAGGGCACGCGGATCTCGACGGAATGGGCCATGCCCGCCCAGTCGGCATCGCGCAGCAGCTGGCCCTGCATGTACCAGGCGGTCTCCAGCGCACAGACCCGGTGGTGGTCGTTGTCGAGGCCGGCGACCGTGGCCTCCAGCCGCGATTCCAGGGCGAGCGCCCGCCAGCCTTCGCGGACCAGGTCCGGATCGAGGAACTCCGGCAGTTCCCAGGGCATGTAGAGTCCGCGGCGCAGCAGGTAGGCGCCGCCCCAGCTGCCGCCGTACTCCAGCAGGCCGGCCCACTTCGGCGAGGTCAGGTGGCGCAGCAGCGGGGCGCTGACCCGTCGCAGAAGACGTCCGAACGGATGCAGCGGCGCCAGCGGCCTGATCAGCCGTGCCAGGGCGGGCAGCTGCCGGAAGCTGGGATAGCCGCCGAGCAGCTCGTCGCCGCCCAGGCCGGAGAGCGCGACCTTGATGCCGGCGGTATGCGCCGCCTCGGCGACCAGGAAGGTGTTGGCGCCGTCGATCGACGGCTGGTCCATGGCGGCGAGTAGCGCCGGCAGGGTCGCGGTGAAATGGCTGTGCGGCACGACGCGGCTGCGGTGCCGGCAACCGAAGGCCGTGGCGGCGCGCTCGGCGAGCGGCCTCTCGTCCTCCGGACCGCCGGCCAGCTCCTCGAAGCCCAGCGTCACGCTGTAGAGCGCACCGCCGGCGGCCGCGGCGTGGCTGGCCAGGGTCGTCGAGTCGAGGCCGGCCGACAGGAAGACGGCGACCGGCACGTCGGCGACGAGATGGGCGCGCACCGAGTCGTCGAGTGCCGCGGAGGCCTCGATCTCCGGCTTCCGGTGGGCCGACTCGGCGAGCATCCGGCCGAGCGAGAAGAAGGCCTGCGGCGGCCGCACGCCGCCCTCGTCGACCCAGAGGCTGTGACCGGGCTCCAGGGCCTCGACGCCGCGCTGGACGGTGTGCGGGTCGGGCACGTAGCCGAGCAGGAAGAAGCCGACGGTCGCCGCCGGGTTCTCCTCCCGCGGCAGCGCGCCGCCGGCCAGCAGCGCCTTGACCTGGGAGGCGCAGCGGAAGGTGCCGCCCCGGTCCGACCAGTAGAGCGGCTTGATGCCCAGGGGATCGCGTGCCAGCAGCAGGCCGCGGCGCTCGGCATCCCACAGCGCGAAGGCGAACATGCCGCGCAACCGCGGCAGCATCGCGATGCCCTCGCGCCGGTAGAGCGCCAGCAGCACCTCGGTGTCGCTGTCCGAGCGGAAGCGCTCGCCGGCCTGTTCCAGCTCGCGGCGCAGGGCCCTGAAATTGTAGATCTCGCCGTTGAAGACGATGACGTTGCCGTTCGCCGGGTCGTGCATCGGCTGAGCGCCGGCCGCGCTGAGGTCGAGGACCGCGAGGCGACGGTGAGCGAGGGCGAGGCGCCGGTCGGGATCCTGCCACAGCCCCTCGCCGTCGGGTCCGCGCTGCACCATGGCCTCGCGGATCGCCATGGCCTCGGTCCGCTCGGCGGGTGCCGCGCGCTGGTCATGGGCGTAGATCGCGACGATGCCGCACATGCGTCCTTGGGGGGTTCGAGCCTCTGGGTTGCCGCACCGAGCCGGAGCGGTGGCGCAAGCGGTCGGTGCGAAGCTTGCCGGCAAAACTGGCGAAGGTCGAGGCCCGCGAAGCGTATCGTCTGCTGGATCATAGGGGCGAATCGTCCCGGACGAGAAAGCCGCCTGGGCGATTCCATCGGGCCGCCATCTCCTCTAGGCTCGCGGCGGCGGGAAAGTCGGCGGCGAGGCGGGCGAGGGCGGTGAAGAGCGTCGAGGACAGGTTCTATCCTGAACGGGCGGCCGGCGGCTTCAGCCATACCGACGGCACCATCGCCTTCTATGTCCGGGTCGAGGCCCTGCTGCAGCCGGAGATGACCGCGCTCGACTTCGGCGCCGGCCCCGGCCATTCGATCGCCGGCGACCAGATTCCCTGGCGCCGGCGCCTGCGCCAGCTGAAGGGCAAGTGCCGCAGGGCGATCGCCCTCGACGTCGACCCGCGGGTCCAGGACAACCCCTACTTCGACGAGTGTCACACGATCGCGCCCTCGGGGTCGCTGCCGCTGGCCGACGCCAGCGTCGACCTGGTCGTCGCCGACTGCGTCTTCGAGCATCTCGACGATCCGGCGGCGACCGCGGCCGAGCTGGAGCGCGTGCTGAAGCCGGGCGGCTGGCTCTGCGTGCGCACGCCGAACCGCTGGGGCTACATCGGCATCGGCACCAACCTGGTGCCGAACTGCTGGCACGCCCGGGTACTCGGACGGCTGCAGCCGGGCCGCCGGCCGGCGGAGGGCGTCTACCCGACGCGCTACCGCCTCAACACGCGCAGCGCCTTCCGCCGCCATTTCCCGGAAGCCCGCTGGCTGCATGCCATCCACACCATGAACAACGAGCCGGCCTACTTCGGCCGCTCGGTGCTGCTCTGGGGGCTGATGCTGCTGGTCTTCCGGCTGACGCCCGCGGCGCTCGGTGCGACCTGGTACGCCTACTTCCAGAAGCGCCCGGCCGGCGCCGCCTGAGCGGGATGCGGATCACGGTCGTCATGGGGCCCTTCCTGCCGGTGCCGCCGCTGCGCGGCGGCGCCGTCGAGAAGATGTGCTTCGCCCTGGGCCGCGACTGGGCCGACCGCGGCCATCGCGTGACCCTGGTCTCGCGGCGCTTTCCCGGCCTGCCGGACGCGGAGGAACAGGGCGGCCTCAGCCACCGGCGGGTCGCCTCGGGCGACGCCCCGGCCGGGCGCCTCGCCTTCCGCCTGGCCGAGGCGCTCTACTGCCGGCGCGTGCTCCGGGTGCTGCCGCCGGCCGAGATCCTGCTGATCAACTCGGTGATCCTGCCCCTGCTGGTGCGCAGCACCCGCTTCGGCGTGCCGATCCACTACGCCGGCCGCATGCCGAAGGGCCAGTACCGCCTCTATCCGCGGCTCGGCCTGGTCGCCGCCATGTCACGGGCGGTGGCCGCCGCGGTCGAGCGCGAGGCGCCGCAGTTCGTCGGCCGGACCGCGACGGTCGGCGGGCCGCTGACCGAGGCCTTCGCGCCGCTCGCTCCCGAGGCGCTGGACGAGCGCCCGGCACGGCTGCTCTACGTCGGCCGGCTGCATCCGGAGAAGGGCGTCCACCTGCTGATCGAGGCCTTCGTGCGCCTCGCCGACGCGACCGGGACCTGGCGGCTCGTCCTGGTCGGCCCCCACGAGGTCGCGGCGGGCGGCGGCGGCGAGGCCTATCTGCAGCGGCTGCGCGCGCTCGCCGCGCCGCTCGGCGAGCGGGTCGAGTTCGTCGGGCCGCTCTACGACGAGCCGGCGCTCCGGGCGCAGTACCGCCGGGCCTCGCTGTTCTGCTACCCCTCGCTCGCCGAGACCGGAGAGGCCCTGGGCATGGCGCCGGTCGAGGCGATGGCGATGGGCGCGGTGCCGATCGTCTCGGCCCTCGACTGCTTCTCCGACTTCCTGGAGCCGGGGCTCGACGGCTTCCGCTTCGACCATCGCGCCGCCGATCCCGTCGCCAGCCTGGCCGAGACCCTGCGGCCGCTGCTCGCCGGCGCGCGCGACCTCGCGCCCCTGCGCGTGCGTGCCCTGGCCGCCGCCGCCCGCTATTCCCTGCCCGCGGTCAGCGGGCGCTTCCTCGACCTGTTCGAGCGCGTGGCCGCGCCTCAGCGCTTCTCGTAGAGCGCCGCGAGCAGCAGGAAGCGGCTCCAGACCCAGTCGGCCAAGCCCTGCGCCGGCAGGCGCAGCGGCCGTCGGACCGCGCGCCCGGCGAGCAGGCGGTCGAGGTCGGCGGGGGCGACCAGGTGCACCGCGTCGGCGTCGACGAAGTAGCCCCGCTCGAACAGCGCCGGCTCCGCCGCGACCCAGAAGTTCGGCCGTCCGCCCAGGCGCACCTTGAGCGCCTGCAGCCAGAGGAACAGGGTCACCGTCAGGCCCTGGGCCCGCGGCCGCGCGCGCAGCGCCGGCGGGACGTAGCCGGGCATGACGTAGGCCGGGCTGAAGATCGCCAGCAGGCCGCCCGGCGCCAGCGCCGAGACGCAGGCCTCGACGACCCGGTCGGGGCGCACCAGGTGCTCGTAGACGAAGGTCGAGAAGATCAGGTCGTAGGGGCCGCCGGCCAGGCCCTCCGCCGCGTCGCCGAGCAGCACCGCCTCGCAGCGCGCGGCCAGCCAGTCGCGGTTGAGCGCGGTCACGTCCTGGGCCGTCAGCTCGATCCGCTGGCGCAGCCCGACCGCTTCCAGCCAGTCGGGAAAGCCGCTGCGCCCGGCACCGAACTCGAGGACGCGCAGTCGGCGTCGCTCGGTCATCGCCGCCTCGATGTGGGGCCGCAGCGCTTCGTAGAAGCGGCTGTGGTCGAGGGACTCGGCGAACTCGAAGTAGCCTTCGTCGGCGGCGTAGAAGGCGGCCAGCCGCGCCTCCAGCCGCCCGAGCTCCGCGGCCGGCCCGCTCCGCGCGCTGACGAGGCGCACGCCGCGGATGCTGCGCACGCCGCCCCCGCTCCCGCCCGCCTCGATGGTCGCCCCCATGGCGAGCTGTTATAAGGGATGGCGGAACAGAGACCTAGCACGGGGACCCGGCTGCCTGCCGGCGGGCCGCGCCTATCGACTCCGAGCGGCCATGCGCATCCTTCACGTCATCGCCAATCTCGACCTGCAGCTCGGCGGCCCCAGCCGCGCCTGCATCGAGATGGCGCGCGCGGTCGCCGCCGCCGGGCACGAGGTCGCGGTCTACACGACCGACTGGAGCGTCGAGGGCCGGACCGACCTGCCGAACGACCGGCCGCTGCTGCGCGACGGCGTCGCCTACCGCTACTTCCGGCACCGCTGGCACGACGGCTGGTGCTGGTCCTGGCCGCTGGCCCGGGCCCTGTGGCGCGACGCCGGCCGCTTCGACCTGGTGCACCTCCATTCGCTCTATCTGTTCCACAGCCTCGTCGCGCCGCGCGCGGCGCGCGCCGCCGGGGTGCCCTACCTGCTGCGCCCGCACGGCACCCTCGATCCGGCAGTCTGGCCGCGCCGGCGCTGGGCCAAGGCGCCGATCGAGCTGGCCTTCCAGAACCGCGACATCGAGGCGGCGGCGGCCCTGCACTACACCAGCGAGGACGAGCGCCTCCTGGCGCGGCCCTACGCCCGTGGCCGGCCGTCACTGGTCGTGCCGCTCGGCCTCGCGACCGGCGACTATGCCGAGCTGCCCGCGCCCGGCGGCTTCCGCGCCGCTCATCCCGGCGTCGGCGACCGGCCGATCCTGCTGTTCCTCGGCCGGCTCGACGCCAAGAAGGGCCTGGACCTGCTGGTGCCGGCCTTCGCGCGGCTGGTCGCCGGCGGTGCCGACCTGCAGCTGGTGCTGGCCGGGCCGGACCGCGGCGCGCGCGCCGGGGCCGAGCGCCGGGTCGCCGATCTGGGGCTGCAGGGCCGGGTCACCTTCACCGGCATGCTGCAGGGCGAGGCCAAGCGCGCGGCCCTGGCCGACGCCGCGCTCTTCGTGCTGCCGTCCTACCGCGAGAACTTCGGGCTGGCGGTGGTCGAGGCGATGGCCTCCGGCCTGGCGGTGGTGATCTCCGACCAGGTCGCGATCTGGCGCGAGGTCGAGGCGGACCGGGCCGGCTGGATCTGCCGCACCGAGGTCGACTCGCTGAGCGAGGCGCTGGCCGCGGCGCTCGCCGATCCCCAACTCCTCGCCGAGCGTGGCCGCCAGGCCCGGGCGTCGGCCCGCGCCCGCTTCGACTGGGCCACCGTCACGCCGCGGCTGTGCGACGGCTATCGGGCGGTCGTCGAGGGGACCCTGTCGCCGTGAGCCGCCCGCCATGACGCTGTCGGTCGTGATCCTGACCCTCGACGCCGAGGCGACGCTGGGCCGGACGCTGGACAGCGTCGCGGGACTCGCCGACGAGGTCTTCTGCGTCGATTCGGGCAGCCGGGACCGCACGGCCGAGATCGCGCGCGCCGCCGGCGCCACGGTGGTCGAGCACCCCTTCGAGCACTACGGCGCACAGCGCAACTGGGCGATCGACAACCTGCCGCTGACCGGCGACTGGGAGCTGCATCTCGACGCCGACGAGCGGCTGACGCCCGAGCTGGCGATCGAGATCCGCGGCCTGCTCGACGGGGCGCCAGCGGCGCTCGCCGGCTGCTACCTGCCGCGCCTGGTGCACTTCCACGGCCAGCCGCTGCGCCACGGCGGCATGTACCCGATCTGGCACCTGCGGCTGTTCCGGCGCGGCCGCGGGCGCTGCGAGGACCGGCTCTACGACCAGCACTTCTACGTCGAGGGCCCGACCGAGCGCCTGTCGGCGCCGATGATCGACGACATGCGCGGCTCCTTCGCGGTCTGGAAGGCGCGGCACCGGCGCTGGGCCAGGCTGGAGGCCGAGCAGCTGCGGCGCGGGGCGGGACCGCGGCCGGGCGTGATCGCCGGCCGCTTCGGCGGCAGCCCGGTCGAGCGCAAGCGCGCGCTGCGCCGGCTCTACGAGGGCCTGCCGCCCTTGGTCCGGCCGTTCCTGCTGTTCGCCTACCGCTTCCTGCTGCGCGGCGGCTTCCGCGACGGCTGGTGGGGCTGGCGCTTCTACTGGCACCAGACGCTCTGCTTCCGCCTGCTGATCGACTGGTATCTCGTCAAGCTGAGGTTGGAGCGCGATCCGATCAGGCCGGCTCGCCCCGGTCGGTGAATCGCGCTCTGGAATCATATGATCGGATCAGGCTCCGAGCGGACAAACAGCAGATCGGCCTGGATCGGATTGCCTGCCGGATCGCTCAGCAGGTTGAAGCGGCCGCTCAGGGCGAAGCCGCGCTCGGCCAGCCAGGCCTCGACCTCGGCGGCCAGGGCCTGGCCCTCGTAGAGCTCGACGTAGGAGCACTCGACGTAGATCCAGCCGACCGCCGGCAGCCGGCTCTCGCAGCCCCTGAGGGCGTCGAGCTCGAAGCCCTGGACGTCCATCTTCAGCAGCGCCGGTGCCGGCATCGCCTCGGCCGGCAGCAGCCGGTCCAGGGGGGCGACCCGCACCGGCCGCGTACCGGTCTCCGCGGTCGTCGGGAAGACCTCGACCTGGCGTGCGCCGATCGGCAGCAGCGAGGAGGAATCCTCCCGGGCCGAGACGTGCATCGTCAGCACCGCCTCGAGGGGACCGACCGCGGCCTCGATCATCCGCGCCTTCGGATCGTTGGCGAACAGCCTGCGGAACCGCGCCGCCGGGCCGGGCAGCGGCTCGAAGGCGACGAGCGGCGCCTGCGGGTAGAGGCGGCGCGCGAGCAGGGCGAACTGCCCCTTGTTGGCCCCGACGTCGAGCACGGAGGCCGGCGCGAGGCCGGCGAGGACCGCTTCGTGCTCGACCGTCATGGCGACGCCGTGACGGAGGCCCCGGCGCCCGGCCGGCGAGGCCAGCAGGCGCAGCAGCTTGACGAGGCGCCGGGCGATCACGACGGCCCGCCCGCCAGCAGCGCCAGGAAGCGCGGCCCGATGCGCTCGATGTCGAAGGTCCGCTCGGCATAGGCGCGGCCGTCGGCGGCCAGCCGCTCGCGCAGGGCGGGATCGCCACGCAGCCGCCGGGCCGCCGCGACGAAGCCGGCCGCGTCGCCGGGCGCGACGCAGAGGCCACCGCCGGCCGCCAGGATGGTGCGCGCCGCCAGGTTCTCGGGCGGAATCGCCGCCAGGATCGGCCGTGCCGTGCAGAGGCTGGTCAGCACCTTGGAGGGCACGGCGAACACGCCAGCCTCCGGCTCCAGGATCGCCAGCAGCACCTCGGCGCTGGCCAGCACCTCGGGCAGCCGGGCGTAGGGCTGCCAGTCGAGCAGGATCAGCCCGGCCAGACCCTCGGCGGCTTTGACCCGCTCCAGGTGGTCGCGGCCCGGTCCCTGGGAGACGACGACGATGCGGACCTCGGGATCGTCCCGGAAGGCGCGGGCCAGGTCGGCCAGCAGCTCGGGATTGTGCTTGAGGCCGAGCGTGCCAGCGTAGAGCAGCACGAAGCGGCCGTCGAGCCCCTGGCCGGCGGACCAGGCGTTGCGCCGCGCGAGCGGCGTCACCTCGGCGAGCGGCGCCCAGTTCTCGATCACCGCGATGCGTTCCGGCGCGACGCCGCGCGCCTCCAGGACCGGCCGGAAGTCCTCGGTGATCGCGACCACCGCCGCGCTGCGCCGCAGGGTCTCGGCCTCGAAGCCGCGCAGCAGCGGGGCGGCCAGGCGGCCGAGCAGCCGGCTGCGCCGGCCGAGGAAGCGGATCGCTGCGTCGGCATAGAGGTCCTGCAGCCAGTAGAGGAAGCGCAGGCCCCGGCGCCGGCAGTAGCGCTGCAGGTGGCGCTGGATCTGCGGCGAGCAGTTGCCCGACAGCACGACCTCCGGGGCGAAGCCGGCGGCGCGGGCGGCCAGGGCCCGGCCGTAGCCGCGCTCCTGCCTGAGCCGTCGCGGCAGGTCGTACTTCGCGACCGGCGTCGTGTCGCCGACCGGCTCGACCGCGAAGCCCGGCGGATCGTCGGCGCGGCGCGCGACGCCGCCCTGCGGCGTCGGGATGCCGGCGGAGTAGAGATGCAGCGTCTCGTGGCCCTGGCGGGCCAGCCAGCGGGACAGCTCGATCTGGAAGGGATGGCCGGAATAGTCGTGGACCAGTATGCGCATCGCTCCCCGAACCGCCCTCAGGCCGCCTCCGCGGCGCAGGCTCCGGCCCCGCCCCTCGTCGCCCGCTCTATAGCATGGGGTCCCGCGGCGGGCGAACCGGCCAGCTTTGCCTTGCCAAGTGGCCGCCGCATCGGGTAGCGAACGGGCCCATCGTCACGGCAGCCGGCCGGGTCTCGCCTTGTTCACCTCCACCTCCTGCTTCGACTTCGACCGCTACCTCGCCACGGAGCTGGAGGAGCACGCCAGCGTCTTCAGCGCGACCCGCGGCGTCGCCGGCGCGGCCATGGGCCGCCTGCTCGACGCCTGCGAGGCCTCGGTGCGCGACGGCGGCAAGCTGCTGTTCTTCGGCAACGGCGGCTCGGCCGGCGATGCCCAGCATCTCGCGACCGAGCTCGTCGTGCGCTACCGCAAGGACCGCCCGGCGCTGCCCGCCATCGCGCTCACGGTCGACAGCTCGGCGCTGACCGCGGTCGGCAACGACCTCGGCTTCGAGCGGCTGTTCGCGCGCCAGATCGAGGCCCTGGGCCGCAAGGGCGACGTCGCCATCGGTATCTCGACCTCCGGGCGCAGCCCCAACGTGCTGGCGGCTCTGAAGGTGGCGCGCGAGCGGGGCCTGGTCGCGGCCGGCTTCACCGGCCACGGCGGCGCCATGGCCGAGCTCGCCGATCCGCTGATCCGCGTGCCGAGCGACAACCCGGCGCGCATCCAGGAGATGCACATCATGCTGGGCCAGATCCTCTGCGGCGCCCTCGAGCGCCGGCTCGGCCTGGTCGAGGACGAGGAATGACCAGCGGTCAGGGCGTGCGGGGGCAGGCGGGAGAGCGCCTCGCCGCCGACCTGCCCGGCCTGCTCGAGTCGCTGCTGGACACGCCGGTCCTGGTCATGGGCGACGCCATGCTCGACCGCTTCGTCGAGGGGCGGGTCGAGCGGATCTCGCCCGAAGGGCCGATCCCGGTGCTGCGCATCGAGCGCGAGTCGGCGACCCTGGGTGGCGCCGGCAACGTGCTGCGCAACCTCGCGGCGCTCGGTCTGGCGCCGCACTTCCTGACCGCCGTCGGCAACGACGTCGCCGGCCGCGACATCCAGCGCCTGGCCGGCGAGATCCTGGGCGGCGGCGCGCGCCTGCTGGTCGACCCGACGATCACTACGACGATCAAGGAGCGCTTCCTGTCCGGCGGGCAGCAGCTGCTGCGCGCCGACCGCGAGGCCGACCAGCTCGCCAAGCCGGCGATCGTCGAGACCCTGCTGGAGCTGGCCGAGGGCCAGCTCGGCGAGGTCAGGGCCCTGCTGCTGTCGGACTACGGCAAGGGCATGCTGCGCCACGAGCGCCTGCCGCGCCTGATCGCGGCCGCGCGGGCCGCCGGCCTGCCGGTGGTCATCGACCCGAAGGGCCGCGACTACAGCCTCTATCGCGGCGCCTCCTTCGTCACGCCAAACCGGCGCGAGCTGCAGGAGGCGAGCGGCCTGTCGGTCGGCGAGCCGGACCAGGTCGTCACCGCCTGCCGCCGGCTGATCGCCGATCACGGCATCGACGCGGTGCTGGCGACGCTCAGCGAGCAGGGCATGATCCTGGTGCGCCGCGACGGCGACTCCGTGCACCTGCCGGCCGAGGCGCGCGAGGTCTTCGACGTCTCGGGCGCCGGCGACACGGTGCTGGCGACCTTCGGGGCGGCGCTCGCCGCCGGCGCCGCTGCCGAGACGGCGGCGCAGCTGGCCAACGTCGCCGCCGGCGTGGTGGTCGGCAAGCGCGGCACGGCGGTCGCCTATCCCGCGGAGATCCTGCGCGCGGCCCAGGCCCAGCGCCTGCGCGGCGCAGAGCTCAAGGTCGTCGACGCCCGCACCGCCGCGCAGGAGGCGGCCGACTGGCGCCGCGCCGGGCTCAAGGTCGGCTTCACCAACGGCTGCTTCGACCTGCTGCACCCGGGCCACATCCACCTGCTCGACCAGGCGCGCGACGCCTGCGACCGGCTGATCGTCGGCCTGAACAGCGACAGCTCGGTCAAGCGCCTGAAGGGCGACGGCCGGCCGATCCAGGACGAGGCGGCACGGGCCACGGTGCTGGCCTCGCTGGCCGACGTCGACCGCGTCGTCGTCTTCGCGGAGGACACGCCCCTGGAGCTGATCGAGCAGATCCGGCCCGATGTCCTGGTCAAGGGGGCCGACTACACGGTCGAGCAGGTGGTCGGCCGAGAGGTCGTCGAGAGCTACGGCGGGCGCGTCGTGCTGGCCGAGCTCAAGCAGGGACACTCGACCAGCGCGACGATCCGCAAGCTGGCCGGCTGAGCGGTCACGCCGGCCGGCCGGGGTCGGCGCCCTGTGGGTCGAGCAGCAGCTGCAGGCGCCGTGCCGCGACCTGGCCGAAGCGCAGGGTCACCGCCTTGCGACGCGCCGCCGCCAGCGGCCGGTGCTCCGCTTCGCGCAGGATCGCCGCGTCGTAGCCGTCGGCCAGGATCAGGCCCTGGTCCTCGGGCAGCACCTCGAGCGGGAAGCCGCGCGGCACGGCGAAGTAGTAGCGCTCGCAGAACGCCAGGTACTCCGGCCACTTCCCGTCGGCGCGGAAGTCGGCGAGCGAGCTCTTGATCTCGACGATGGTCAGCTCGCCGCCGGGCCCGAGGGCGATGACGTCGGCGCGCCGGCCCGAGCGCAGGACGAACTCGGTCAGCCCGACGTGGCCCAGGCGGTCGAGCAGCCGGCAGACGCCGCGCGCGACCTGCCGGGCGACCGGATCGGCGGGCTCGGGCTTGACAGTCGTCGATAACGGCATATTTACATTTCGCTTACAGGATACGGCGCTTCTGCGACATCCGCACGCGGATGTCACATCCTCCAGAGACAGCATGGTGCGATGAGCGGGCAGAGACTTCCAGAGTCCGTCACGGGCACGTCTGTGCCAGAGACGTCGGGCGGCTTGTCGCGGCGCGCCGCCCTGGCGCGCCTAGGTTTCGCGAGCGCCGTTGCTTACGTCGCGCCGGCCCTCGTGCGCATCGACCGTTCGGCCAACGCCAAGGTCCTGCCGACGCCGTGCGAGCCGCCGGGCGGTGGTGGCGGCGGCAAGAACGGCTGCCCGCCGGGTCACAACTGAGAGCCGGTCGGTGGCCGGCTGGAGCTGTTCTTGTGCCGGTGGCTGTGCTATTCGACTGAGCATAAACAGCCTGTAAACGGTCCCTGCGCGATTGTTGGTGTCCTAGGTCCGTTCCGGGAGGAGCCGATGGCAGAGGAAACGAAGCCGATGGAGAGCCGGCGAAGGGCGCTGGTGAAGCTCGGCTTGACCGCGGCGATCGCCTATTCGGCGCCGACGCTGATCCGCGTCGACCGCTCGGCCAACGCGACGGTGTTGCCGACGCCCTGCGGTCCGCCGGGCAGCAGCCATGGCAACAGCCATGGTCACGGCGGCGGCGACGACGACGACGGCGGCAGCTGGGGTGGCGGCTGCCCGCCCGGCCAGGGCGGCGGGCACAGCTGGGACGACTAGCCGGCGACGCCGGGTGACGGTGCGATGAGCGTGCGGTCCGAGGGCAGCGGGCCGGGATCGATCGGCAGGTTGGCCGGGCGTGTCGATGCGGCGCTGTTCCGGCCGGTCGACGGTGCCTCGCTCGTCTTCTTCCGCGTTGCCTTCGGCCTCATCCTGCTGGTCGAGTCGCTGCGCTTCATCGCGCACGACTGGATCCACGAGGAGTTCCTCGAGCCGGTCTTCCACTTCACCTATCGCGGCTTCGGCTGGGTTGCGCCCTGGCCGGGCGACGGGCTCTACTGGCACTTTGCCGGTCTGGCGCTGCTCGCCGCCCTGATCATGCTCGGGGCCTTCTACCGGCTCGCCTGCCTGCTGTTCCTGGTCGGCTTCGCCTACGTCTTCCTGCTCGACCAGACGCTCTACCTGAACCACTTCGTGCTGGTGATCCTGCTCGCCCTGCTGCTGTGCGTCGTGCCGGCGAACCGGGACTGGTCCCTGGACGCCGCCCTGCGGCCCGGCTTTCGCCGGCGCAGCGTGCCGGGCTGGTCGGTCTGGCTGATCCGGATGCAGTTCGAGGTGATGTACCTCTACGCCGGCATCGTGAAGGTGAACGCCGACTGGCTGCGCCTCGAGCCGATGGGCATGTGGCTGGCCCGGCGCGACTACCTGCCGGTCGTCGGGCCGCTGCTCGATACCGACTGGATGGCCGCGCTGACCTCCTACGGCAGCATCCTGCTGCATCTCGTCGGCGCCCCGCTGCTGCTGTTCCGCCGCACCCGCGGCTACGTGGTGGTCGTCTACCTGCTGTTCCACCTGTCCAATCACGTCCTGTTCCAGATCGGCATCTTTCCCTGGCTGGCGATCGCCGGGACCCTGATGTTCCTGTCGCCCGACTGGCCGCGCCGCCTCGTCGCCGGCCTCGCCGACCGCATCCGGTCGGGGCCGCTGGCGGGGCGGGAAGGCAGCCGTGGCTAGGGCCCGGCCGAGCGCCGACGACTGGCCGGCGCCGTCGCGCGCCCGCAAGCGGCTGGTCCTGGGGCTGATTGCGGCCTGGCTCGCCCTGCAGGTGCTGGTGCCGGCGCGGCACTGGCTCTATCCGGGCAATCCGAGCTGGACCGAGGAGGGGCATCGCTTCGCCTGGATGATGAAGCTGCGCGACAAGCTGGCGACCGCCGACTTCACGGTGCGCGACCCGGCGACCGGGCGGACCTGGCAGGTCGACAGCTCGCAGTTCCTGGAGCCCTGGCAGGCGCGCAAGATGGCGACCTGGCCCGACCTCGTCCGGCAGTTCGCGCACTACCTGGCCGCGGTCTGGGTCGAACGGCACGGCGTCGCCGGGGCGGAGGTCCGCGCCCGGGTCTGCGTCTCGCTCAACGGCCGCCCGCCGCAGCTCCTCGTCGACCCGACGATCGACCTGGCCGCGCAGCCGCACAGCTGGGGCCCCGACGACTGGATCCTGCCGCTCGGCGAGCCCTTCGCGCGGCCGCCGGACCGCAGGGGGCGCCATGACCTCGCCTGCTGACGGCCCCGGCCCGGTCATCCTGTTCGACGGCGTGTGCAATCTCTGCGCCGGGGTCGTGCGCTTCGTCGTCCGGCACGATCCGGCCGGTCGCTTCCGCTTCGCGCCGCTGCAGTCGGAGGCGGCCAAGCGCCTGCTCGGCGCCGCCGAGCCTGTCGGGGCGGCCGAGGGCGGCGGCGCCGGCGAGCGCCTGGAGACGATGATCCTGATCGCCGACGGCCGGGTCTACCGCAAGTCGACGGCCGCCCTGCAGACGGCGGCCCGGCTCGACGGCGTCTGGCGGCTCGCCGCGCTGCTGCTGTTGGTGCCCCGGGGCCTGCGCGATGCCGTCTACGACTGGGTCGGGCGCCGCCGCTACCGGTGGTTCGGTCGCACACAGGCCTGCTGGCTGCCCGATGGCGCGCTCGCCGCCCGCTTCCTCGATCCCGGCCAGGATGGCGGCGGCCGGAGGCCCGACTAGGAAATCCGGGGCTCGAGCGGGAAGGGCGCCGGCCCGTGCCGGGCGGCGGGCTCAGCCGCCGCCGAAGAGCGTCGCGATCTGGGCGCGCAGGCCGTCCAGGAAGCCGGCGGCGCTGCCGTCGACGGGCAGCTCGATGCCGGCCGCGGTCTTCAGCATGTAGAACAGGCCGACGAGCGGCACCGCGAGGATCAGCAGGGTCAGCAGGTAGATGAAGATGGTGGTCGAGCGCGAGACCACGCCCTCGGCGCGCAGCCGGTCGAGCTCGCGCCGCTCGTGGCCGAACAGCACGACGAGGTAGAAGCGCTTCCGGCCGATCGGCAGGGAGTGCCGGAAGTCGACCAGGTGGTTGCCCTTGTTGAGGTCGCCGAACATTTGCTTCAGCGCGGTCCGCTGCTCGGGCGTGAAGGTCGCCGCGACCTTGAGATCGATGCGCTGGAAGTACTGCGCCAGGAAGTGGTCGCCCTCGGCGAGCAGCCACGCCCGATGGGCGCGCGAGCGCAGGGAATGGACGGGCTGCTTGGCCAGGGGGCGGAGCTGGGCGGACATGGCGCGCAGTCTGCCGTGCAGGCCGTTGCTGAAGGGTTAACCCGGCGCACCCGGCCCCGCGTCGAGGGATCCGGCTCAGTGGCTGGCCGCCGCCGCGTCGCCTTCCGCGTCCCGCTCCGGCCCGGCCGCGCCGCCGGCCGCGGGCTCGGCGGGCTCGCCGCCGTCGCTCGGCTCGGCACGGGGGTCGAGCTCGAAGACCTGGGCGCTGAGCCGGGGCTCGACGGCGACGAAGGGCTCCTTCGCGTCGCTCGGCAGGGTCGCGCGGCGGCGCATCCGGTAGAGGGCGAAGCCGGCGAGCAGCAGGTGGAAGCAGGCGGTGTAGACGAACAGGCTGCCGTGGCCGAGGTGCTGCATGGCGAGCGAGCCGAGGAACGGCCCGACGACGGCGCCGGCGGCGAAGGTCAGCAGCAGGCCGCTGGAGGTCTCGACCGCGTCGGCCGGGTCGACGTAGTCGTTGGCGTGGGCGACGCAGAGCGCATACATCGACAGCGAGGTGCCCCCGAATCCCGCGGCGGCGAGATAGAGCCCGAGCGGCACCGGCCCGAAGAGGTACAGACAGATGCCGCTGGCCGCTGCGGCCAGGCAGCCGACGATGATCACCCAGCGCCGGTCGAAGCGGTCGGACAAGCGGCCGAGCGGCCACTGCAGCAGGGCCCCGCCGGCGACCGCGACCGACATGAAGAAGGCGACGCTGTCGGTCGTGCCGGTGGTCGCGGTCACGAAGGCCGGCGCCAGGGTCCAGAAGGCGCCGTTGGTGATGCCGACGATCAGGCAGCCGACGAAGCCGACCGGCGACAGGCTGTAGAGCCGCAGCAGCCTGAGGTGCACCGTGGTCGGCAGCTTCGGCGCCATCGCCGTGGTCAGGGCGATCGGCACGACCGCCAGGGTGACCAGGATCGCCACCAGGCTGAACAGCTGGAAGCCGATCGGGTGGCCGACGCCGATCAGCATCTGGCCGCAGACGATGGCGAAGAGGTTGACGACGACGTAGAGCGACAGGATCCGGCCGCGCGTCTCGTTGGTCGAGCGCTCGTTGAGCCAGCTCTCGATCACCGTATAGAGCCCGGCGAAGCAGAGGCCGGTGACGGTGCGCAGGAAGGTCCAGGGCCAGGGATGCGGGAAGATCGCGTGGACCAGCGGTACCGCGGCGGCCAGGGCGGCCAGGGCGGCGAAGGCGCGGATGTGGCCGACCCGCTTGATGATCTGCGGCCCGAGCACGCAGCCCAGGCCGAAGCCCATGAAGTAGAACGAGCCCATCAGGCCGATCGCCGGGGTCGAGAAGTGCTCGAGCTGGGCGCGTACCGGCAGCAGCGTGCCCTGCAGGCCGTTGCCCATGACCAGGATGCCGGCAGAGAGCAGAAGGGCCGCGACCGATCCCAGGATGCTTCGCACGGGGTGGAGGCCCTCTCCCGGCTCGCTCGGTCGAAAAGAATTGGCGGGCCCGTAGGGATTCGAACCCCAGACCTCTTCCTCCGGAGGGAAGCGCTCTATCCAGCTGAGCTACGGGCCCGCGACGCGGAGCGCAAAATATCGTAGCGTTCGCGCCAAACACAAGGCCGCGTTGGCGAGCCGGTGGCGTTTCGCGCTATGGTGGCGCGGACCGGCTCGTGAAAGGAGGGCGCGCGGGGTGGCGCAGGCGGCGGAGGAGATACCGAACCTGTCCGCATTGCGCGGCCTGGCCGCCCTGGCGATCTTCGCCGGTCACTACAACGGCTGGCTCGTAAACAACCTGGAATTGTCGCGCTGGACCGGCCTGGCCGACAAGTTCTACCTGGCGGTCGACCTGTTCTTCCTGATGAGCGGCCTGATCATCGCCCATGTCTACGGACCTTCGTTCGGCCGGCTCGGCGGCCGCGCCTACGGCGATTTCCTGGTCCTTCGGCTGTCGCGCCTCTATCCGCTGCACCTGCTGGTGCTCGGCGCCGTCCTGGCGATCGCGCTGATCCGGCTGCTGCTCGGCGCGGCCGAGGCGCTGCCGCCCTGGCGGGTCGCCGCAACCCTCGGCGAATACCTGACCCTGACCCATGCCTGGGGCACGCAGGCCCCCGTGCCGCTATGGAACCACCCTTCCTGGTCGATCTCGACCGAGTGGGCCGCCTACCTGGTCTTCCCCCTGCTGTTCCCGCTGCTCGGGCGCGGCGGTCGCCCGGCGCAGGCCGCCGTCGCTGCCGGCTGCCTGGCCGGCCTGGTCTGGCTCGCCGGGCTCGATCCCGTGGCGCAGCTCGACCGCTCCTACGACCTCGGCCTGCTGCGCTGCCTCTTCGGCTTCTGGCTCGGCGTGCTGCTGCAGGGCCGCTACGCGGCCTGGCGGGAGCGGCCGCTCGGCCGGCTGATCGGCGGCGACGCCGTCCTGCTCGGCCTCGGCCTGCTGCTGCTGATCCTGCTGCAGTTCCGCGCGCCGGACCTGCTGAGCTATCTGCTGCTGCCGCCCCTGGTGCTGGCCGCGGCGCTCAACCGCGGGCGCCTCGGCCGGCTGCTCGAGGCGCGGCCGCTGCGCTGGCTCGGCGAGATCTCCTACGCCCTATACATGATCCACGCCCTGCTGCTCGGCCTGTTCCTCTTCGTCGCGGTGCACCTGCTCGGCTTCCCCTTCGGCCCGGGGCAGGCCCTGCTCTGGTTCCTGCTGCTGGCCCCGGCCTGCCTCCTCTCGGCTCACCTGGTGAACCGCCAGTTCGAGCGGCCGGCGCGACTCTGGCTGCGCCGGCTGCGGCCGCGCGGCGGGACAGGCGGCCGGGGCGGCGTGGCGGTCGCCGAATGAGCCGGGTCTGGACCGCGTTCTACTGGCTGGTGCTGACGCTGCTGGCGCTGCGCTTCGCCGACCTGCACCACGGCGCCGGGCTGGAGTATCCGCCGGCGACCCTCGACCTGCTGCTCGCCGGCAAGGCGGCCTCGCCCTTCCAGTACCGCGTGCTCTCGGTCGGCGCGCTGGCCCTGCTGATCGGCCCCCTCGGGCTGCCGCGCGAGGCGGCGATCCTGCTGCTCGACTGGCTGGCGCTGCTCGCCCTGCTGGTCCTGCTCGACCGGCTGTTCCGGCACTTCGAGCTCGACCGCCGCCTCGCGCGCCTCGCCGTCGCGCTGGTCTTCCTGCCGCTGCTCAGCCTCTTCGTCGCCCTCGAGTACCTGCGCTTCTGGTATCCCTGGGACCTGGTCCAGATCGCCTTCACGGCGGCCGCCTGGCTGGCCCTGCTGCAGCGCCGGCCGTGGCTCTACGCCGCGGTCTTCCTGCTCGCCACGGTCAACCGCGAGACCTCCTTCCTCTTCGCCTTCCTGTTCCTGGCGCTCTACTGGCCGCGCTGGCCGCTGTGGCGGCTCGGCCTCGCGATCGCGCTGCAGGCCGCGGCCTGGCTGGCGATCAAGCTGGCGATCCAGGCGGCGGTCGGGCCGCTGCCCGGCGAGGGCCTGGCGGCCTTCAAGCTGCTCGACAACCTGCTCAGCCTGGTCCACCAGCCGGTCGATTCGCTGGTCCTGCTGGCGGCCTTCGGCGGCGCCTGGCTGCCGGTGCTGATCTTCTGGCGTCGCATCCCGCGTGCCGCGCTGCGCCGCTCGCTGCTCGCGGCGCCGCCTTTCCTGGCGGTGCTGCTGGTCGTCGCCAACCTCTACGAGGTGCGCGTGCTCGGCGAGCTGGTGCCGCTGGTCTGGGTGCCGGCGGCGCTGCTGGCGGCCGCCTGGCTGGGCCTCGACCCGCCCGGCCGCGACCGCCTGGGCGACCCGGCGGCGGGGTGACGAGGGGCGGCGGGGCTACTTCGCGTCGAAGCCCCTGTCGGCCAGGCCGGCGACCAGCGAGGGCGGGGGCAGCGCCGGGTGGGCGATCCAGGCGGTGATGTCGTCGTAGACGACCGGTGCCTGCAGGTCGCGCAGCAGCAGGTGCCAGCCCTTGGGATAGACGACCAGGTGGGTGTCCGGCCGCTTCGGCAGGTCGTGCCACAGCATCTCGACCGGCTTCTCCGGAATCAGCTCGTCGTGCTCGCCGTAGAGCAGCAGGACCGGCGCCTTGACCCCGGGCGCCGCCTCCAGGGCCTTGCCCATCAGGTCGACCAGGCCCTGCAGCGTGTCGACCCGCGTGTACTTGATGACCAGCGGGTCGCGGCCGAGCGCCTTCAGGGCCTCGATGTTGTCGCTCGCCTGGATGTTGTTGCCCTGGCCGGAGGGCCTGAGGCCGGGCACCAGCCGCACCGCGAGCCAGAGCGCCCAGCGCTGGTACCAGGGCTGCAGGTCGCTCGACCAGACCGCCGGCGCCGCGAGGACGACGCCGTCGATCGGCGGCGGGTCGGGGCCGCTGGCGGCCAGCAGCGCGACCGCGCCGCCCATCGATTCGCCCAACAGGTAGAGCGGCTTGCCGGGATAGCGCCGGGCCAGCAGCCGGAGCGCCGTGCGGGCGTCGTCCGCCATGCGCTCGCTGCCGGCCCAGAGGCCGCGGTTCGGCCCGGCGCCGAAGCCGCGCTGGTCGTAGGCGTAGAGTGCGATGCCGGCCTTGACGAAGGCCGGCGCGGCGTCGGTGAAGGCGGCGCTGTGGTCGTTGAAGCCGTGCAGCGCCAGCACCACCGCCTTCGGCTCGTCGGCCGCCCGCGGGTCGGCGGACGGGTCGCCGCCCAGGGTACCGCCCAGGGGGTCGCCCAGGGCGCCGCCATCGACGGCGGCACTGGCCGTCTGCCCGTCGGCGGTCAGGCCGGCGGGGGCGCCGTCCCCCTCCGCAGTCCCGGGAAGCCAGGCCCTGAGCGGCAGCTTCAGGCCGTCGGAGGCCACGAAGTCGGCGGCGGCACGCTGGTCGGTCAGGCGCTGCAGCTCGAGGTGCGGCGCCGTGGCGCCGGGGCCTGGCGGCGCCAGCCGCTCGGTGCAGGCGGCGAGCGCGGCGAGCAGCAGCGCCCCGGCCAGCAGCCTGGCGCCGGCCGCCGTTCCGCGGCGGCGCGGGCCTCCGGCGGCCCGCTTCTCGGGGAGGCTCGTTCTGCTCACGCCTCAGTGTTCGTCGTCATGGGCTCCGCGGGTCAGCTGCAGGAAGATGTCCTCGAGATCGGTCTCGACCGTCCTCAGGTCGACGATCTCCAGCCCGGCCTCCTGCGCGGCGGCGAGGATCCGGCCGACCGGGCTGGCGCTGGTGCGGTAGCGGAACACCAGGCGGTCGGGCGCCGCCAGCTCGGGCTCGAAGGCGGCCAGCGGCGCCGGCACCTCGGCGAGCGGCCGGGCGACGACCAGCTGCAGCTCCTTGTTGTCGAGCCGGCGCACCAGCGTCTCGGTCGGGTCGCAGGCGATCACCTTGCCGCGGTTGATGATCGCGATGGTGTCGCAGAGCTCCTCGGCCTCTTCCAGGTAGTGGGTGGTCAGCAGGATCGTGGTGCCCAGGCGGTTCAGCTCGCGCACCCGGCCCCAGAGCTGCTGGCGCAGCTCGATGTCGACTCCGGCGGTCGGCTCGTCGAGCACCAGGACCGGCGGGTTGTGGACCATCGCCTTGGCGACCATCAGGCGCCGGCGCATGCCGCCCGAGAGGGTCCGGGTGTAGGCTTCCGCCTTGTCGGCGAGGCCGAGGATGCCGAGGATCTCGCGGGTCCGGCGCTCGCGCGGCGGCACGCCGTAGAGGCCGGCCTGCAGCTCCAGCATCTCGTAGGGCGTGAAGAAGGGGTCGATGTTGAGCTCCTGCGGCACGACGCCGATCGAGGCGCGCGCCTGGCGGGTCGCCTTGTCGATGTCGTTGCCCCAGATCCGCACCGTGCCGCCGGTCTTGGTGACCAGGCCGGCCATGATGTTGATCATCGTCGACTTGCCGGCGCCGTTCGGGCCGAGCAGGCCGAACACGCAGCCGCGCGGAATCGTCAGGCTGACGTCGGAGAGCGCGTGCAGCGGCGCCGACTTGCCGGCGGCACGATAGGTCTTCTCGAGATGCTCGATCTCGACGGCGTTGTCGGGCAGCGAGGCATCGGCCGCGAGCGGGTCGGCGGCCGGCAGGGTGGCGGTGTCTGGCATGGCGTCCTCTAGGTAAGCCCGCCGGGCAGCCGCGACAAGCGCCGGTTTGGCGCGCGGGGACGGCGCGCGCCTTCTTCCATCCCGTCATCCTCGCGAAAGCGAGGATCCAGAGAAGAGAGCGGCCGGCGCGGACCGTCGCGAGTCCGTGCGGGCGTTTTCGTCCTCTGGATCCTCGCTTTCGCGAGGATGACGGTGAAGAGGGCGAGGATCGCCACGAAGACGCCGCCGCCTTGCCAGCCGGCGCGGCCATCATTGATCGAACTCGCGGAGCGGCTATTATCCCGGCCGATCGAACCCGCCCCGCCCGAGCCTTCCGAAGGAAGCCCCATGGCCACTGCCGCGCCCACCCCCAGCGTCCCTGCCCACGACGCCCCCGAGACCGTGACCGTGGAGCAGGAGATCGTCGCCTGCGACGGCGGCGTCGGCGCGCTCGGCCATCCGCGCGTCTTCCTCAACATGGAAGGCAAGGGCTTCGTCGACTGCCCCTACTGCGACAAGCGCTTCGTCCTGAAGGCAGGCGCCGGCGGCCGCGGGCACTGAGCCCGAGCCCTACCGGAGGACAGGGGATGCTCCGACTGGCCGCGCTGCTGGCTTCGCTCTGCCTGCTGGCAGGCTGCGTGACGACCGGCTCGCAGACCGTCAGGGCCCTGCCGCCCGGCAAGAGCCTCGCCGTCGTCTCGGGGCTCGGCGACGAGCTGGCGATGCGCGGCGACTGGCTGATCCAGACCGGCGACAACACGGCCAAGGTCGAGGTCGCCGACTGGCGGATCGACGGCCAGGTCGAGGACCAGCTCAAGTCCCTGCTGCAGGCCGGCGGCCGCTTCCGGCTGGTCGACTGCACACCCGACCGTGAGGCGCTGAACGCGATCGTGGCGCAGCGACGGACCTGGACCAGCGACTATCTGCCGCCGGTCATGCAGAGGCTGCGCGCCGACTGCGACGCCGATCTCTACCTCTTCGTCCTGCCGGCGCGGGAAGGGCTGTTCGGCGGCGGCTACGGTCCGACGGTGCGCGGCTACGGCCTCTATCGGCGCAGCTTCCTGGGCAGCGAGAGCGCCGTCGCCTACACCTTCCTCTGGCTCTACCTCTTCGACCGCAGCGGCGCCGAGCCGGTCGGCAGCGCCCTGATGCGCGAGCTCCACGCCCTCGACGACCACCGGGCGCTCGACCCGGCGCACTTCCCGCCGGAGCAGAAGGCGACGGCGCGCGCCATGATCGAGCGCCTGCTGCGCGAGCATCTGCCGGAGAACCTGCACGCCCTGGGCATGACCTGAGCGGCGCGGCTCCGGCCGGCTCGACTCCGCCGCCCCGCCGCGCCATTCTCCGGCCATGACCGACGCTCCTGAGACGACCGCCGCCGCGCAGACCGCCGGCAAGCCGCCCTACCGCCACCTCTACCTGGTCGACGGCTCCGGCTACATCTTCCGCGCCTTCTTCGCGATCCCGCCGCGCATGACCTCGCACGGCCTGCACGTCAACGCCGCCTTCGGCTTCACCAACATGCTGATCAAGCTGCTGCGCGAGAGCGACGCGGACGGCATCGCGGTGATCTTCGACGCCAGCGGCGAGTCCTTCAGGAACGCGCTCTATCCCGCCTACAAGGCGCAGCGCGACGAGCCGCCGGATGAGCTGGTGCCGCAGTTCGCGATGATCCGCGAGGCGACCCGCGCCTTCAACCTGCCCTGCATCGAGAAGCAGGGCTTCGAGGCCGACGACATCATCGCGACCTACGCCCGCCAGGCGCGCGAGGCCGGCATCGACGTGACCGTCGTGTCCTCCGACAAGGACCTGATGCAGCTGGTCGGCGGCAGCGTCACCATGCTCGACCCGATCAAGAACCGGCCGATCGGCGTCGAGGAGGTGCGCGAGAAGTTCGGCGTCACCCCCGACAAGGTCGTCGAGGTCCAGGCCCTGGCCGGCGACCCGACCGACAACGTGCCGGGCGTGCCGGGCATCGGCATCAAGACCGCGGCGCAGCTGATCGGCGAGTACGGCGACCTGGAGTCGCTGCTCGCCCGCGCCGCGGAGATCAAGCAGCCGAAGCGCCGCGAGAAGCTGATCGAGCACGCCGAGGACGCGCGGATCTCGCTCAAGCTGGTGACCCTGCGTGACGACGTGCCCCTGGAGGAGACGCTCGACCAGTTCGGCCTCAAGGAGCCGGAGCCCGAGACCCTGAAGGGCTTCCTGGAGCGCTACGAGTTCCGCTCGATCCTCAACCGCCTGGCCGACAAGCTGGGCGACGTGGTGCCGGACGAGAAGGAGGCGGGCAAGGGCCTGCCGCTGGCCGCCCCGGCCCCGGCGGCGGCCCCCGGCCCGCTCGCCGACCTGGCCGCCCCGGCCCCGGCGCCGGCGGCCGCGCCCGGCGCGCCGGCCTACGCGCTGGTGCGCGACGAGGCGGCGCTCGAGGCCTGGATCGCCGAGGCGGTGGAGAAGGGCATCGTCGCGGTCGACACCGAGACGACCAGCCTGGACCCCGAGCGCGCCGAGCTGGTCGGCGTCTCGCTGGCGACGGCGGCGGGCCGCGCCTGCTATCTGCCGCTCGGCCACCGCACGCCGAGCGAGGGCGAGGCCGACCTGCTGAGCACGCCGGAGCAGGTCGGCGGCAGCCTGCTGGAGGGCCAGATCCCGATCGAGCGCGCGCTCGCGCTGCTGCGCCCGCTGCTCGCCGACCCGACCGTGCTGAAGGTCGGCCAGAACCTGAAGTACGACATGCGCATCCTGGCCAAGCACGGCGTCACGGTCGCGCCCTTCGACGACACGATGCTGCTCTCCTACGTGCTGGAAGGCGGCCTGCACGGCCACGGCATGGACGAGCTCAGCGAGCTGCACCTCGGCAAGACGCCGATCCCCTACAAGGCGGTCTGCGGCAGCGGCAAGTCGCAGATCACCTTCGACCGGGTCGCGCTCGACACGGCCTGCGACTACGCCGCCGAGGACGCCGACATCACCCTGCAGCTCTGGCAGGTGCTGAAGCCGCAGCTCGCGACTCGGCACCTGACCGCGGTCTACGAGGTCATGGAGCGGCCCCTGGTGCCGGTGCTGGCCGAGATGGAGCGGGCCGGCATCAAGGTCGACGCCGGCATCCTGAGGCGCATGTCGAACGACTTCGCCCAGCGCCTGGAGGGCCTGGAGGAGGAGATCTACAAGCTGGCCGGCCGCCGCTTCACGATCGGCAGCCCCAAGCAGCTCGGCGAGATCCTGTTCGACGAGATGGGCCTCGCCAGCCAGGGCCGGAAGGGCAAGTCGGGGGCGCTCTCGACCGGCGCCGACATCCTGGAGCAGCTGGCGGCGCAGGGCCACGAGCTGCCGCGCAAGGTGCTCGACTGGCGCCAGCTGGCCAAGCTGAAGTCGACCTACACCGACGCCCTGCAGGGCCAGATCACCGCCGACGGCCGGGTCCACACCTCCTACAGCCAGGCCGTCGCCTCGACCGGGCGCCTCTCGTCCAACGACCCGAACCTGCAGAACATCCCGGTGCGCACCGAGGAGGGCCGCAAGATCCGCTCGGCCTTCATCGCCGAGCCGGGCCACACCCTGCTGTCGGTCGACTACAGCCAGATCGAGCTGCGCCTGGCCGCCGACATCGCCGGGGTCGAGGCGCTGCGCCAGGCCTTCGCCGAGGGCCTGGACATCCACGCCATGACCGCCAGCCAGGTCTTCGGCGTGCCGCTCGACCAGATGGACCCGGCGACCCGGCGCAAGGCCAAGGCGATCAACTTCGGCATCATCTACGGCATCTCGCCCTTCGGCCTGGCCCAGAACCTGGGCATCGAGCAGGGCGAGGCGCGCGCCTACATCGCCGCCTACTTCGAGCGCTTCCCGGGCATCCGCGACTACATGGACCGCATGAAGGTCGAGGCCAAGGAGCGCGGCTACGTCACCACCCTGTTCGGCCGCCGGGTCCACGTGCCAGCGCTGCTCGACAAGAACCCGGCGCGCCGCCAGTTCGGCGAGCGCGCGGCGATCAACGCGCCGATCCAGGGCACCGCCGCCGACATCATCAAGCGCGCCATGATCCGCGTGCCGCCGGCCCTGGAGCGGGCCGGCCTGAAGGCGAGAATGCTGCTGCAGGTCCACGACGAGCTGCTGTTCGAGGTGCCCGACGACCAGCGCGAGGAGACCGCCGCCCTGGTCAAGGAGGTCATGGAGGGCGCCGCCGCCCCGACCGTGAACCTCTCGGTACCGCTGGTCGCCGACGTCGGCCAGGGCGCCAGCTGGGCCGAGGCGCACTGAGGCGCGGCGCACCCGATCATCTTTTCGTTAGCGCTCTCCTCCCGCCCCCGAGTCGCGCCATACTCCCGTCACGAGCAATCCGAGGGAGGAGCCGACCCGATGCCCGACAGCAGACCGCTCGCGTCCGATCCGCATCCCCTGCCGCCCGATCCGCGCCGCCGGCGCCTGCTCGGCACCCTGGCGGCGCTGCCGCTGGTGCCGAGCCTGGCGGCGGTCCTGGCCGATCCCGAGCTGGCGGCGGCGGCCGCCGCCGGCACCGAGACCGTGACCCTGACCACCGAGGGCGGCCGCAAGGTCTCGGCGGCGCTGGCCGTGCCGGCGCGGACGCCGGCGCCGGCCGTGCTGCTGGTCCACGAGTGGTGGGGCCTCAACGACCAGATCAAGTCGATGGCCGCCGAGTGCGCCAGGGAGGGCTACCTGGCGCTCGCCGTCGACCTCTACGGCGGCCGGGTCGCCGACACGGCCGAGGGCGCCCAGGCGCTGATGGGCGCGGTCGATGCCGCGGCCGCGACCGATACCCTGAAGTCCTGGATCGACTGGCTGAGGCGGGAGCCGCGCTCGACCGGCAAGGTCGGCACGATCGGCTGGTGCTTCGGCGGCGGCTGGTCGCTCAACGCGTCGCTCGCCGCCCCGGTCGAGGCGACGGTGATCTACTACGGCCGGGTCGACAAGACCGCGGCGCAGCTGGCGCCGCTGAAGGGGCCGGTGCTCGGCCACTTCGCGACCCGCGACAACTGGATCAACCACGCGATGGTCGCCGGCTTCGAAAAGGCGATGGACGAGGCCGGCAAGAGCTACACCGACTACTGGTACGACGCCGACCACGCCTTCGCCAACCCGACCGGCGCCCGCTACGACAAGGCCGACGCCGCCGAGGCCTGGGAGCGCACCAGGGCCTTCCTGGCGAAGCAGCTGAAGGGGTAGCACGATACCTCTCCCCGAGCGGGAGAGGTGACAAGCGGGAGCGGCGGCTCAATAGGGCCGCGCGACGACCTGGACGCCGGCGGTCATCTGGTCGATGACCTGCTGGCCGAGCGGCTCGAGGTCGACCCTGGCGCTCTCCAGCAGCCTGCGCAGCGAGGAGAGGTGGAAGCGGGTGCGCTCGGCCTCGCCGCGCTCCTTGTAGATGCCGGCGAGCAGCAGGTGCGCGATCGCCGCCTCGCGGCTGTGCGGGCGACCCAGCTCCTCGCTGAGCGCGATCATGCGCTGGTTGTAGACCTCCAGGAAGACGTCGCTCTTGAACTGGTCGTGCGCCAGCCGGCTGCCGCGCTCGATCATCGAGGGGAAGTAGCGCGCCAGCAGCTGCTCCTTGACCCGGTTGATCTCGTAGTCCGGCGCCTGGCGCCGGCTCGCCTCGGCGATGCGCCGCTCCAGCTCGACCACCACCGGATCGGCCGGGCCCTGCTCGAGCGACCGCCGCACGGCCTCCTGAGTCTGCTGGTCCATCGTCCCGTCTGCTGCCATGCCCGCTCCTCCCCAGTCGCTTCCGCCGGACCGCGGCGCGCGGTGCCCGCCGCACGGCAAGGGGACGCGCCGGGGCGGCCGCTTGTGAAGCCCGGCGGCGGCGCGGGCCGGGCCGGATGCTTCCGGGGGCGGCGCGCGCGTGCTAGGGGACGCCCGGCAGGGCCGGGCGGAGCGGGGAGGACGCGATGACGCGCGACGTGGTGGTGATCGGGGCCGGCGCCGCCGGCATCGCGGCGGCGCGGCGGCTCGCCGAGCTGGGCCTGAGCTTCGCCCTGCTCGAGGCCAGGGGACGTGTCGGCGGCCGGGCGGCGAGCGACAACGAGACCTTCGGCGCGCCCTTCGACCTCGGCTGCCACTGGCTGCACTCCCCGGCGCACAACCCGCTCAAGGCCGAGGCCGACGCCCTCGGCATCCGCTACCTCGGGCACGGCCAGGAGGGCCGCTACGCCCGGGACGGCCGGCTGCTGGACGCCGGGGAGCAGGCCGTCTGCGACGCCTACCTCAGCGCCTGCCTCGAGCGGGTCGCCGCGGCCGGCCGGGAGGGCCGGGACTGCGCCGTCTCGGCTCTCTTCGACGGCGCGGACGGCCGGCATCCGATCTTCGAGGCCGAGTTCACCGCCAAGCAGGGGGTGCCGCCGGAGCAGGGCTCGACCCTCGACTTCGCCCGCTATCTCTGGGTCGGCGAGGACCTGCCGGTGATCGGCGGGCTGGGCAACCTGGTCGCGCGCCTCGCCGAGGGCCTGCCGGTCAGCCTGGACACGCCGGTCTCGCGGGTCCGCCAGGGTGGCGCGGGCGCGCTCGGCGTCGAGACCGCGCGCGGCACCCTTGAGGCCCGCAGCGTCATCGTCACGGTCTCGACCGGCGTGCTGCGCAGCGACGCGATCCGCTTCGAGCCGGGGCTGCCCGACTGGAAGCGCGCGGCCCTGGAGGGCCTGCCGATGGGCAGCTGCAACAAGGTCGCGCTGGGCTTCCGCCGCAGGCCCGACCTGCCGGCCGACTGCGAGGTCATGCCGCTGCGGGGGGCGGCGGAGCCGGTCGAGCTGGTGCTGCGGCCGGGCGGGCGCGACCTCGCCGTCGCCATGGTCAGCGGGCCCTTCGGCAAGGCGCTCGCCGAGGCCGGCGCGGCGGCCATGGCCGACTACGCCCTGGACCGCCTGGTCGAGCTGTTCGGCAGCGGCCTGCGCGAGGCCGTCGGTCCGGCCCGCGCCGTCGCCGCCTGGGACCTCGACCCCTGGGTGCGGGGCTACGTCTCGGCGGCCCTGCCGGGACGCGCCGACGCGCGCCTCGACCTCGCGCGGCCGGTCGACGACCGGCTGTTCTTCGCCGGCGAGGCGACCTCCCTGCAGTTCATGGGCGACGTCCACGGCGCCTGGCTGAGCGGCATCGAGGCCGCCGAGGCGGCGGCCCGGGCACTGGGTGTCGTGACGGCTCGTTGAGCCGTGTCCTTGCCGGCCCGCTCCCCCACCCGGCCACCCACGGCAGTATCCTGGAATGGGCGGCCGGGTGGGGGAGCGGGCCGGCGAGGACAAATCGAGAGCGCGACCCCTAGCAGGCTGCTGAAAAAGTGTCTTCCGGCTCTGTGCGGGAGGTGATTCGATTCCGTCATGGTGTTGCCGAGGGAGGCTTGGCATGCGCGG
>NZ_FWZX01000012.1 GCF_900177295.1 Tistlia consotensis USBA 355
AGCTGCTCCATCAGCTGGCGCTCCGAGCGGATCGAGTAGAAGGCCTGCAGCAGCAGCGCCCGCAGCAGCTTCTCCGGCGCGATCGACGGCCGCCCGATCCGCGAATAGAGCTCATCGAAACGCGGCGAGAGAACCTCCAGCGCCTCGTCGACGATCGCCCGGATCCCCCGCAGAGGATGATCCGACGGCACCCGAGCTTCGCAGCTCACGTAAGAGAACAGCTCGCCCGAACCCGCATCCCCGCCGCGCATGCCAAGCCTCCCTCGGCAACACCATGACGGAATCGAATCACCCCCCGCACAGAGCCGGAAGACACTTTTTCAGCAGCCTGCTACCCGCCGTACTGGCGGCGCAGGACCTTCTGGCGGCTGGAGACCATGTCGCGGTCGAAGTAGCCCTGGCGCATGTGGCGGTTGCCGCCGCCGGCCAGCTCGAAGGGCCTGCGGCCGTGCAGCACCCGGTAGTTGTCGAGGATGAAGGCCTGGCCGGGCTGCAGCTTGAAGGTGACGGTCATCGCGTCGGCGTAGAGCAATTCGGCGAAGCGGGCGCGCGCGGCGTAGTAGCGCTCCAGCTCGGCCGCCGGCCGGGCGTCGACGAACTCGGTGCGGTTCGACCAGGCGACGCGCTCGACCCGCCCCGCGGAATCGAGGCCGATCAGGCTGCGCAGGTTCTCCAGCATCGTCGTCTCGTCCTGGTAGCGGAAGTAGACCGGCGTCGTCGCCAGCGCCTCGAAGGCCTCCGGGTCCTCGCGGCGCAGCCGCTCGGCGACCGCGAAGCCGTCGACGATGGTGCTCTCGCCGCCCTCGAAGGAGTTGGCGAGGCAGTGCAGCACGACGTAGCCGATGGTCGAGAAGCGGTAGGGATTGTCGACGTGCGGCTCCAGGCCCCGGTTGGTCAGGGTCAGGTCGAAGGCGTCGGCGTCGACCTTGACGTCCTCGACGCCGCCCCAGTTGGTCAGCTTGATGTTGCCGATCAGGCCCATGAACTCGAGGATGCCGTTCTTCTCCGGCGGCACGCCCTCGATCAGCACGCAGCCGAGCCGCGCCAGGTCGTCGAGCAGGCCGAGCAGCGGCGCGCCCTGCTTCAGCTCGGCCAGGTCGTAGCAGGGGAAGCCGCCGAGCGCGCCGTCCCAGAGCTGCTTCACGCCGACCAGGTCGACCTGCTCGCGCGGCGCCAGGGCCGCGCGCAGCGCCCGGCCGTCGAAGCGGACCGCGGCGCCGTCGCTGAAGCCCACGGCGACCGCGCCCTCGTCCTCGCGCCGGGCCTCGGTCACCGCCAGGTCGCGCGGCAGGAAGGCGGCCTCCAGCTTGCGCTGGCCGGTGCGGGCGTCGAGCGTCTCCTCGCTCGGCGCGCGCTCGCGCAGCCAGACCGGATGGAAGGTGAAGCGGGCGCCGTCGGCCCAGGTCACGGCGAGCCCGCGGTCCTCGAGGGCGACGGTCTCGATGGCGGCGGAAGCGGTCACGGCTCTCCTCTCGTGCTGTCGGTCGGCAGGGGCGCAGGACCGGCCGAGACGGCCGGTCGCCACCCCCGGACATACTACGGGAGGCCCTGCGGCCGAAAGATGTTGCGCCGCACAACGGCCAAGAGGCCAGACCCGTAAGGCTTGCCCGGAGCGGTCGAGGCGTCAGGGGCGCCGGGGCGCGTCGGCCAGGACGCCGGCGGCGACCAGGTGCTCGTACTCCGCCGGATCGCGGCCGAGCAGCTCGACGACGATCGCGCGGTTGTCGCCGCCGAGGGTCGGCGCCGGGCCGCGCACCGCCGCCGCGGCGCCGTCGAGCGTCCAGGGCAGACCCTTGACCGGCTCGCCGTCGGGCCCGGCCGCGACGGCGAGGCCGCGGCCTGGGCCGGTCGCCCCGGCCATATCCTCGGCCCGGCGCACCGGCTCGGCGGCGGCGCCTCGCGCCCGCAGGAAGCCGGCGGCCGCCTCGGCCGGCCGCGCCGCGACCCAGGCGGCGAGCGCCTCGGGCTCCGTCGACAGGCCCTCAGCACCCAGGCGCTCGGCCGTCTCGGGCCGCTCGACGGTGACCGCGAGCCAGCGGCCGTCGGCGCTGCGGAACAGGCCTTCCAGCGGGCGGTCGCGGGGCCCGGCGTAGGGATCGCCCCCCTGGGCCGCGCAGAGGATGCTCTCGCCGATGAAGTAGGCGGAGAGCTCGCGCTGCGAGAGGTCGACATGGGCCGGCAGGCCGTCGCGCCGGGCGTCGATCAGCGCCGCCACCAGCATGCCGGCGGCGAACAGCGAGGCGACCTGGTCGGGATAGTTGAGCGCCTGGCCGCTGACCTGCGGATCCCCCCCGGGATAGCGCACGAAGGAGGCCATGCCGCTCGAGGCCTCCAGGGTCGAGCCGAAGGAGACGGCCAGGGCGTCCGGGCCGTCGACGCCCTGGCTCGACACCGAGCCGAGCACGACCCGCGGATTGACCGCGACCAGGGCCGGGAAGCCGACGCCGAGGCGCTCCATCACCCCGACCCGGAAGTTCTCGACCACGATGTCGCTGACCGCGACCAGATCGAGCAGCAGCCGTCGCCCCTCCGCGCTCTTCAGGTCGACGCAGAGGCCGCGCTTGCCGCGGTTGGTGAAGCGGAAGTGCGGCGAGTGATCCCACCAGCGCGGGTCGTCCGCCTGGCCTGCCCAGTAGCGGAAGGGATCGATGTAGTCCGGCCCCTCGACCTTGATCACCTCGGCGCCGAGGTCGGCCAGGATGGCGGAGGTGCTGGCACCGGCGGTGATGATGCCGAAGTCGACGACGCGCACCCCTTCCAGAGGCCCCATGAAGCGCAAGCTCCCGAACAGTCGATGAATCGATACGAAGCGCCGGCGGTCAGGCGGCGTGCCGGACCACGGCCGGCAGCGCCGGCACCCCGAAGGCGGGCGAGCCCTGCGCCAGCTCGATGAAGGCGCGGGCCGCCATCTGCCGGTCGTCGAGCAGCTCGCCGACGCTCAGCACCGGCCCGATCGGGATGCCCAGGCGCCGGGCCGCCGCGGTGATCTCGTCGCGGCCCTGACCGGCCGCCCAGCCGGCGAGCAGCGCGCGGAAGTCGGCGATCGCACCGCGCCGCGCGTCGCGGGTCGCGAAGCGCGGCTCGGTCAGGGCCGCCTCGCCGGTCAGCTCGGCAAGCTTGGCCAGGTCCTTGTCCTGGAACACGATGGCGACGTGGCCGTCGCGGCAGCGATAGGTCGCCCAGTCCTCCGCGCGGCCGACGCCGGCGGCAGTCTGGCCCAGCTGCGCGGCCAGGTAGTGCTTCCAGTTGAGCCAGAGCGCGACCTCGAGGATCGGCACGCGGCTGTGCAGCGGCCCGCGCCCGGCCAGGCGCTGGAAGGCCCCGCAGATCACGGCGTCGAAGGCGGCCGTGCCGGCGGCGTAGGCGGCCTGGTGGCCGGGCAGCGGCAGCGGCGGCCGGCCCGGCTCGCCGAAGACGTCGAGCAGGCCGCTCGCGGCCAGGATCGTGAGCTCGCTGCCGGCGCCCTCCGGACCCGGCGCCTCGAGCAGCACGGCCGTGCCGCGGGTCCAGGCCGCGGCCAGCTCGGGATCGTCGGTCACCAGGTCCGCCGGCCCGGCCGGCAGGGCTGCGACCTCCTCCTTGCCGGCGGTCAGGAAGCGATGGAGGGCGCTGTCGCCATCCGGCAGCAGCGGGCCGGCGCGGCGCAACGGGTCCCGGCCTGCGGGCGGCGCGACCCGCACGACCCGGCCGCCGACGCAAGCGGCGATCCGGCCGGCGAAGGAGACCGCCGCTGCCGTGACCAGCGCCGCCGTCGGCCGCACGAACTCGACGAGCGTCGTGCCGGTCAGCGCCCGGGGCGCCTGCCTGGCCGAAGGAAGGGGTCTGGTCATCGGAAGGGGGATCTTCTCGCTGGTCGGCCGGCGGCTACTTGACGAGCCCGCGCTCGCGCAGGTAGCGGATCACGCCCGGATGCATCGGCGGGTCGACATCGACCAGGGCGTTCCGGAGGGTGATGTTCTTGAAGGCCGGGTTGTCGGGCTGCTTGCCGTCCCAATAGGCCTTGGTGAACTCGTAGACCGCGTTCTCGTCGGCCTTCTCGTTGACGAACAGCACCTCGGGGTAGCCGAAGGTCTTCACGTCTTCGGTCTGGCCCGGATAGGTGTTCGCCGGGATCGTGATCCGCAGCATCGTGCCGCCGTAGGCCGCGTTCAGCTTGGCGAAGGCCGCGTCCGGGATCGGCAGGATGTTGACCGGCGTCGTGGCGGCGAGCTGCATGACCGGGCTGCCCGGCATCGGCAGGCCGTTGCAGGTCGCGTCGAAGATGCCGTCGCCCAGCGAATCGAAGCTCTTGCTGGTCGCGATCTCGAAGATCTGGAAGTCCTCCGGCTTCATGCCGAGGGCCTTGATCAGCGCGCGGTTGATCTGCTGGGTCGAGGTCGAGGGCACGTTGATGTTGAGCTTCTTGCCCTTGAGGTCCTTGAAGCTCTTGATCCCCGAATCGGCGCGCACCACGCAGTGGGCCGTCGCGACCGTCACCGGGAAGAGCCGGCGCAGCGGCGCGAACATCTCCTTGGCGTTGGGCAGCTTCGTGAACTTCCCGGTGCCGCGGACGGCGTCCTGCAGGTCCGCCAGCAGGGTCATGGCCGAATCGACGTCGCCCCGCGCCACCAGGCTGAGGTTCTCGTTGTAGCCGCCGGAGGTCTGTGCGGAGACGTCGAGCTTGTCGGTCCGCGAGTTGACCGTCTGGGCGATGGCCGAGCCGGTGATGTAGGGGCCGGAGCCCGTGCTCGAGGTCGCGATGGACCACTTGGTCTGGGCGGCCGCCAGCGACGGCAGGCCCAGGGCGATCAGCGCCGCGGCGGCGGCAAGCGTGCGAAGTCTCATGTTTCCTCCTTCACCTCCCATTTTTATGTGCTTGCGAAAGAACGCTGTGCCCGGAGGCGTGCAAGCAGGACGCCCCCGCCGACCAGGCAGAGCCCGATCGCATCGGTGGTGAGACCCGGATCGACGAGGCAGACCGCGCCGACGCCGACGGCCAGGCGCTCGATCGGCGAGAGCGGCCACTGCAGCCAGCCCTGCAGGGCCGCGGCGATGGCGACCGTGCCGACCGCCGCCATGACCGCGGTCAGCGCGATGTCGTACCAGGCGCCCTGGAACAGCAGCGCGGGCGCGTAGACGAACATGAAGGCGACGATGAATCCGGGCAGCGAGTAGTAGAAGGCGGTGACCGCGGTCTTCCACCAGTTGGCCTCGGCGATCGAGGCCGCGACCACGGCGACCACGGCGACGGGCGGCGTCGAGCCGGACTTGATCGCGAAGTAGAAGAGGAAGAGGTGCGCCGCCAGGGTCGGCACGCCGACCTTCTCGAAGGCCGGTGCCACGAAGAGCGCCAGCAGCACGTAGGCGATCGGTGTCGGCATGCCCATGCCGAGCACCGTCGCCGCGACCACGCCGAGCAGCAGCGTCAGGATCAGGCTGCCGTGGGTGCCGAGCAGGATGATCTCCGACAGGCGCGGACCGAGGCCGGTCGTCACCATGGCCTGCTGGATGAAGCCGATCGCGGCGATCAGGGCGGTGACCCCCGCGGCGGCGCGCGCCCCGCCGTCGAAGATCTCGATGAAGCGCCCGAAGGTCAGGCGCGAGCTGGCACGGGTCATGGCGACGACGATCGAGACCAGGATCGTGACCATGCCGGCGTAGGTCGGCGAGGCGCCCCTGCCCATCAGCAGGTAGAACAGCAGGGCCGGCGGGAGCAGCAGGTGCCAGCCGTCCTTGAACACCTGGCGCAGCGAGGGGATGCGCGAGGGATCGAGGCCCTCCAGGCCGAGCTTCTTGGCCTCGAAGTGCACCACCGCGAAGATCGACAGGAAGTAGAGCAACGCCGGGATCAGGGCGGCCAGCGTGATGGTCGCGTAGGGGATCCCGGTCATCTCGGCCATGATGAAGGCGCCGGCGCCCATCACCGGAGGCAGGAACTGCGAGCCCTCGGAGGCGACCGTCTCGATGGCGCCGGCCTTGTGCGCCGGCATGCCGGCGCGCTTCATCAGCGGGATGGTGAAGGTGCCGGTCGTCGCGACGTTGCCGATCGAGGAGCCGACCATGGTGCCGAGCCCAGCGCTCGCCGCGACCGCCGACTTCGCCGGGCCGCCGCTGTGGCGTCCGAAGACGGCGTTGCAGAGGTCCATGATGAAGGCGCCGGTCTGCGTCTGGGTCATCGCGGCGCTGAGCAGCAGGAACATGAAGAGGTAGCTGGCCGCGACCTCCAGCCCGAAGCCGAAGATGCCCTCCGAGGTGTAGGCCGTCAGGTAGACGAAGCGGCGGAAATCCATGCCGGGGTGGCCGAGGATGCCGGGCAGCTCGCGGCCGTAGAGGATGTAGCCGATGCCGGCGAGGGAGAGCAGGAAGAAGGCCATCGACTCGCGCCGCGCCGCCTCCAGCACGACCAGCACCAGGATCGCGCCGAAGACGATGTCCTCGCGGGTCAGGAAGGCGGCGCCCCAGGACGAGAGGATGCGGTCGAGGTCGAGGATGACGTGCCCGGTGCCGGCCAGCGTGCCGGCGACGCAGAGCCAGTTGAGCGCCCGCTCCCAGAGCGGCCCCGGCTCGTCCGTGCCCTCGCGGCGCAGGAAGTAGAGGGTGAAGGACGCGGCCAGGAAGATCGCCAGGTGGACCAGCGTGGTCCGGTAGGGCCCGAAGATCGCCGCGTAGATCATGTAGGTCGAGAAGAGCAGCGCGACCGCCGTCAGGCCGTGCTGGAACCGGTTGCGGCTCCGGCAGTAGTCGCCCAGGCAGGTTCGCGCCGCGGCGATCATCGCTCGATCCGCCCCTGGCCGGGGTTCTTCTCGCCGGCGCTGAAGCGCGCCAGGCCGCCGCGCTGCGCGTCGGTGCGCCCGCGGATCTGGGCGTTGGTCAGCTCGCCGAAGTCGAAGGCGCGGCGCCAGTCGGTGATGATCGCCGGCACGGTGTCGAGCGCCTGCTTGGCGGCGGCCAGCGCGACCGCGTCGAAGCCGGCGACGTGCAGCGCCAGCGCCTCGGCCTCCTCGAGCAGCCGCTCGTCGGAAACGCAGCGGTTGACCAGCCCCCAGGCCTCGGCCGTGCGCGCGTCGACCCGCTTGCCGGTCAGCACCATCCAGGCCGCCCGCTTGCGCGACAGCGACAGCTGGGTCGCCGGCCCGGCCAGGCCGGGATAGGTCGCGAAGCCGATCTCCGGCATGCCGAGCTCCGCGGACTCCGCGGCGATCGCGAGGTCGCAGACGTTGATCAGGGTGGTGCCGCCACCCAGCGCGAAGCCGTTGACCGCGGCGATGAAGACCGCCGGATGCTGGCGCATCGCGACGTTGACGTCGCGCCATTCGTCGTTGGCGGTCTCGACGCCCCGCTCGCGGTCGGCGGCGACCTCCTTGAGGTCCATGCCGGCGCAGAAGGCCGGACCGCTGCCCGTCAGCACGATCGCCCGCGGGCCGTCCCTCAGCCGCTCGAAGGCGGCGAGCAGCTCGCCGCGCGCCTGGCGGTTCATGGCGTTGCGCTTGTCGGCCCGGTCGAAGGTGACGAGCGCCCAGGCGCCGCGCTCCTCGACCTTGATCAGGGGCGTGCTCACGCGGCCGACCCCGCCAGGCGGAACAGCGGCACGGTGACGTCGCCGCGTGCGTCGAAGGTCACCTCGATCGGCTTGCCGACCGCGAGCTCGGCCTTGTCGGCCAGCACGTTGGTCAGCAGCTGCGCGCCTTCCTCCAGGCGCACCATGGTGACGTTGTAGGGCAGCTCGTCGGCGAAGCCCTCGTAGTACTTCTGGTGGAACACCACCCAGGACAAGATCTCGCCCCTGCCGGAGCACTCGACCCATTCCCAGGAGGCCTTCGGCGCGTAGGGGCTGACCGGCGCCGGCGGATACCAGCACCGGCCGGTCTCGCCGCAGCGCTGCAGCAGCAGGCGGCCCTCGGCGCAGGCCTGCCAGAAGGGCTTGTTCCAGACGTCGACGATCGGGTTGGGCTTGGCTGTCGTCACGGTGTCAGTCCCGGCGGAAGATGATCGAGGAGGAGATCGGCGTGGCGGCGATGAACTGGATCGCCCGGGCGTCGGGGATCTGGCGCTCGCCGCACTCGCCGCGCAGCTGGCGCACCGCCTCGGCGATCAGCGCCCAGCCCTGCATGTAGCTCTCGGAGAGGTGGCCGCCCGAGGTGTTGGTCGGCCAGCGCCCGCGGCCGAGCTCCAGCGTGCCGTCCTTGACGAAGTCGCCGGCCTCGCCCTGGCCGCAGAAGCCCAGGCCCTCCAGCGCGAAGAGCACGGTCGGCGAGAAGTTGTCGTAGATCATCAGGCCGTCGATCTCGTCGCGGCCGATGCCGGCGTTCTCGTAGACCCGGGCCTCGATGCGCTTCAGCTCCGGATACCAGCAGTCGAGCCGCGGCGTCGACTCGTAGACGTCCTGGCGGGCGTAGCCGGAGACGTAGACCGGCTTCTTCCTGAGGTCCTTCGCGCGCTCCGGCGTGGTGACGATCCAGGCGACGCCGCCGTCGTTGATCAGGCAGTAGTCGAGCAGGCGCAGCGGCTCGCAGATGAAGCGCGAGCTGTCGTGGTCCTCCAGGGTGATCGGCTTGCGCATCACCGCCTGGGGATTGAGGCGGGCGTGCTTGCGGAAGGCGACCGAGACGTGGCCCAGGTCCTCGGACCGCGTGCCGAAGCGCGCCATGTGCGCCTGGAACTGCATGGCGTGGGAGGCGCCCGGCGAGCTCATGCCCCAGGGCGCCCACTCGCCCTCGCCGCCGCCGTAGAACACCCGGTTCGAGCGGCCGTTGTTGCCGTAGACCAGGGCGACGACCTCGGCCGCGCCGGTCGCGATCGCCTGGGTTGCCAGCATCAGCGAGACCGCGGAGTAGCGCCCCGGCGAGTCGGTCTGCAGGCAGAAGCGCGGGCTGATGCCCATCATCTCGGCGAAGCGCTCGTAGGAGGGGATGCGGTTGACGATCAGGCCGTCGATGTCGGCGAGCTCGAGGCCGCAGTCGTCGAGCGCGGCGAGCAGCGCCTCGGCACCGAGGCCGTAGGTGTCGTTGTCGGGAAAAGAGCCATAGGCCGTGGTTCCGATGCCCGCCATGCATGCGGCATCGCGCAACGGAGAGCTGGACATGCTCCGCGATCTCCTCGGATCTCGAAAGTTCTATTGAAAGTTGCCGCTCGCGATTACTGAGATCGCGTTGCAGATATCCTCCCGGTCTGTGCGCGGCCTCTTGGAAGCGGCCACGTTCTTGCAGTCAGGGTTCCGAAAAGCCCGTGCTGCCGCAAACGACGATTTCGCACCGCCTGCATGATCTGAAATCATGCAAGACTGTCATGAACCGGCGCGCGCCGCCGGAACAAGCGGACGAGGAGGAAGGAAACGCGATGCTGCCGCCGCTCACGGCCCTGCGCACCTTCGAGGTCGCGGCCCGGCACCTGAGCTTCACCAAGGCCGCAGAGGAGCTCTGCGTCACCCAGTCGGCGGTCAGCCGCCAGATCCGCGTGCTCGAGGACTTCCTGGAGATCAGGCTCTTCGAGCGGCGCCACAGGGCCGTCGTGCTGACCGCCGACGGCGAGCACTACAAGCGCGACCTGTCGCAGCTCTTCGCCCAGCTCGACCGCGCGACCCGCCGGCTCAGCCGGCGGCAGACCCGCGAGATCCTGAACATCCAGGCCTACACGACCTTCGCGATGCGCTGGCTGATCCCGCGCCTGAAGCGCTTCCAGGACCAGAACCCGGACATCCGCGTCCACCTGACCGCCTCGCTGCAGCCGGTCGACTTCGCCAACAGCGACATCCACGGCGCGGTGCGCGGCGGCTACGGCGAGTGGCCCTACCGGGCCGATCGCCTCTGCGACACCTACATCGTGCCGGTCTGCTGCCCGTCGCTGGCCGAGCAGCCCTGGCCGCTGCGCGAGCCGCGCGACCTGGTGCACGCGACCCTGCTGCACTCCTTCGGCCGGCCGTCGGACTGGAGCGACTGGTTCCGCGGCGTCGGCCTGCCGGAGATCGGCGCCGAGCAGGGCCACCGCTTCGAATCCTCGAGCATGGCCTACCAGGCGGCCCAGCTCGGCCTCGGCGTCGCGATCGGCCAGCGCTTCCTGGTCGAGGACGACCTGCGCAAGGGCAAGCTGGTGGCGCCCTTCGACGCCGCCGTGCACTCCGAGGAGACCTACTACTTCCTCTCCTCGCCGCGGTTCGCCGGCGCGCCGGTGCTGGAGCTGTTCCGCGAATGGCTGCTGCAGGAGGCCGGGATCACCGCGGCGGCGCAGCGCCAGCCCCTGCCGCGCCGGGCCGCGCCGCGCTAGCGGGGGGCGCGTCGCTCTGCGCCGACGAGCCGGTCTGGGACCGGGTGCGGGCCCTCAGCCGCCGTCGCCGGCGAGCTGTCGCGCCGCGATGTAGCCGAAGGTCAGCGCCGGCCCCAGGGTGATGCCCGCGCCGGGATAGGCGCCGGCCATGATCGAGTTGGCGTCGTTGCCGCAGGCGTAGAGGCCCGGGATCGGCCGCCCCTCGCCGTCGAGCACGCGAGCCTGCGGATCGGTCTCCAGCCCCATCGAGGCGCCGATGTCGCCCGGGTGGAGTTGGATCGCGTAGAAGGGCGGCCGGTCGAGCGGCCGCAGGCAGGGGTTCGGCCGGTTCTCAGGGTCGCCGAGATAGCGGTTGTAGGCCGTCGAGCCCTTGCCGAAGGCCCGGTCCTCGCCCGCCGCGGCGTCCCGGTTGAAGGCCGCCAGGGTCTCGCGCAGGCCGCCGGCGTCGATGCCGAGCGCGGCCGCCAGCGCCTCGGGCGTATCGGCGCGCTTCAGGTAGCCGCTGCGCAGATGCCGGCCGAGCGCGGCCAGGAAGGGCCGCACCGCGCCCAGGCCGTAGCGGCGGATCGCCCGGTGGTCGGCGACCAGCCAGACCGGCGGCTCGCTGCCGCGCCCGCCGTCGCGGCCCAGCAGGCCGCGCACGAAGTCGTGGTAGGAGGCCGCCTCGTTGACGAAGCGCCGGCCGCTCCGGTCGACCGCGACGACGCCGGGCTTGGCGCGGTCGAGGAAGAGATGTGGAAAGGGCCGCACGCCGCCGCCGGGCTGCGGCAGCAGCGAGACCGGCGTCCAGAAGCCGTTGTCGCTGTTGCTCTCAAGCAGGTGGCCGCCGAGCGGCGCGGCCAGGCCGACCGAGTCGCCACTGTTGTGGGCCGGCGACATCGACCAGTGGCCGCGCAGGTCGCGATGCGGCGCGATCTGCCCGGCCAGCCCCGGGGCGTGCGGGATGCCGCCGCCGGCCAGCACCACGCCGCGCCGGGCGCGGAACAGCCGGCGCCGGCCCTGCCGCTCGGCGACCACGCCGGCGACCCTCCCCTGCTCGACCAGCAGCTCGACGGCCGCCGTCTCCAGCTCCAGGGGAATGCCGCGGGCGAGCAGGCTGTGGCCGAGCCGGGCGGCCATGGCGTTGCCCATGACCAGGCGGGTGCCGCGGCGGTGGCCGAGGCGGTCGGCGAGGTGCCGGGCCAGAATGCCGGCGACGTGGCGCGCCGAGCGCAGCGAGCGGGTCATCGCGAAGAGGTGCGGCAGGTCCTGGCGGCCGACCATCATGCCGCCGAGGATGGTGAACTCCGGAACCGGCGGCCGCAGCCTGTCGAAGTCGGCGCCGAGCCGGCGGCCGTCGTAGTCGAGCGGGTCGAGGACGCGCCAGCCGAGGCCCGCCCCCTCGCGATCCGAGTGGTAGTCGGGCGCGACCGGGCGGACCGAGAACTTGAGCTCGCTCCTCGCCTCCAGGAAGGCGACCATCTCGGGGCCCTTGTCCAGGAAGGCCTCCCAGTGGGCCTCCGAGCCGCGATTGCCGGTCTCGCCGCGCAGGTAGGCCAGGACGGCCGCCCGGCTCTCGGCCCGGCCCGCCGCGACCTGGTGCGGGTTGTTCGGGATCCAGGTGGCGCCGCCCGACAGCGCCGTCGAGCCGCCGAACCACGGCGCCTTCTCCAGCACGACCGGCTGCAGGCCCAGCTCGTGGGCGACGATTGCGCAGGCCATGCCGGCCGCGCCGCTGCCGACCACGACGAGGTCGTGCAGCGACTCGGCCGCCGCCGCCGGCCGGCTGCCGCCGCTCACTCCGCCCATTCCGCGGTCGGGCGCGGGTAGCGGCCGAGCGTCCAGCCGCCGTCGACGCGCAGCGTCTCGCCGGTGACGAAGCTCGCGTCGTCGCTGACCAGGAAGGCGGCGGCCGCCGCGATGTCCTCCGGCCGGCCGACCCGGCGCAGCGGGGACTGGTCGATGTAGATGTGGCGCCGCCAGCGCTCGCTGCGGATCCGCTCGGCGGTCAGCGGCGTCTCGATCAGGCCCGGCGCCAGGGCGACGACGCGGATGCCCTCCGGCCCGTAGTCGGTCGCCATCTGCCGCGTCAGGCCGGCGACCGCCGCCTTGGTCGCGCTGTAGGCCGCCGAGCCGGTGGCACCGATGAAGGAGTAGATCGAGGCGAGGTTGAGGATCACGCCGCCGCGCCCGCGCATCGCCTCCACGGCGAAGCGCGACAGGCGGAACAGGCCGACCAGATTGACGTCTAGGTAGCGCTGCAGGTCGGCGTCGCTGGTCTCGTGGGCCATGCCGCCGCCGCCGATGCCGGCGTTGTTGACCAGCACGTCGAGCGGCCGGCCGAGCTCGGCGAGCAGGGCGCGCAGGCGGTCGGGCAGCGCCGGGTCGGTGACGTCGCCTTCCAGGCAACGGACGACCTGCCCGGCGCCGTGGGCCGCCTCGCCCAGCAGCGCCTCGGTCTCGGCCAGGCCCTCGGGCTGGCGGTCGAGGACGATCAGGCTGGCGCCCTCCGAGGCCAGGCGCCGGGCGATCGCCCGGCCGATGCCCGCGCCGGCGCCGGTGACGACGGCGAGCCGTCCGGTCAGGCGTTCCATGGCTCAGCTCCCCCCGATGCCGCCGACCGAGGCGCCGCCGTCGACGACGATGACCTGGCCGGTGATGAAGCCGGTGCGCGGCGAGGCCAGGAACGACACCGCCGAGGCGATGTCCTCGGGCCGGCCGATCCGGCCGATGACCTGCTGCTGGGCCAGGGCCGCACGCTGCGCGTCGCTCCAGGCCGCCAGGATCGGCGTGTCGATCACGCCGGGCGCGACGGCGTTGACCAGGATCCGGCGCGGCGCCAGGTCGAGCGCCATCGCCCGGGTCAGGCCGACGACGCCGGCCTTGGAGGCGGCATAGTGGGCGAAGCGCCGCGCACCCAGCCAGGAGCGCGAGGCGATGTTGACGATGCGGCCGTCCTCCGGCATGCGCGCGGCGGCGCGCTGCGACAGCGCGAAGACGGGGATCAGGTTGACCTCGGTCATGCGCCGGAAGTCGTCGCTGGTCAGCGCCTCGAACGCGCGCACGTCGAAGATGCCGGCGTTGTTGACCAGCACGTCGAGGCGCGGCAGCGACCCGACCAGGGCGTCGAGGGCCGCCTCGTCGCGCAGGTCGGCGGCGCGGGTCGCGACGCCGGTGCCCCGTTGCCTCAGCGGTTGCGCCGCCGCGGCCAGGCGCTCGCGGTCGAGATCGGTCATCACTACCTGGAAGCCGTCCTCGGCCAGGCGCGCGGCGCTGGCCAGGCCGATGCCGCCGGCGGCGCCGGTGACCAAGGCGAGAGGCCGCGCGGCGTCGAGTTCGCCCATCGTATCGCTACTCCAGTCGTTACTTCGGAACGGGATTCCCGGCACGGCCGGGCCGGGGGGGAGGAGCAGGAGGGGGACGGCGCGCCGCGCCGCCCCCCGTCCCGGCTCACTCCATGCCGTACTTGGACACGTCCAGGGTGTCGTAGATCTCGGCCTTGACCAGCTTGGTCAGGGCCGCCTCGTCGTGCCGGTCGACGCCCTTCATCAGCCCGACCCACTTCGTCATGTAGGGCTCGAACGAGGCGAAGAGCGCCGCGGGATCCTGGATGCCGTGCTTCTCCTTGGCGATCTCGGCGACGCCGCCGATGCCGTCGGCGACCCACTGGTCGTAGGACTGCTGCAGGGTCGCGTCGGGCTCGATCAGCTTGACGCCCTTCTGGCGCGCCGCGGCCAGCGCCGCCTCGACGTTCTTGTCGTACTCGACCTCCATGCGGACCATGGCCTTCGCCGACTCGTCGAACAGCAGCCGGCGCTGCGCGTCGGTCAGGCCCTGCCAGAAGGGCACGTTGTAGGCCCAGGTGACGCCGGCATAGAAGGGGCTCATCTTCAGCAGCGTCACCGAGTCGACGACCTCCATCAGGGTCGCGCCCGAGGTCAGGTGGGTCGGGTCGGAGGCGGTGCAGTCGACGCTGCCGCGCTCGAAGGCCGTGTAGATCTCCGAGGACGGCACGTTCACGCCGACCACGCCGATGTGCTGGCCGAAGCGGGCCCAGCCGCCGCCCGGCATGCGCACGCGCTTGCCCTTGAAGTCGGCCAGCGTGCGGTTCTCGCCGCGGCACAGAAAGTAGTAGATCGGCGTCGAATAGCCGCCGCCGAAGATCACGCCGTTCTTGCGCCAGTCCTGGTAGCCGGCCGCCTCGTGCATCATGAAGTCGGAGTAGGCGAAGGCCATGACGAAGGCGTCGGGCGTCTTGAAGCCCATGTCGGCCAGTGCGTTCGAGACCGGCAGGTCGGAGGGCGTGTAGGTCGCGGTGTGGAAGCCGACCTGGGCGATGCCGTCGGCGGTGCCCTGCATGGTCGACTTGGCCGGGATCAGCGCGCCGCCGACGAAAACCTGGAAGTCGATGGCGCCGCCGCTGGCCTGCTTGACCGCCTCGGCCCACTCGACGTGCGCCTTGCGGGTGATGATGTGGTTCGGCTCCAGCCAGGTCGACAGGTTGTACTGCTCGGCGGCGGCCGGCTCCGCGGCCGTCAGGCTCGCGATCGTGAGGCCGGCGACCGCCAGGGCGGCCCCGACCGGTCGCGCGTTGCTCAACAGGCTCCTCATGGCGTTGTCCTCCATCCCAAGTTCTTGCTTGTCACGGCTGCACTCCCGGGATCCCCGATCAGTCCATCAAACTCGGCAGCCAGAGCGAGATGGCGGGAAAGGCGATCAGCAGGGCCAGCGTCACCAGGTCCATGACGATGAACCAGGCGGCGCCCCTGAAGACCGTCGGCAGCTCGACGAGACCGCCGAGCGCGGACTTGATGACGTAGACGTTGAGCCCGACGGGCGGGGTCACCAGGCCGATCTCGAGCAGCTTGATGACCAGGATGCCGAACCAGATCATGTCGACGCCGGCCCGGTCGAGCAGCGGCATCATGATCGGCAGGGTCAGCAGCATCAGGCCGATCGAGTCGATGAACATGCCGAGGATCACGAAGATCACGCCGATCATCACGACCAGCAGCAGCGGGTCGTCGCCGACCGAGAGCATCGCCTCGGCGACCGTGGTCGGCAGGCGCGTCAGCCCCATGAAGGTGGTGAACATCGAGGCGCCCATGGCGATCACGAAGATCACGCTGGTGCCCATCGCCGTGTCGCGCAGCGCGCCGCGCAGCATGGCGCGGCTCAGGCGGCCGCGCACCGCGGCGATCAGCACGGCGATGAAGGCGCCGACCGCGCCGGCCTCGGTCGGCGTCATGACGCCGGTGAAGATGCCGCCGAGCACGCCGAGGATCAGCAGCGGCAGCGGCCAGATCTCGCGCAGGGCGTCGCGCAGCTCGCCCGGTGCCGCCGCCGCGGCGGCGCGCGGCGCCAGCGAGGGGGTGATCGAGACGCGGGTGACGATCATCGCCATGTAGACGACCGCCGACAGCAGGCCGGGCAGGAAGCCGGCGACGAACAGCTTGCCGATCGACTGCTGGGTGAAGACGCCGTAGAGCACCATCAGGATCGACGGCGGGATCAGCGAGCCGAGCGTGCCGGCGGCGGCGACGCAGCCGGTCGCCAGCGCCCGGTCGTAGCGGTGGCGGATCATCTCCGGCACGGCGATCCGGGCCATCGCCGCGGCGGTCGCGACGCTGGAGCCCGAGGCCGCCGCGAACAGCGCGCAGGCGCCGACCGTCGCGCAGGCGAGACCGCCCGGCACGCCGGCCAGCAGGATGCGCATCGAGCGGAACAGGCCGCTGGTCAGGCCGGCATGGGAGGCGATGTAGCCCATCAGCAGGAACATCGGCACGGCGCTGAACGACCAGGTCGCGATGAACTCGTAGGGCACGGCGCGGACCAGCCCCCAGGCCGCTGTCAGGTTGGTCACCGCCCAGAGGCCGAGGAACGACACGCCGGCCAGGGCGATGCCGATCGGCAGGCGCAGCGCCATCAGCAGCAGCACCGCGCCGACCCCGAGGAAGCCGATCTCGATCGGCGACATCAGACCTCCTCCAGCTCTTCGTGGGTCGAGATCAGCTCCGCGCGCGCCGCGGCGCCGCCGAACAGCAGGCGGCCGAGATGCCAGAGGCAGACCAGAGCGCCCAGGGCGAAGCTGGCCGGCAGCGCGAAGCGGCTGGGCCAGATCACCACGTCGATCGGCCCCATCACGACCTCGCGCTTGGCGAAGGCCTTGAGGGCGTCGTGCCAGGTGACGTCGGCGAGGCCGCCGTAGACCAGCGCGCTGGCCAGCAGGACCGCGCCGACGCAGACCAGCTTCAGCCGGGCCGGCATCATGTTGAAGAAGAGATCGACGGCGACCGAGCCGCGGCGCAGCTCGACCAGGGCGATCGGCAGGAACACCGAACCGACCATGTAGTAGTAGGAGACGACCTCCAGCGTGCCTTCGATGGGGTCGTTGAACAGGTACTTCATGGCGACGTCGGCGCAGACGTGCAGCATCATCGCCAGCAGCACCAGGCCGGCGATCTCGACCAGCCGGTCGCTCAGCCAGAGGATCGGGTTACCGCGCATCGCTACTGCATCCGATAGCCGCCGTTGATGTCGATCGTGGCGCCGGTGATGTAGCCGGCGCCCGGCGAGGCCAGGAAGGCGACCGCATCGGCGACCTCCTCGGGCGAGCCGATGCGCTGCAGGGGAATTGCCGCCGCCGCCTCGCCCTCGGCGCCCGGCGGCAGCGAGAGGCGCAGCATCGGCGCGTCGATCAGGCCCGGCGCGACGCAGTTCACCGTGATGCCGAGCGGCGCCGCCTCGCGGGCCGCCGCCTTGGTCAGGCCCAGGATCGCCGCCTTGCTGGCGATGTAGGCGCTCGACGCGCGGTAGCCGCCGAGCTGGGCGGCGACCGAGCTGAAGGTGACGACGCGGCCGTCCGGCAGCGGCCGCTCCTGGCGCCGGCGCAGGAAGCTGCGCAGGCAGAGGAAGGTGCCGCGACCGTTGACGGCCTGCGTGCGCTCCCACTCCTCCAGCGTCGTCTCGACCAGCAGCGGGCGCCGACCGCCTTCGCGCAGCAGCAGCACGGCCGCGCCGCAGACCAGCACCGAGACCGGCCCGAGGCGCGTCTCCGCCTCGTCGAACAGGGCCTCGACGGCGGCCTCGTCGGTGACGTCGCAGGCGACCGGATGGTGCCCCTCGCCGGGCAGCCCGGCCGCCAGCTCCTCGCAGGCGGGACGTTCGAGACCGCTGACGGCCAGCGCGAAGCCCTCCGCCGCGAGCCGCCGGCAGACCGCCGCGCCGATGCCGCCGACGGCCCCGGTGACCAGGGCGACGCGCCGCCCGCCGGCCGGACGCGCGCTCACGCGGCCAGCTCCGGCCGGGCCGCATGACAGTCGCGCGAGCGCAGCCGGTCGATCCGGGAAACCGATTGGGGCAAGATCCTTTTCCTCCCGACCTCTTACTTTTTGTATCCAATAATGGCCATGACGCGCCATCGTCAATCCACTATTGCGGCATTTTTGGTATTTTTGGATCCAATTTATGCTCGCTCGCCGGTTGTCACCGGCCGGGCCGCCTGTCATGATCCGCCCCCTCGCGAGCCACCGGGACCGTCATGAGCCGCCCCCCCACCAGCACCGAGGTCGCCGCCGCGATCCTGCGCGAGCGGATCCTGGAGGGCAGCATCCCGCCGGGCTCCCGCCTGCAGCAGGACGCGCTGGCCCAGGCGCTGGGCCTGTCCCGCACGCCGCTGCGCACGGCGATGGCCGAGCTCGCCAAGGACGGCCTGCTCGACTACTCGCCGAACCGCGGCTTCACCGTGCGCAGCTTCCGACTGGCGGACATCCGCGCCGCCTTCGAGGTGCGTGCGAACCTGGAGGGACTGGCCTGCCGGCTGGCCGCCGAGCGCGGCCTGTCCGAGGAGCGGGCGGCCGAGCTGCGGCGCTACGTCGAGCAGGGCGACCGGATCCTCGGCAGGGGCCGCCTCGACCCCGACGACCTGGCGCCCTACCGCCGCATGAACGTCGAGTTCCACGAAGGCATCATGGCGACCTCCGGCAATCCCTGGGTGGTCGAGTTCGTGCGCCGCACCCACAACGTCCCGCTGGCCTCGGACCGCGTCTTCCTGTGGGACGACTACGAGATCATCCGGCGCTCCCACGACGACCACCATCGCATCCTGGCGGCGCTCCTGGCGCGCGACGGCCGGCGTGCCGAGAACATCATGTGGGAGCACGTGACCTACGCCGGCGAGCTGCTCTGCGCCGACCTGAGGCGGCGCCACCGCCTGGCGCCGGCCGATCCCGCCGAGCGGCTCTCCCGCACCACCAGCCACCGTTTGTCCAGAGAGGAACAGGACGCATGAAGCTCTTCCACTCCCCGGCCTCGCCCTACGTGCGGCTCGTCATGGCCACGGCGTTCGAGACCGGGCAGGCCGGCGACATCGAGCGGCTGCCCAGCGCCGCCGGGCCGGTCAAGCGCGACGCGACGATCGTCGCCCGCAATCCCTCCGGCAAGGTACCGACCGCGCTGCTCGAGGATGGCAGCGCGCTCTACGACAGCCGGGTGATCTGCGAGTACCTCGACTCCCGGCACGGCGGCCGGCGCCTGTTCCCGGCGGAGGGGCCGGCGCGCTGGCGCGCCCTGACGCTGCTGTCCCTGGCCCAGGCGCTGCTCGACGCCGCGCTGCTGGCCCGCTACGAGGTGGCGCTGCGTCCGGCCGACAAGCGCTGGGACGACTGGCTGACCGGCCAGATGGCGAAGATCGACTCCTCGGTCGCCGAGCTCGAGGCGCACTGGATCGACCACCTGTCCGGCGAGCTGGACATCGGCGCGCTCGCGACCGCCTGCGCGCTCGGCTACCTCGACTTCCGCTTCGCCGACCACGACTGGCGCGCCGGCGCACCGAAGCTCGCCGCCTGGTATCGGAAGACCGAGAGCCGCCCCTGCCTGGTCGAGACGCGCCCGGCGGGCTAGAATAGAGTGCGGACCGGCGCCCCGCGGCGGAGCCCGCCGCGGGGCGCGGTCGTGTCGCATCGCGGGAAGCCGGCAGGCCGCGCACCTTTCCGGACCTCGCACCGGTCCCGCGCTCCGCGTCCCGCGCTCGCCCGCCGGGCCGCGCGGACCGGCAAGGACGCCAATCGATCACGCCCGGGAGACACGGCAGCATGGAGCTCTACGGCTATTTCCGATCCTCGGCCTCCTACCGCCTGCGCATCGCGCTGGCGCTCAAGGGGCTGGAGTACGAGTCGCACTACGTCAGCCTGCCGAAGGGCGAGCACCGCAGCCCGGACTACCTGAAGCTCAACCCCCAGGGCCTGCTGCCGACCCTGGTCGACGACGGCGTCGCCTACGGCCAGTCGCTGGCGATCCTGGAATACCTGGACGAGAGCTATCCCGAGCCGCCCTTCCTGCCCGACGACCCGAGCGGCCGCGCCCAGGTCCGCGCCCTGGCCCAGATCGTCGCCTGCGAGATCCACCCGCTGAACAACCTCCGGGTCCTCAAGTACCTCCAGGGCACCTGGAAGTTCAGCGACGCCGACCGCGACAGCTGGTACCGCCACTGGATCGCCGACGGCTTCCAGAAGTTCGAGGCGACGCTGGCCGCGAGCGGCGAGGCCGGCCGCTTCTGCTTCGGCGACCATCCCGGCCTCGCCGACATCTGCCTGGTGCCGCAGGTCTTCAACGCCCGGCGCTTCGACTGCCCGCTCGACGACTACCCGACGACCATGGCGGTCTACGAGCGCTGCATGTCCCTGGAGGCCTTCGAGACGACCCAGCCGAAGTACCAGCCCGACGCGTTCTAGGCGCTCAGCGCTTCAGCCGCGGCCCCGGCCCGCCTACTCGCCCCAGACCAGGAACAGGCCGATGTCGCCCGGCTTGCCGTCGGGGAACTCGAGGACCATGGCGGAGAGGTGGAAGCCGCGCGGCTTGAGCTCCCGTTCCCAGCGCAGATAGACCTCGGCGGCCTCGCCGCGCAGCGTCGAGGGCCAGTCCGGCTCGAGCGCGTTGATGGCACGGCCCTCGTCGCTGCAGAGCTCGTTCGGGAAGCGCAGCAGAAGCTGCTGCTTCTCGCCGCGCTCCGCCGCCTCGTGGGCCTGGTGCAGCAGATCCCGCCAGCCTTCGTCGGAGATGTGATGGTCGATCAGCGCGGCCACCGTGCGGCGGCTGCGCTCGGCCGCCGCCTGCCGCTGCGCTTCGCGCTCCGCCCGCTCCCTGCGCTTGCGGTCCGACAGCAGGTGCCGAAAGTCGTCGACCGAGAAGTCGGCCTCGTCGGAGCGCTGTTCGGCCGAAGCAGACGGCGCAGGGGCCGTGGCCGCCGCGGCCGGATGGGCGCGATGCAGGAAGCGGCCGTCGAGCTTGTCGAGCACGCCGGACAGCAGGCGGCCGTTCTTCGGCGCGGCCGGCTTCTCCGCCTCCTCCTCGATCAGCCCGCGCAGCAGGTCGGCCCGGCTGACGATGCCGACGATCCGGCCGTCGCGGACGACCGGCACGCGCTTGACGTGATGAACCGCCAGTAGCCGCGCGATCTCGCCGATGTCGGTGCGCTCGCCGACCGTGATGAGCGGCGCCGACATGACGTCGCGCGCCTTGAGCTCGCCGGCCTGCCGCTCGGCCAGGCGCTCCGGGTCGGGCGTTCCGCGCTCCGCCAGGAAGACCAGCCACCAGTCCTTGCGCGCCTGTCGCGCCGTCTCGTCGCGCCCGATCAGGTCGCCCTCGCTGACCATGCCGACGGGCTGGCCGTGGGCGTCGACCACGGGCGCCGCGCTGATGCCCCGGCGCACCAGCAGCCGTGCGATCTCCTGGACCGGCGTGTCCGGGGTCACCGACACCACGTCGGTGGTCATCACGTCGCTCGCCTTCATCGCTCCAGACTCCAACCTTGCGGGCGATTCTCGATTCCCTGGCCCGATTGCTCATAGAGCGGCGTTGTGCCGCAACCTCAATGACACAGATCGCCGCGGCGGCAGTCGCCGCCCCTAGAACACCCCCAGCGCGCCCAGCAGCATCTTGACCGAGGTCAGGGTCAGGAAGAGGGCGAAGAGGATGCGCAGCAGGCCCGGACGGATGGTGTGGGCGATCTTCGCGCCGAGCGGGGCGAAGAGGATGGTCAGCGGCGCGATGCAGACCAGGCCGAGCAGGTTCGGGAAGCCCAGGCTGAAGGGCGGCAGGTCGGGGTGGCCCCAGCCGGCGATGACGAAGCTGGCGCTGCCCGGCACGGCGATCAGCAGGCCGAACAGGCTGGCGGTCGCGACGGCGCTGCGCACCGGATAGGCGCAGGCGCTGAGGATCGGCACGCCGAGCGTGCCGCCGCCGATGCCCATCAGGGTCGAGAGCCCGCCGATCAGCAGCGGGATCGGCTGGCCGAGCAGCCCCCTGGGCAGGCGCGGGAAGAGCGACCGGCCCTCGGGCCGCAGCAGCATGAACAGCGCGACCGAGAGCGCGATGACCGCGAAGATCAGGCTGAGCGCCGCCGAGCGCAGATGGGACGCCGCCACGCCGCCGAGGATCGCGCCGAGCACGATGGTCGCGCCCCAGCGCCGGATCAGCGCCCAGTCGACGGCGCCGCGCCGGGCGTGAGCCCGCGCCGAGGCGATCGAGGTCGGGATGATGGTCAGCAGCGAGGTGCCGACCGCGACGTGCATCAGGATCGCCGGCTCGACGCCGAGCACGGTCAGGATGACGTTGAGCACCGGCACGATGACGATGCCGCCGCCGACGCCGAGCAGGCCGGCCAGGATGCCGGCGAAGGCGCCGGTCGCGATCATGGCGCCGGCCAGCCAGGCCAGCTCGCCGAGGGGAGGAAGGTCGACCAAGGCAGCATCCGTTCCGAGATAGGTCAGGGTTGCTGTTCTATCCCCGGCCGCCGCCTCGATCCACCCGCCCCCGTGCAACCCCGCCCCGCGCCGGCCGGCGTTGCGCCGCCGCCCCGCCCTCGCCTATCAGACCGGAGACAGGCCGGAACGGGACAGCCAGGGGAGCGACAGGGCATGGACGGGACGAAGGCGAGCTTCGCGATCATGGGCAGCGGCGGGGTCGGCGGCTTCTTCGGCGCCAGGCTGGCGCGCGCCGGCTTCCCGACGACCTTCGTCGCCCGCGGCGCGCACCTGAAGGCGATGCGCGACCGGGGCCTGGCGGTCGAGGCGCCCGGCGAGTCCTTCACCCTGCCGGTCGCCGCGACCGACGATCCGGCGACGATCGGCCCGGTCGACTTCGTGCTCTTCTCGGTCAAGCTCTGGGACACCGAGTCCGCTGCCGAGGCCTGCCGCCCGCTGATCGGGCCGGACACTGCCGTGCTGTCGCTGCAGAACGGCGTCGATTCCGAGGAGCGCATCGCCGCGATCCTGGGCGCGCAGCACGTGCTGGGCGGCGTCGCCGAGATCTCGGCGGCGATCGCCGAGCCGGGCCTGATCCGCTGCGTCAGCGCCTTCCAGCGGATCCGTTTCGGCGAGCTGGACGGCCGCGCCAGCGCCCGCTGCGAGCGGCTCGACGCGGCGCTCACCGAGGCCGGCATCGACCACGCCCGGCCGGCCGACATCCAGGCCGCGCTCTGGACCAAGTTCATCATGCTGGTCGGCCTCTCGGCCCTGACCGCGGTCACCCGGCGCACCGTCGGCGAGGTCCGCGCCGATCCCGACACCCGCGCCCTGCTGCTCCAGGTCATGACCGAGACCCTGGCGGTCGGCAAGGCCGGCGGCGTCGCCCTCGACGACGGCCTGGTCGAGGTCCTGGCCGAGCGCGCCAACGGCCTGGGCGCCCACGTCAAGGCCTCGATGGCTCTCGACCTGGAGCGCGGCAACCGCCTGGAGCTGCCCTGGCTGTCCGGCAAGGTCGTCGCCCTCGGCAAGGCGCTCGGCGTGCCCACCCCGGCCAACGGCTTCGTCTACGCGGCGCTGAAGCTGCACCAGGACGGCACGCCGAAGACATGACGCGGAACGGCCGCCCCTTGACCGTCGCGCCCGCCTCGACGATCTTCCTTCCCATGCGCCGTCACCTGCCCACCGCGACCACCACCACGACCCGCATCGGCGGGCCGCGGGGAGGTCGCGTGCGCTAGAAGACGGCAGCAGACAGCGACGAACCCACGAGGCCCCGCCGGCAACGGACGGGGCCTCGTCGCGTTTCGGGGACTCCGTCCGGCCGGCCGGGCAGACCGACGGAGAGACCCATGGAGCCTCAGGACCACGCTTTCGAGAACGCGCCCGACCACCGGGCGATCGGCAGCCGTCTCGACCTCTTCCACCAGCAGGAGGAGGCCGCCGGCCAGATCTTCTGGCACCCCCGCGGCTTCGCGCTCTGGCGCGTCGTCGAGGACACCATGCGAAGACGCATGCGCCGCGCCGGCTTCCGCGAGGTGCGCACGCCGCAGCTGCTGGCCCGGCCGATCTGGGAGGCGAGCGGCCACTGGCAGGGCTTCGGCGGCGGCATGATGACGCTCGGCGAGGGCGGCCGCGAGGTCGCGCTGAAGCCGGTCTCCTGCCCCGGCCACACGCAGATCTTCGCCCGCGCCGGGCACTCGTTCCGCGACCTGCCGCTCCGGCTCTGCGAGTTCGGCACCTGCCACCGCAACGAGCCCTCGGGTGCGCTCAACGCGCCTGCTGCGCGGCCGCGCCTTCGTCCAGGACGACGCGCACATCTTCTGCGCGCCCGACCAGGTCGAGGCCGAGGTCGCCCGCTTCTGCCGCCTGGTCGCGGAAGTCTACGGCGACTTCGGCTTCGCCGACTGGTCGGTCGCGCTCTCGACGCGGCCCGAGCCGCGCATCGGCAGCGAGGCGCAGTGGGACGAGGCCGAGGCGCGCCTGGCCGCCGCGGCCGCCGCGGCCGGGCTCGAGCCGCGCCCGCAGCCCGGCGAGGGCGCGCTCTACGGCCCCAAGCTGGAGTTCGTGCTGCGGGACAGCCGCGGCCGCGCCTGGCAGTGCGGCACGATCCAGCTCGACCTCGTGATGCCCGAGCGCTTCGACCTCGCCTACGTCGACGCCGAGGGCCGCAAGGTCCGCCCCGTGATGCTGCACCAGGCGGTGCTGGGCAGCCTGGAGCGCTTCCTGGCGATCCTGCTGGAGCACCACGGCGGCCGCCTGCCGCTCTGGCTGGCGCCGGAGCAGATCCTGGTCGCCAGCCTCGGCGCCGAGCAGGCCGGCCGCGCCGAGGAGGTCGCCGCGGCGCTGGAGGAAGCCGGCTTCCGCACGGCCCTCGACCTCCGGCCCGAGCGGCTCGGCCGCAAGGTCGCCGAGGCCCATGCCGCCGGTATCCCGGCCCTGCTGGCGATCGGCCGGCGCGAGGCGGAGAGCGGCCGGGTCAGCCTGCGCCTCGACGGCGGCGCGCCGGAGGAGCTGACGGTGGCAGGGGTGATCGAGCGGCTGCGCCCGGAGGCGTTCCGGTAGGGCAGCGACCTCGCGCCTCTTCTCCCCAATGGCTTCATCCTGAGCGTGTCGAAGGGTGAAGCCATTCCGGCACGGGCAGTGCCAGTTTCGCTCCGCCGTTCGACAGGTTCAGGACGAAGCGAAGGGGAGAAGACGGCGGCGCGCCTCTCACGCCGGCAAGGCCGGGCGCTCGGCCCCAGCCGCCACCCCCGACGGCGCCACCCCCGACGGCGCCACCCCCGACGGCGCCACCGCGCCGCCGCGCAGCACGCCCACCACGAGGCCGTAGGAGACGCAGGCGTTGGAGAGCATGCGGTAGAAGGTGATCAGCTGGTCCCAGGGGTCGGAGAGCTTCTGGAAGCCGGAGATGAAGACGACCAGCGTGCCGACCTCGGTGCGCCCCTGGATGACCAGCCAGCCGCCGACCGACAGCACGACGATCGGCCCGAGCGCGTCGAGGAAGTTGCCGAGGAAGGTCAGGAAGTACTTGCGCAGATAGATGCGGATCCGCGTCGCGTAGATCTGCTCGATCAGCCTGAGCGCCCGCTCGGCGTGGGTCGAGCGGCCGGCCTCCGGCGCCTCGATCCAGTGCGCCGCGGCCTCGTGGCCGAGCCGGCGGACCAGGTTGGTGCGGGCCCGCGCCAGGCGGTTGATGGCGTGCTGGACCCGCGGCACGACGATGCCCTGGGGCAGGTAGATCAGCATCGCCAGCACGGCGATCAGCGGCTGGACCCAGAGCAGGTAGCCGGCGACGACCAGGATCGTGCCGCTCTGCAGCAGCGGCACCGACAGGCTTTCGCTGGCGAAGCCGGCAACATCCTCGGCCTCGGCCGCCAGCACGGAGACGATCGTGCCCTCGTCGACCGGCGAATCGCCCGCGCCGTCAACCACCAGGGTATCGGGCGGCGGCCCGGCGGTTGACGGCCCGTCCGACTCCGGACGCGGCGCGCAGTCGATCAGCAGGCGCCGGCGCAGGTCGCGCGCGACGTCCTCCAGCACCCGTCCCTTGTGCTGGTTGAGGACGTACTTCAGGCCGCCCTGGACCAGGATCACCGACAGGTAGGCGCCAGCCAGCAGGGCCAGCTCGCCGAGGTCGCCCTTGACGATGGCGCGGTCGACGATGCGGCGCTGCACCTCGAGCGGCACCATGGCGAGCGGCACGATCAGGCCGGTCAGCAGCAGGATCAGGACCTGGCGACGCCGCGTGGTCTGCCAGATGTAGCGGTAGAGAGAGGCCGGACGCATGGCCGAGCAACCTTCCCGGCCGACCGCAGCGGCCGGCCCGACGGCTCCTGCTTAGGCGGGTTTCACGGGACCGCCATTGATCTGCAACAATCGCCCTTGTGCCGCTAGACGGCCGTCGCCGCCGCGGCCAGCACCCGGGCGCCGAGCACCAGGTCGTCGTGCGCCGTGTCCTCCTCGAAGGAGTGGCTGATGCCGCGCTTCGAGGGCACGAACAGCATGGCCGCCGGCAGCAGGTGCGAGACGTTGGCGGCGTCGTGCAGGGCGCCCGAGGGCATACGCCGCCAGAGGCCGGGCGCGAGCTGCCTGGCCGCCTGCTCGATGCGCGCCGCCAGCGCCGGTTCCATGCGGGTCGGCTCGATCGCCGCGTAGGCCGAGCGCGTGCAGCCGAGGCCGCGGGCGCCGGCGACCTCCTCGGCGGTCGTGCGGATCACCGCCTCCATGCGGTCGAGGCGCCCGACCTCGGCGTCGCGCCACTGCACCGTGCAGTCGACGCGCCCCGGCACGATCGAGGAGGCGTTGGGATGCAGCGCGACATGGCCGATGGTCCAGACCGTCGCCAGCGTGACGAGCGGCGCGAGCCGCACGTTGAGCAGGGTCACGAACTCGGCGAGGCCCTGGAAGGCGTCGCGGCGGAGACGCATGGGCGTCGTGCCGGCGTGGTTCTGCTGGCCCTCGAAGCGGTAGCGCTCGCTGCGGATGCCGACGATGTTCTCGACCACGCCGATCCGGCCGCCCTCGCTGTCGAGCACCGGGCCCTGCTCGATATGGGCCTCGACGAAGGCGGTGAAGCGGTCCGGCGCGACGAAGGCGCCGCCGTCGAGCGCGGCCATGGTCCGCCGCGCCTCGGCCAGGGTCGTGCCCTCGTCATCGGTCATCTCGTCGGCCCGGTCGAGCGGCATCAGGCCGGCCCAGATGCGGCTGCCGGTCAGGGTCGTGAAGCGGCCCTCCTCGTCCTGGAAGGAGACCGCGGCGACCGGCGGCCCGCCGCACTCCAGGCTGGCGCGCGCGACCTCCAGGGCGGCGATCACGCCATAGGCGCCGTCGAGCCAGCCGCCCTCGGGCTGGCTGTCCGAATGCGAGCCCATCAGCAGGCAGGGCGCCGAGCCCGGCGGCAGGCCGAAGAGGTTGCCGACGGGATCGAAGACCGGCTGCAGGCCGGCCTCGGCCATGCGCCCGGCCAGCCAGCGCCGCGCCGCGACGTCGGCCTCCGAATAGGCCGGCCGGACCACGCCGCTGCCGCAGCGCCCGAAGGAGCGCAGGGTCTCCAGGTCCTGGAGCAGGCGCTCGGGCTGGATCGCGATCTCGGTCATGGCGTCGGTCCTTCCTGTCTCTCGGGACGTGTCTGGCGGGCGGTGTCTGGCGGGCGCTATGCCTCTCGGGCAAGGCCGCTGCCCCTCTTTGGCCCGTCGCCAGGGCCCGCCGCAACCCGTAAGCTGACGCCCAGGCAGAAGAACGCCCGGTTCCGGGGGGCGCCGCGCAGCCAAGGGAGACGAAGACCGCCATGCTGGACCTCGGCAATCGCCAGTCGATCTATCAGCCCGAGCAGCCCGACCTGAAGTTCCCGAGCATCCCGGAGTTCGAGACCGCCGCCGAGGAGCGGCTCTACCGCAAGCAGCGCCTGGTCGCCGCCTGCCGCGCCTTCGCCCAGGCCGGGCTCGACTACGGCTTCGCCGGCCACCTGACGATCCGCGATCCGGAGCGGCCGGAGCTCTACTGGACCAACCCGATGGCCGTGCACTTCGACCGGGTGACGCTGTCGAACCTGATCCTGGTCGACCACGACGGCCGCGTCGTCGAGGGCGAGCACGCGGTCAACCGCGCCGGCTTCGTGCTGCACGCGGCGGTCCACGAGGCGCATCCCGACATCCTGGCGATGTGCCATGCCCACACGCTCTACGGCGTCGCCTTCGCCGCGCTCGGCCGGCCGCTGGCGCCGATCTCCCAGGACGCCTGCGCCTTCTTCGAGGACCACGTGGTGATCCAGGAGGAGGCCGGCGCCGTCGCCGTCGAGACCAAGGCCGGCCCGAAGGTCGCGGCCGCCTTCAAGGGCGTCAAGGCGGCGATCCACCAGAACCACGGCCTGCTGACCGCGAGCCGCCACTCGATCGATGCCGCCGCCTTCTGGTTCATCGCCCTGGAGCGCTGCTGCCACCAGCAGCTGATGGTCGAGGCGACCGGCCACAAGCCGGTGCTGGTGCCGCCCGAGCGCGCCCGCTACAGCCGCGAGCACGTCGGCAGCGAGTACATCGGCTGGCTGCACTTCCAGCCGATCTACGAGCAGCTCGCGGCGAGCCAGCCGGAGATGTTCCTCTGAGGGACGGCGGGGGGTGTGGCGTCACGCCCCTCGACAGGCTCGGGACGAAGCCGACGTAGGAGCAGGCGGCCAGAGAGCTCGACGAGCTCCGCCTGCCGCTTCGTCCCGAGCCTGTCGAGGGACGTGGAAGCGCGGGCCGCAATCGAAGACACCGAAAGGGAGGCGATCAGCATGGGCGAGAAGGTTCGGATCGAGCGCAGCGACGGCACGGCCTTCGGCGGCTGGCTGTCGGAGCCGGCGGGCCAGGCGCGCGGCAACGTCGTGCTGCTGCAGGAGATCTTCGGCGTGAACCATCAGATGCGCGGGCTGTGCGAGACCTACGCCGCCGAGGGCTACCGCGCCCTCGCCCCCGCCCTCTTCGACCGGGTCGAGCCCGACGTCGACCTCGGCTACGAGCCCGACGACCGCGCCAAGGGCATCGCGCTGATGCAGGCGCTGGCCCAGGACGACGTCGTGGCCGACATCGGCGCCGCCCTGGCGGCCCTGCCCGCGGCGCCCACTGCCGTGATCGGCTTCTGCTGGGGCGGCCGGCTGGCCTGGGCCTCGGCCGGAAAGCTCGGCGACCGCCTGGCCTGCGCCGTCGGCTACTACGGCGGCGGCATCGCCAAGCAGCTCGACCTGAAGCCCCGCTGCCCGGTCCAGCTGCACTTCGGCGAGACCGATCAGAGCATCCCGCTGTCGGACGTCGAGGCGATCCGCGCCGCCTATCCCGAGCTCGAGCTCCACGTCTATCCCGGCGGCGGCCACGGCTTCGCCAATGCCGAGCGCTCCTCGTTCCATCGGGAGAGCAGCGACCTCGCCTTCGAGCGGACGCTGGCGTTCCTGGCCGGGCACCTCTGAGGGACCGGCCGGCGGCGCCTCACCAGAGCCGCGCCGTCGGCTCCGGCCAGAAGCGCCAGAAGCCGAGGGCGGCCAGGCTGCAGAAGGCGGCGAGGCCGACCCAAACGGTCAGCGGCCCGGCCCGGTCCGGCAGCGAGGGATCGAAGGGCGCGACCAGCCTCTGCGCGCCGGCCAGCAGGACGACGATGCCGGCGCCGGCGACCAGCATCGGCAGGAAGGCGGTCAGGCCGCCCAGGCCGAAGGAGCCGGGCGTATGGCGCCAGAGCCGGGTGAAGCCCTCGGTCACCAGGGTGCTGGCCAGGGGCAGCGCCAGCACGTAGAGCGCCGCGGCGTTCGGCACGACCCCCAGGCCGACCAGGCGGACGGCGAAGAAGCCGGACGCGGCGCCGAGCAGATAGCCGGCCGCCATCAGCGCCAGCTGGAAGGCCATCTCGACCCAGTCCATGCGTCCTCTCTCGCCCGGTCCAAGCCCACAGCCGGGCTGTGGAATTGACAACTTGACGCAGGCTCTCGCACGGCCGACCCTCGCCCCGCAAACGAAAAGCTGCGCAGACATGGGGTCCGCGAGATGAGTTCCCTGCTCTGGATCCTGCTGGCCCTGGCGGTCCTGGTCGGCGGCTGGATCGTCGTCGCCTACAACCGCCTGGTCGCGGCCCGGCAGCGCAGCCGCGAAGGCTGGAGCGGCATCGACGTCCAGCTGAAGCGGCGCTCCAACCTGGTGCCGAACCTGGTCGCCACGGTGAAGGGCTACGCCTCGCACGAGGCCGGCGTGCTCAAGGACGTCACCGAATCGCGCGCCCACGTCCAGGCCAGCGAAGGTGCCGGAGCCGGCGTCGGCGCGCGCCAGCAGGCCGAGGGCGAGCTGTCGAGCGCCCTGGGCCGGCTCTTCGCCGTCGCCGAGAACTATCCCGACCTCAAGGCCGACTCGAGCTTCCTGGAGCTGCAGCGCAACCTGGCCGCGCTGGAAGACCAGATCCAGATGGCGCGGCGCTACTACAACGGCTCGGTGCGCGAGCTGAACACGCGCATCGAGTCCTTCCCGAGCAACCTCGTGGCCCGCCGCTTCGGCTTCCAGCCGGCCGAGTACTACGAGGTCGAGCACGCAGGGGACCGCCTCCTCCCCAAGGTCGCCTTCTGAGAGGCCGCGTGACCCGCCCGCCCGCCAGCCGCACCGGGCTGCGCCGAGCCGGCCTGGCGATCGCCGCCCTGGTCGCGCTGCTGCCCGCCCTCGCCGGCCCGGCGACGGCGGCCGAGCGCGAGCGGATCACGGCCTTCCAGTCGGACATCCGCGTCGAGCAGGGCGGCACGCTCGACGTCGTGGAGACGATCGACGTCGTCGCCGCGAACGACCAGATCCGCCACGGCATCTATCGCGACTTCCCGCTGCGCAGCCTGACGGCGACCGGCTTCAACTACCTGGTCGGCTTCGAGATCACCGGCGTCGAGCAGGACGGTGCGCCGGTGCCCTATTCCACGGAAGACCTCGATGCCGGCATCCGCATCTACGTCGGCGCGGCGAACCGGCTGGTCCGACCCGGCCCCCATCGCTACCGGATCGCCTATCGCACCGACCGGCAGCTGCTGTTCCGCGACGGCGAGGACGAGCTCTACTGGAACGTGACCGGCGACGCCTGGGCCTTCCCGATCGAGCGGGCGGCCGTGACGGTGGCGATCCCCGGTGGCCTGACCGCGCTCCGGCTCGCCGGCTACACTGGCCGTCGCGGCGAAGCCGGCCGGGACTTCCGCACGACCGAGAGCCGCCCGGGCGAGGTCCGCCTGGAGACGACGCGCAGGCTCGCGCCCGGCGAGGGCTTCACCGTCGCGGTAGTCTGGCCGGCCGGCGCGGTCGAGCCGCCGAGCGCGGCGCAGGAGCGGCTCGGCTGGCTGCGCGCCAACATCGGCCCCGCCGTCGGCGCGCCGCTCACGCTCTGCCTGCTGCTCTACTTCCTGCTGATGTGGCACCGGGTCGGGCGCGATCCGGCGAAGGGCGTGGTGATCCCGCTGTTCGAGGCGCCGCGCGGCCTGTCGCCGGTCGGCGCCGGCTATGTCTGGCACGCCGGCTTCGCCGACGCCTTCTCCGGCACCCGCGCCCTGACGGTCGCGCTAACCAGCCTCGCGACCAGGGGCCTGCTGCGCTTCGAGGAGGACAAGCGGCTCTTCACCCTCGAGCGCACGGACAGGCCCGAGGGCACGGGGCAGGCCGGCCTGCCGCCGGGCGAGCGGGCGGTGCTGCACTCGCTGTTCCCCAAGACAACGAGCGGCTCGATCACCTTCGGCAAGCGCTACGAGCCGCGGATGGACGCGGCGCGCTCGGCGCTGACCGATGCCTTCGACGGCGAGTTCGCCCGGACCTTCTTCCGGGCCAACGGCCGCTACTGGCTGCTCGGCGCCGCCCTCGCGGCGGTCACGGTGCTGGCGACGCTGCTGCCCGACATCAGGACCGAGGACTCGCTCGTCATGGTCCTGTTCCTGACGCCCTTCGCCGTCGCCTTCACCAGCGTCGCCGTCGGCTTCGTGGCCGCCGCGCTCAGCCAGCTCGGATCGGGCGGCTCCTGGACGCGCCGCCTGCCGAGGGCGGCCGGCCGGCTCGCCATCGCCGCGGTCTGCCTGCTGCCGCTCTTCCTGGTCTTCCTTCTGGGCGGCGAGGTCGTGCCGCCGGCGGCCCTGGCGATCGCCGCCGTCGCCGTGGTCGCGACGATCCTGTTCTTCTTCTGGATGAAGGCGCCGACGCGGATCGGCCGGCAGACGCTGGACGCGCTCGAGGGCTACCGCCTCTATCTCTCCGTCGCGGAGTCCGACCGGCTGAACCTGGCCGGCCGCGAGCCCGAGATCACCGAGGCCCTGTTCGAGCACCACCTGCCCTACGCCATGGCCCTCGGCGTCGAGCAGGAATGGAGCGACAAGGTCGAGGCGCGGCTGGCCGCGAGCCGGGGCGCCTCCGGCGGCGGCCGTTCCTACCGGCCCAGCTGGTACGACCGGCACGGCGCGACCTGGGCCGGCCCGGCGGCCGTCTCGAACGCGCTGTCCGGACGCCTCGTGAGCGCCGCCTCGACCGCCGCGACCCGGCCTTCGAGCAGCAGCGGCGGCTCCTCCGGCGGCTCGTCCGGCGGCGGCGGCGGGGGCGGCGGCGGAGGCGGCTGGTAGCCGGCCGGCCTCAGGCCTTCACCCGCTCCATCGTCGGATCGTAGAGCGGGCCCTCGTGGACCGCGCAGGCGACCTTCTCGCCGGCGACTTCCAGCTCGTAGCGGCCGGCCGACAGGAAGGCCCTGTCGATCGGCTCGGCGGAGCGGACGTAGCCGTAGCCGATGTTGGCGCCCACGGTGTAGCCCCAGCCGGCGCTGGCCAGGTAGCCGACCCGCTTGCCGTCGCGGTAGAGCGTCTCGCGGCCGAGCAGCACGACCGACGGGTCCTCGACGGTGAAGCAGGCTAGGCGCTTCCTCAGGCCGGCCTCGCGCTGGGCCAGCAGGGCCTCGCGCCCCAGGAAGGGCTGGTTGGACTTGAGCTTGACCGCGAAGCCGAGGCCGGCCTCGAGCGGCGTGTCGTCGCTGGTGATGTCGCTGCCCCAGGCGCGGTAGCCCTTCTCCAGGCGCAGGGACTCGATGGCCCGGTAGCCGCAGTTGGCGAGGCCGAGGTCGGCGCCGGCTTCGACCAGGCGATCGTAGACGGCCGCGGCGGTCTCGCTCGGCAGGTGCAGCTCCCAGCCGAGCTCGCCCTCGTAGGTGACGCGCAGCGCGCGCACCGGCGCGCCGCCGATCGGGAGATCCCGCCAGGTCGCGAAGGGGAAGGCCTCGTTCGAGAGGTCGGCCGCCGTCACCCGCGCCAGCAGCGCCCGCGCACGCGGCCCCATCACGGTCAGCACGGCATAGGCCGAGGTGACGTCGATCAGCTGGGCGTTGGCGCCCTCGGGAATGTTGCGCTCGATCCAGTCGAAGTCGCGGGTCGCGGCCCCGGTGCCGGTCACGATGTAGAAGCGGTCCTCGGCGAGCCGTGCGACCGTCAGGTCGCACTCGATGCCGCCGCGGCGGTTCAGGAGCTGGCTGTAGGTCAGGCGCCCGACCTCGCGGGCGACGTCGCCGGCGCAGATCCAGGACAGGGCCGAGGCGGCGTCGGGCCCGACCATCAGGAACTTGGCGAAGGAGGACTGGTCGAACAGCCCGACCCGCTCGCGCACCGCCCGGTGCTCCTCGCCGACGGCCTCGAACCAGTTCTGCCGGCCGTAGCTGTAGACGTCGGCCGCCGCCTCGCCGTCGCGGGCGAACCAGTTCGGCCGCTCCCAGCCGAGCTTCTCGCCGAACACCGCGCCGGCCGCCTTGAGGCGGCCGTAGAGCGGCGAGACCCGGGCCGGCCGGCCGCTCTCGTGCTCCTCATGCGGCCAGGCCATGGTGTAGTGCTTGCCGGTCGCCTCGACGGTGCGGGCACGCACCCATTCGGCGCTGCGGTGCGGTTGGCCGAAGCGGCGGATGTCGACGGCAGCGAGGTCCATCGGCGGCTCGCCGCGCGCCACCCACTCGGCCAGCGCCCAGCCGGCGCCGCCGGCCGCGGCGATGCCGAAGGCGTTGAAGCCGGCGCCGACGAAGAAGCCCCTGAGGCCCGGCGCCTCGCCGAGGATGAAGTTGCCGTCCGGCGTGAAGGACTCGGGGCCGTTGACGAACTGCCGCACGCCGGCCTCGGCCAGCTTCGGCACGCGGTGCAGGGCGCTCTCCATCAGCGGCTCGAACTGCTCGTAGTTCCAGTCGAGCAGCGAGAAGACGAAGCCCTCGGGAATGCCCTGCTCGGCCCAGGGCAGCGGCCTGTGCTCGTAGCCGCCCATGACCAGGCCGCCGACGTCCTCCTTGAAGTAGATCAGGCCGTCGGGGTCGCGCAGGGTCGGCAGCCCCGGCTCGACGCCCTCGATGCGCTCGGTCACCAGGTACTGGTGCTGCATCGAGGAGAGCGGCACCGAGACGCCGGCCAGGCGGCCGATGCCCGGCGCCCACTGGCCGGCGCAGTTGACCAGGCTCTCGCAGGCGATCTCGCCGGCGTCGGTGACCACGCCGACGACCCGGCCGCGCACGACCTTGATGCCGGTCACCGAGACGCCCTCGACGATGCGCGCGCCCTCGGCCCGCGCGCCCTTGGCCAGCGCCTGGGTCAGATCGGAGGGGTTGGCCTGGCCGTCGGTCGGCAGGTAGGCGGCGCCGACCAGGTCCTTCGTCTCCATGATCGGCCAGAGCTCGCCGGCCTCCTTCGGGCCCAGCAGGTGCATCTCCAGGCCGAAGGAGTGGGCGGTCGTCGCCTGGCGCCGGATCTCGGTCATGCGCTCGGCGTTGCAGGCGAGGCGCAGGCCGCCGTTCTGCTTGAAGCCGGTCGCCTGGCCGGTCTCGGCCTCGAGGCGGCCGTAGAGCTCGACCGAGTACTTGAGCAGGCGCGTGATGTTGGCGCTGGAGCGCAGCTGCCCGACCAGGCCGGCCGCATGGAACGAGGTGCCGCTGGTCAGCTTGTGCCGCTCCAGCAGCACGACGTCGCGGACCCCGGCGCGGGTCAGGTGATAGGCGGTACTGCAGCCGATGATGCCGCCGCCGATGACGACGACCTGGGCGGCGCTGGGAACCTCAACCATGGCGACCTCACGCGGTTTCTTCTAGTTGCGCTCGAAGGGCAGGAAGGCGGCCCAGGCGCGCTCGAAGCGCGCCAGGTTCTCGGCCGTGTAGGCGTCGAAATCGAAGTCGATGCCGGAGTGGATCTCCGAGACCATCGACCAGAGGCTCTCGCGCAGCAGCGAGGCCGCCTTCATGGCGGCGAGCGCCCGGCGGTCGTCACCGGTCGGCGCGCGCCCGAAGTAGAGGCCGAGCAGCAGCTCTTCCGCCTCGGGCGCCAGCTGGCTGTTCGACGACAGGCCGCCGAGATCGAAGAAGGGCGAGTTGAAGCCGGCGTAGTCCCAGTCGATCAGCCAGAGCCGCTCGCCGTCGTCGAGGAAGTTGGCCGGCAGCAGGTCGTTGTGGCCGAACACCACCTCGATCGGCCCGACCGCCCGCTCCAGCCGCTCGGCGCGCTCCAGGAGGTCGGCCAACAGCGGCACCCGCGGGCTGGCCGCGTCGCGCAGCACCCCGGCATAGCTGCGCAGGATGTGGAAGACCCAGAACATCAGCACCGGCCCGCGCAGGTAGCGGGTGATCTCGCGATGGCAGCGCCGGACCAGCGGCACGGCACGCTCCAGCATCGCCGGCTCGCGCAGGTCGGCCTCCGTGAGGCTGCGGCCCTCGACGAAGCGGATGACCAGCACGCCGGGCTCGGCATGGACCACGGCCGGCGAGATGCCCGCGGCCTCGGCGGCCCGGGCGGCGGCCAGCTCGTTGAAGCGCATCACGCCGTGCACCGGGATGTCGGCCCCGACGCGCACGAAGAAGCGCTCCGCGCCGTCCTCGACCAGGAAGTTCGTGTTGGTGATGCCGCCGGTGATCGGCCGCGGCTCGACCGGCCCCGACCAGAGCGAGAGGCCGGCGACGCGCGCCGCGGGGTCCCGGCTCGAAGCCACCATCGCCTAGGCCCTCTGCTCCATGCCCAGCTCCTCGCGGCGCCGGGCCGCCCAGGCGCCGATCAGGCGGTCGGCGACGATGGCGATGCAGGCGACGCAGAGGCCGGCGACCAGGCCGTGGCCGGTGTCGGCGCGGGTCAGGGCGATGTAGACCTCCTGGCCCAGGTCGCGGGTGCCGACCAGCGCCGAGATCACCAGCATCGACAGCGCCATCATGATCGTCTGGTTCACGCCCAGCATGATCTCGGGCAGGGCCAGCGGGATCTGCACCTTCCAGAGCAGCTGGCCGCGCCGGCAGCCGGCCATGCGCGCGGCCTCGACGATCTCGCCGGGCACGCCGCGGATGCCGTGGTCGGTGTAGCGCACGGCCGGCGCCACGGCGTAGGCGACGATCGCGATCATCGCCGAGAAGTCGCCGACCTGGAACAGCATGACGACCGGGATCAGGTAGACGAAGCTGGGCAGGGTCTGCAGCGTGTCGACCGTGTTCTGGGCGATCCGGTGGATGCGCTCGCTGCCGGCCGCCAGGATGCCGACCGGCAGGCCGATCAGCATCGCGACGACCACCGAGATGCCGCAGAGATAGGCGGAGATCATCGCCTTCTCCCAGTTGCCGGTGACCGCGACGAAGACCGCCAGCGCCGCGACCAGCGCCGCCAGGCGCGGCCCGCCGATGCGCCAGCCGGCGACCGCCAGCAGCAGCGCGACGCCCGGCCAGGGCAGGCCGACCAGGAAGCGCTTGAAGGGGATCAGGACGTAGATCAGCAGGCTCGACTTGACGGCGTCGAGGTAGGTGAAGAGGTGGACGTTGACCCACTCGACCAGCTTGTCGAAGAACGGCCCGGTGTTGACGGTCAGCGCGTCGGGGTAGTGGCGCAGCGCCGGCACCAGGAAGGCCAGCAGGTAGGCGCCGGCCAGGATGCCGAGGATGCCGATCAGGGTGCCGTGGCGGGCGACGAAGCCCCGGGCCCGCAACACGTGGACCGGCGTGGCGCCGCGGCTGGCGATCGCCTGGCCCAGCCGGTCGAGCGAGATCGCCAGCACGGTGATCGCCACGCCGGCCTCCAGGCCGGCGCCGATCGCCAGGCGCCGCAGCGCGGCCAGCACGTCGTGGCCCAGGCCGCCGGCGCCGATCATCGAGGCGATGATGACCATGTTGAGCGACAGCATGATCACCTGGTTGACGCCGACCATCAGGCCGTAGCGCGCCGAGGGCAGCAGCACCTTCCAGAGCATCTGCCGCTCTGTGCAGCCGGCCATGCGGCCGAACTCCACGACCTCGGCCGGCACCGCGCGCAGCGCCAGGATCGTGATGCGCACCATCGGCGGCAGGGCGTAGACGATCGTCGCGATCATCGCCGAGACCGGGCCGAAGCCGAAGAGGAACAGCACCGGGATCAGGTAGGCGAAGACCGGCACGGTCTGCATCAGGTCGAGGATCGGGGTCATCGCCCGCTCGACCTCGCGGTTGCGATAGCCGGCGATGCCCAGCAGCGCGCCGCCGACGATGCCGAGCGGCACCGCGACCAGGATCGAGGACAGCGTCACCATGGCGCTGTTCCACTGGCCGAAGACCACCAGGTAGCCGAAGCAGAGGCCGACCAGCAGCGCCAGCCGCCGGCCGCCGACCCGCCAGGACGCGAAGGTCATGGCGCCCAGCACGCCGAGCCAGGACAGCGGCGGCACCGCCAGGGTCGCGGCGCCGAGCGGCACCTCGAAGCCCCGCGACAGCAGGACCAGGCAGGCCTGCAGCGGCAGGTTCAGCACCCAGGCGATCGCCCGGGTGAACTCCTTGAAGGTGAAGAGGCCGAAGGTCGCGTCTCGGACCAGCCAGTGCATCGCGTCGCTGATCCAGTAGCGCAGCGGCACGATCCAGCCGTCGGGCCAGGCGACCAGCCAGGTCAGACGGCCGGCGGCGAGCCACAGGGCGACCAGCACGGCCAGCGCCGCGACCCAGGCCAGCAGGCCGGGGCGGCGCGGCACGGCCGGAGCCGTCGCCATCTCGCCGGTCACGGTCATTGCGCGGCCTTGACCCCACCCTCGCCGCCCGGCCCCGGCGCGGCCTCGCCGGGCGCCAGCACCTCCAGCACCTGGCCGGGCTCCAGCCGGCCGACCACCCGGCCGGCCTCGTCGACCACGGCGAAGGGCCGCTCGGCCCGGAGCACGCGGCGGGCGACCTCGCCGATGCGCGCCGCCGCCGGCAGCTCGCCGGCCAGCTCGCCGCCGGCGGCCCCGGAGCCGTCCGACTCAGGGCCTGCAGACTCGGGGCCTGCAGACTCTGGGACCGCCGACATCACCGAGCGCACGGACAGGACCTTGGCGCGCGAGACGTCGCGGGTGAACTCCGCGACGTACTGCGTCGCCGGGCTGGTCACCAGGTCCTCCGGCCTGCCGATCTGGACGATGCGGCCGTCCTTCATGATGGCGATGCGGTCGGCCAGGCGGATCGCCTCGTCGAAGTCGTGGGTGATGAACACGATGGTCTTGCGCAGCACCCGCTGCAGACGCAGGAACTCGTCCTGCATCTCGCGCCGGATCAGCGGGTCGAGCGCCGAGAAGGGCTCGTCGAGGAACCAGATCTCCGGCTCGACGGCGAGCGAGCGGGCGATGCCGACGCGCTGCTGCTGGCCGCCGCTGAGCTCGCGCGGGAAATAGCTCTCGCGGCCCTTCAGGCCGACCAGCTCGATGACCTCCAGGGCGCGGGCCTCGCGGGCGGCGCGCCCGACGCCCTGGACCTCGAGCGGGAAGGCGACGTTGCCGAGCACGGTCAGGTGCGGCAGCAGCGCGAAGTGCTGGAACACCATGCCCATCTTGTGCCGGCGGATCTCGGTCAGCTCGCGCTCGCTGGCGGCCAGCAGGTCGCGGCCCTCGAAGATCAGCTCGCCGGCGGTCGGCTCGATCAGGCGCGACAGGCAGCGCACGAAGGTCGACTTGCCCGAGCCGGACAGGCCCATGATGACGAAGACCTCGCCGTCGTGGATCTCCAGGCCGGCATCGCGCACCGCGCCGATCAGGCCGCCGGCCGCCAGCTGCTCGGAGGTCGGCGCGCCGCCGTGGCGCTCGAGGAAGCGTCGGCCGCCCTCGCCGAAGATCTTCCAGAGCCCGCGGCAGGTCAGCTTGACGCCGGCGGCCCCGGACGGTCCGGCTTCGGCCTGCGGCGGACGGGTCGCTGCGGCGACGGTCGGCGACGGCATGGCGGGAGATCCCTGGCTTCGCGATCGGGAGAGGATACGACAGAACGGCCGGCGGGCGCCCGGTACCGGCCCGGGCGCCCGCCGTTTCGGCGCCGCCGGCGCCTAGTCCTTCGGAAGCCAGGACTTCCAGGTGTCCTGGTTCTTGTCCATCCACTCCTGCACGACCGTCTCGACCGGCTGGCCGTCCAGGTCGACCTTGGCGATCATCTCGCCCATGGCCTGGTTGGTCATGGTGAAGTTGCGGATCGCCTTGTAGGCCGCCGGCCACTTCTTCTCGCCGCCGGCCCAGCCGACCGCCTTGATCCAGCCGTGCGGCTTGCCGCAGTCGAAGGCCTTGTCGGGGTTGCTGCCCCACTTCGGATCGTCGTAGCAGCCCGGCTCGTACTCGGGGAACTTGATCCACTCGCCCTTGTACTTGATGGGCAGCCAGTGCGGCGTATAGATCCAGGCCAGGATCGGCTGCTTGCGCTGGATCGCGGACTGCACCTCGGCGAAGAGGGCCGCGTCGGTGCCGGCGTGCACGACCTCGTAGTTCAGGCCCAGCGCCTCGACGCGCTCCTCGTCGTGGCCGCCCCAGGTGACCGGGCCGGAGAGATAGCGTCCCTTGGGCGAGGTCTCAGGGGTGGCGAAGATCTTGGCGCAGTCGTTCAGCGCCTTCCAGTCGGGCAGGCCCGGGCACTTCTCCTCGACGTACTTGGGGTACCACCACTCCTCCTTGGCCTGCATGCCGGTCTCGCCCAGGTCGACCGTGTCGCCGGTCTTCAGCGAGGCCTCCAGGGCGTCCTTGCCGGTGGTTTCCCAGATCTCCATGGCGACGTCGAGGTCGCCGCTCTCCAGGCCGGCGAACTGGGCCAGGTAGTCGGCCTGCACGTAGTCGACCTTGTAGCCCATCTTCTCCAGCACGCTGCCCATGATATGGGTGGTCAGGTACTGGCCGGTCCAGTCGTTGATGGTCATCTTGATCGGGTCGTCGGACTCCGGATAGCTGGCCGCGGACGCCGTCACCGCTGCCAGAGCGCCGGCGAGCAGGCACGCCCCGCCCACCAGCTTGCCAAGAGCATTCGCCATCGATCCATGCCTCCCTGTTGGTTGCGGTTCGGACAGGGCACCGCCGAAAGCCGTCCCGGATCCCCTTGTCGCGACCCCCTGGTCGCGGCGGCGTCCTCTCCCCTCGGCGCCCGCAGCCGGACGCCGTCGCATCAGAAATCCCGGGCGCGTCGGACTTTCTTGTCTTCGTTGCTGCGCGTCGGCCTTGCACACATCTCGAAGATGCGTTTGGCATCGCTCCCTAGGGCCTCCATGTTAGGCGGCCGGCCTTGCGGGCTGTCAACCGAAAACCACAAAATCCCACATAACCGGGTTGGAAGCCGCTCGAGGGGCGACTACCCTGGGTCGGAAGTCATCGGAGGACGAACGGTGCATCGCACGGCGCGTCAGAACGCCATCCTGGAAGCCCTCGACGGCAGCGGCTCGGCGACCGTCGCCGAGCTGACCCGGACGCTCGGCGTCTCCGACGAGACGATCCGGCGCGACATCAAGGCGATGGCCGGCAAGGGCCTGGTCGAGCGGGTGCACGGCGGCGTCATCCTGCCGGACATCCGGCGCGAGCCGGCCTTCCAGAAGCGCATGAGCCAGAACGCCGCCGCCAAGCAGGCGATCGCGCGCAGGGTCGCGGCCCTGGTCGAGAACGGCGACTCCCTGATGCTCGACACCGGCAGCACGACCGCCTACGTGGCGCGCGCCCTGGCCGACCACCGCGACCTCTTCGTCGTCACCAACAGCGTCGAGATCGCCCGCACCCTGGCCAACGGCAAGAAGGGCAACCGGGTCTATCTCGCCGGCGGCGAGCTGCGCGGCGACGACGGCGCGACCTTCGGGCCGAACGCCCTGGAGTTCGTCAAGCGCTTCCGGGCGCGCTTCGCGATCATCTCGGTCGGCGCGCTGCACCCGGACGAGGGCGTCATGGACTTCCACCTGCAGGAGGCCGAGTTCTGCCAGACGGTGATCGCCTGCGCCGCGCGGGTCGTCGCCGTCGCCGACGTCAGCAAGTTCCGCAACCAGGCGCCGGTCAAGGTCTGCGACATCGGCCGGCTCGACCTGCTGGTCACCGACCGGCCGCCGCCCGAGGCCTTCGCCGAGCGCCTGCGCGAGCAGGAGGTCGAGCTGCTGATCGCGGGGTGATTTTCCTGAATCCCCCTCTCTGCCCCTCTGGGGCGGAGAGGGCCGGGGAGAGGTGGGGCTGCCGAGCCTGCCAGAAGTGAAGGTGCCCGCCGTGACGACGGAATCCCCCACCTCTCCCTGCCCTCTCCGCCCCCAGGGGCGGAGAGGGAACCGTTAGAGAGAGGCGGAAAAGGGCCCCCCTCTCACCCCTCCTTCACGGCCTGCAGGCAGGGGCCGAACGCGGCGCTGCCCATCAGGGCCTTGCAGCGCTCGAAGCGGTTGATCGCGTAGGCCCAGAAGTCATCGGCCGGATTGCCGTTGGCGTGCTGGATCAGGCCCCAGAGCGTCCAGAGCAGGTCGCACATGGCCTTGTAGATCACCATGCGGCCGTGGACCGCCGGGCTCGCCGGGCCGCCGCACCAGGCCTCCAGCAGCTCCGCCTCGTGCCCGGCATCGAGGCCGGCCTCGACCGAGAGATCGCCGAGGTCCCAGAGCGGGTCGTTCATGCCGGAATACTCCCAGTCGACGATCCACATGCGCTCGCCGGTATCGAGGAAGTTCTCGCACAGGGGATCGCAGTGGCAGGGCCTGAGCGCCGCCGGCCGGGCGTCGAGCACGGCGCGCACCGCCCCGGCCTCGCGGACCACCTCGTGGTAGCCGTCGGGCAGCGCCGCACCGAGCTCCGCGAGGACCTTCAGGTAGCCGTCGATCATCGCGAAGAGCTCGAAGCGGAAGGCGAAGCGCTGGCCGCTGTCGTGGAGGCGCCGGAAGGCCCGCCCGGCCCGCGCCGCCGCGCCCGGCACGCTGCGGAAGCGCTCGGGCGTCATGGTCGCGGCGTCGACGTAGGGCATCAGCATCAGGCCGTCGGACTCGTCGAAGAACAGCACCTCGGGCGCGACCCCGGCGGCGGCGGCGGCGCGGGCGTTGACCGCCTCGACCTTGCGGTCGATGTAGGCCTCGGTGCCGGCGCCCGGCACGCGCAGCACGCAGTCCCGGCCGGCGCCGGTGACGCGGTAGACCAGGTTCGTCAGGCCGCCCAGGCGCTCGATCCCGAGGGCGTCCGGCGCCTGGCCCCGCAGCGCCGGGATCCGGGCGAGTTGCTGTTCCAGTTCGGCCACGATCGCCTCCTCTCTGCTGTTCCGCGGTCTCGGCCCGGCCGAGCATCGCACGGCCATGGGCCGGGCCGCGACGGTCGCGGGCTGTCGCTTTTTGTGGGTTTCTGTGGTAATTGACCGGCAAGCGACCTGCAACCACACAGATGTCGAGCCGTCCGCTGCGCCGCCCGGGCGAGCGTCGCCGGCCGGCCGTCCAGCGACCCTGTCCACCGAAGGGGAGATCTTCATGAGCGACGCCAAGCAAGTCGACCATCTGCACGACGTCTACAGCGCCGAGTCCGTCGACACGCTGGCCGAGACCTACGACGCCTGGGCCCAGGACTACGACGCCGACATGCTCAAGGCCGGCTACCGCCATCCGATGATCTGCATCGGCCTGCTGGCCCGCCATGTCGCCGCCGATGCCGGGACGATCGTCGACGCCGGCGTCGGCACCGGCCTGCTCGGCGAGTGGCTGAAGATCCTCGGCTACCGCAGGGTGGCCGGCTTCGACCTCTCGAGCGGCATGCTCGAGGTGGCGCGCCGCAAGGGCGCCTACGACGACCTGCGCCAGGCCGCCCTGGGCAAGCGCCTGCCCTACGAGGACGGCGCCTTCGCGGCAGCGGTCTGCGGCGGCGTCTTCACCATCGCCCACGCCGACCCGAGCGGCCTCGACGAGCTGCTGCGCATCGTCAGGCCCGGTGGCCATGTCGTGCTGACGGTCAAGGACAAGCTCTACGAGGAGGGCTTCGAGACCCACCTCGAGACGCTCTCGGCAGCCGGCCGCTGCCGCCTGGTCGAGATGACGCCGAGCTACCTCTCGATGCCGAACCAGGAAGGCCAGTCGACCAGCCGGGCGCTGGTCCTCCAGGTGCTCGCCGGCTGAGCCGGCGCCGGACGGATCAGCCGCCCATCGCCTCGCGCAGGCTCTTCGGGCGCATGTCGGTCCAGTGCTCCTCGACGTAGGCCAGGCACTCCGGCTTGGCGGCGGGGCCATGCACCCGCTGCCAGCCGGCCGGCACCTCCTTGCCCGCGGGCCAGAGCGAGTACTGCTCCTCGTCGTTGATCAGCACGACGAAGACCTCGCCGTCGATGGTGATGTCGTCGACCGGTTCGCTCATCGCCTTCCCTCCCGTGGTCCGCGGCAAGACTAGATCCCGGCCCGGCTGGCCGCAACGCGCTGGCCCTGCGATGACAGAGATTTAATCGCGCCGCCGATTGCCCCTGGCCGTGCCTGCGGGCACCGTCGGGCGAGAAGTGAGACCGGGGAGGCCGGTCCGACGGACAGCGCCGGACCGCCGCTGGGCCGGGCCGCGCGCGCCCGCGCCCGGCGCACGGAAGATCCGGCCAGGCGCGATTGATCCTGGTCATTCGGCGGCGCGCCCGGCCAAGCTATCGACCGTGATCGGTCCACGACGGCGGGGCCGATGCCGCCATCGAGCGAGAAGAGCCGTCACGGGAGGTCGCGTTCCATGGGCATCAGCCTGTCGTTCCTCGGCGCCGTCGGCACGGTCACCGGCTCCAAGTACCTGATCGAGATCGACGGCGCGCGGGTGCTGCTCGACTGCGGCCTGTTCCAGGGCTTCAAGCAGCTGCGCCTGCGCAACTGGGCGCCGCTGCCGGTCGCCGCGAAGAGCATCGACGCCGTGGTCCTGACCCACGCGCACCTGGACCATTCGGGCTACATCCCGCTGCTGGTCAAGAAGGGCTTCCGCGGCCCGATCTACTGCACCGAGGGCACCCGCGAGCTCTGCGCCATCCTGCTGCCGGACAGCGGCTACCTGCAGGAGAAGGACGCCGAGTTCGCCAACCGGCACGGCTTCTCCAAGCACCGCCCGGCCCTGCCGCTCTACGACCAGGCCGACGCCGAGGCCGCCCTCGAGCGCTTCTCGGCGGTGCCGTTCGACACGGAACGGACGGTCGCCGACGGGCTGTCGGCCCGCTTCCTGCCGGCCGGCCACATCCTCGGCGCGGCCATCGTCGAGCTGAGCTGTGCCGGCCGCCGCCTCGTCTTCTCCGGCGACCTCGGCCGGCCGAACAGCGCCACCATGCTGGATCCGACGCCGATCGCGAGCGCCGACTACCTGGTCGTCGAATCGACCTACGGCGACCGCCTGCACGAGCGGCGCGATCCGGAGGAGGCGCTCGCCGAGGTGATCAACCGGACGGCGGCGCGCGGCGGCACGATCCTGATCCCCTCCTTCGCCGTCGGCCGGGCGCAGACCCTGCTCTATCACCTGCAGCGCCTGAAGGCGGCCAAGCGCATCCCCGACCTGCCGATGTACCTCGACAGCCCGATGGCGATCGACGCGACCGAGCTGTTCTGCCGCCACGCCGAGGAGCACCGCCTGAGCCAGCACCAGGCCGAGGTCGCCTGTCGCGTCGCCCGCTACGTGCGCGAGCCCCAGGAGTCGAAGGCGCTGGACCGCGAGGCGATGCCAAAGATCATCATCTCGGCGAGCGGCATGGCGACCGGCGGGCGGGTGCTGCACCACCTGAAGCGCTTCGCGCCCGACCCGCGCAACACGATCCTCTTCGCCGGCTTCCAGGCCGGCGGCACGCGGGGCGCCGCGATGACCTCCGGCGCCGAGCGGGTCAAGATCCACGGCGAGTACGTGCCGGTGCGCGCCGAGGTCGATAACCTGCACATGCTGTCGGCCCATGCCGACGCGGACGAGATCATGGGCTGGCTCGGCAAGTTCGAGCGCGCGCCCAGGATGACCTTCGTGACCCACGGCGAGCCGGCCGCCTCCGACGCCCTGCGCCACCGCATCGAGGAGGAGCTGGGCTGGCCCTGCACCGTGCCCGAGTACCGGGAGGAGACCGAGCTGGCATGAGCCCCGATCCCCAGGAGCGCCTGGCCCTCCAGGAACCGGTGCCGAACAGGGTGCGGGTCCGGCGGGCCGGCATCGACACCCACTACGAGGCGGTCGTGTTCATGCGCGACGACTGCCCGGTCTGCCGGGCCGAGGGCTTCACCGCCCATGCCCGGGTCAAGCTGTCCCGCGACGGCCGCTCGATCATCGCGACGCTCTACCAGATGACCAGCGACCTGCTGGCGCCGGCCGAGGCCGCGCTGTCGGAGACCGCCTGGCTGCGCCTCGGCCTCGACGGGCACGAGGACGGCGCCGAGACGATCACCGTCACCCACCCGGACCCGCTGGAGTCGCTGAGCCGCGTGCGCGGCAAGGTCTACGGCGAGACGCTCGACGCCCGCGCGCTCAAGACGATCATCACCGACGTCGTCGCCGGCCGCTATTCCGACATCCATCTCTCGTCCTTCATCACCGCCTGCTCGGCTCGGCCCCTCGACCTCCAGGAGATGATCGGCCTGACCGCCGCGATGACCGAAGCCGGCGATCGGCTGAGCTGGTCGGTGCGGCCGGTCGTCGACAAGCACTGCGTCGGCGGCCTGCCGGGCAACCGCACGACGCCGATCGTGGTGTCGATCGTCGCGGCCTGCGGCCTGACCATGCCGAAGACCTCGTCGCGGGCGATCACCTCGCCGGCCGGCACCGCCGACGCCATGGAGACGCTGGCACCGGTCGACCTCGACCTCGCGAGCATGCGCCGCGTCGTCGAGCAGGAGGGCGGCTGCATCGTCTGGGGCGGCGCCGTGCGCCTCAGCCCCGCCGACGACACGCTGATCCGCGTCGAGCGCGCGCTCGACCTGGACAGCGAGGGCCAGCTCATCGCCTCGGTGCTGTCGAAGAAGATCGCCGCCGGCTCGACCCACCTGGTCCTCGACCTGCCCGTCGGGCCGACCGCGAAGGTGCGCAGCGGCGAGGCCGCGTCGGCCCTGTCGGAATCGCTGCTGGCGGTCGCCCGCGCCTTCGACATCGAGGCGCGCGTGCTGATCTCCGACGGCCGCCAGCCGGTCGGCCACGGCATCGGCCCGTCGCTCGAGGCCCTCGACGTGCTCGCCGTGCTGCAGGGCACGGCGGGAGCGCCGAGCGATCTGCGCGCGCGCTCCATCACCCTGGCCGGCGCCCTGCTGGAGCTGGCCGGCGCCGCCGCGTCGGGCGAGGGCGAGGCGCTCGCGACCCGCACGCTGGCCGACGGCCGGGCCTGGGCCAAGTTCCAGCGGATCTGCGAGGCCCAGGGCGGCCTGCGCGAGCCGCCGACGGCGGCGCACCGCCACACGGTCACGTCCGGCGCCTCGGGACGGGTCCTGGCGATCGACAACCGGCGCCTCGCCAAGGTCGCGAAGCTGGCCGGCGCGCCGGACGCCAAGGCTGCCGGGGTCGAGCTGCACGTCCACCTCGGCACCGAGGTCGAGACCGGCGAGCCGCTCTATACCGTCCACGCCGAGGCGCCGGGCGAACTGTCCTACAGCCTGGACTACGCGGCGGCGAATCCGGACATGATCGCACTGTCGGAGGGACGATGAAGCCGCTGCTGGTCACGCTGCCGGGCAGCGAGCCGCTGTCGGCGGCGATCGCCGAGGCCATCGGCGCCGAGCAGGCCCTGATGGAGCTCCGCCATTTCCCCGACGGCGAGACCTACCTGCGCTACGACAGCCCCGTCGTCGGGCGGCCGGTCGTGCTGCTCTGCACCCTCGACCGGCCGGACGGCAAGCTGGCGCCCCTGCTGTTCGCCGCGGCCGCGGCACGCGATCTCGGCGCAAGCTCGGTCGGCCTGGCGGCCCCCTATCTCGCCTACCTGCGCCAGGACCGCCGCTTCCGGCCGGGCGAGGCGGTGACCTCGCGGGCCTTCGCGCGGGTCCTCGACGGTGCCCTGGACTGGCTGGTCACAGTCGACCCGCACCTGCACCGCCTGGGGGCGCTCTCCGAGGTCTACGGGATCCCCGCGGTCGCGCTGCACGCGGCCCCCCTGCTCGCCCGCTGGATCGCCGCCGAGGTCGAGCGGCCGCTCCTGGTCGGCCCCGACGCCGAGAGCGAGCAGTGGGTCGCCGCGGTCGCGGCCGAGGCCGGTGCGCCCCATGTCGTGCTGCAGAAGGTCCGGCACGGCGACCGCGCCGTCGAGGTCTCGCTGCCCGAGGTCGGGCGCTGGCACGACCACACGCCGGTGCTGGTCGACGACATCGTCTCGACGGGCCGGACGATGATCGAGACGATCGGCCACCTGCGCGACGCCGGGCTCGCCGCGCCGGTCTGCCTTGCCGTCCACGGCGTCTTCGCCGAGGGGGCCTACGATGCGCTGCGGCAGGCCGGGGCCGCGCGCATCGCCACCAGCAACTCCATCGCCCACGCGAGCAACGCCATCGATCTGACCGCCCTGCTCGCGGAAGCCGTCCGGCACAGGGTCGCGCAGGCGGCGCGCGCCTGACCGACGGGACGAAGGATCTCGCCCCGCTCAGCCGATGCGCAGCTTCGTGTCGGAGCGGAACTCGTAGGGCGGCAGGTAGAGGTTCTTGGGCGCCGGGCCGTGGCGGACACGGCCGGCGGTGTCGTAGATCGAGCCGTGGCAGGGACAGAAGTAGCCGCCGTAGGGCCCGCGCGGATCGCCGGGCTTCTGGCCGAGCGGCACGCAGCCGAGGTGCGTGCAGATGCCGATCACGACCAGCCAGGGCTGGCGCTTGACCCGCGAGGCGTCGGTCGCCGGATCGATCAGGGTCGGGCTGTGGTCGGCGGCTCGGGCCTCGGCGACCTCCTGCCGCGTGCGGCGGTCGATGAAGATCGGCTTGCCCCGCCAGGTGGCGGTGATGCGCTGGCCGACCTGGACCGGCGAGAGATCGACGTCGACGGTCGAGAGGGCGAGCACGTCGGCAGAGGGGTTCATGCTGTCGATCATCGGCCAGGCGACGATGCCTGCGCCCAGCAGGCCGAACGCCGCTGTCGTGAGCGTCAGGAAGTCGCGACGCGTCGGCGCCTCGCCACCCGCCGCCAGCTCTGCCTGGCTCGGCGATCCCGCCCTGTCGGACATTGATCGAGTCTCCTCAGAAGGGCCCGGCCGGGAAGCGGCCGCGGCGACAGGGCAACGAAGAGAGGCGCGCGCGGTTCTCTCCCGCGACCGTGACGAGACGTCGCTCGGCGGATCACGCCCACCCGCCGATCATGCGCAGCCTGCCCTGCAGGCCCGGCGCTGATATCCGGCTGCGACTTGATGCAGACTGCGGGCGAGACCGCCAAGCGGGAGGGAGGCTGCCGACGATGAGCCAGGAGCCAGCCGAAAGCGGGCAGCCGGCCCTCGACACCGTCGAGGAGGCGGCGGAGGCCCGGGGCCCCGGCGCCGACGGCCAGGCCGGCCAGGGCGTCGCGGCCCTGACGCTCGGCTCGATCGGCGTCGTCTACGGCGACATCGGCACCAGCCCGCTCTATGCGCTGCGCGAGGGCCTGCGCTACGCGGCCCGGGACGGCCTGCTGCCGTCGGAGGTGATCGGCGTGGTCTCGCTGCTGCTCTGGGCGCTGATCGTCATCGTGACCGGCAAGTACGTGCTGTTCCTGCTGCGCGCCGACAACCACGGCGAGGGCGGCACGCTGTCGCTGCTGGCGCTGACCCAGTCGGCCCTGGGGCGGCGCACGGCCGTCCTGCTGCTGCTCGGCATCGCCGGCGCGGCCCTGTTCTACGGCGACGCCGCGATCACGCCGGCGATCTCGGTGCTGTCCGCCGTCGAGGGTCTCGGCCTCGTCACGCCGGACCTCGCGCCCTACGTGCTGCCGCTCGCCGTCGCCATCCTGGTCGCGCTCTTCGCCGTCCAGCACCGGGGGACCGGCGCCATCGCCCGCTGGTTCGGCCCGATCACCGCGCTCTGGTTCCTGGTGATGGCGGTCGCTGGCGCCCGCCAGATCGTCGGCCAGCCGGCGATCCTGGCCGCGCTGGACCCGCTCGAGGCGCTGCGCTTCCTGGCCGGCCACGGCACCGTCAGCCTGCTGGTGCTCGGCGCGACCTTCCTGGCGGTCACCGGCGCCGAGGCGCTCTACGCCGACCTCGGCCACTTCGGCCGGCGGCCGATCCGCATCGCCTGGCTCGGCCTGGTCTTCCCCTCCCTGGCCGTCAACTACCTCGGCCAGGACGCGCTGGTGCTGCAGCGGCCGGAGGCCTTCACCGATCCCTTCTTCCTGCTGGTTCCGGGCTGGGCGCTGCTGCCGCTGGTCCTGCTCGCGACCGTCGCGACGGTGATCGCCAGCCAGGCGGTGATCACCGGCACCTATTCCCTGACCCAGCAGGCGATCCAGCTGGGCCTGCTGCCGCGGCTCGTCATCCGGCACACCTCGGAGACCCGCACCGGGCAGATCTACCTGCCGCTGGTCAACTGGCTGCTGCTCGCCGCGGTCCTGCTGCTCGTGCTGCTGTTCGAGAGCTCGGACGCCCTGGCCTCGGCCTACGGCATCGCGGTCACCGGCACGATGATCGTCACCAGCCTGCTGGCCTTCCTCTTTGTCCGGCACGGCTGGGGCTGGCCGCTGGCCGGCGCACTGGCCGCCGTCGCGCCGCTGCTCGGCGTCGAGCTGGCGTTCCTCGCCGCCAACCTGCTGAAGCTGCCGGAAGGCGGCTACGTGCCGATCCTGATCGCCGCCCTGCTGGGCGTCGTCATGTGGACCTGGACCCGGGGCGCCGCCATCCTGTTCGACAAGACGCGCGCCTCGCTGGTGCCGCTGGAGGGCTTCGTCGAGAGCCTCGGCGGTAGCCGCGCGGCGCTCGTCCCCGGCACCGCGGTGTTCCTGACCGGCGATCCGCTGACTGCCCCCGGCGCGCTGCTGCACAACCTCAAGCACAACCATGCCCTGCACCGGCGCAACATCGTGCTGACCGTGCGGACCGCCGAGACGCCCCGCGTGCCCGACGACGAGCGCGTGTCGGTCGAGCGTCTGGGCGACCGCTTCCTGCGGGTCGAGCTGCGCTTCGGCTACATGGAGACGCCGGAGGTGCCGAAGGCCCTGCGCCAGTGCCGCCGGCACGGGCTGGCGTTCGACATGATGTCGACCTCCTTCTTCCTGGGCCGCCGCAAGCTGCGGCCCGATCCCCGCTCCGGCCTGCCCGCCTGGCAGGACAAGCTGTTCATCGCCCTGGCCGAGGTCGCCGCCGATCCGACCGACTTCTACGCCCTGCCGCCCAACCGGGTCGTCGAGTTGGGCTCGCAGATCGCGATCTGACGCCCCGATCCGAGGGCACGAGCCGGCCCGGCCCCTCGGGCGGGAGGCCGGGCCCTGGCTTCACGGCTCGCGGCTCACGGCTCCCGGCCGCCCCTGCCGGCGGGGCCGAGGTGCTCGGCCGCCTTGTCGACCTCGCCGGTCGCCTCGAGGCGGTAGCTCCGCCAGCCGAGCCAGCCGGCGACCGGCAGGCTGGCCGCCGCGGCCAGGAAGGCCGCGGCGAGGCTCGCGGCGTCGCCGACGCCGAGCAGGGACAGGCCGGCCCCGGCGAGGGCCCCGGCCGTGACGCCCAGGCACAGGCCGGTGATGATGAAGACGCTGACGCCGACCAGCAGCGCCTGAGCACGAAGACCGACCCTGCGGCCGGAGGCTCCGGCCGAGGGGTTCCAACAGGCGTTCGCAACCATGGTGTTTCGATCCGTCCGCCGCGGCTCCGCGGCGACCGCGGAGCCGCCGTTGATCCCGAGATCCGCTCGATCGAACGAGCCGGCAACCGCGCCGCAGGGCGCGGCCTGCCGCCGTTCAGGCGGACGGCGGGCCGCGGTTGCGGAGCCGCGACCGGGCGGGCTGCGGCGCCCAGGCCGGGGCGGCGGCGAAGACCCTCCCGCCCGCCGCGACCGGGGCCTCGGCGACGGGGACGGCGGCCGGCAGGGCCGTCGGCGAGGCCGAGGCCTCGGCGAGCTTCACGAGCCGGCGCACCGACGGCTCGAGCACGGACGCTTCCGGTCCGGACCGGTCGGGCAGGATCGCCGGGGCCGGTGCGGCGCCGTCGCTCGACCGGAGCTGTTCACCGGCCGCTCCGGCGCGCGGCGCGACGGCGTGCCGCGGCCCCGGTTCGGCGCTCCCGCCCCAGAGCGACGGCAGGAACAGCGACGGCAGGAACAGCGCCAGCAGGAGCAGCGCCGCGAGGCGCGTCGGCCGGCGGCGGGCCCGGTCGGGCGCGATCGGCAAGGCCAGCGTCACGGCCACGGCCTCCGGCTCAGTCGGCGGCCTGGCGGTCCGCCGGCGTCCCCCCGGCCGACGCCGGCGCCGCCGCGGCCTGCGGCCGGGCGGTGCGCCAGAGCGAGACCAGAAGGCCCGAGACCAGGATGGCGAGCGTGACCGAGAGCGACCAGAGCGGCGAGATCTCGGCCAGGCCGAGCCAGTCGGCGGCGAGGATCTTGCCGCCGATGAAGAGCAGCACCACGGCCAGGGCGTACTTCAGGTCGGCGAAGCGGTGGATCACCGCGGCGAGCGCGAAGAACAGCGCCCTCAGGCCGAGGATCGCGAAGATGTTCGAGCTGTAGACGACGAAGGGGTCGGTGGTGATGGCGAAGATCGCCGGGACCGAATCGACCGCGAAGATCACGTCGGCGATCTCGACCAGCACCAGCGCGAGGAACAGCGGCGTCGCGTAGCGCAACAGCCGGCCCGTCGCGGGATCGGGCAGGCGCAGGAAGAAACGGTCGCCGTGCAGGCACGGGGCCACGCGGCAGCGGCGCTGCAGCAGCCTCAGCAGCGGGTTGGCGGCGACGTCGTAGCCCTGGTCGGCCGTGACCAGCAGCCGCACGCCGGTCACCACGAGGAAGCCGGCGAAGAGGTAGAGCAGCCAGTGGAACTGCTGGAGCAGGGCGGCGCCGGCGCCGATCATCAGGCCGCGCAGCACGATCACGCCGAGCACCCCGAAGATCAGCACCCGGTGCTGATAGGCGCGCGGGATCGCGAAGTAGCCGAAGATCGTCGCGATGACGAAGATGTTGTCGAGCGCCAGCGACTTCTCGACGACGAAGCCGGTCCAGTAGTCGACCGCCGCGTCCGCGCCGAACTGCAGACCGACCAGGCCGCCGAAGGCGACGCCCAGGCCGACATAGAAGGCCGAGAGCAGCAGGCTTTCGCGCAGGCCGATCTCATGGCAGCGCCGGTGCAGCACCCCGAGGTCGAAGGCGAGCAGCAGGAGCACCAGGACGAGGAAGCCGAGCCACGCCCACAAGGGCGTGCCCATCACGCCGACAAGCAGGGTCTCCATGGAACGTGACGTCCGCCGGCATCGACCGAACGGCGGCTCCGACATCGCGAGAGATCCGGCATCTCTCGCCAGAGGGGCCCGGGGCCGCGGGGTGCCAGCGCATATGGGCGCGCCGCGCGGCGGCCGCAATGGCGCCGCCGCGCGGCAGAAACGCCCCCGTCGGTCGGATGCCCGTCGGTCAGATGAAGGTCAGCTGGCGCGCGCGCTCCTCGGCCGAGACCGCGTAGAAGCCGTGGTCCCACTCCTTCAGCTTCTGCGCCAGGTAGATGTCCCGGAACTCCTCGCCGAAGGCCTCGACGACCAGCGGGTCCTCCTCGAAGTGCTCCAGGGCCTCGAGCAGGGTGCGCGGCAGGCGCGAGATGCTGAGGCCGTTGCCGGCGTCGATCCTGCCGCGCGCCGAGGGCTTGCCGAGCCGCTGGTAGAGGTTGTCGTTGAGCGGCACGCCCGGGTCGAGCCGGCGCTCGATGCCGTCGAGCCCGGCCGCCAGCGACAGGGCGGCGCCCAGGTGGATGTTGCAGCTGATGTCGGGCGCCCGGTTCTCGATGCAGGGCCGGTTCATCGGCAGGCGCAGCATGGCCGAGCGGTTGTTGTTGCCGTAGCAGCGCAGCACCGGGGCCCAGGACATGTCGGGCATGTCGCCCTGGGCGACCAGTCCCTTGTAGCTGTTGTGCGTCGGGCAGGTCACGGCGGCCAGCGCGCCGGCGTGCTCCAGCAGGCCGGCGACGAAGTGGTAGCCGAGGTCCGGGAAGCCGATGCCGTAGCGCGCGGCGAAGTCGCCGCTGCCGACCAGCGCGCGGTCAAACAGGTTGGTGCCGGCCTCGGGGTCGGCCAGCGACATGTTGAAGTGCGCGCCCGAGCGGAAGTCGTCGGCGAAGGGCTTGGGCATGAAGGTCGCGACGGCGCCCAGCGTCTCGGCGTGGCTGCGCAGCATGAAGCGCAGGAAGACCATGCGGTCGGCCATGGTCAGCGCGTCGGCGAAGGCGAAGTCGAGCTCGTACTGGCCGTTGCCGCCCTCGGCGTCGAAGGAATAGACGCCCCAGCCGAGCTGGTTCATGTAGCCGACGATCGGGTCGAGGAAGTCCATCGACTGCCAGGTCTGGTGCACGTCGTAGCCCGGGCAGGGCCCGAGGAAGCGGGAGGCCTGCAGCTGCTCCGGCCGCCCGCCGCCGCCCTGAGTCGCGCTGGGCGGGCGCAGCACGTAGAACTCCGGCTCGATGCCGAGGTTGAAGCGGTAGCCGGCCTCGGCCGCCCTCGCCAGCTGGCGCTTCAGGATCGTGCGGCTGCAGTTCGGATAGGGCGCGCCGTGATAGTGGAGGTCGGCGGCGAACCAGGCGTAGCGCTTGTCCCAGGGCAGCACGATCAGGCTGTCCAGGTCGGGCACCGCCGCGCACTCGTCCTTCTCCGGACCGATCAGGCCCATGCCTTCCAGCGCGCCGACCGTGTAGAGCTCGGAGCCCATCGCCATCTTGTCGAACTTCTCGACCGGCACGGTCTTCGACTTCGGCACGCCATGGACGTCGACGTAGGCGGCGAAGCAGTACCGCACGCCCTCGGCGATCAGCTGCTTCTTCAGCTCGGCGACGCGGACCGGATCGTTCATGCAATGCTCTCCCAGGCAGGGGGGTGGACCCTCGTTCGGCGAGAGCGGGACGATGCAATGGCCGCGCCAGAGCATACCTCGCGGCTTTCCGCTGCCCATCTTTTGCGCTGCATCATCCGATTGGCCAAGAAATAGGCACTTAGCCTTCGAACTGGCCAGATTCGGCCGGAGCCGCCCCGGCACAGCCGTCGCTGCAGCGCAGCATCGCGACCCCGCCCCCTTGGCACGACAGTTGCAGCTACTCCTTTCGTATCGAGCAACGACCGCCTGCGGCGGGCCGCTGCGGCCCGAGAGGCGGCGAGGAGGAACTCGCGAATGCCCCGGTGGGACCTGATGACCAGCACCGAGATCGGCGCGCTGCTCGGCGCCGGCATGGACCTCGCGGTGCTGCCGGTCGGGGCCACCGAGCAGCACGGCCCGCACCTCGCCTGCGGCTGCGACACGGTCTCGGCGGAGACCCTGGCCGAGCTGGCCGCCGAGCGCGCCGGCGGCATCGTCCTGCCGGGCCTGCCCTACGGCTGCTCGCTGGGCCATACCGACAAGTGGCCCGGCACCCTGTCGCTGCATCCCATGACCCTGACCCAGGTCGTGCTGGAGCTCGGCCGCTGGCTGGCGGCCAACGGCTTCAAGCGGGTGCTGCTGCTGTCCGGCCACGCGACCAACGGCCCGTCGCTGCAGAGCGCGATCCTGCAGCTGCGCTACGAGTTCCCCGAGAGCCGCTACGCGACCATGGGGCTCTGGGAGATCTCCAAGCGGGTCGGCGCGCTCTACACCCGCGACGGCGACGACATCCACGCCAACCGCGGCGAGACCTCGATCCTGCTGCACCTGCGCCCCGAGATGGTGCGCGCCGCGGCGGCCGAGGACGTGCCCGACGTCACGCCGGGCCGCGTCTTCTCCTATCCGATGCCGGCGACGACCCCGAACGGCGTCGTCGGCCGGCCCAGCGAAGCCAGCGCCCGCGACGGCGCGGCCATGGTCGAGACGATCGTCGAGGACCTCGCCGCCTGGATCGAGCGGGCCCTCGCCGAGGACTGGCCGGCGGTTCCCGAGGCCAGGGGCCGGGCCACGACGTGAGCCGCCGGCATCGCGACAACGATCAACCGCTTTTCCGAAGTGCGTTCCCGGAGGGAGAGAGAAAAATGAGGTTTCACAAGGGCTTGATAGCAACCGTCGCCGCCGCGGCTCTGGCGGTCAGCCTGCTGACCGGCGGCGCCGCCGAGGCCAAGACCTGGCGCTTCGCCTGGAACATCTACGTCGGCTTCATGCCCTACGGCTGGATGCAGGAGCACGGCATCCTCGCCAAGTGGGCGAAGAAGTACGGCGTCGACATCCAGCTCATCCAGGTCAACGACTACGTCGGCGGCATCAACCAGTTCACCGCGGGCGAGCTGGACGGCATGGCGGTCGCCAGCATGGACGGCCTGACCATCCCGGCGGCCGGCGGCGTCGACACGACGATCATGCTGGTCGGCGACTACTCGAACGGCAACGACGGCATCCTGTCGCGCACCGCCGACTCGGTTAAGGATCTGAAGGGCCAGACGGTCTACCTCTTCGAGCTGACCGTCTCGCACTACCTGCTGTCGCGCGCGCTGCAGATGAACGGCCTCGACCTGCCCGACGTGAAGACGGTGAACATCACCGACGCCGACATCGCCTCGGCCTTCATCGGCTCCGACGAGATCAAGCACGCCGTGACCTGGAACCCGATGCTGCAGCAGATGCACCAGAAGGTCCCGGGGGTGAAGGAGATCTTCGACAGCTCGAAGATTCCCGAGGAGATCGTCGACTGCATGCTGATGCACACCGAGGACGTCAAGGCGCACCCGGAGGTCGCCAAGGCCCTGGTCGGCGCCTGGTACGAGACCCTGGCGATGATGACCAGCGGCACGCCCGAGGCCGAGAAGATGATCGCCGACATGGCCGACATGAGCGGCGGCTCGGTCGCCGACTTCAAGGCGCAGCTCGACGACACCTTCCTCTATGCCAAGCCGGCGGACGCGCTCGACCTGATGACCTCGGAGCGGCACAAGAAGACCTGGGACTTCGTGCGCAAGTTCTCCTACAAGGTCGGCCTGTTCGGCGAGAACGCCAAGAACGAGGACTTCGTCGGCATCGCCTTCCCCGACGGCTCGGTGCTCGGCGACCCGAGCAACGTCAAGCTGCGCATCGATCCCTCCTTCACCGAGATGGCGGCCAAGGGCCAGCTCTAGGCTTGCGCACCGCGGGCGGCGGGCGGCGGAGGCCGTCCGCCGCCCGGCCGCGTGGAAGGGCCGGCGGGCACACGCACAGACCATGCGTCGGATCATCAACTATCACCCGGACCGGCTGACGGGCCTGCTGCTGGCCATGCTGCCCTTCGTGCTGCTGATCGCGGCCTACGCCGTCGGCTCGCAGGCGCGGCTGGCCGAGAACGCCGACGACAAGCTGATGCCGGCCTTCGCGACCTTCGTCGACGCGATGAGCCACCTCGCCTTCGAGCCGAACCGGCGGACCGGCGAGTACGTGTTCTGGACCGACACGCTGGTCAGCCTGCAGCGCCTCGGCCTGGGGCTCGGCATCTCGACGCTGCTGTGCATCGTGATCGGCGTGCCGATCGGCCTGATCCCCTACCTGCAGCAGTTCCTGAACTCCTTCATGGCGGCCTTCTCGCTGATCCCGCCGCTCGCCGTGCTGCCGATCCTCTTCATCATCTTCGGCCTCGGCGAGACCTCCAAGATCGTGCTGATCGTCTTCGGCATCGCGCCCTTCATGATCCGGGACGTCACGATCGCCGTGACCCAGATCCCGAGGGAGCAGCTGATCAAGGCGCAGACGCTCAACGCCAGCACCTGGCAGATGATGACCCAGATCGTCTTCCCGCAGGTCCTGCCGCGGCTCTACACCGGCCTGCGCCTGGGGCTCGGCGCGGCCTGGCTGTTCCTGATCGCCGCCGAGGCGATCGCCTCGGAAGGCGGCCTCGGCTACCGCATCTTCCTGGTCCGGCGCTATCTCTCGATGGAGATCATCCTGCCCTACGTCGCCTGGATCACCTTCCTGGCCTTCGCCATGGATTTCGCCCTCGACCGCCTGTCCCGCTGGACCTGCCGCTGGCATCATCTGGCTTCGTGAAGGAGCGCGCGTGACCGAAATCGTCGTCAAGGACCTGTTCAAGGACTACGACCGCGTTCCGGTGCTGGAGCGCGTCAACCTGACGCTGACCGACCACGAGTTCTGTGTCGTGCTCGGCCCCTCGGGCGCCGGCAAGACCACCTTCCTGCGCCTGCTGCTCAGCCAGGAGACGCCGACCCGCGGCTCGATCGAGATCGACGGCAGGCCGATCGCCCCGGAGCCGGAGGCCGACCGCGGCGTGGTCTTCCAGCGCTACTCGGTCTTCCCGCACAAGACCGTGCTGCACAACGTCATGATCGGGCCGGAGCTGACGCGCAGCCGCTTCCTCGGCCGGCTGTTCGGCAAGGCCCGGCGCGAGCTCGAGGAGAAGGCGCGCGGCCTGCTCGGGCAGGTCGGCCTGGCCGACGCGGTCGACAAGTACCCCGTGCAGCTGTCCGGCGGCATGCAGCAGCGCCTGGCGATCGCCCAGGCGCTGATCATGGAGCCGAAGGTCCTGCTGCTCGACGAGCCCTTCGGCGCGCTCGACCAGAGCACCAAGAAGTCGATGCACGGGCTGATCCTCGACCTCTGGCGGGCCAACCGGATGATCATCATCATGGTCACCCACGACATCCAGGAGGCCTTCACCCTGGGCACGCGGGTGCTGATGATCGACAAGGTGCGCCACGACCCGCAGGCGCCGGAGGCCTACGGCTCGACGATCACCCAGCACCTGCGGCTCGATCCGCAGCGCAAGCCCTCGCTCGGCCTCGCCGGCGCCGAGGAGAGCCGCACGATGCAGGACATCTTCCGCTCCTGGGCGGACCGCATGGGCCCGGCCGTCGTCGCCGACCCGGCCGACGAGCCGCCGAGGCAGCCCGAGCTGCTGTGCCACGCCGGCGAGTGAGCGAGCGACGAGAGGAGCGGCTTTACGCGATGCACGACCTCCAGGCCAACACCCGGAACCTCGACCGGCACGACCAGGCGGCGCGCCGCCTGGACTTCTCCGAGATCCCGCAGGTCGACATCGCCGGCCTGCGCGGCGGCGATCCCGCCGCGGCGGCAGCGGTCGGCGCGGCGCTGGCCGAGGCGATGGAGACCGTCGGCTTCGTCTACGTCACCGGCCACGGCATGCCCGGGAGCCAGCTCGACGCGACCTTCGAGGCGATGGCGCGCTACTTCGAGCGGCCCGAGGCGGAGAAGGCCGGCCTCGACATCCACAAGCTGGCGCGGCATCGCGGCTACGTGCCCTTCGAGGGCCTGCATGCCGACCCCCACGAGGGCGGCGCCGACCTGCAGGAGGCCTTCGAGCTCGGCCTCGAGCTGCCGGCCGACGACCCCGACTACCTGGCCGGCAACATGATGTACGGCCCCAACGTCTGGCCGGAGCGGCCGGCCGAGTTCAGGCCGGTGCTCTCGTCCTACCTCGACGGCGTGCACGCCATCGGCCGCCTGCTGTTCCACGGCATCGCGCTCGGCCTCGGGCTGCCCAAGGACTGGTTCGACGACAAGATCGGCAAGCCGATGATCCAGCTGCGCGCGATCCACTACCCGCAGCAGCCGCCCAGGGAGGTCGACGGCCGCCACATCGGCATCGGCGCGCACAGCGACTACGAGTGCTTCACCATCCTGGCCGCCAGCCAGCCCGGCCTGCAGGTCCGCAACCGGCGCGGCGAGTGGATCGACGCCCCGCCCCTGCCCGGCGCCTTCATCATCAACATCGGCGACTGCATGGAGCGCTGGACCAACGGCCGGCTGGTCTCGACCGTGCACCGGGTGATCAACCGCAGCGGCGCCGAGCGCTACAGCCTGGCCTTCTTCTTCGGCGCCGACTACGAGGCGACGATCGAGTGCCTGCCGACCTGCCAGGGCCCGGACAACCCGCCGAAGTACCCGCCGGTCAAGGCCGGCGACTGGACGACCAGCAACATCAAGGCGGCCTACACCTATCGGGCCAGCGAGGACGCCCGCAGGTGAGCAGCCTCTCGGGTCGGGCGGTGGTCGTCACCGGCGCCGCCAGAGGCATCGGCCTCGTGATCGCGGAGACCCTGGCCGCCCGCGGCGCAGCGGTCATCGGGCTCGACCTCGCGGAGCCGTCACGTCCCTCGACAGGCTCGGGACGAAGCCCGGATCCGGGCGAGCTCTCAGGTTCGCTTCGTCCCGAGCCTGTCGAGGGACGTGGGAGCGCCCCCGGCGCCGGAATCGACTTCCTCGCCTGCGACGTGACCGACGAGGCGGCGATGGTCGCCGCCTTCGAGGTCGCCCGGCAGCGCCTCGGCCGAATCGACGGCCTGGTCTGCAACGCCGGCGTCGTGCTCGAGAAGCCGCTGGTCGAGACCAGCGCCGCCGAGTTCGACCGGGTCGTCGCGGTCAACCTGCGCGGCGTCTTCCTGGCCGCCCGCGAGGCGGCGCGCCGCTTCTCCTGGGACCCGGCCGAGGGCGAGGCCGCCAAGCCGCGCCTGGTCGCCATCGCCTCGGAGCTCGCGCACCTCGGCCGCGTCGACTATTCGGCCTATTGCGCCAGCAAGGGCGGCGTGATCAGCCTGACCCGCGCGCTCGCCCGCGAGCTGGCCCCGGCCGTGCTGGTCAATGCCGTGGCGCCCGGCCCGACCGACACCGAGATGCTGCGCCGCGAATCCCAGTATCCCGACCTCAAGGCCCACGGCACCGGCATCCCGCTCGGCCGCATCGGCCGCCCCGAGGACGTCGCCGGCGCCGTCGCCTTCCTGCTCGGCCCGGACGCCAGCTACCTGACCGGCACGGTCATCGACGTCAACGGCGGCGCGGCGATGTACTAGCGGACAACCACCCGTTCTCATGCCGTCATCCCGGAAGCCGCTTTGCCCGGCAGCTCTGCTGCCGTCGACAAAGCGAGCTGTCCGGGACCCAGGGGCCACAGGCCGCAGCGGGACGACCCTGGATCCCGGGTCGCAAGGCTCGCCACCCGAAAGCCTGACGGCTTTCGGGCTCGCCTAGCGCCCGGGATGACGAGAGAAGATTTGGGCGAGGTAAATCAGCCCGCTTTGCGCTCCTGCTCGAAGCGGCCGAACTCGTTGAGGCCGCGGGAGCCCTCGGGCAGCTGGACGCTGCCGTCCTTCAGGCCATCGATCAGGTAGCCGAAGGTCTGCATGGTCTGGCCGACCAGGTGGTCGCCGGCGCTGAGCGCCGGATAGCGCGGCGGATTCTCCGGACCGACGAGATCGGGGTGCGGCGCGACCACCGTGTCGTAGTCGGTCGCGAAGAACATCGGGAAGGAGTAGCGCTCCTCGGTGACCTGCCGGACCCGGTGGCTGGTCGCGACGTAGGCGCCGTTCGACCAGGCCTCCAGCATGTCGCCGATGTTGATCACGAAGGCGCCCGGGATCGGCGGCACCTCGATCCACTCGCCGTCGCCGTTGATGACCTGCAGGCCCGGTGCGGTCGGCAGCAGGATGGTGAAGCACTCGTAGTCGGTATGGCCGCCGATGCCCATGACGTTGGCGCGCTCGGACTCGGGCAGCGAGTCGATCGGCGGATAGTGGACCAGGCGCAGCTGGGTCGTCGGCTTGGTGACGTGCTGGGCGAAGGCCTCCTCCGGCAGGCCCAGGCCGAGGGCGAAGCCGCGGATCAGCGTCTTGCCGAGGTCCAGCGCCGCGGCATAGTAGGCCGTGACCTGGCGGTCGAAGCCCTCGACCTCGGCCGGCCAGACGTTGGGGCCGAGCATACGGTTGCCGGCAAGGTAGTCGGGATCGTCGGCCGGCAGGTCGAGCGCCGTGTCGAAGGCCTCCTTGAGGTCGTCGCCGTAGCCGTAGAAGCGCTCCTCGCCGCGCGGCACGTAGCCCCGGTGGTTGCTCGAGCGGCCGATGTAGTAGCGCTGCTTGGTCTCGGCCGGCAGGGCGAAGAGGCGCCGGGCCGCGTCGAGCAGCCCCTCGATGGTCGCCTCGGGGATGCCGTGGCCGACGACGTAGAGGAAGCCGACCTCGCGGCCGACGCGGGCGAGCTCGGCGGCGGTCGCGCGGCGCAGGGCCGGATCCCCGGAACGCAGCCCCGAGACGTCGACGACCGGGACGGACTGGAAGGCGGTGCGGGCCTCTGCCATGGGAGCTTCCCTCGGCCGGCGGCACGGCACCCGAATGCGCGGAGGCGATCCTAGGGCTTCACTTTGACGTTCTCAAGAGAATTGTTCGCCGCGAAGAGATCCTCGAGGAAGGCCTCGAGCACCGGGGTGCGCGCCGCGCCGCTGCGCAGGGCCAGCTGCATCGGCAGGGTCTGGCGGTAGTCGGCGGGCCGGATCGCCCGCATCCGGCCCTGCCTCACCCACTGCGCGGCGAAGTGGTCGGGCAGGAAGCCGAGGTAGGCGCCCGACAGCACCAGGGTCGCCTGCGCCTCCATGTTGTCGACCGTCGCGGCCTGGGCCGCGGCGCCGATCAGCGTCAGGTCGCGCTCCAGGTCGAAGCTGCGGCCGACCAGCGGCGCGGTCGCCACCGCGACGTTGGAGATCGCGGCGTCGGGCCGGTCGAAGAAGGCATGGCCGGCGGCGCAGTAGAGGCTGTGGCGCTCGCCGTAGAGCGGGCTGTAGGCCAGCCCCGCGACCTTGCGCGGAAAGGCCCCGATCGCCGCGTTGAGGCGGCTGTCGAGCAGGGCGGCGGTCAGCTCGCCCGGCTCGTCGACGGTCAGGCTGACGTGGACCTCGGCGTCGCGCCCGGCGAAGCGCCGCATCGCCTCGCTGAGCGGCGCGCGCGGGTCGCTCAGCGTGTTGTCGTTGACCCCGAGCCGCAGCTCGCCGGACAGGCGGTCGCGCAGCGCCGCGGCCTCGGCCCGGAAGTCCTCCATGGCCAGGAACAGGCGGCGCGCGGCGGCCTGCAGCTGGCGGCCCTTCCCGGTCAGGCGGAAGCCGCCGCGCCCGCGCTGGCACAGCACCACGCCGAGCCGCTTCTCCAGGTTGCCGAGGTGGATCGACAGGGTCGAGGCGGTCAGGCCGAGGTGCGCCTGGGCGCCGGCGAAGCCGTCGTGGTCGGCGATCGCCTGGAACACGCGCAGCAGGCGCAGGTCGATGGGATCGAGCTGCAAGGGCGGCTCCCGATCGTTGTTTTGATATTTTTCAAAGTAAAGGTGAAACCTCGACTATGTAAAGCCGCCGCGGGGCCGCCTACCCTGCGCCCAGCTTCCGCCGCCGCGGTCCCGGACAACCAGACGGTTCGGTCGCCCGGATGCGCAACAGGCCGCGGCGCGGAAGCGGGGCATCGAGGGAACGGACAGGAGGTCGAGGCTTGCGCGACACGGTGATGATGTCGGAGATGAGCTGGTCGGAGTACGACCGGCGGCTCAAGGACGGCGCCCTGCTGCTGCTGCCCTGCGGCACCATCGAGCAGCACGCCCATCACCTGCCGCTCGGCGTCGACAAGCTGCTGCCGACCCGGGTCTGCCAGGAGGTCGCGGGCCGGCTCGGCGCGATCGTCGCCGATCCCATCGTCTATGGCTGCAAGTCGCAGCCGAAGATGGGCGGCGGCCAGGACTTCGTCGGCACGACCAGCCTGGACGGCGCGACCTACTTCAACGTCGTGCGCGACGTGCTGCGCGAGTTCATGCGCCACGGCGCGCGCCGGATCATCGTGGTCAACGGCCACTACGAGAACATGATGTTCATCATGGAGGGCATCGACCTGGCGCTGCGCGAGGCGCGCTACGACGACATCCGCGACGTCACGGTCATGCGCCTGGAGTACTGGGACTACATCCGCGACGCGACCCTGGCGACGGTCTTCCCCGAGGGCTTCCCGGGCATGGCCCTGGAGCACGCGGCGGTCATCGAGACCTCGCTGATGCTGCACTTCTTCCCGGACCTGGTCGACCTGAGCCGGATGCCGGAGGACGAGGCGCCGGCGGCCTTCCCGGCCTACGAGATCTTCCCCTCGGGCAAGCGCTGGGTGCCGCCCAGCGGCTCGCTCTCGCCGGCCAGGGGCGCCAGCGCGGAGAATGGTAGGCTGATCGCCGATGACAGCGTGTCGGGCATCGTGCGCGACATCGCGGCCGAGTTCGCCGTCGCGCCGCGCTGAGCGGCGCCATGGAGCTCTACGGCCTGCTCGGCGCCGGCGCACTGGGCCTGGCCGACTTCGCCGCCCGCTTCACCAGCCGTGCCCTCGGGCCGCTGCAGGTCGCCGCGGCCATGCTGCTGGCCGGCTGCCTGATCTTCGGGGTCGCGGCGCTGGGCCTCGGCCTCGGCTTCCCGCACGGCGGCCTCCAGCTCGGCTCCGCGGTCGCCTCGGGCGGCGTCTCGGCGCTCGGCATGATGGCCTTCTACACGGCGCTCGCCCTCGGCCAGATCACCTACGTGATCCCGCTGGCCGCGACCTATCCGATCTGGGCCGTGCTCTACGGCGCGCTCTTCCAGGGCCTGGCGGTGACGCCGCCGCTCGCCGCCGCCTGCGCCGTCACCCTGGCCGGCGGCTGGCTGGTCGCGGCCTACGGCGAGATCGGCCGGACGGAGGAGCGCGCGCCGGTCGAGGCGGCGCGGGAGCCGGCGGGCCGGCGCCTGCTGGTCGTCGCCTGCGCGCTGGCCGCCGGCCTGTTCATGGTCGTCTCGGTCTATCTCGCGGGCCCGGCGACCGCCGGCAGCTCGCAGATCGGCACTCTGGCGGTCGCGCGCGGCGCCGCCGCGGCGACCATCGTCCCGCTGCTGCTGCTGAGGCCCCGGCCGCTGCCGGCCGGCTCGGCCCGCTGGCTGCCGGTGATCGCCCTGCAGGGCCTGCTCGACGGCGTCGGGGTCTTCGCGCTCTACGCCGCGACGGCGGTGCCCGAGGGCGCCTTCGGGGTGGTGATCTCCTCGGCCTTCGGCGTCGTCACCGTGCTGCTCGGCCGCACCCTGCTGCGCGAGCGGGTCAACGCCCGCCAGTGGCTCGGCATCCTGCTCGCCATGGGCGGCGCCCTCTCGCTGACCGCCCTGAGCTGAGGCCATGAATCCGGACCGGGCGACCACGAACCACGAGCCCTGGCGCGACGCGCCGGTGCCGGCGGCCTACCAAGGCCTCTGGCGGCGCCTCTCGCTGATCCGGCCCGACGGCACGCGCGACGCGACGACCCTGGTGCTCTGGCTGCAGACGCCGGAACACCACGCCGACCTGCGCATCCCGGCCGACCGCCCCGACCTGACCGGCGCCGCCGGCCTCGACGAGCTGGACATTCCCGATCTGCTGGCGCTGGCCCGCCAGGAAGGCTTCGCCGGCGGCCAGCAGTACCGCACCGGCCAGCTGGCGTGGCGGCGGGTGATCGATTTCGCGCCCTCCGACGGCCCGCCGGACGAAGGCATCATGGAAGCCACCGGCCCGGGCCGCTTCACCGAGACCGGCCTGCACGTCGCCTATGGCGAGGACTGGCTGCGCGAGGACGGCGCCGAGGGCCCCTTCGCCGCGCGCGTCGAGCGCGCCCCCTTTCCGCGCTTCCTGCTGCGCGCCGGCCGCTGGGTCGCGCTGGCCGAGGACCGGCGGCCGGCGCCGCCGCCGCCGGGCGGCCTGGTCGAGCGCGCCGAGGCGGCGGCGGCGGCGGGCGACCGCCAGGCCCTGCGCGACCTCCTCGACTGCCCGATCTCCTTCGCCGAGATCGGCACCGACGGGATCGCTCGCATCCGCCACTCGAGCCATCCCTGGCTGGAGGGCGGGAGACTGCCGGTCCCATGACCCCCGACTATTCCCGAGCAGGACGGCGGAAGGAGCCGCGATGACCCACGATCCCGTCGCGCTGCGCAGGCGCTACGAAGAGCTGAAGGCCAAGGCCCAGGAGGCCGGCGCCTTCGAGGCCAGGCTGGCCGCCGCGCCCGGCAACCCCGAGACCCTGGACGAGAGCCTGGTGATCCTGCGCGAGACGATCCCGGCCGGCTGGTACTGGCGCGCCGCGATCCGGCGCGGCCAGGCCCTGCGCCTGGCCAACCCCGAGGGCTCGCCCGGCGTCTCGGCGCAGATCTGGGCGCTCGCCGACCCTTCCGAGCGCTTCAACGCCGCCGACACGGTCAAGCTGCAGTGGACCTCGCGGATCGCCAAGGGGCGAGTGCTGTTCAGCGACATGGGCCGGGTGCTGGCCTCGATCACCGACGACACGGGCGGCTTCAACGACTGCATCGTCGGCCCCTCGCGCCGCGCCACCGCCCTGCCGACGCCCGGCGCGCCGAGCACCGACGGACCGTTCCGCAACAGCCGCGACAACTTCCTGCTGGCCGCCTCGAAATTCGGCCTGGGCCGGCGCGACCTGCACCCCGCGATCACCTTCTTCGCCGGCGCCGGCGTCGACCCGGACGGCCGCCTGACCTGGGATCCGGCCGGCAGCGCGCCGGGCGCGCGGCTCGACCTGCGCTTCGAGATGGACGTGCTGGTCGCGCTGTCGAACTGCCCGCACCCGCTGGCGCCGGCCGGCCAGCCCGCAAAGCCGGTCGCGGTGACGCTGTGGCAGGCGCCGCCGCCGGCCGCCGACGACCTCTGCCGCACCGGCAGCGAGGAGGCCGTGCGCGGCTTCGAGAACACCGACCCGCTCTATTCCTGAGCAGGAGAGCATCGCCATGACCGTCACGAACCTCACCACCAACCTCATGGCCAGCCGGCTCGATCCCGCCGCGGCCTTCTACGACCGCACGGTGCCGGCCAACAGCCCCTGGTCCGAGCTGCTCGAGCAGGGCCAGGCGCTGCGCATCGTCGACCTGGAGGGCCAGCAGGCCGTCGACACGCTGTTCTACAGCGCCCGCGACCACGGCGAGCGCTACTCCTCCCAGGACACGGTGGCAGCCCAGGGCTCGCCCTACATCACGACCGGCAGCCGCCTGCTCTCCAACGAGGGCAACGTCCTGGCCACGGTGATCGCCGACACGGTCGGCAACCACGACACCTCGGCCGGCGCCTGCTCGGTCGAGAGCAACACCGTGCGCTTCGGCCATCACACCCGCTACATGCACGCCTGCCGGGAGAACTTCGTCCTGGAGACGGCGCGCTGGGGCATGACCAAGCGCGACATCGTGCCGAACATCAACTTCTTCATGAACGTGCCGATCCGGCCGAACGGCGACCTCGCGATCCTCGACGGGCTGGAGGGCCGGGGCAACTACGTCGAGGTCCGCGCCGAGATGGACATCCTCTGCGTCATCTCGAACTGCCCCCAGGTCAACAACCCCTGCAACGGCTTCAACCCGACGCCGGTCAGGGTGCTGATCTGGGACGCCGCCACGGTCGCCGCCGTCGCCGCCACCCCGGGAGACTGAGCCCTTGCGCGTGCTGGTCGCCAACCGGGGCGAGATCGCCTGCCGGATCATCCGGACGCTGCGCGACCTCGGCCTGGACTCGGTCGCGGTCTATTCCGACGCCGACCGCCACGCGCCGCACGTGCGCCTCGCCGACCGGGCCGTGCGCCTGGGCCCGGCGCCGGCGGCCGAGAGCTACCTCTCGATCGAGGCGATCCTCGCCGCCTGCCGCGAGACCGGCGCGACCGCCGTCCATCCCGGCTACGGCTTCCTGTCGGAAGCGCCCGAGCTCTGCGAGCGGCTGGAGGCCGAGGGCATCGCCTTCGTCGGCCCGACCGCGGCGCAGCTGCGCACCTTCGGCCTGAAGCACACGGCGCGCGCGGCGGCCGAGGCCAGCGGCGTGCCGCTGCTGCCCGGCAGCGGCCTGCTGGCCGAGCTCGCCGAGGCTGAGGCGGCGGCGGCGGCGATCGGCTACCCGGTGATGCTGAAGTCGACGGCCGGCGGCGGCGGCATCGGCCTGCAGCTCTGCCGCACGCCGGAGGAGCTGCCGGGCCTCTTCGAGAAGGTCCGGCGCCTCGCCGCCGCCAGCTTCGGCGACGCCGGGCTCTACCTGGAGAAGTTCGTCGCCGAGGCGCGCCACGTCGAGGTGCAGATCTTCGGCGACGGCGAGGGCCACGTGATCGCGCTCGGCGAGCGCGACTGCTCGCTGCAGCGGCGCAACCAGAAGGTCGTCGAGGAGACGCCAGCGCCGGGGCTGAGCGGCGAGCAGCGCCGGGCCCTGTCCGAGGCCGCCGTCGCGCTCGGCCGCTCGGTCTCCTACCGCTCGGCCGGCACGGTCGAGTTCATCCTCGACGCCGCCAGCGGCGCCTTCTGGTTCCTCGAGGTCAACACCCGCCTGCAGGTCGAGCACCCGGTGACCGAGGCGGTGACCGGCCTCGACCTCGTCGCCTGGATGGTCCGCCTCGCGGCCGGCGAGCTGCCGCGCGCGGAGATCGTCGCCCCCGAGCCGCGGGGCGCGGCGATCGAGGTGCGGCTCTACGCCGAGGACCCGGGCCGCGACTTCCGGCCCTCCTCCGGCCGGCTGACCGAGGTCGCCTTCCCCGAGGGAGTCCGGGTCGACGGCTGGATCGAGACCGGCAGCGAGATCTCGACCCACTACGACCCGCTGCTCGCCAAGCTGATCGTCCGGGCGCCGAGCCGCAGCGAGGCGATCCGGCGCCTCTCGGCGGCCCTGGCCGGGACCCGGCTCTACGGCATCGAGACCAACCTCGACTACCTGCGGCAGGCCGTCGACGCGGCCTTCTTCCGCGAGGGCCGGGTCTCGACCCGCGCCCTCGCCGGCTTCGACTTCCGCCCGGCGACCGTCGAGGTGCTGTCCGGCGGCACCGCGACCTCGGTGCAGGACTGGCCGGGCCGGGTCGGCTACTGGCACGTCGGTGTGCCGCCGAGCGGGCCGATGGACGCGCTGTCCCACCGCCTCGCCAACCGCCTGGTCGGCAACGCCGCGGACGCGCCGGCCCTGGAGCTCACCCTGCAGGGCCCGACGCTGCGCTTCGCCGCCGACGCCCTGGTCGCGCTGACCGGCGCCGGCTTCGAGGCCCGGCTCGACGACGAGGCCCTGCCAGCCTGGCAGGCGGTGCCGGTCAGGGCCGGCCAGGTCCTGGAGATCGGCCGGGTGCGCGGGCCCGGCCTGCGCGGCTGCCTCGCCGTGCGCCACGGCTTCGACGTGCCGCGCTACCTGGGCAGCGCTTCGACCTTCGACCTCGGCCGCTTCGGCGGCCACGCGACCGGCCTGGTGCGCACCGGCGACGTGCTGCGCCTGAACCGGGAGGGCGCCGTCGCCGGGCCAGCCGCCCTGCCCGCCGCGGCGCGGCCGGAGATCGGCACGGAGTGGGAGATCGGCGCACTCTACGGCCCCCACGGCGCGCCCGACTTCTTCCGCGAGGCCGACGTCGAGACGCTCTTCGCGACCCGCTACGAGGTGCACTTCAACTCGGCGCGCACCGGCGTCCGGCTGATCGGCCCGAAGCCCGAATGGGCGCGCGAGGACGGCGGCGAGGCCGGCCTGCACCCCTCGAACATCCACGACAACGCCTATGCCATCGGCGCGCTCGACTTCACCGGCGACATGCCGATCCTGCTCGGCCCCGACGGCCCCAGCCTGGGCGGCTTCGTCTGCCCGCTGGTCGTCGCCAAGGCCGAGCTCTGGAAGCTGGGGCAGCTCAAGCCCGGCGACGGCGTCCGCTTCCGGCGCCTGAGCCTGGCCCAGGCCGAGGCCCTGGAGGAGGCCCAGGAGCGCCTGGTCGCAAGCCTCGCGGCCCCTGCCCTGCCGGCGATCCTCCGCGGCCCCGCCGAGCCCGAGGACGCGGTGGTGGCGCGCGACGAGGAGCGCGAGGTGCCGGTCTGCTACCGCCGCACCGGCGAGGACTTCCTGCTGGTCGAGTTCGGCCCGATGGAGCTGAGCCTGGACCTGCGCGTGCGCGCCCACGAGCTGCAGCAGCGCCTGGAGCGCGAGGCCCTGGAGGCGGTCATCGAGGTGACGCCCGGCATCCGCTCCCTGCAGGTGCACTTCGATAACCGCCGGCTCTCCGCGACCCGCATGCTGGAGATCCTGCGGGCGCTCGAGGCCGAGCTGCCGCCGCTCGACGACGTCGTGGTGCCGAGCCGCATCGTCCACCTGCCGCTGTCCTGGGACGACGAGTCGACGCGCCTCGCCACCCGCCGCTACCAGGAGACCGTGCGGCCCGACGCGCCCTGGTGCCCCTGGAACATCGAGTTCATCCGCCGGGTCAACGGCCTGGACTCGGTGGACGAGGTGAAGCGCGTCGTCTTCGAGGCCGACTACCTGGTCTACGGCCTGGGCGACGTCTACCTGGGCGCACCGGTCGCCAGCCCGCTCGACCCGCGCCACCGCCTCGTCACCACCAAGTACAACCCGGCGCGGCCCTGGACGCCGGAGAACGCCGTCGGCATCGGCGGCGCCTACCTCTGCGTCTACGGCATGGAGGGGCCGGGCGGCTACCAGTTCGTCGGCCGCACGGTGCAGGTCTGGAACACCTGGCGCCGGACCGCCCCCTTCGCCGAGGGCAGACCCTGGCTGCTGCGCTTCTTCGACCGCATCCGCTTCCATCCCGTCGAGCCGGCCGAGCTGCTGGAGCTGCGCGAGGCCTTCCCCTACGGCGGCTGGGCGCCGGAGATCGAGGCGGGCCGCTTCGAGCTGAAGGCCCACCACCGCTTCCTGGCCGAGCACGAGGGCGAGATCGCGGCCTTCACCGCGAAGCGCAACGCCGCCTTCGCCGAGGAGCGCCGGCGCTGGGCCGAGCAGGGCATCGCCGCCGTGGTCTCGGACGAGGGCGGGCCGGCCGCCGCGGCGCCGGCCCTGGAGATCCCCGAGGGCGCGCGCGCCGTCGAATCGCCGATGGCCGGCGTGGTCTGGAAGCTCGACACCGCCGCCGGCCGGTCGATCGCCCGCGGCGAGGCCGTCGCGGTGCTGGAAGCCATGAAGACCGAGACCGAGGTATCCTCGCCCTGCGCCGGCACGGTCCTGGAGCTGCTCTGCAAGCCGGGCCAGGTGGTGCGCGCCGGCGATCCCTTGATGCTGATCCGGCCAGCGAACTGATCGGGAGGAGACCAGAGCGTGAGCGACATCCAGCACATCATGGCGCCGGGCGCGCCCGAGCCCGTCGCGCCCTTCAGCCACGCGGTCAGGGCGAACGGCCTGGTCTTCGTCACCGGCCAGATGCCGACCCTGCCCGGCGGCGGCAAGCGCCTGGTCGAGGGCGGCATCGAGGCGCAGACCCGGCAGGTGCTGGACAACCTGGGCGCGGTGCTGGCCGCCGCCGGCACCGGCTGGGAGAAGGCGCTCAACGTGCGCGTCTACCTGACCGACTTCCAGGGCCACTACGCCGCGATGAACGAGGTCTACAGCGCCTACCTGAAACCCTTCGGCGCCCTGCCGACGCGCACCTGCGTCGGCGTCACCGGCCTCGCCGTCGGCGCCCTGGTCGAGATCGACCTGGTCGCGCTGGCGTGACGGGCCTGCCGGCGTGACGGCCCCCCGCTACGACTTCTCCGGCCGCCGGGTGCTGGTCACCGGCGCCAGCCGCGGCATCGGCTACGGCATCGCCGAGGGCTTCGCCCGGGCCGGCGCAGAGCTGACCGTGCTGGCCGACGACCCGGGCCTCTCCGAAGCCGCCGCGCGCCTGACCGCCCTCTCCGGCCGGCCGGTCGAGGCCCTGCCCTGCGACATCACCGACGAGGCCTCGGTGACGGCGGCCCTGGCCGGGCTGGAGCGGGTCGACGTGCTGGTCAACAACGCCGGCCTGGAGCGCATCACGCCGATCGCGGCCGAGGGGCCCGAGGTCGTCGAGACCTTCCGCCGGGTCGTCGAGATCAACGTCGTCGGCTCCTGGCTGATGACCCGGCTCTGCCTGCCGCTGATCCCCGAGGGCGGCCGCATCCTCTTCACCGCCTCGATCTGGTCGAAGGTCGGGGTCGCCGAGTTCTCGGCCTACGTCGCCTCCAAGCACGCGACCCTCGGCCTGGTCCGATCGCTGGCCCGCGAACTGGCGCCGCGCGGCATCGCGGTCAACGCCGTCTGCCCAGGCTGGGTGCGCACCGAGGCCGCCCTGCGCTCGGCCCGCGAAAGCGCCGCGCGCCGCGGCCTGACCGAGGAGGCCGTGCTCGACGAGGTCGTGGCCGCCCAGGCCTTCGGCGGCCTGATGGAGCCGAGCGACCTCGCTGCCCCCTACCTCTTCCTCGCCTCCGACGCGGGACGCGACATCACCGGCCAGAGCCTGACGGTCGACCGCGGCGAGACGATGATCTGAGGAGCGGTCGGGCCCCGGGTCGTCGACACGGGAATTTCCTGCTTGCAGAACATACCGACTAGTTGGTATTGTTCGTTCATCGAGGAGGACAGCATGGCCAGGACCGCCGCGAAGCCGGACGCGAGACTGAAGCTTCTGGACGCCGCCCTGTCCCTGATCCGGGCCAAGGGCTATTCGGCGACCACGGTCGACGAGCTCTGCGTGCGGGCCGGCGTCACCAAGGGCGCCTTCTTCCATCACTTCAAGAGCAAGGATGCGCTCGGCGTGGCCGCCGCGGAGCACTGGTCGCAGACGACCGCGGCGCTGTTCGCCGAAGCGCCCTATCACGACCACGCCGATCCGCTCGATCGCGTGCTGGGCTACCTCGCCTTTCGCAAGGCGCTGCTGCAGGGCGGCGTGCCCGACTTCACCTGCCTCGTCGGCACCATGGTGCAGGAAACCTACGAGACGGCGCCGGCGATCCGCGATGCCTGCGAGCGCAGCATCAGCGGCCATGCCGAGACGCTGGAAGCCGACATCGAGGCGGCGATGCGCGACCGGGGCCTCTCCGCCGACTGGACCGCCAGGTCGCTCGCGCTCCATACCCAGGCCGTGCTCCAGGGCGCCTTCATTCTCGCCAAGGCCAAGGGCGGAGCGGCGATCGCCGCCGACAGCATCGATCATCTCACGCGCTACCTGGAGCTGCTGTTCAGCCCGGCCAACCTCGACCGTCACTCATGAAGTCGAACCAGGAGGAAACCGACCATGCCCAACACGATCCGACTGCACCGAGTCATCGCCACCAGGCCCGAGAAGGTCTATCGCGCCTTTCTCGAGAGCGACGCCGTGGCCAGCTGGCTGCCGCCCTACGGCTTCCTCTGCACGGTCCACGAGCTCGATCCGACGGTCGGCGGCCGCCACAGGATGACCTTCCGGAACTTCACGACGGGCGAGGGCCATTCCTTCGGCGGCACCTACCTCGAGCTCGTGCCGGGCGAGCGCCTCGTCTACACGGACAGCTTCGACGACCCGAACCTGCCCGGCGAGATGCGGGTCACCGTCAGCCTGAAGGCCGTGTCGGTCGGCACCGAGCTCGCCATCGAGCAGCAAGGCGTGCCGGACGTGATCCCGCCCGAGGCCTGCTACCTCGGCTGGCAGGATTCGCTGCGCAAGCTCGCCAAGCTCGTCGAGCCCGACATCACGCGCTAGGGGGAACCCTGCCCTGCGGGGATGGCGGCGCTCGCCGAGCCCGCTCTTCGACCCGTGCGGGGCGCTGCCTTCCCGGCGCATCGCCCCGCTGCACGGCAGCGACCTCGGCCAGGCCTTCTGTGAAGGCCCGGAGGCGGGGGTCGCGGGTCGTCGGGCGCGCGAGCCCCCCTCTCCGTCTCCGACGTCCGGCCCGGGCGTCGGCGCCGGCGGAGCCGTTCCATCGGCGCGGCGGGACGGCCGGAGGCGCCCGCTCGTCGCCGGCCGGGGCTGGCAGTCGCCTGCACTGCCGCCCGGCCGCCGGGACGGGGGAGCAAGGGTCCCGGCGCCGGGCCACCAACGTCGCTCCGGTCTGCACGGTACGGCTCGTCGCAGCCGACGGTGGCCGGACGTAGCGGAGCGGAAGGTCCGCTGCGCCCCGGGAGGGGGATGTCAGTGAAGCCCCTCTCCCCTTGCGAGTTTCTCCAGCATATTTTTCAGACGTTTTGCGCGGGTCTCGGGGCGTTTTGCCGTGTGCAGGCGATAATAGATCGAATACCGATTCTTGCGATCCAGCGTCGCGAAGAAAGCCTTTGCGGCGGGATTACCTTCGAGCGCGTCGAGGAAATCCTGTGGAATCTCGCCTTCGGACGATCCCGCATAGGCATTCTCCCAGCGACCATCAGCCTTCGCGGCATCGACCTGATGCTGCCCGGCCTCTGTCATGCGTCCCTCTGAAATCAGGCGTTCGGCATGTGCACAGTTCTTTTTCGACCAGTTCGCCCCGGGCTTTCGCGGCGAGAGCCGCTGAAGATAGGAGTCGCCGTCAAGGGGCTTCTTCTGGCCGTCGATCCAGCCGTGGGCAATGGCCTCCACGACGCAATCGGCCCAGACGAGCGATCGTCTGCCAGACCTTTTCTTGTAGATGCGCACCCACAATTCAGACACGACCTTGTGGTGCTGGGCCAGCCAATTCCGAAGATCGGCCGGCGTCTCGAACGCGTGAATGTCAACGGGTGGTTCTGACATGCTTCGTGTTCGATCAGGATGACGTCGCGGGGACCTCGAGGGTGCCGTCCAGACCAGTGCCGTTCTGCCGCAATTTCTTGCAGCCTTCGAAGAAAACTGGATCGTCGCAGAAATTCTGCCGTTTCCGATTGTGGTCGGCGCCCATTCAATGAACCTCGTTGGAAATGTTGCTCACCTTTCGGAGTTCCGACGATCCTACACGCACCCGAAGACAGTCCGCAAAGGGTCAGCACTTGTCGTTCGCCCGCATCGCCGGCAATTCCAGCCCCGGCGAATTCGAGCCCTCGGGCGACGCGCTGGCGAGCCCGGCTTCGCCCAGCGCCTCGGCGAGCAGATCGCCGAGCGGCTCGGGAAGGGCCAATCGTCGCGCCGCGGCTTGCCCGACCGGGGTCATCTTGACCCAGGTCTTGCGGAGAATCTCGACGATCTTCTCGCTCGGGTGGCGGGCCACGAAGGCGGTCAGCTCGCTCTCCAGGAAGACCAGGCAGATGGCGTCCTCGAGCCGGGCGACATCGGGGTCGCGGCCGGCGCCCTGCTTCTGCAGCAGCGCCCGGACGCGTTCGATGGTCTCCGGCGGATAGCCGACGCCGGCGAGGATGGCCGCGGCGTGGCCGGCGTGGCGGCGCTGCAGCTCGCGACGCCAGCGCAGATAGCCCGTGCGGCCGTCCGGATAGTCCCGGCGCGGGATCTCCCAGCGGCGGATGTGCTGGGCGCGGGCGGCGAGGCGGAGGGCGGTGCCGGCCTCGGGATAGAGGCGCTCCAGCCAGGCGGTCATGCGCCGGCCGTAAAGGAGCTCGCGCGGCAGCTCCTCGCCGCCGGCCCCGGCCTCGCGGCGCGGGTCCTCGGCGTTGGCGGCGTCGATCGCGACATAGGCCGCCGTCAGCCGCTCTCGATCAGGGTCGCTCGAGGTCATGGGCCCGACTTGCCGATCCGATCGTCTGCTCGGCCTCGCGCAGCAGCAGCTCGGCCAGTGCCTCATCCTGCCCGACCGGACCGGCGTAGACGATCCCGCCGGCCGTCTCGGCGAGCCGGGCCGGCAAGTCGTGGCCGGCGTGCCGTCCGGCGTCGGCGAAGAAGCCCAGCGCCAGGCGGTGGCGCGCCGTCATCGCGGCGGCAGCCTCGACGACGCCGGGCGCCTGCTCCAGGAACGCCGTCGCGACCTCGGCGAAGCCGCCGAGGTCGGCGAGGCGCGCCGCCTGGCGCCGAAGGCTCGCGCCCGAGGCGGCGTGGCGCCGGGCGCCGTGGCCGACCAGCAGCAGGCCCGTCTCTCCCGGCAGCCATCTGCGCCCGGCGCAGATCGCGGCCGCACGTTGCGCCATGACCTCGGCCAGCCCCGGCAGCGTGCCGAGCGGGCGGCCGACGGCGCAGAGCAGACCCGAGGGATGCTCTCGCAGGCGCCGCTCCAAGTGGTCGAGCGTGTGCCCCTCTGCCATCAGGAAGGGCAGCAGCAGGCTGGGACCCGGCGGCAGGCCCTCGAGCGCGACCTCCAGCGTCGCCGGGCCGTGCAGGGCACAGTCGTCGACGGCGGCGAAGCGGCCCTTGGCCCGCAGGACGGCGGCCTGTTCCGCCGCGGCGCCGGCCGGGCCGGCGGAGCCGTAGGCGACCAGCAGCAGCGACCATCGGCGCAGCGGGTCACGGGTGGGGCGCCGGCGGGCCGGGAAAGCGATCGCCGACGCCATGTCAGGCGGCCTCCGGGCCCCGGCGCTCCCGTCCGGCACGCACCAGCGCCTCGATCTCGGGCAGGCAGGAGCCGCAGCCGGTACCCGCCGACAGCAGGCGGCCGACCTCCGGGGCGCTGGTCGCCCGGCCGTCGGCGAGCGCCGCCGAGATCTCGGCGAGTCCGACGGCGAAACAGGCGCAGACCAGCCGGCTCCGATCCGCGGCGGCCTCCGGCGTGCGCCCGGCCAGCAGGCCCGCGCGCTCCGCGGCGCCGAGCGCGTCCCGCCCGAACAGGCCCTGCAGCCAGGCGCGCGCCACCTGCGGCCGGTCCGGGGCGAGGAACAGCGCGGCCTCCAGGCGGTCGCCATCCAGCCAGGCGAGACGCCGGACGCCGCGCGCCGAGTCGCGGTAGTCGAGCCGCTCGAGGCCGGCACCCGCGAGCGGCTGCTCGACCAGCCAGGCCGGCGGTGCGGACTCCTCGCCCGCCAGCTCGACGAGCTGGCAGCCGGCGCCGGCGCTGCGGCACCAGTAGCCGATGCCGGCCGGCGAGACCGCCCGGCGGCTGAGCAACAAGCCGCTCCAGCATGCCTTGAAGGGACGGAGGCGGACCGGCGTGTGCTTGCTCTCGGGCTGACCCGACAGCGGGTCGCGGTGGCCGGCGACGAGGCGTCCGACGACGGCCCGGGAGGCGTAGGCGTCGGTCCAGTGGATTGGCAGGAAGACCTCGCCCGGCCGCTGCGCCTCGCTCGCCGCGACCCGCATCACCGCCGCGCCGTGGCGGCTCTCGATGTGGGCCAGGCTGCCGTCGGCGAGGCCCAGGCGGGCGGCGTCCCGGGGATGCAGCTCGACCAGCGGCTCCGGCCGGTGCCCGGCCAGGCGGGCCGCCAGGCCGGTCCGAGTCATGCTGTGCCACTGGTCGCGGTAGCGACCGGAGTTGGCGAGCAGCGGGAAGACGAAGCTCGGCCTCTCCTTCGGCTCGGACCGGCGCAGCGGGACCAGGCGGGCCCATCCGTCCGGCGTGAAGAAGCCGCCGGTCGCGAAGAGCCGCGCGGTCGGCGCGCCGCCCTTCGCGAAAGGCCACTGCACCGGCTCCAGGGCATCGTAGGCGGCGCGGCTCAGGTCCGCGAGGCCGCCGATGTCGAAGGCGCGGCTGCCGCCGTTCTCGAAGGCCGAGAGGCGGGCATGCTCGCGGAAGATCTCGGAGGGATGCCGCCAGGCGAAGGCCCGGCCGTAACCGAGCGCCCGGCCAACCTGGGCGAAGATCCACCAGTCGGGCCGCGCCTCGCCGGGCGGCGCGCGGAAGCCGCGCTGCCGCGAGATGCGGCGCTCGGAGTTGGTGACCGTGCCGTCCTTCTCGCTCCAGGCCGCGGCCGGCAGCAGGATGTCGGCGAAGCGCGCCGTGTCGCTGTCCGCGGTGACGTCCGAGACCACGACGAGGGGGCAGGCCGCGAGGGCGGCGCGCACCGTCTCGGCCTCGGGCAGGCTGACCGCCGGGTTGGTGCCGGCGATCCAGAGCGCCCGGATACGGCGCGCCGCAACCGCCTCGAACAGCTCAAGGGCCTTCAACCCCTGCCCGCCCCTGAGATTCGGCGCGCGCCAGAAGCGGCGCAGCCGGTCGAGATCGTCCGGATCGTCCGGGTCCATGTGGGCGGCGAGCTGGTTGGCCAGGCCGCCGACCTCGCGGCCGCCCATGGCGTTGGGCTGGCCGGTCACCGAGAAGGGTCCCATGCCGGGCCGGCCGATCCGCCCGGTCGCGAGATGGAGGTTGAGGATCGCGTTGACCTTGTCGCTGCCGCTGCTCGACTGGTTGACCCCCTGGGAGAAGAGCGTGACCGTCCTGGGCGTCCCGGCGAGCAGCTCGCAGAAACCCTCCAGGGCGTCGAGCGGCAGGTCGCAGGCCGCCGCGACGGCGGCGAGGTCGGTCGCCTCGGCCCGCGCGGCCTCCAGGGTCGCCTCCAGGCCGCGGGTGAAGCCGGCCGCCCAGGCGCGGTCGAGACGGCCGCGACGGTCGAGCTCGGCGAGCAGGCCGTTGAACAGCGCGACGTCGCTGCCGGGTTTCAGCGCCAGGTGCAGGTCCGCGTCGTCGCAGGTCGCGCTGCGCCGGGGATCGATCACGACCAGCCGGGCGCCCCGGTCGCGGGCCGCGCGCACCCGGCGGTGCAGGATCGGATGGCACCAGGCGAGGTTCGAGCCGACCAGGACGATCAGCTCGGCCTCGTCGAGGTCCTCGTAGCAGCCGGGCACGACGTCGGCACCGAAGGCCCGCTTGTGGCCGGCCACGGTCGAGGCCATGCAGAGCCGTGAGTTGGTGTCGATGTGCGGCGACCCGATGAAGCCCTTCAGCAGCTTGTTGGCGACGTAGTAGTCCTCGGTCAGCAGCTGGCCGGAGACGTAGAAGGCGACGGCATCGGGGCCGCTTTCCTCGACGACCGCGCGCAGGCGGCTCGCCACGGCGGCGATCGCGGCCGGCCAGCCGACCGTCTCGCCGTCGACCGTCGGCCGCAGCAGCCGGCCCTCGGTGCCCAGCACGTCGGGCAGCGCCGCCCCCTTTGAGCAGAGCCGGCCGTGGTTGGCCGGGTGCTCCGGATCGCCGCCGACCGCCCAGCCGTCGCGTGCCCGGCTGGCGACGACGCCGCAGCCGGTGCCGCAATAGGGACAGGTGGTGCGCACGCCCTCAGCCATGGCCGGCCGCCTCGGGCCCGGCGTCGGCGGGCAGCGCCAGCAGCACGCGGCCGCGCTCGAGCCGGACCGCGTGCCGGTGGCTGCAGCCTTCGTCGGGCCTGCGCGCGGCGCCGCTGGCCAGCTCGATCACCCAGTTGTGCAGCGGGCAGGTGACGGCGTGGCCGTGGACGATGCCCTGGGACAGCGGACCGCCGCGGTGCGGGCAGCGGTCGTCGAGGGCGAAGAGGCCGTCGTCGTGGGTGCGGAACACGGCGACGTCGCCGCGCGGCGTCGCGACCACCCGCGCGCCCTGCCGGGGAATCGCCTCGAGGGCGCCGACGTCGATCCAGGAGATGACTAGGCTCATGGCCTCAGCCCTCCACGCTGGCGAGCGGCCGGAAGGCCTCGGCCTCAGCACCGGCGGCGCGCTCGGCCCAGGGGTCGACCTGGGCATGGCGCTGGCTCTCCAGGAAGCGCCGGTGGTAGGCGGCACGCCGATCCGGATCGGACAGCCGTTCGGCGACGTGCTCCAGGCCGACCCGCTCGATCCAGGGCGCCGTGCGCTCCAGGTAGCGCGCCTCCTCGCGATAGAGCTGCAGGAAGGCGCCGCACCAGAGCTTCACCTCCTCGGCGGTCTCGACCTTGCAGAGCCTGTCGCAGGCCCGGACCTTCATGCCGCCGTTGCCGCCGACATGGAGCTCCCAGCCGGACTCCACCGCGACCACGCCGAAGTCCTTGATCGTCGCCTCGGCGCAGTTGCGCGGGCAGCCCGAGACCGCGAGCTTGACCTTGTGCGGCATCCAGGAGCCCCAGGTCATGCGCTCCAGCGCGATGCCCATGGCCGTCGAGTCCCGGGTGCCGAAGCGGCACCATTCGGAGCCGACGCAGGTCTTCACGGTGCGCAGCGCCTTGCCGTAGGCGTGGCCCGAGACCATGCCGGCGGCATTGAGGTCGCGCCAGACCGACGGCAGGTCCTGCTTCCTGACGCCCAGCAGGTCGATGCGCTGGCCGCCGGTGACCTTGACCGTCGGGATGGCGTAGCGCTCGACGACGTCGGCGATGGCGCGCAGCTCGGCAGCGCTGGTCTGGCCGCCCCACATGCGCGGAACCACCGAATAGGTGCCGTCCTTCTGGATGTTGGCGTGCAGGCGCTCGTTGACGAAGCGCGCCGCGGCCTGGTCGAGGTATTCGCCGGGCCAGGCGCAGAGCAGGTAGTAGTTGAGCGCCGGCCGACAGCTATGGCAGCCGTCCGGCGTCGACCACTCCAGCGCCTGCATGACCGCCGGGATGGTCTTCAGCTCCCGGGCCAGGATCAGGCGGCGCACGCTGTCGTGGTCGTGGGGCGTGCAGCCGCAGATCGGCTCCGCGCCCTCGGCGACGCGGTAGTCCTCGCCCAGCGTCACGGCGAGCAGCTGCTCGACCAGCCCGCTGCAGGAGCCGCAGGAGGCCGAGGCCTTGGTGTGGGCGCGCACCTGCTCGGCGCTGGTCAGGCCGGCCCGGGCGATCGTCTCGACGATCCGCCCCTTGCAGACGCCGTTGCAGCCGCAGATCTCCGCCTCGTCGGGGAGGGCCGCAACGGCCTGCCTAGGGTCCTGGGTGACGGCGCCTCCCGCATAGGCCCGGCCGAAGGCCAGGCTGTCGCGCAGCTCTCCGAGCGCTTCGCCCGCGCGCAGCAGCTGCAGGTACCAGGCGCTGTCGGTCGTGTCGCCGTAGAGCACCAGCCCCCGCAGCCGTCCCTCGGCCAGGACCAGGCGCTTGTAGACGCCGCGCCCGGCGTCGCGGAGCACGATGTCCTCGCTGCCCGGACCGCCGGAGAAGTCGCCGGCCGAGAAGAGGTCGACGCCGGAGACCTTGAGCTTGGTCGCCGGCACGCTGCCGGTGAAGCCCAGCCCATCCCGTCCGGCGAGGCGGCTCGCGACGACCTTGGCCATCTCGAACAGCGGGGCCACCAGGCCGTAACACTGGCCGCGGTGCTCGACGCACTCGCCGACCGCCAGGATCTCCGGATCGGAGGTCGTCATGTCGTCGTCGACCAGCACGCCGCGGCCGACCTCCAGCGCGGCCTCGCGCGCCAGCGCCGCGTTGGGCCGGATGCCGACGGCCATCACCACCAAGTCGGCCGGGATCTCCCGCCCGTCCTTCAGGCGCACCCCGGTGACACGGTCGGGGCCGAGGATCTCGGCGGTGTCGGCGCCGGTCAGCACGGTGATGCCGCGGCGCGCCAGCTCGCCTTCCAGCAAGTGCGCCGCCGAGGCGTCGAGCTGGCGCTCCATCAGGTGGCCGGCGAGGTGGACGACGGTCGTCTCCATGCCGCGAGCGGCCAGGCCGTTGGCCGCCTCCAGGCCCAGCAGGCCGCCGCCGATGACCACGGCGCTGCCACCGCGGGCCGAGGCGGCGACCATCGCCGCGACGTCGTCGACGTCGCGGAAGGTGACCAGGCCCGGCAGGTCGCGGCCGGGCACAGGGATCACGATCGGGTCCGAGCCGGTCGCCAGCAGCAGGCGGTCGTAGCCGCATTCCAGGCCCGAGCGCGCCGTCACGACACGCCGCTCGCGGTCGATCGCCACCACCGGGTCGCCGGCCTTCAACGTGATGCCGTTGGCGGCGTACCAGTCGAGGTCGTTGAGCAGGATCTCCTCGAAGCGCTTCTCGGCCGCCAGCAGCGGCGAGAGCATGATCCGGTTGTAGTTGCCGCGCGGCTCGGCGCCGAAGACCGTGATCGCGTAGCGCCCGGGATCGATCGCCAGCAGCTCCTCGACCGCGCGCATCCCGGCCATGCCGTTGCCGATCACCACCAGGCGCTCGCGTCCGCCGCGCTCCTGCTGGCCTTGCCGGCTGTTCTGCGTCGTCATCCTGCTCGTCCTCCTCCTGGTCAAAGGATGGGCAAAAGCGAAAAAGCGCCCGAACGCACCGCCCGCGCTGTCGCGCAAGGGTGTTTCGGACGCCGTTATCCGCACTGGCCCGGCATTGGGCCGCTTTGGGAGAGCCGCTCGTCTGGCGGCCGAGGGGAAGCCACGTCGCTCCCGCTCGGCTCCTTACTAGCAACGGCCGTGCCAGGGCGCGGCCACCGCCGGCCGTTTTCGAATAGACGACTGATTTCGCGGCGGGAATCGGCTCCGGTTGCAGCCGGCCTGCGCGCGCCTGCTTGTCGCCCGGCGGCGCCCGCAATGCCGCACTGCACAAAAATTCACCCCGCCTTCCTGCCCTGGTCAATTCCTGGGCAGAGATCCGTGGCCGATCGTTGCTGCAATGCTGCCGCCGTCATGCCGCACTGCACAAAAAATGCCTTCCGATTCCGGGACTTGGACGCCGACCGGCGGCGATGGCCGGGGGTTGGCCCGGGACTTGCTGGACAGTCGGGCGGACGGCGATGCCGTCCCGCAAGCCCTCGACGCTGGGGGCCGCGCGCGTCCAACGGCGGACGATGGGCAAGGAAGCTCGCAACCACGACGGTCCCAAGGCAGGGGCCCGAGGACTGATTGCTTCTTTCCATGGTCGCCGGCGGGCGTCGAGACGTCGACCGGCGGCCGCGACATGGATCCGGCCGTTGCGACCGCTCCCGGCGGCGCCGGCCCTGCAACAGAAGGGCTTGCGAGATGGAAATCAGAAACCAGGCGACCCGCATCCGCCTCCTCGACCTCAGGTCGATCCAGATGCGCAGCTTCCACATCACCTGGCTGGCGTTCTTCCTGTGCTTCTTCGGCTGGTTCGGTATCGCTCCCCTGATGGCGGTGGTCCGCCACGACCTCGGCCTGACCAAGGCCGAGGTCGGCAACACCATCATCGCCTCGGTCGCGATCACCGTGCTGGTGCGCATGCTGATCGGCCCGCTCTGCGACCGCATCGGGCCGCGCCGGACCTACACCGGCCTGCTGGTCCTGGGCTCGCTGCCGGTGATGGCGATCGGCCTCGCCGATTCTTACGCCAGCTTCCTGCTGCTGCGCCTGGCGATCGGCGCGATCGGCGCCTCCTTCGTCATCACCCAGTACCACACCTCGGTGATGTTCGCGCCGAACGTGGTCGGCACCGCGAACGCGACGACCGCGGGCTGGGGCAACCTGGGCGGCGGGGTCACCCAGATGGTCATGCCGCTGGTCTTCGCCGCCGTGATGACGACCGGCGTCGAGGCCGGGCTCGGCTGGCGCCTGGCGATGGTGGCGCCGGGCCTCGCCCTGCTGGCGGTGGCCGCGCTCTACTGGTTCGGCACCCGGGACTGCCCGGACGGCGACTACAGGGATCTGCGCGCCCAGGGCCGGCTGCCGACGGCCGAGCAGACCGGCAGCACCCTGTCGCACCTCGCGACCGCGGCGCGCGACGGCCGGGTCTGGGCCCTCTTCGTGGTCTACGGCGCCTGCTTCGGGGTCGAGCTGACGATCAACAACATCGCGGCGATCTACTTCTTCGACCGCTTCAGCCTCGGTCTCGAGACCGCCGGGCTGATCGCCGGGCTGTTCGGCCTGATGAACATCTTCGCGCGCTCGCTGGGCGGCTTCCTGTCGGACCACTGCGCCGCACGCTCGGGGCTCAGGGGCCGTGTGGCCTTCCTGTTCCTGGCCCTGTTCGTCGAGGGCCTGGGCCTGATCCTCTTCTCCCAGATGACGACCCTGGTTTTGGCGGTCGGCGCCATGCTGGTCTTCTCGCTCTTCGTCCAGATGTCGGAGGGCGCGACCTACGGCGTCGTGCCCTTCGTCAACCGCAGGGTGCTCGGCTCGGTGGCCGGGATCGTCGGTGCCGGCGGCAATGCCGGCGCGGTCGCGGCCGGATTCCTGTTCCGCTCCGAGGCGATCACCTACCAGCAGGGGCTGCTCTACCTCGGCCTCGCGGTGACCGCCTGCTCCTTCATGGCGCTGCGCGTCCGCTTCTCCGAGGCGGCACAGAGCGAGGAGGCAGGGCGCCTGCGCGTCGCGCTCCGCCGCGGCGAGCCGGCGGCGGCGGAAGCCTGAGGCCAGGCATGGGGATGGCGGTCCGTGCGACCGGACGCGGAGACGCTCTCCCCCGATGACCGAGCGCATGCTCAACATCCTCGTGATCGACGAGGACCCGGGACGCGCCGGCCAAGTCGAGCAGGGCCTGCGGGAAAGCGGCTACGGCCGCGTCACCGTGGTCAGGCCCTCGCTCGACCTCGTCCGCCGGGTCGAGAGCCTGGCGCCCGACGTCATCATCATCGATCTCGAGAACCCCGACCGCGACTCGCTGGAGCAGATGTTCCAGGTGACCCGCGAGCTGAGGCGTCCGATCGCCATGTTCGTCGATCAGAGCGACGCGGCGACGATCCAGGCGGCGATCGAGGCCGGCGTCAGCGCCTACGTCGTCGACGGCCTCAGGAAGGAGCGCATCCGGCCGATCGTCGACATGGCGATCTCGCGCTTCAACGCCTTCGACCGCCTGCGCCGCGAGCGCGACGAGGCGCGCAGCGCGCTCGCCGACCGCAAGACCATCGAGCGCGCGAAGGGCCTGCTGATGCGGCAGAAGGGGCTCGACGAGGAAGCGGCCTACGCCGCCATGCGGCGCGCCGCGATGAAGCAGAACCGCAAGCTGGTGGAGATCGCGCACAGCATCGTCACCGCCTATCAGCTGGACGTCTAGGAGGCGGAGCCGAGATGGCCAAGACAACCCTGCGCATCGGCTACGTGCCGCTGCTCGACTGCGCGATCCCCCTGGTTGCCGAAGCGGAGGGCTTCGCGGCGCGCCACGGCCTGGCACTCGAGCTCCTGCCCGAGATCTCCTGGGCCGCGATCCGCGACAAGGTGGCCTTCGGCGCCCTGGAGGGCGCGCACATGCTGGCCGGCATTCCGCTCGCGGTCTCGCTGGGCGTCGGCCTGCCGGCGATCCCGATGGTCGCGCCGATGGCGCTCGGTCTGGGCGGCAACGCGATCACCGTCGGCCTCGGGCTGTTCCGGGCGATGCGGGCCGCCGACCCGGCGGCGATGGCGGGGCCCCGGCGGGACAGCGCCCGGGCGCTGGCCGCCGTGATCGCCCGGGAGCAGGCCGAGGGTGCGCCGAAGCGCCGCTTCGCCTCGGTCTTCCCGGTCTCCAGCCACGCCTACGAGCTGCGCTACTGGCTGGCCAGCGCCGGCCTGGACCCCGACGGCGACGTCGAGCTGACCGTGCTGCCGCCCTCGCGCATGGCCGAGAGTCTCGGCACGAGCCAGATCGACGGCTATTGCGTCGGCGAGCCCTGGAGCCTGGTCACGCTCTCGGCCGGGATCGGCGCCGTGGTCGCAACCAAGGCCGACATCTGGCCACTGGCGCCAGAGAAGGTGCTGGGCCTGCGCACCGACTGGGCGGACCGGAACCCGGAGGTCCTGGCGGCGCTGCTACGCGCCTTCGCCGAGGCGGCGGTCTGGGCCGATGCTCCAGAAAACCGGCCAGCGCTGGCGCGGCTGCTTGCGCCGCGCCTGGGCGTCGACCTGCGCCTGCTGGAGACCGCGCTCTGCGGCAGCGTGGCGCTCGCGCCCGGCCGCCCGGCCGAGCCGCTGCCGCACCGCCCGGTCTTCCATGCCGCCGCCGCGACTTTCCCCTGGCGCTCGCAGGCGCTCTGGCTGCTGACCCAGATGGCCCGCTGGGGCCAGATCCCGCGCGAAAGCGATTTCGCCGGCGTCGCCGCTGCCGTCTATCGCCCCGACCTCTATCGCGCCGCGCTGTCCGGCGGCGGCCTCTCGGTGCCGGTCGCCGACCTCAAGCCAGAGGGCGCCCACGACGCGCCCTATGAAGTCGCCGCCGTCGAGCGCCCAGCCATCATCTTGCCACCGGACCGCTTCATCGACGGCCGAACCTTCGACCCCTCCGAGCCGACAGCCTATCTCGCAGGGTTCGGGCGCGGCGAAGTGGCGGTTCCCGGCGCATCGGGCTGACGGCGCCGACGGATGCGCCGAATGCATCCGGCCCGATCCGTCTTCACGACCCACTCCAGGCGGCCGGCTCAGGCGCCCGGACTATGCGCTCGCAGCTTCGTCGGCAGGTCTCCCCGCGGAAGGAAAACGCAAGGGCGGGTTCGCGCCGATTCCGCTCGTCGGGCCAGGTCCGGCCGGAAGTCCCGGTCTTGGGGCGGCCCTTCCTCGCACGGTCCCGAAGGCGGCAGGTGCGCGGACCAAGAGCTGCGCGGCGCTGCGGCGGCGACGCGCGGCCGGCGCACCTACGGCCGTTGCGCAGCGGCGTGGCCGACGGTGAGACTGCGGGCGAACTCGATGAAGGCCTCGGTCTGCGGGCGCACCAGCTGGCGATGGGGGATCATCGCGTAGACGTTCTTCGGCTTCGATTCGTAGTCCTCGAGCACGCGGACGAGGCCCCCCTCGGCGAGGTCCTTCTCGACGTGGAAGGCGTAGAAGTTGCCGAGCCCCGCGCCCATCAGGCAGGCCTTGCGCAGCAGGTCGCCGCTGTCCGAGAACAGGCGGCTGCGCACATTGATCGCCCGCCACTCGCCATCCTGGCGCAGCGTCCAGGGCTCGGCGAGCTCGGAGAAGCGCGCCGACAGGCAGTCGTGGTGGTGCAGGTCGTCCGGCGTGCGCGGCTCGCCGCGCCGCTCGACGTAGGCCGGCGAGGCGCAGATCGCGCGCGGGCTGGCGGCCAGCAGGATGTGGGTCAGCTTCGTCACCGGCCCTTCCTGGACAGCGATCGCGACGTCGATGCGGTCGCGGATCAGGTTGGGCGTGTCGCTGGTCACCACCACGTCCACCGACATGCCGGGATGCTCGTCGAGGAAGCGGTGGAGGTTCGGCCCGAGCAGGGTGGCGGCGTAGGAGGGCGGCGCCGTGACCCGCAGATGGCCGCTCAGCTCCCGCTCCGAGACCATCGTCGCGGCCAGGCTGTCGATCTGGGCCAGGATCGCCAGGCACCGGCTGTAGAAGCGCTCGCCGGCCTCGGTGACGCTGACGCGCCGGGTCGTCCGGTGAAACAGCGCGACGTTCACCGCGCCCTCGAGCCGTTGCACGTGCTTGGTGATGGCCGAGGGCGAGACGCGCAGCTGGCGAGCGGCCGAGGAGAAGCTCTGGGTCTGCACGACGGCCACGAAGCAGCGCAACGACAGCACGCTGACCTCGTTGAGCACGTCGCGGATGACGACGGACACGGCTGCCTCACCTCGGTCAATCTGGAAACAATATTTTCTGTTCTTTCCCAGTAATCAAGAGAGACCTCCTGGCTCATGATCGTCCCCAAGATGGCGGGGACCGGATCGGCCCGACCAGCGCACGGAGGAAACGGATGGTGGACGAGGCGAAGCGCCTGCAGGGGCGCGGCTTCGGCCGACGGGTCGGCTTCGGCCGGCGCCCGGCCCTGCTGGTGGTCGATTTCAGCGCGGCCTTCACCGACCCCGAGGCACCGCTGGGCGCCGAGATGGGCGCCGAGATCGCGCAGGCGAACCGCCTGATCCTGGCGGCCCGCGCGGCCGGTGCGCCGGTCTTCCTGTCGACCATCGCCTATGCCGAGCCGCTGCGCGACGCCGGGATCTGGGCCGAGAAGATCGAAGGCCTGCGCGGACTCCGGACCGGCAGCCCGGCGGTCGAGCTCGACCCGCGCCTGGAGCGGACGCCGGGCGACCGCCTCCTGGTCAAGCGCTTCGCGAGCTGCTTCTTCGGCACGACGCTGGCCGGCGACCTGCACCGCGCGGCGGCCGACAGCCTGGTGATCGCCGGCTGCACGACCAGCGGCTGCGTACGCGCCAGCGCCGTCGACGCCTGCCAGCACGGCCTGCGCACCCTGGTCGCGCGGGAGGCCACGGCCGACCGCCTGCCGGAGGCCCATCGCCAGAGCCTGATCGACATCGATCTCAAGTACGGCGACGTCCTGCCGGTCGAGGAGCTTCTCGCCGGCTTCGCCGCCCTGGCGGCGGCCCCGGCCGCCGACCTGCCGAGGACGGCCGCCGGCGGCTAGCGGGCCGCCGGCCCCGAAAAGCGACCACAGAAGAACAGAAGCACTGGGAGGAGCACCATGAGCAAGCACCCGTCGAAGCAGCCCCCGCTCGTCTCGCGCCGGAAGGCGCTGGTCCTCGCCGGCGCCGCCGGCCTGGCCCTGGCGGCGCGGCCTCGGCTGAGCGCCGCGGCACAGCCGAAGATCCGCATCGGCCTCGCGACCCGGACCTGGTGGCCCTCGGTGATCGCCGAGACCGCCGTCGCCCGAGGCCTCTTCGAGAAGGCCGGCGTCGCCGCCGACCTGACGATCTACCGCAGCGGCGGCGAGGCGGTCGAGGCGCTGGCGGCGGGAGCGACCGACATGATCACCGGACTGGTCTCGCAGATGGCGACCGGTCGGACGCGGGGCGTCGCGGCCAAGATCGTCGCCCTGGGCGTCGACAGGAACACCGGCTGGAAGCTGCTGCTGCCCGCCGACTCGCCGATCAAGGACGTCGCCGAGCTGGCCGGCAAGAAGGTCGGCATCACCGCCGCCGGCTCGCTGACCGACTTCATGGCGCTCTGGACCCGCGCCCGGTACAAGATCGACTTCAGCAGCGTGCCCGTCGGCGGCGGCGGCCTGGTCCCGAACCTGCTGGCCCGCAACATCGACGCCGCGGTGGTCTATTCGCCGCTCAGCTTCGAGATGCTGCAGGCGGGCCAGGCGCGGGAGCTGGTCGACTACGCCACGGCCATCCCGACGAACCTGACGGTCGGCTGGGCGACCACCGACAAACTGATCGCCGAGCAGAAGGACCTGGTGCGCAACACCCTCGAGGCGCTCTACGGCTCCGTCGACTACATGCGCGGCAACCGGAGCCAGGCGATCGACATCATCGCCCGGGTCAACAGCATCGAGCAGCCGATCGCGACCCAGGAATATGAGGAAACCTTCCTCAAGCTCTCGACCGACGGCGTCTTCACCATGGAGCAGGTCAAGGTGGCCCTGGACCTCGCCCGCGTCGGCGGCTTCACCAACCTGGCGCCGGCCGAGGACATCGTCACGACGGACTTCATCCCGGTCACCGCAGCCGCGTGATGAGCGCCGATGCCTCCACCCGAGGCGCGGCGGCAACCCGCCGCGCCGGCGGCTGGGCGGTCTGGCTGGGCGCCCTGGCCGTGCTGTTCGGCACCTGGCAGGCGGCCCTGTCGCTCGGCCTGCTGTCGCCGATGCTGCTGCCGCCGGCCTCGGCGGTGCTGGCGACGGCCTGGGACCTGGTGCGGCGCCCGGACTTCCTCGGCGACGTGGGCGTCACGCTGGCCGAGGTGGCGGTCGCCTTCCTGGTCGCGGTGCCGCTCGGCATCGCGCTCGGCGTCGCGATCTCCGAGAGCGACTACTGGAGCCGGGTGCTGAGGCCGATCGTCTTCCTGGTCTTCTCGATTCCGAAGACGATCTTCCTGCCGATGTTCATCCTGGCCTTCGGCATCACCTTCGCCCAAAAGGTCGGCTTCGGCGTCTTCTCGACCGTCTTCATCGTGCTGATCAGCACCTTCTCGGCGCTGGAGTCGGTGAAGGGCGACCACGTCCGCGTCGCCCGCGCCTACGGCGCGACGCGTCGGCAGATCGCGCTCAGGGTCTACCTGCCCTCGATGGCGCCGGTCCTGCTGGAGGCGGTGCGGCTGGCGATGATCTTCAACGTCACCGGCATCCTGCTGGCCGAGATGTACGCGGCGCGCGCCGGCCTGGGACAGGCCGTCGCCACCTGGGGCCAGAACTACATGCTGCGCGAGCTGCTGGCCGGGATCCTGCTGATCGCGGCCGCGGCGATCCTCTTCACCGAAGCGGTCCGCTGGCTCGAGGCCAGGTGCGAACACTGGAGGACATGATGGCTGGCAAGGCGACCCCTCTGCCGGAGGCGCCGAGTCCCGGCGCCGGCGCACCCGGCCCCTCGCTGCGGGCGCTGCCCTCGCGGAACGGCTCGATCCGGGTCACCGGCCTGGAGCATACCTACGCCGCGGCCGGGCGGGTCACGAAGGCGCTGGAGGACATCCGGCTCGACATCGCGCCCGGCCGCTTCGTGGTCATCGTCGGGCCCAGCGGCTGCGGCAAGTCCTCCCTGCTGATGATGCTGGCCGGCCTGGTCGCGCCGACTGCCGGCCGCATCGTCTGCGGCGGCCGCGCGCTGACGGCGCCCGATCCGGACCTGGTCGGCGTGGTGTTCCAGGAGGCCAGCCTCTATCCCTGGCTGACCGCCCAGGAGAACGTGGAGTTTCCGCTCTCGCTGCGCCGCGTGCCGCGGGCCGAGCGCACCCAGCGGGCGCGCGACAAGCTGGCCCTGGTCGGCCTCGCGGGCTTCGAGGACCGCTATCCCCACGAGCTGTCCGGCGGCATGAAGCAGCGCGTGTCGATCGCGCGCGGCCTGGTGCAGAACCCGCCGGTCCTGCTGCTCGACGAGCCCTTCGCGGCGCTCGACGAGCAGACCCGGATCTCGATGGGCGACGAGCTGCTGCGCATCTGGGAGCAGACCGGCAAGACCGTCGTGTTCGTCACGCACAGCCTGACCGAGGCCGCCTACCTGGCCGACCAGATTGTCGTCATGTCGGCGCGGCCGGGGCGGATCGTCGACCGCGTCGAGGTCGACCTGCCGCGCCCGCGCACCTACGCCATGATGGGAACGCCCCGCTTCGCAGAGCTGCGCCAGCGGATCTGGGAGCAGATCCGGAGCCAGGCCGATGGCTGACACGGCGGTCCGGCGCCCGGCCGGGGCTGCGCCGGCCCTCCGGATCGCGCCGAGGACCCTGCGCGTCCTGCTCGGCTTCTGCGTCCTGGTCGCCTGGGAGGTTCTGCCCCGCAGCGGCGCCATCCCGACGCTGTTCCTGCCGTCGCTCTCGGACACGCTCGCCGCGCTCGCCGACGGCGCGCCGGAGTACGGCCGGCACCTGCTGTTCACGCTGCGCGCGATCGCCGTATCGATGGCGGTCGCCTGCGGCCTGGGCATCGGCGCCGGGCTGCTGATCGGCTCGGTCGCGCGGCTGCGCCGCATCGTGCAGCCCCTCGCCTCGGGCCTCTACGCCGTTCCGCTGGTGATCCTCTATCCGCTGTTCACCGCCTGGTTCGGCATCGGCCCGCAGTCGAAGATCGTCTTCGCCAGCCTCTACGGCCTGCTGCCCTGCCTGCTCGGCACGATCGCCGGCGTGCAGACGATCGACCGGCAGTACCTGCTCGTGGCGCGCAGCCTCAGGGCGACGCGCCGGCAGACGGTCCTGAGGGTGCTGCTGCCGGCCGCCATTCCGACGGTGCTGACCTCGCTCAGGATCGGCGGGGCGCTCGTCATCGTCGGCGTCGTGGTCGCCGAGATGCTGACCTCCGCCGAGGGCATCGGCTACCTGATCACCCGCTCGCGCACGCTGCTCGACAGCCCGCGCGTCTTCGCCGGCATCCTGCTGGTCGTGGCGATGGTCTTCGCCTTCGACGGCCTGGTCCGGCTGCTCGATCACCGGACCCGCCACTGGCGGCTGTCCACCCGCTCCGGCGACGGCGGCGCCTGACCGCCCGGCGCCGAGCCCGCCTTTCCCAAAAAAAACGGAGACTGACGGATGACGATGATCACCCTGTCGTTCGACAACGGCCCGGACCCCGACGTGACGCCGCAGGTGCTGGACACGCTGCGGCGGCACGACGTCAAGGCGACCTTCTTCGTGGTCGGCGACAAGCTGCGCGACCGGCGGGCGCTCAGCGAGCGGGCGCACGCCGAGGGGCACTGGATCGGCAACCACACCTACAACCACCTCGTGCCGCTGGGCCTGACCGCAGAGCGCGGCGTCGCGGCCGCCGAGATCGCCCGCACCGAGGAGCGCATCGTCGGCCTGGCCCACGAGCGGCGCTTCTTCCGGCCGTTCGGCGGCGGCGGCCAGCTCGACCGCCGGCTGCTGAACCGCGAGGCCTTCGACCATCTCCGGCAGGGCGGCTACACCTGCGTGCTCTGGAACGTGGTGCCGGAGGACTGGGCCTACCCCTCGAGCTGGGTCGAGCGCGCACTGAAGCTCTGCTTCGCGGAGGAGCACGCCCTGCTCGTGCTGCACGACCTGCCGACCGGGGCGATGGACAACCTCGGCCGCTTCCTCCTGGCCGCGCGCGACCGCGGGGCGGTCTTCACCCAGGACTTCCCGCAGAGCTGTGTCCTGATGGAGCGTGGCCGGCCGGCCCTGCCCGTCGAGACCTACCTCACCGAGGCGGCCTGACCGGCGCCCGGCGTTCTTCCTTCCCCCTCTGATCCAGGAGCCCAGATGAAACTCTGCCGCGTCGGCCAGCCCGGCCAGGAAAAGCCCGCCCTCGTCGACCGCGACGGGCGTCTGAGAGACCTCTCCGGCGTGCTCGCCGACATCGACCCCTCCGCCCTCTCGGCGGCGCGCCTCGCCGAGCTGGCGGCGCTGGCACCGGCGGACCTGCCGCTCGTCGAGGGCACGCCGCGCCACGGCGCGCCGGTCGCCGGCATCTCCAAGTTCGTCTGCATCGGCCTGAACTATTCCGAGCATGCCGCCGAATCCGGACTGCCGGAGCCGAGCGAGCCGGTGGTCTTCCTGAAGGCGCCCTCGGCGATCTGCGGCCCGAACGACGACACCATGGTGCCTTTCGGCTCGAGCAGGCTCGACTGGGAGGTCGAGCTCGGCGTCGTGATCGGCGCGCGCGCACGCAACGTCGGAACCGACGAGGCGCTGGACGCCGTGGCCGGCTACTGCGTCGTCAACGACGTCTCCGAGCGCGCCTTCCAGCTGCAGAGCTCGCAGTGGGACAAGGGCAAGGGCTGCGACACCTTCGGCCCGATCGGTCCCTGGCTGGTGACGCGCGACGAGGTGCCGGACCCGCAGGCGCTGCGCCTCTGGCTCAAGGTCAACGGCGGGACCATGCAGGACGGCAACACCCGGACCATGATCTTCGACGTGAAGACCATCGTCTCCTACGTCAGCCGCTACATGACGCTGCTGCCCGGCGACGTGATCGCCACCGGCACGCCCTCAGGCGTCGGCATGGGCAAGAAGCCCGAGCCGATCTGGCTGAAGGCCGGCGACCTGGTCGAACTGGGCATCGACGGCCTCGGCTCGCAGCGCCAGAAGATCGTCCCCTATCGCTGACTCCTCCCCCCGGCCGGGCAGGATCGGCCCGGCCGGGATCGTCCACCGCGAGCGGACGCTCGACAGCATGAAGCGCTCCGGCCGGAGGGCCGCCCGGCCCGAGCGGAGACCGCGCCGCGCTCCGGCTCAGGCGGCGGTCACCGGGGCCTCGGCGGGCCGTCCGGCCTGGTCGACGCCCATCTCGGCCATGTCCTGGTAGCGGTCGCCGATGCGGTGGTGCGGGCGGCCGCCGGTGGCGGCGCCGATGGCGACCAGCAGCTCGTCCGGGCCGGGCGCGTCGGCGATCGAGAACTCGTAGGTCAGGAAGTGCGAGCGGGCGCCGCGCCGCTCCTGGACCTTGTGGGTCATCGGCACGGCCACCGCGCAGTTCGGTCCGCCCCGCTTGTTGGTGAAGGACAGGAACGAGGTGCCACCGGCCGCCTCGCGCAGCTGGTTGCCGAAGCGCAGCGTGTGGATCATCGCCGAGCCGTGCTCGACCTCGCCGTTGGTGCCGACGACCGCGGCCTTGCCGTAGGCCTCGACCGCTGCGGCGCCGCCGGCCGCCTCGAGCAGTCGCGGCACCAGCAGCGCGCCCAGGACCGGCGCGACCTCCAGGATCGCCGGCCGCAGGTCCTCGACGAAACCCTGCCCGGCCCAGGGATTGCGCAGCACCGCCGCCGCCGCGACCATGCGCAGCGGCCGCGGCGCCGCGCGGCCGCCCTCGACCAGCGTGTCCTCGACGAAGGTGACGACCTTGCGGACCGAGGGATGGCTCATGACTGCTGCTCCATTTCCTTGAGAACCCGGTTGGCGATGCGGTGGCACTCGACCCCGGCGGGGATGCCGCAGTAGATCGCGATCTGGGTCAGGATCGCCTTGAGCTCGCCGAGGCCGACGCCGTTGCGCAGCGCTCCGCGGAAGTGCAGCTCCCACTCGTGCATCCGGTTGAGCGCAGCGATCATGGTCAGGTTCAGCATCGAGCGCGTCCTGGCGTCGAGCGTCTCGTCGCCCCAGGCGGTGCCCCAGCAGTACTCGGTCACCAGTTCCTGGAAGTCCCGCGAGAACTCGCTGGCGTTGGCCAGTGACCGCTCGACGTAGTCGGCACCCAGCGTCGCCTTGCGCTTGGCCAGCCCGCGCTCGAAGCGCTCCTCGTCCATGGCGTCGTCTCCTCGGTGAGTCGGAAGGGTAAGCGCCGTCAGCCGGCCAGGAAGGCCTCGAGGCGCTCGGCGATCAGCTCCGGCACCTCGGCCAGCAGGCTGTGCTTGAGGCCCGGCAGGATGACCAGCTCGGAGCGGCGGATCTGCTCGTGCATGAAGCGCGCCATGCGCGGGTTCGAGCCGACGTCGAACTCGCCCGTCAGCACCAGCGTCCGGTGGCCGATCTCGTGCAGGCGCGGCCCCATCTCGCTCTGGCCGAAGACGCGGTAGGCTTCCAGGTAGGACGCCTTGTCGTTGGCCACGAGCTCGGCGATGCGGCGGGCGATGCGATCCGGATGGGCGGCCGCGAAAGCCTCGGTGAACCAGCGCTCGCGGGCGGCGCCGGTGACCGCCTGGATGCCGTCCTTCTCGATCATCTCCAGCCTGCCGACGACCTTGGCACGCTCCTCCTCGGTGCGGTTGGCAACGGCCGAGATCAGCGCCAGGCGGTCGATGCGCGCCGGCCAGCCGACGGCCAGGCACTGGGCGATCAGGCCGCCGAGCGAGAAGCCGGCGACGTGGGCCCTGTCGATGCCGAGATGGTCGAGCAGCGCCACGCTGTCCTCGGCGAAGGCCTCCAGCGAGAAGCGTCCCTCGATCCGGGCCGAGGCGCCGTGGCCGCGCAGGTCGGCACGGATCACCCGGAACCGCCCGACGAGCCGGCGCGCCACCTCGTCCCAGCTCTGCAGATTCGCGCCGACCCCGTGGATCAGCACCAGGGGCGGCCCCTCGCCCTCGTCGACATAGTTCAGCCGCCGGATGCCGTCGTCGAAGATCGTCATGAATCGTTCCTGCCGCGGCCGGCCGCGGGCGCCGGCCCCTGTCACTGGAGGGGCGAGAAGTCGGTGGGCTGGAGAATGCGGTTCTCCATCGCCTCGAGCGTCGCGGTCAGTTTCTTGGTGAAAGCCTGCCACTCGGGCTTGGACGCCAGCTCCCGGCGACGCGCTGCGCGATCCTCGAGATCGCGGTAGCCCCAGAGGTGCACGACGTGGTTGAGCGGGCCGATCTCGGTCACGAAATAGCCGATCAGGTTGCCCAGCACCGGCTGCTGGATCGCCAGTCCCTCGCTGCGCACGAGCTCCAGGTAGGTCTGCATCATGCCCGCGCGGATGCGATAGATCCGTTCCTCGACGATCACTGTCCCGTTTCCTTTCCATCTGCTTCGTCCGAGCCGGCCGCGACCTCCAGGGCATTCGCGTTGGCCGCCCGCCAGCCGAGTCGCACGAGGTCGCCCGGGCCGAGCCCGCTGCGCTCGGCATCCTGGGCCTGCTGGCGGACCACGACCTCCTGGCCGTCGGCCAGCCGCAGCAGGTACTTCCGCGAGAGGCCGAGGTAGACGACCTCCTGCACGCGGCCCTCCAGCCGGTTCTCCGGCTCGCCCCCCCCGCCGGCCGCGCTGCCGTCCAGCAGGCACAGCCGTTCCGGCCGGACCGCCACGACCGTCGGGTCGCCGACCGCGAGATCGCCGTTGCGGCGGGCGAGCAGCGGGCCGGCCGGCGAGGCGATGCGGCAGAGCTCGCCCTGCAGAGCCTCCACCCGTCCCTCGAAGAAGTTGGACTCGCCGAGGAAGCCGGCGACGAAGCGGCTGCGCGGCCGCTCGTAGAGCTCCTCCGAGGCGCCGATCTGCTCGATGCGCCCGTGGTTGAACACCGCGATGCGGTCGCTCATGACCAGGGCTTCCTCCTGGTCGTGGGTGACGTAGACGATCGAGGCGCCGAGCTCGCGGTGCAGCCGCGAGATCTCGAGCTGCATCTGCTCGCGCAGCTGCTTGTCGAGCGCGCCGAGCGGCTCGTCCATCAGCAGCAGCGGCGGGCGGAAGACCAGCGCACGCGCCAGGGCGACGCGCTGCTGCTGGCCGCCCGAGAGCTGGCGCGGATGGCGCTGGCCGTAGCCTTCGAGCCCGACCAGGGCCAGCGCCTCCTCGACGCGCCGGCGGATCTCGGCCGCCGGCACGCGCCGCATCTCAAGCGGGAAGGCGATGTTCCTGGCGATCGACATGTGGGGGAACAGCGCATAGTGCTGGAACACCACGCCGATGTTCCGCTGGTGCGGTGGCAGCGGGTCGATCGCCTGGCCGTTGAGGCGGATGTGCCCGGCGCTCGCCGACTGCAGACCGGCGATGATCTGCAGGGTCGTCGTCTTGCCCGAGCCCGAAGGTCCGAGAAAGGTCACGAACTCGCCGGTCTTGAGGCTGAGATCGACGCCGTCGACGGCGACCACCGGGCCGTACTGCTTGCGCAGGCCCTCGATCTCAAGGATTCCCTCGGCCATGGCACCTCTGTTGCGGGTCGAACCGGGTGATGGGCTGCGGCTCATCGCGCGCCTCCGGCGCTACGCCGGCGCGCCAGATGGTCGGCGAGCAGCGCGAGCAGCGAGAAGCCGAACAGCAGCGTCGCGATCGCCGCGATGGTCGGGTCGACGTCGCCGCGGATGTTCGACCACATCTGCACCGTGACCGGCCGGACCCGCGGCGTGCTGATGAACAGCGAGACGATCAGCTCGTCGAAGGAGGTCACCATCGCGAAGAGCAGCCCCGACAGGACCGCCGGCAGGATCAGCGGCAGGGTGATCCGCCGGAAGCAGACCAGGGGCGAGGCGCCCAGCGTGCGGGCGGCGTCCTCGAGGCGGGCATCGACCACCGAGAGGGCGGCGCCGACCGTGGCGACGACGTAGGGCACGGTCAGCACCGTGTGGGCCAGGATCAGGCCGGGCAGCGTGCCGTTCAGGCCGATGTGCCGGAAGAAGCCGAAGATGCCGGCCGCGGTGATGATCACCGGCACGACCACCGGCGCCATCAGGAAGCCCTGGATCGCGGCGGCCGCCGGCAGCCGCGAGCGGGCCAGGCCGTAGGCGGCGGCGGTGCCCAGCAGCGTCGCGAGGATCGAGGTCGGCACCAGGATCTCGATGCTGGTGATCAGCGAGCGCAGCCAGACCGGGTTGCCGAACAGGTTGTCGTACCACTGCAGGGACAGGCCCGGTGGCGGGAACGACAGGAAGGGCGCCGAGGAGAAGGAGATGATCAGCACGATGACCAGCGGCGCCACCAGGTAGAGGCCGACCAGCACGCAGATCAGGGCGCGCAGCCGGTGCCACCAGACGGCACCGCGGCCGGCCGCGGAGAGCTCCTCGCCGCCCGTCATCGGCGGCCCCACGGCGCCTGGCCGCCGACGAAACGGCGGACCAGCGCCAGGCACAGGGCCGTGCCGGCGAGCAGCACCAGCGAGAGCGCGCCGGCGAGGCCCCAGTTGCCGAAGTTCGAGATCTGCTGCTCGATCAGCTGGGCGATCATGATGTCGCGCTGGCCGCCGAGCAGCGCCGGCGTGATGAAGTAGCCGAGCGAGACGATGAAGACCAGCGTACCGCCGGTCATCAGCCCGGGCAGGCTGAGCGGCAGGTAGATGCGCAGGAAGTTGCGCAGCGGCGGCGCGCCGAGGGTCGCCGCCGCCCAGCTGCAGCTGCGGTCGATCCGCAGCATCACCGAATAGAGCGGGAAGATCATGAAGGGCAGCAGGATCTGCGTCATGCCGATCAGCACGCCGGTGCGGTTGTAGACGAGCGCCAGCGGCCGCTCGGTCAGGCCGAGCCAGAGCAGCAGGTCGTTGATCAGGCCCTGGCGCTGCAGGATCACCATCCAGGCGAAGGTCCGGACCAGGATGCTGGTCCAGAAGGGCACCAGGACGACGAAGGTCAGCAGGCGCCGCACGCGGGGGCCGCCGTGGGCCATCGTATAGGCGAGCGGATAGCCGATCACGGCGCAGCACAGCGTGACCAGCAGGCTGATCACCACGGTGTTGAGCAGCACCTTGAGGTAGATGCTGCGCTCGTAGAGAACCTGGAAGTTGGCGAAGCCCCAGTGCGGCTCGCTGATGCTGCGCAGCAGCAGCCAGAACACCGGATAGGCGAAGAACACGAGGAGGAGGGCGCAGGCGGGCAGGACCAGCAGGCCGTAGCCCCCGGGCTTCAGAGATCCTTGCACGCGGCCCTCCCCTCGCAAGCTGTCAGGCTGTCGGACGCTCGCAGGCCGTCAGGACAGCTTCCATTCCGACCAGCGCTGGGCCAGCTCGTCGAGACGCTCGCGCCAGAACTCCGCATTGATCACGAAGCCCTTCGCCGCGTTCTCCGGCTTGGTCGACAGCCAGGGCGCGATCTCCTTGTCGATCGAGGCGAAGGCGTCGGGGTTGGTCGGCGAGTAGGCGATCATGTTGGCCAGCTTGGCCTGGTTCTCGGCGACCGTCATCTCGTCGATCAGGCCGTGGGCCGGGCCGAGGTTCTTGGCGCCCTTGGGGATCACCAGGTAGTCGACCGACTGGATGTTCTGGCCCCAGTCCAGGTCGATCGGCGCGCCCTTCTTGGCGGCGTCGTAGACGCGGCCGTTCAGGATCGTGCCGCAGCTCACCTCGCCGTCGGCCAGCAGCTGCTGCGACTGGGAGTTCGTCTCCCACCAGACGACGTTGTCACGGATGGAATCGAGCTTGCCGAAGGCGCGCTTGATGCCCTCCTCGGTCGCCAGCACCTCGTAGACCTTGGCCGGCTCGACGCCGTCGGCCATCAGCCCGATCTCGAGCTGCGGCGCGACGCGGTCTCGCATCAGGCGCTGGCCCGGGAACTTCTTCAGGTCGAAGACGTCCGCCCAGCTGGTCGGGTGCTTGCCCTTGGGGATCAGGTTGGTGTTGAAGCCGATGTTGTAGGACCAGGCGATGCAGCCCATGCCGTAGTCGTGCACGAACTCGGGCTTCAGCCGGTCGGTGTGGATCTTCGAGCGGTCGAGCTTCTCGAACAGGCCGCTTTCCACGCCGTTGTAGAGGAACTCGATGGTGACATCGACGACGTCCCAGTCGGGGCTGCCGCCCTCCACCATCGTGCGGAACTTGGCGTTGTTCATCGGGCCGTCCTGCAGGACGGTGGCGCCGGTCTTCTTGGCGAAAGGCTCGCAATAGGCCGCCTTCTCCGCGTCCTGGTAGGAGCCGCCCCAGCTGGTGAAGACGACGGTCTGACCGTCGAAGGCGCCGGCCCGGGCCGCAGCGGGCCAGCCCAACACACCGGCCGCCGCCAGCGCGGCACCGCCACCGAGGACGCTCCGGCGGCTGACTTGCGCGTCCTTCAGGGACGAGAGGAAATGCTCGAGCCCGTCACTCATCGTCTTCATCTGCTTGTCTCCCCATGTTCGAACGTTGAAGCTTCCGGTTCTGCCTTCCGTTCAGGCGCTGTGGGCCCTTGCCGGGCTCGATCGCTCGTCGTCCTCCGTCTGGAAATGCGGCATGACCCGCTCGATGAACAGCTCGAGCGAACGCAGGGCGGCCTTGCGGTCGAGGCCGAAGGTCGCGCCGTAGCAGAACACGTCGACGCCGGCCTGCTCGTAGAGCTTGAGCTTCTCGACGACCTCGTCGGGCGTGCCGAACAGCATGTTCTCGCGGACGTTCTCGGGCTGGTACTCGTCGCGGTTGGCCACTGCGTCGAACGCGACCGGCTCGGGAAAGCCGTTCTCGACCGTGCCGATGTTCTTGAAGAGGTTCTCGAAGCACTGACCGTAGCGGATCGAGGCCTCGACCGGCAGCCGCCAGTCCTCGGCGCGCTCGTAGACGCAGGCGCGGCGCAGCATCAGCAGGCGCGGGCGCGGCACGGAGGGGTGGTCGGCGACGGCCTTCTCGAACTTGTCGGCCAGCACCTGGACCTCGGCCGCCGGACGCGACAGCGGGGTCGTCATGATGTCGCAGCCGTTGGCGACCGCCCAGTCGAAGGTCCCGGGATCGCGCGCCGCGACCCAGATCGGCGGGTGCGGCTGCTGCAGCGGCTTCGGCACCGAGGTGGCCGCCGGGAACGACCAGTAGTGGCCCTCGTGGGCGTAGTCGCCGGCCCACAGCGCCTTCACCGCCGGCACGATTTCCTTGAGGTACGCCACGCCTTCCTGCTGCGGCATGCCGCCGGCCATCCGGTCGAACTCGTACTGGTAGGCGCCGCGCGCGATGCCGAGCTCGAGACGTCCGTCGGTCAGGCGGTCGGCCAGGGCCGCCTCGCCGGCCAGGCGTATCGGCTGCCAGTAGGGCGCGACGATGGTCGCGGTGCCGAGCCGGATGCGGCTGGTCCGGGCCGCCCAATGGGTCAGCGTGATCAGCGGGTTCGGCGAGATCGTGAACTCGATCGTGTGGTGCTCGGCGGTGAAGGCGATGTCGAAACCGCCCTGGTCCGCGAGCTTCACGAGGTCCAGCGCGTGCGCGATCACGCCGCGCATGTCCTCGTCGGCGCTGAAGCGCTCCATGGTGACCGAAATTGCGAACTTCATGGCGATCTTCCCCGTAAAGATGAAGGCGGGCGGCTACTTCAGCCGCATCACGAAGGGGTCGTGCGTCTGACCCGAGTAGTCGACGACGACGCTCTTCAGGCGCGAGAACTCGCGCACCGCCTCGAAGCCGTTGTGCTTGCCGTAGCCGCTGTTCTTGAAGCCGCCCGAGGGCGACATGAAGGAGGCCGAGCGGTAGGTGTTGATCCAGACCGTTCCGGCATCGACTTCCCGGGCGAAGCGCAGGGCCCGGTCGATGTCCCGGGTCCAGACGCCGGCCGCCAGGCCGTAGTCGGTGTCGTTCGCCTTCTCGATCAGCTCCCGCTCGCCCGAGAACTTCATGACGCAGACCACCGGCCCGAAGATCTCGTCGCGGGCGACCCGCATGTCGTTGCTCGCGTCGGTGAAGACCGTCGGCTCGAAGTACCAGCCGCGGCCCAGGCCCTCGGCCTGCGGCCGGCGGCCGCCGGCCTTCAGGGTCGCGCCGTCTTCGACGCCCCAGGCGACGTAGCGCGAGACCTTGTCGAGCTGGGCCTCCAGCGCCAGCGGCCCGAGCTGCGTGTCGGGCGCCGCCGGATGGCCGATGACGATCTTGCCGGCCTTGTCCAGCAGCCGCTCGAGGAGGTCGTCGTAGATGCGGTCCTCGACGAAGACCCGCGAGCCCGCGATGCAGGTCTGGCCGGCGGCCGCGAAGATGCCGGAGACGACGCCGGTCGCGGCGCGCTCGGCGTCGGCGTCGGCGAAGACGACGTGCGGGGACTTGCCGCCCAGCTCCAGGTTGCAGGGCGCGAGATGGCTGGCCGCGCTGGCGGCGACGCGCCGGCCGGTCTCGGTGCCGCCGGTGAAGCACACCTTGGCCACGCCGGGATGCCGCGCCAGGGCCTCGCCGGCGGTGTGGCCGTAGCCGGTGACGACGTTGAAGACGCCGGCGGGAAAGCCCGCCGCCTCGACCAGCTCCGCGAAGGCCAGGGCCGAGGCGGAGGTGTGCTCGGAGGGCTTGGCGACGACCGCGTTGCCGATCGCCAGGCAAGGAGCCAGCGACCCGGCCAGGAGATAGAGGGGCGAGTTCCAGGGCACGATGACGCCGACCACGCCGAGCGGCTCGCGCAGCGTGAAGTTCAGCATGTCGGGCTTGTTGATCGGCACGACGTCGCCCTGGATCTTGTCGGCCATGCCCGCGAAGTACCCGTAGATCTCTGGCAGGGTGCCGGCCTGGGCCCGCATCTCCTTCAGCAGCTTGCCGTTGTCCCGGGTCTCCAGCTGGGCCAGCGTCTCGGCGTGCTCGGCGATCAGCTCCGCCAGGCGCCGGACCATGCGGCCGCGATCGGTCTGGGTCAGGCGCCGCCAGGCCGGGTCGGCGAGCGCGCGCCGCGCCGCAGCGACCGCCGCGTCGACGTCGTCCGCACCGGCCTCCGCGGCCTCGTACCAGGGCTCCCCCGTCGCCGGATCGAAGCTCGGAAGGTAGCGGCCGCTGCGTGGCTCGAGCCACTCGCCGCCGATGTACAGGCGGGTGCGGGAGCCGGCGATGCTTTCCGCGGTCGTCTCGAGTGTCATGGCTGTCATCGTTCCCCGAATCGCGAGAGGTAGCTGTCGAAGGTCTCGGCGCGCTCGAGGCGCGCGACGCGCCCTTCGTCGGCGAGCTCGCTGTAGACGCCGAACTGGTCGATGGTCCGCTCCCGGAAGAACCGCCGCAGCATGCCCTTGAGCTGGATCGGGGCGAGCGCGTTCCAGGGCACGTCGGCCTCGGCGAACAGCTGCGCCTGGCGGCCGGCGGGCGGCCCGCCGCGCAGCTCGCCCCGGTAGACGATGTGCACGGCCGGGACGGCGGCGCCCGGATCGCCGGCCGCACCGGCCTCGCCTCCCTCGAAGACCGAGTAGAGGAAGGTGATCTCGACCTCGACCGAGAGCTCGCGGAAGACCCGCTTGAGCGGCCCCAGGTCGCGCCCCGGCGCGGCGCCCGGCGCACCGGGACGTTTCTCGGCCGGCTGGTCGAGGGCGGCGCGCGGCAGCGTCCAGGTCTCGCCGTCCCGTTCGAGCAGGACGCGGCCGGCGCGCTCCGCGATGCAGCTGACCACGACCTCGCGGCCGACCGGCCGGGCGACGGCGGCCTGCTGCACGCCCAACGGGACGTAGCCGCCCTGGCCGAACACCAGCGGCCTTCCCGGCAGGACCGCATAGTCCTCGATGCGGCCGATCAGGATCAGATGGTCGCCGGCCGGCACCCGGGCGTGGACGCTGCAGTCGAGGCTGACCAGGCTGCCGTCGATGCGCGGAGCGGCGGTCGCGCCGGCCGTCCAGGCGAGCCCGGCGAAGCGGTCCGCCGAGCGTTTGGCGAAGACGTCGCAGACGCCGCGCTGGTCCTCGCTGAGCACGTTGACGCCGAAGCCGCCGCAGGTCTCGAGCAGCGGCAGGCTCGAGGAGCTGTTGGCGATGCAGACCAGGATCAGCGGCGGATCGAGGGAGACCGAGGTGAAGGAATTGACGGTGAGGCCGCGCGGCCGCCCCTCCGGGTCGACGAGCGTGACCACGGTGACGCCGGTGACGAAGTTGCCGAGCGCGGCCCGCAAGGCCTGCGGCTCGATCGCTCCGCTCCGCGCCGCGCTGTTCCCTTCTCCCGGCACCCGCTTTCCCTCGCATCCACTCGACACGAGGCTAGGGGCCGCCGCCGGCCTGCGCATGCTATGCACCGTAGGAACCGACGGGGCCGGCGTCGTAGCTTCAGCAGGAAGGCATCGCCGGCCGGATCAGGCGTCCGCGCCGGCGCGCCCGATCGCCCGCAGACGCAGCGCGAGGGCCAGGCGGAAGCGCGCCTCGGGCTCCTCGAGGTCGATGCCGAAGAGCTCCTGCAGGCGCTTCAGCCGATAGCGCAGCGTCGAGACGTGGATGCCGAGCCGGTCGGCCGTCGTCTGAAAGCGGCAGGACTGGTCGATGAACGCCCCGGCGGTCTCGAGCAGGTCGGTCGCGTGGGCGCGGTCGTAGGCCTCGACCGGGCCGACGGCCTCGTCGACGAAGCTGCGCAGCGCCTCGCTGTCGAGGGCCGACAGCAGCAGCGCGAAGGGACCGAAGTCCTCCTGGCGCAGGATCCCGCGCCGGTCGAACATCGCGGCCAGGGTGAGCGTCCTCAGGCAGTGGTCTCGGGCGGCCCGGAACTCCTTCGGGTGTCGGCAGAGCGGCCCGACCGCGACCCGCAGCGATCCGCCGGTCGCCCACTTGAGGGCATCCTCGACGCGGCGGGAGACGGCGCCGGCCGCCGTGGCGGAGCGCTCCGGCACCCCGAGGAACACGGCCGCCTGCTGATCGACGACGAACGCCTCCGGCAGCGAGCGGCGCAGGGAGCGGACGACGCCCTGCGCCGAGGCGGAGGCCGCCCGACCGCGGGCGATCGGACCGGACGCCGGCGGGTCGAGGGCGAGCAGGCGGAACGGCTGCGACAGGTCCACGCCGAGGCGCGCGGCACGCGAGAGGATCTGGTCGCCGTGCTGCCAGTCGCCCTCGGTCAGGCGCTCGAAGAGGTCGGCGAGATCGTGAGCCTCGCGCCGCAGCTCGCTGTGCCGGCGCATCATCTGCGCGCTGAGCGCGAACTTCGCCTCCTGGGCGATCAGCCGGTCGAGATCGTCGAGCGCCTCGCTGCGCGGAAAGATCACCAGACCGCCGACGGTCTCCGAGTCGACCTGCAGCGGTTCGACCAGCGCCCGCCGGACGATCGGAAGGCCGCAGGCCGACAGGTCGAGCGGCTTCGGCTCGCGGAAGTCGGCGGGCTGGGCGCTGCCGGCGAGCCGCGCCAGCGCCCGGCCGGCCTCACCGCGCAGCGCCGCCGCCCATTCGCAGTCGCCGATCGACTCGGGCTCCGGGGAGCGGCCGCCGTAGGTCTCGCCGTCGATGAAATCGAGCACGACCAGGGGCTCGGACAGGATGGTCCCGACCATCCCGGCGATCATCGAGAGCGACGCGCCGCTCAGCACCCGCTCGAGCAGGCAGGAGTTGATCGACAGCGTCCGGCGCAGCCGCTCGCTGCGCTGCCACTCCGCCTGGAACAGCTTCGCCTTGTCGATCGCGATGCCGGCGAGGTGGGCGGCAGTCATCAGGAAGTCCAGCTCCTCGCCGGAGACCTCGAGCTTCTCGGGCGAGTTGACCGCGAGCACCATCTCGCGGCCCTGGGCGTCGCTGCAGCCGAGCGGCAGGATCACGACGCTGCGGTAGGCGCGGGCGATGGAGTCCTGGCGGTAGTCCTGGAACTCGCTGGTCGTCTGGGCGTCCTCGATGATGATCGGGCGGCGCGTCTCGACCACCTTCAGCGACGGGCTGGTCTCCAGCTTCCAGCGGGTCGGCAGCTCGGTGTCGCGCGCGATCGTCGGGTCGTAGCGTGCCACCAGCTCCGAATAGCCGGTGGCACGGTTCACCGCCATGATGCCGCTGCGCGCCCAGGGCGGCGCCCCGCAGACGGCGAAGGCGATGCGCTGCAGCACGCTGTCGAGATCGCCGCCGCTGTTGACGAGGCTGCTGATCTCCCGCAGCCGGCTCAGGTGGTGCGCCTCCGCCGCGCTCGCCGAAGCCGGCGGCCGGGACGCCGGCGGCGACGGTGCGACTGTCTCCTGCTGGAATGCCATGGGTCTTCCGGTTGGGGCCGAGCCGACGGTCGACGGCCCGCCGGGCAATGCTAGCGCCGGCCGCCGGCCGGGTCGAGCGAGCGCCACGGCCGACGTCGTCAGTCTCGCCGTCACCCCCATGATCGGCGGGAGTGCCGATGAAGATTCCCGAGTCGCCCCGGCGCAGGGTCAATTCCACTGTCCTCGCGGGCGTGTCGATCGGCGTCGAACGCTCGATCTGCCCGTCACGAGACCAGTTTTTCAAGCCGCTTCACACCGAAGAACCACACCCTCTCCGGCCGGCGACGCGCGCCTGCGAGGCCATGCCCGCCCGAGCGCTGCCAGACCACCCGTCGGGACACGACAGTCGAAGGACGACAGGCACCGGTCCCGACGATCTCCGAGGAGGCGAACGACCGCGGCCGGCAGGCCGCTGCCGGCTTCCAGGCGCCCCCTCAGAGCAGATTCCTCACCTCGTCGAGGTAGAGCTCGACCTCTCGGTCCTGGCGTTCCTGCTCCCAGCCAAGCGTCGAGCCCACGAGCGCAGCGAGGGACCGAGCCAGCGCGCTGCCATGGCCGACGTCCCAGACCTTTCCGCTGCGCGCCCAAAGCAGGTCGCCGAGATGCACGACCTGCTCGTCCCTGGCGATCCGCAACCACTCGGAAGGCCCGAGCTCCGCCGCGAGCGGCCCTGTCTTCGCCAGCCCGCCGCCCCTGCGCGGCGGACCCGAGGGGGCGAGACGACGTCCCAAGGCCGCCAGGACGTCCCGGCCGGTCGAGCGATGGGCGCCGAGGGAGCCGTTCGTCAAAGCGAGGAAAGGCGGCCCGCCGACGGGTCCGAGGTCGTGCAGTGTCCGGTTCCGAAGGCCCATGAAGGTCCCTGGGTCGTGGGTCAGAGGGCGCAGGCCCGCCCAGCTGTAGAGAATGTGTCGCCGCTCCACAAAGAGGCCGGGCAGCTCCCGACCGGCGAGGCCGAGAAGCTGCTCGATGTCCCCGTCCGAAGCCCGCACGCGGTCGCGATCGCCGTCGTAGGCGGTCTCGGTCGGTCCGAAGAAATGGGCGTCGCGCCAGGGAAAGCAGTAGAAGGGGTGGCCGTCGGAGGTCATCGCCATCAGGCCCTGTCCGCGGAAGGCTTCCGGCAGCCGCACGACGACGTGGGCCCCCTTTGTGACGTCGACCGTCCGCCGGACCCGCGCCTCGGCTGCGTCGTTCACCTCGTCGATCCAGGGCCCGGCGAAGTTGAGCAGAGCCCGGCACCGGACGTCCGCTCGCGCCCGCCCGCCCCCGCCGGTGGCCGACTCGTCGGCCAGGGTGACCCGCCAGCCTTCGCCCTCGGCCGTGAAGTCGGTTACCGCCGTGTAGTTGAACGCGGCGGCGCCAAGGCGCTGCAGCTCCAAGGCCAGGTCGACGGCCAGTCGCTCGGGCCAGTCGAACTGATATTCCGTGTAGACGGCAACCGACAGCAGGCGGTCTCGGTCGCGCAGGAAGGGGGCGAAGGGCAGCTCCTCCAGCGCCTGCGCGGCCGGAAGCCGGCGATAGTCCAGAGGGACGCCGCCCTCGCCGAGCCCCTTCAGCAGCGTGAAAGCCGCGTCGAGCTGCCAGGGCCGGTAGGGACCGTCCGAGTAGATCGGCAACTGCATCGTGACGGGCCGCAGGCGTCCGCCGAGCTCGCCGACCAGCTCGGCCCGGGTTCGCATGGAGCGCCGCACCGTCCTCAGCGCCTGGGCCAGCCGCTTCGGGCGGAGCAGGAAGGCCGACATCGGCCCGCCAGGTGCGAGGTAGCGCAAACCGCAGTGGAGCAGCCGGCTCGAGCGGCTGGTCGACCCGGAGCCGTAGTCGCCGCGCTCGACGAGCAGCACGGAGTAGCCCGCCAGCGCCGCCTCGCGGGCGGCGGAGGCGCCGTTGATGCCGCCGCCGATGACGACGACGTCGAAGACCTGCCCGGCCAGCCCGGCGAGCCGCTGCGCCATGGCGTCAGACCGCGGCCCCGGTGTGGTGGCAGCGCGCGCGATGGCCCGGGGCGACCTCGACGGGCGGCGGCACGATCTGCCGGCAGGTCGCGTCGGCGAGGCCGCAGCGCGGGTGGAAGACGCAGCCCGGCGGCGGATCGATCGGGCTCGGCAGCTCGCCGAAGGCCGGGGCCTCAGCCGGGCGGCGGTCGGGATCCGGGATCGGCGTGGAGGCCAGGAGCATGCGCGTGTAGGGATGGCGCGGCGCCGCGAAGACCTCCCGGTTGGCGCCGACCTCGGCCAGCCGGCCGAGGTACATGATCGCGATCCGGTCGGAGACCACCCGCACGACCCCCAAGTCGTGCGAGATGAAGATCAGGGTCAGGCCCAGCACCTCCTTCAGCTCGTCGAGCAGGGTGATGATCTGCAGGCGGATCGAGACGTCGAGCGCCGAGACCGCCTCGTCGGCGATCAGCACCTCGGGGTCGAGGGCAATGGCCCGGGCGATCATGATGCGCTGGCGCTGTCCGCCGGAGAACTCGTGCGGATAGCGGTCGAAGTCCCGCCTCGACAGGCCGACGCGCTCCAGCAGATCGACGGCGCGGGCCTGGGGATCGCGGCAGAAGGAAGGCCCCTGAACGATCAGCGGCTCGGCGACGATGCTGCCGACCTTCTGCTTCGGGCTGAGCGAGGAGAAGGGATCCTGGAAGACGATCTGGACCTTGCGCCGGACCTTCTTCCAGTCGGCGGACGAGGCCTTGGCGAGATCGAGCCCTTCGGGCCCGAGCGAACGGTCCTGCGGCCGGAAGCGCAGCGACCCCGCGGCGGGCGTGTTGAGGCCCATGATGGTGCGCGCCAGGGTCGACTTGCCGCAGCCGCTCTCGCCGACGATGCCGATCGTCTCGCCGCGCCGGATCGTGAGCGAGAAGTCCTCGACCGCGTGAACCTCCCTGCGGCCGAGCCCGAAGAGGCCGTGCTTGACCGGGAAGCGGACCGACAGCCGGTCGATCTCGAGCACCGGGTCGGAAGCGGTGGTGCTCACGGACGCCCCTCCTGCTCGAGCCAGCACTTCGAGCGGTGGCTGGTGGAGACCTCGAAGAGTGGCGGGGTCCGCCCCCTGCAGAGGCCGAAGCCCGACTCGCAGCGCGGCTCGAAAGGACAGGCAGCGGGATTCTCGGGCAGGTCGGCGACCGTGCCGCGAATCGGCGTCAGGCGGCTGAAGGGCTCGCTCTCGATCGAGGGAACCGAGGCCAGCAGGCCACGCGTGTAGGGGTGGCGCGGCCGGTGGAAGATCTCGCGGACCGGCCCGCTCTCGACGACCTCGCCGAGATACATGACATGGACCCGGTCGGCGATCTGCGCGACGACGCCGAGGTCGTGGGTGATGAACAGCGTCGAGGTCCTGGAGCTGCGGCTGAGCTCGCGGATCTGGGTCAGGATCTGCGCCTGGGTCGTCACGTCGAGCGCCGTCGTCGGTTCGTCGGCCAGCAGCAGGCCCGGTCGGCAGGCCAGCGCCAGCGCGATCATGACGCGCTGGCGCATGCCGCCGGACAGCTCGTGGGGATACTGCCGTGCGCGCACCTCCGGCGAGGGGATGCCGACGAGGCGCAGCATCTCCAGCATGCGCTGCCAGGCCGCGCGCCGGCCCAGGCCGGTGTGGCGGCGGATCACCTCGACGATCTGGGCGCCGTTGCGATGGACCGGGTTGAGCGAGGTCATCGGCTCCTGGAAGATCATTGAGACGGCGGCGCCGCGCAGCCGCCGGAACGCGCGGCCGCGCGGGTCGAGCCGGGCGAGGTCGAAGACCTCCTCGCCGGCCCGCAGCAGGATCTCGCCGCCGACGATGCGCATCGGCGGTGTCTGCAGCAGCCCCATGACGGCGAGCGCGGTCACCGACTTGCCGCAGCCGCTCTCGCCGACCAGGCAGACGGTTTCGTTGCGCCGGATGTCGAAGCTGATGCCCTTGACGACCGGCTTGCGCTCGGCGCCCGAGACGACGGCGATCTCCAGGTCGCGGACCTGGAGCTGCAGGTCCTCGTGCAGGGTGGGTGTCACTGGTCGCTAAGCCTGTCCGTTTGCCGGGCCCGACGGTCAGCCGTAGTGCCGCGGGTCGACGACGTCGCGGATCGAATCGCCGACGAGGTTGAAGAAGACGATGGTCAGGAAGATCGCCGCGCTCGGCGCGAGGGCCATCCAGGGCGCGATCGGCAGGTAGTCCAGCCCGGACTTGATCATGTTGCCCCAGGTCGGGGTCGGCGGCGAGACCCCGATGCCGATGAAGGAGAGGCTGGCCTCGACCTGGATCGCCGTGCCTATCCAGAGGATCGCGACCACCAGGATCTCGCTGAAGATGTTCGGCACGATATGGACCGCGAGGATGCGGTGGAAGGGCGCGCTGACCGCCTGGGCGGCCTCGATGTACTCCTTGACCCGCACCGCCATGGCCGAGCCGTAGGCGATGCGCACGAAGCGCGGCGTCATCACGATGGTCAGGCAGAGGATCACCTTCTCCGTCCCCGACCCCAGGATGGCCATGATCGCGACGCCGAGGATCAGCGAGGGGAAGGCCATCAGAGAGTCGGCGACGCGCATGATCGCGACCTCGGCGTAGCCCCTGTAGTAGCCGGCGACCACGCCGAGCAGCGTGCCCAGCACCATCGCCAGACCGATCGAGACCAGCGAGATCAGGAGCGAGGTCTGGGCGCCGAAGATCACGCGGGACAGCACGTCACGCCCCTGGTTGTCGGTGCCGAGCCAGCTGGCGAGCGAGGGGCCGGCCAGGGTGCCGTAGGGCTGCTGGGCCAGGGGATCGCTGAGCGGCAGCAGGGGCGCCAGGGCCGCCAGCAGGACGATCGCCGCGATGCCGGCCAGGCCGATCAGGGCGGAGGGACTGGCCAGCAGCCGGGCACCGCCGGAGCGCCGCCCGCTCATCGGCTGCGGATCCGCGGGTTGACGACGCCGTACAGCAGGTCGGCGGTCATGTTCACCAGGATGACGATGCCGGCGTAGACGACCAGCACCGACTGCAGGCTGACGTAGTCGCGCTGGCGCATCGCCGAGATCAGCAGCCTGCCGAGCCCGGGCCGCGAGAAGATGATCTCGACCATCACCGACGAGCTGATCAGGACGATCACGTTGATCGCGCAGAGCGAGACCAGCGGGACCAGGCAGTTGGGCAGCGCGTGGCGCAGCACGACCCGCAGCTCGCCGATGCCCTTGGACCGGGCGGTGCGGATGTAGTCCTCCTGCAGGACGTTGAGCATCGAGGTGCGCATGACCCGCGTCACGTAGGCCATCATGATCAGGCCGAGCGTGAGCGACGGCAGCGCCAGATGCAGCAGTTGGTCGCTCAGGTCACCCGAGCGCCCGCCGCCGATCGCGGGGAATATCGGGACGTCGATGGCAAAGAGCAGCATCAGCAGGATGCCCAGCACGAAGCTCGGGATCGACAGGCCCGAGAGCGAGAACAGCCGCCCGGCGTGATCGACGGGCCGGCCCCGGCGGACCGCCGTGACGATGCCGAGCGGGACGCCGAGCAGCAGGCCGATCGCCAGCGAGCTGGCGGCGAGCGCGAGGGTCTCGGGCAGGGCCGAGGCGATCTGGTCGCTGACCGGGGCGCCCGACGACAGGGAGCGCCCGAGGTCGCCGTGCAGCAGCCCGCGCAGGGAGTCGAGGTACTGGCTCCAGAGCGGCCGGTCGAGGCCCATCTCCTGGCGCAGGCTCTGGACCGCCTCGGCGCTCGCGTAGTCGCCGAGCATCGCCGTCGCCGGATCGCCCGGCGCGATCCGCATCAGGCAGAACACGATCGTGAAGACGACCAGGCAGATCGGGATGACGTTGAGCGTGCGTCGGATGATCAGTTCGAGCATCGGCCGAATGGGAGCTTCGGGAAAAGGCGGGGGCCGGCGGAGCCGGCGCCAACCCCTGGAGGGCAGGCGCCGGCCGGGCACCGGGGCTAGTCGGAGAGGTAGACGGTCTCCGTGATCGGGATGAAGAACGCCAGGTTCGCATCGAGATCATAGCCGAGGTCGACCGTGTCCCGGACGCCCATGGCAACGCGCCCCTGGAACACCGGGATCGCCGGCAGATCCTCGAGGATCTGCACCGAGGCCCGCTTCCAGAGCTCGGCCTGCTTCCTGGCGTCGGTCGTCGCCTTGGCCTCCGCGATCAGGCCGTCGACGCCGGAATAGTGCGAGAAGTTGGTGTCCGGCTTCGAGCCCGCCGTGATGTCCGAAGAGGAATCGTAGAAGCGGGTCAGGAAGACGTCGGCGTTCGGCCGCCAGGCCATGTAGTGGACGATCTGGCTCGCGTCCTTGCGGATCAGCGAGTGGAAGGTCGGGTGGTCGACGACCTTCAGGTTGAGGTTGATGCCGGCCTTCCTGAGCTGGGCCTGGATGTTCTCCATCGGCCGCAGCATGACCGCCAGCTCGGTGTGGACGACGTCGAGGCTGATGCCGTCGGGATAGCCTGCCTCGGCCAGCAGGGCCTTGGCCTTGGCGATGTCGGTCGGATAGTCGAGGCCCTTGGCCCTGACCTCCTCGGTCGTCAGGCCACCCGGCAGGTACTCGCCCGGGAAGGGCGCATAAAGCGGCGTCGCCGTCTCCGCGCCGATCGCCGCAACGACGGCTTGGCGGGACAGCGCATAGGCGATGGCCTGCCGCACCCTGATGTCGTCGAGCGGCTTGCTCTTGGTATTGAGGAACAGGATCGAGGCCGAGCCGGGGCCGAAGACCTTGACCGAGATGCCCGGGTAGCTGCGCATCAGCTTGACCCAGCTCTCCTCGCTGCTGCCCTGGATCAGGTCGAGCTCGCCGGTGCGGAGGCCGATGCCGCGCGCCGAGACGTCCGGCATGAACAGCAGCTCGACGCCGGGCAGCTTCGGCTTGCCGCGGAAGTAGCGCTCGTTGGCGACGAAGCTGATCCGCTCCTTCGGCACGTAGTCCTTGAACATGAAGGGGCCGGTGCCGACCGGATGCAGTCGGAAGCCGTCGGGACCGAGGTCCTCGTAGGCCTTCTTGGAGACGATGAAGCCGCCAGCATAGTTCATGACCTTGGCCAGGAACAGCGTCTCCGAGACCGGCTGCGCCGTGTCGATCTCGACCGTGTACCTGTCGAGCGCCTTGACGGTGAAGCCGTCGTATTCGCTGGCGTAGGCCGAGGTCTTCGGATCCATCGCCTTCTCCAGGGAGAAGACGACGTCGTCCGCGGTCATCTCGTAGGCCGGGTGGTCCTTCCAGGGATGGAACATCACGCCGTGCCGCAGGTGGAAGACCCACCGCTTGCCGCCGTCGCCGACCTCCCACGATTCGGCCAGGTCGGGCTCGACGGTGCTGATGTTCGCCTGGCCCGGCGGCACCCGCACGAGGCCGTTGAACAGCATGTCGGCGATCGCCCGGTCGACGTGGGAGGAGCCGCGATGCGGATCGAGCGTCGCGATGTCGCCGATGTCGTAGGCCATGCGCAACGCCCGGTCCGCCGCCTGGGCCGTCGAGAGCGTGACCGCCACCAGAAGGCAGGCCATCGCAAGGGACGCGAGTACTTGTCTCACCGTGAGCCCCCTTTTCCGAATAATGGACTTTATGTTGCCAATATCAGACTTCATGAGTCACGGCTTTCATCGACTTGTCAAGAACCCGAGCCCCGAAAAATCCGCAGAACCAGGTACTGTTCTCCCGGTCACAAGCGGCTTGACTTTGCCCGGCGGCGCGGTACGGAATTGATCAATATGGACTTATAAGTCCGATATACGGAAATCAATCGAGGTATGGCATGTCCAAGCAGGAGTTTCTCTTCCTGAGCCAGGAGGAGGTGGTGGAGTTCGGCGGGGCCGACATCGCGGCCACGGTGAAGGACGTCGACCGGGCGACGTCGCTGCTCTATCGCGACCTCGCCATCGAGGCGACGACCGCCACGCTGTTCTGGGACCTGCCGCTCGAGGACCTGCGCCGCAGGGTCGGCTACGCCGGCACCAAGCGGGTCAACATCCACGCCGCCTTCCTCGACGACGACGGCGTCAGGAAGGTCGGCGTCAAGAACATCCCCAGCAATCCCGAGAACCCCGCCAAGGGCCGCGGCCCCCGCGCCTCCGGCCTGCTGACCATGCTCGATCCGGAAAGCGGCTATCCGATCGCCCTGATGGACGCCGCCGTGATCAGCTGCATCCGGACCGGGGCGCTCGGCGCCCTGGGTGCCAAGTACCTGCGGCGCTCGGGGCCCTGCCGGCTCGGCCTGATCGGGACCGGGCCGATCAACCGCGCCGCCCTGGACGCGACGGTCGAGGTCTGCGGCGCGGATCTCGTCGACTGCCTGGTCTACGACCTCGACGGCGCGCGTGCCGCGGCCTACGCGAAGCGGATCGTCGCGAAGCACGGCCTGGCGGCGCGCGCCGTCGACAGCGCCGAGGCCGCCGTGCGCGACTGCGACATCGTCATGCCGGCGACCACCCTGACCGACCCCTCGCAGGCCTACATTCCCTACGACTGGCTGAAGCCGGGTGCGCTGTTCGTCGACCTGTCGATCTGGGACGCGACCTACGAGGTCTTCGCCAGGGCCGACAAGCTCTATGCGAACTCGGCCCAGTCGCTGGAGCGCAAGAACCTCACCCCAGGCTGCCTGGTCGACCAGGGCGTCGTGCCGGCGGACCGGGTGCTCGACCTCGGCGGCGTGCTGACGGGCGAGGTCGCCGGACGCGACGACGACGGGCAGATTATCGTCTATTTCGCCCGCGGCATGGCCATATACGATGCGATCTGCGGCCATCGGGTCTATCAGATGGCCCTCGCCAAGAAGAGCGGGCAGTTCCTGACGCTGTGGGACGAGCCCTACCAGTACTGAGCCGCGGGAGCCAGCCGGGGGAGCCAGCCGGGGGATGTCGAGCGTCACCAAGGAAGAGCGGAAGCCGTCGGCCGAGATTGCCAAGCGGCAGACGACGATCGGCAAGAGCGTGGAGATCCTCCACATCCTGGCCGAGGGCGAGACCCGCTTCTCCAACATCCAGAGGGCGCTCGGCTACGGCAATGGCACGACCCACCGGCTGCTCAAGAGCCTGCTCGACGCCGGCCTGATCGTCCAGGACCCGGTCTCCAAGGACTACCTGCTGTCCAACGAGATCCTCAAGCTCGCCGCCAAGATCGAGGACGGCTTCGCGCACATCAGCCTGATCGCGACCCGTGAGATGGAGCGTCTGCGCGAGGAGTCCGGCGAGACCGTCTGCCTGTGCAAGCGGGTCGGCCTGCGCAAGATCATCGCCGAGGAGCTGGCCAGCCAGCACGGCATCAAGTTCGAGTACGGCAAGGGCTATTCCTCGTCGTTCCACTCCGGTGCGACCGGCGTGGCCCTGCTCTCCCTGCTCGACGAGGCCGCGGTCGAGAAGCTGCTCGACAAGGCCGAGCTGGTCCAGGAGACGCCGGACACGGTGATCGACCGCAGCCGGATCCTCGCGCGCGTCGCCGAAGCGCGCCGGAACGGCTACGCCGTCAGCTACGGCGAGGTGACGCCCGGCACCGCTTCCCTGTCGGTGCCCTTGCAGGACGGCACCAGCTCCTTCGCGCTCACCGTCGTCGGCCCGGCCAACCGCTTCTTCCCGAAGTCGATGCTCGAGGCGACTCTCGCCGCTGCACGGCGCATCGAGGGCGCGATCAACGCCCAGCGGCACTGACGCCGCCGGCATGGCCGCCGTGCCGACCGCCGTGCCGACCGCCGGGCCGACCGCCGTGCCGACCGCCATGCCGGTGATCACGATCGCCGACGACGATCCGATGATGCAACTCGTGCGCTTCGCGCTCGAAGGCGATCGGGTGCTGAGCGAGGACTGGCTCAGGGACTACTTCTCACCGGAGCCGGTGACGGCCTCGGACGTCACCGGGATCGGCCGACGTTGCAGGCTCTTCGGCCGCTGCGAGGTGCGTTATCTTTCGCGCGAGGAGGAGCCGCGGCTGGCCGAGCTCAGCCGCGGCTCGGACGCCATCGTCTGCCGGCGGGCCGTGATCGATGCGGCGGTGATCACCGCATCGCCGAGCCTCAGGATGATCAACCGCCTCGGCGAACGCGCCACGGGCATCGACCTGGTGGCGGCCCGCGCCGCCGGCGTCACGGTCAATTGCATCGCCCGCCCGACCCTCGCCTACACCGCGGAGCACGCCATCCTGCTGATGCTGGCGGTCGGCAAGGCGCTGGTCGAAGCCGACAAGGCGACCCGCGCGGGCCGCTACGACCGCGGGAAGGTGCACCCGATCGACGGCGTGGCCTACAACTGGCCCGGCCTCGCCGGCCTGACCGGCCTCTACGGCAAGACGCTCGGCATCGTCGGCCTCGGCGAGGTGGGCACACTGGTCGCGCGGCGCGCTGCCGCCTTCGGCATGCGTCTTCTCTACAGCAAGCCGAACAGGCTGGGCGAAGAGCAGGAGCGCCGGCTCGGCCTGGGCTACCGATCCTTCGAGCGCCTGCTGGAGGAAGCCGACGTCGTCTCGCTCCATGCCCGGGCCGTGCCGGAGACGCGCCATCTCTTCGACCGGGCGGCCTTCCGGCGCATGAAGCCCGGCGCGATCTTCGTCAACACCAGCCGTGGCTCGCTGGTCGACGAGGAGGCCCTGGCCGCGGCTCTGGAAGGCGGCTGGATCGCCGGCGCCGGCATCGACAACCATGCCGTGGAGCCGCGCCCGGCCGGCGACCGGCTGGCGCGTCTGCCGAACATCGTCATGACGCCGCACATCGCCGGCGGCTCCCGCCACGCCCTGCTCGAGGAGGTCGAGCAATTGATTCCCCGGCTCGAACCAGCCGGGGGATAGCGGCCTCCGGGGTCAGAAACTGGCGCGACCGCCCGAGATGTCGAAGACCGCGCCGGTCGAGAAGGAGCATTCAGGCGAGCAGAGCCAGGCGACCAGGTTCGCGATCTCGCCTGGCTCGACGAAGCGCCCCATCGGCACGTTGGCCAGGAGCTTCTGCCGGCGGTCGTCGTCGAGCCTGCCGAAGATCTCGGTCTCGCTCGCCGAGGGCGTGACGGCGTTCACCAGCACGCCGCTGCGGGCGACCTCCTTGGCCAGCGACTTTGTCAGCGCGATCTGGCCCGCCTTCGACGCCGCGTAGCCCGAGACGAAGGGATTGCCGTCCTTGCCGACGACCGAAGCGACGTTGACGACCCGTCCGTAGCCGTTGCGGACCATCTCCGGGACGATCGCGCTGCAGCAGTTGAAGGTGCCGGTCAGGTTGACCGCCAGGACCGTCTCGAAGGCCTCGTGCGGATAGTCGCCGACCGCCGCCCGCGGCCCCAGGATGCCGGCATTGTTGACCAGGATGTCGACTCGCCCGAACCGGCTTCGCGTCTGGTCGGCGGCGCCCGACACCTCGTCGGGGTTCGAGACGTCGACGCAGTGGCAGGAGACGCGCGCCCCGGCCGCCAGCTGCCCGGACGCGGCTTCGAGCACGGCCTGGTCGCGGGCCCAGAGGCTGACCGCTGCGCCGTCGGCCAGCAGCCGGCGCGCCACCGCGAGTCCGATGCCCCGGCTGCCGCCCGTGACGACGGCGCACTGCCCTGCGAGCCGGCTGGGGTCTCCGTTCACCATGGCTTTCCGGAATCAATAACGTTTTCACATATGGCGGGTCGCCGCCATTTGCGTCCGTTTCCTACATCATGCGGTTCTGAACTACAACCTCCTCACCTGCGCCAATGGAGCACAGGCAAGCTGCGCCGAGATGGTTGTGAACGTTTTCACAGCATGTTATAGCTGCGGAAACTAAGCGTCCAAGGGAGGAAATGAGAGAATGCTCGGCTTTCCGAAGCTCAGGAAGATCACCGCCGGCCTGACGTTTTCCGTGGCAGCGCTGGCGGCGGTGGCGCACGTGCCGCAGGCCCTGGCCGAAACGAAGCTCGTCTACGCCGGCTACATCACGCGCTCGGCGGTCGCCACGACCCTGGACGAATGGTTCATGGATCAGGTCGAGCAGAGGAGCAACGGCCGCATCACCTTCGAGCGCTACTACTCCGGCGCCCTGATGAAGGCGCGGGATCTCTTTCCGGGCCTGACCAACGGCGCGGTCGACATCGCGACCGGGGCGCCGATGGCCTACAACCCGCAGAGCTATCCGCTGTCGAACATCATGATGCCCTACATCACCGACAAGGCGGACGCCGCAACCAAGGCGATCATCGAGCTCTACGGCTCGAACGAAGAGATCAAGCAGGAGTACGAGCGCCAGGGCATCAAGATGCTCTGGTCCCTGGCCTTTCCCGACGGCGCGATCTGGAGCAACCGGCCGATCCACGAGCCCGAGGACCTGCAGGGCGTGCGCATCCGCGCCGTCTCCGGCATCGGCTGGGCGATGGAGAAGCTGGGCGCATCGCCGGTGCCGATGAGCTTCACCGAGGCGGTCGAGGCCCTGAATCGCGGCGCCGTCGACGCGGTCACCAACGCCCCCTTCGACAGCGGCGTCAACGTCGGGCTCCCCAAGGTCGCCAAGTACGCGACCGACGCCGGCCGCCTCGGCATCAACGGCATCTCCGTCACGGGCATCAACAAGGCCCGCTTCGAGGGACTGCCCGAGGAGGACCAGGCGGTGATCCTGCAGGTAGCCGCCGAGGTCCCGGGCCAGTTCGCCAAGGTCGTCAATGCGGCGATCGAGAAGGCGGCCCGTCGCATGGTCGAGCAGGGTGGCGACATCCAGGTCTCGGTCAGCACCGACGCGCAGGCCGCGAAATGGAAGGCCGCGGTCGCCGACACGCTGCGCGGCCGCTACATCGAGTCTGTCTCGAGGGTGACCAAGAACGGCGGTGCGATCTACGACCAGTTCGTGGCACTGGTGCGCAAGCACGAGCCGGACTCGACCTACACCCCCGGCCTCGAGGCCTACCTGAAGGCGGCCGGCAAGCAGTAGGCTCCGCCGCGGGCGCCGTCCCCGCCGGCGGGACGGCGCCCGGACAGCGCGCGCGACCGGACGGGGGACTCGATGCGTTTCCGGCTGCTCCAAGCAATCTCTCGGTTCAACATCGCCCTGGGCTCGGTCAGCGGCTTCGCCACCGGCCTGATGATGTGCGTCATCGTGATCGACGTCGCCGGGCGGGCCTGCTTCTCCTCCCCCCTGCCCCTGGCGACGGAGATCAGCGTGCTGCTGCTGATCATCAAGATCTTCCTCGGCATGGCCGGCGCCCAGGCGACCGATTCGAACTTCCAGGTGACTCTGGTCATCGACCTGCTCTCGCCGCGCTGGCGCCGCTACCAGCGCGTCTTCTCGCTCGTCGTCACGCTCGCGGCGGTGGCGATCATCACCTGGCTGTCGATCGGCTACGCGATCACCTCGACCCGCCAGGGCGAATCCTCCTTCGGCGTCTATCCCTTCCCGATCTGGCCGGAGCGGATCATCCTCGCCGCCGGTCTGGTGTTCCTCGTGCTGCAACTGGTGACCGACCTGATCGTCACAACGCTGGGCGGCGACGAGGCGCTGAAGGCCGGCCTGCCGAAGCACGATGCCTCCGTCTGACGCAGCCCCGGAAGCCCTCCAATGACCATGACAGACCTCACGCTGGGGCTTGCGCTGCTCGGCGGCATGCTGACGCTGCTGATCGCCGGCGTGCCGATCGGCTACGCCCTGCTGACCGCGGGCCTCGCCGGGCTCGTCCTGACGCGGCCCTTGCCGGCGGCCGAGTTCCTGCTGTCGACCTTCGCGCATTCGGCCTCGGCGCACCTCGCCTACGTCGTGCTGCCGCTGTTCCTCTTCATGGGGCACATGTGCTTCTCCGCCGGCATCGGGCACAGAGCCTTCGACAGCGCCCGCGTCTGGGTCGGGTCCCTGCCGGGCGGGCTCGCCATCACCACGGTCTTCGCCTGCGCGGGCTTCGCCGCCGTCTCCGGCTCCAGCCTCGCGACCTCGGCGACCGTGGCGCAGGTCGCGGTGCCGCGCATGCTGCGCGAGGGCTACAGCCAGGCCATCGCCTCGGGCACCGTCGCCGCCGCCGGCACCCTGGGCGTGCTGATCCCGCCCAGCGGCCTGCTGATCGTCTACGCGATCTCCACCGACACCTCCATCGTCGACCTGTTCCTGGCCGGCATCGTGCCCGGCGTGATGACCGCGCTCTTCTACGCCGTCATGCTCTTCGGCTGGGTCAAGCTGGTGCCCGGCGCCGGACCCTCGCACTCGATCGGCCGCACCAGCTTCCGGGCCAAGGCGCGCGCCGTCGTCGAGAGCTGGGAGATCGTGATCCTGTTCCTGATCGTCATGGGCACGATCTACCTCGGCATCGGCACCGCGACCGAGGCCGCCGCCTTCGGCGCCGCCGGCGCGCTGGCGATCGTGCTGTTCCGCGGCAAGGACCGCTGGCGGATCGTCTGGCGCGGGCTGATCGACACCGGCGTCACGACTTCCTGCGTCTTCCTGCTGGTCATCGGGGCCGGCCTCTTCGGCTTGGCCCTGACGACGACCCAGGTGCCGCAGCACTTCACGCTGTGGCTGACCCACTTCGATCTGCCGGTCTGGCAGCTGACGGTGGTCCTGCTGCTGCCCTACTTGGTGCTCGGCCTGTTCGTCGACGGCATCACGATGATGCTGCTGACCCTGCCGATCATCTTCCCGGTCGTGCAGCACGCCGGCATCAATCCCGTGCTGTTCGGCATCCTGGTCACGAAGTGCGCCGAGATCGGCGCGATCACGCCGCCGGTCGGCCTGAACATCTTCGTGGTGAAGAACACCGTCCCGGAGATCGACCTGCTGCAGGCCTTCCGCGGCTCGATCCCCTTCGTGCTCGTCGAGCTGCTGATCATCGGCCTGCTCATCGCCTTCAACGACATCGCACTGGTGCTGCTATGACCTCCTCCCTCCTCGAGAACCGCGTCGCCGTCATCAGCGGGGCCGCCCGCGCCCGCGGCATCGGCCTGGCGACGGCCGAACTCTTCGCCCGGCAGGGCGCCAGGGTCGCGATCCTCGATCTCGAGGCCGAGGCGCCCGAGGCGGCGGCCGCGAAGATCGGCTGCGGCGCCATCGGCCTCGCCTGCGACGTCACCGACCCGGAGGCCTGCACCGCGGCCATCGAGCGCGCCGTCGCGGAATGGGGCCAGGTCGACGTGCTGGTCAACAACGCCGGGCTGACCCAGCGCCGCCGCCTCGCCGAGGTCACGGCCGACGACTACGAGCTGGTCACCGGGGTGATTCTCAAGGGCACAATGCAGCTGACCCAGGCTGCCCTGCCGCACATGCCGCGCCAAGCCGGAGCGGCGATCGTCAACGTCGCCTCGCTGTCGGCGCTGCAGGGCGGCGGCGTCTTCGGCGGCCCGCACTATTGCGCGGCCAAGGCCGGGGTGCTGGGCCTGACCCGGGCGATGGCGCGCGAGCTCGGGCCCGAGGGCATCCGGGCCAACGCCGTCGCGCCGGGGCTGACCCTGACGGACTTCTCCCGCGGCGCGAACTCCGACGAGAACAAGCACGCCGCGGCGAAGGCCTATCCCCTGGGCCGTGTCGGACGCCCGTCCGAAATCGCCCAGGCCTGCCTGTTCCTGGCCTCCGAGATGTCCTCCTACGTGACCGGCATCACGCTGGACGTGAACGGCGGCGCCTACATCCACTGAGCGGCGCGGACCGGCGCCGGGCGATGCTCAGCCCCGGTGCAGCCGCCCCGGCGCCTTCGGCGCGGCGACCGACCGGCGCTCGATGAGGCGCGTCTCGTAGAGGCGGGCGATCGTCGGACCGTCATCCGGGCCGCCGCCCCGCCGCGCGTCGATCCGCTGGAGCAGGCGCCCGGCGGCGTCGCTGCCGACCCGGGCGAAATCCCAGTCGATTGCCGAGATCGGCGGATTCCCGAAGCGGGTCAGCTCGTTGTCCCCGATGCTGACGATCGACAGATCCTCCGGGACCGCGAGTCCGGCGGCCGCCATGTACTGCAGCACCTCGGCCAGCAGCTGGGACCCGAGCGAGATCACGGCGGTCGGCGGGCTCGCCAGGCGCATCAGCGCCATCGCGGCGTTGAAGCCGCTGTCGACCGGGCCCTGCACCTGGCGCACCAGGTCCGCGCCGTCGGTCACGCCGAGCTCGGCGCAGAGCGCGAGGAAGCCGTCGACGCGGGCGGCGGCCGGCCGCGCCCCGATCCCGGGCGTGACGACGCCGATGCGGCTGTGCCCGGCGGCCCTCAGGTGTTCCGCCGCCAGGCGCACCCCCTGGCGATGGTCGACGCAGAAGGTGTCGTTGTCGGGCTTCTCGCGCTCGATCTGGACGGTCGGGATGCCGACCTCCGCGATCGCGGCATTGACCTCCGCTCGGTCCTGCGAGCCGGTGATGTAGACGATCCCGTCGAAGCGGTAGCGCCGTGCCGTGGCCAGGGCCGCGAGTTCGCGACTCTCGACATTGCCGGTGCTCATGGCGACCATCGAGTAGTCGCTGTCGTTGAGCTTGCGCTGCACCGCCGCGATCAGCCGCGCGTAGAGGGGGTTGCCGATGTCCGTCAGGATGCAGGCGACCATGCGCGTCGTCTTCCGGCGCATGTTCTGCGCCGCCATGTTCGGGACGTAGTTGAGCTCGGCGACCGCCTCGCGGACTCGCTCGGCCTTCTGCGCGTTCACCCGCGTCGTGTTGTTCAGCACCCGCGAGACGGTGCCGATCGACACGCCGGCGCGCTCGGCCACGTCCTTGATGGTCGCCGAGCGCGCACCCGGACGGCGCCCCGTCGGTCCCTCGCCCCTCTTGTCGTCGCCCGTCATTCAGGCTTCTCGTCCTGCCGGCGGAAGCCGGCGATCCCGTGGCTGCCGACCGGGAGTCTCCGCGGGATCGCAGCGGCGAGTCAAACCGCCCCGGCGAGGAACGCCGGCGGCCCCGCCGCGGCGGGGCGCCGGCGCTTCCGGACTCACTCGCTCCAGTGCTTCAGCAGCTCGACCTTGCCGGCCGCGCCGTCGACGATCTTGGCGTAGCCGAAGGTCGTCGGCCCGGCGTGGTGCCCCGGCGCGTAGGTGACCGGCGGGATGACGCCGCAGTCGTAGGTGCCGAGCGACTCGAGGGCGTCCATCAGCTTCGCCCGCGTCGGCTCACCGTCGATCTTGCGCAGCGCGGCGACGAACAGCCTGGCCCCGGCCATGCCCATGAAGGACCAGTAGCCGGGCGCGGTCTGCGGCGCGAACTCCTTCATCGCGGCGACCGCCTCCCTGACCGCGTCGGTGTCCATCGTCTCGAGCGCGGCGTAGAGGTTGATGATCATGCCGTTCAGCGCGGAGCCGCCGAGCTTCATGCTGACCGCGTCGGCCATCAGCTGCGGGGCCAGGAAGATGCTGCGCCACCCCAGCTTCTGCGCCTCCAGCATGAAGAGGGCGCCGTGCTTCGGGATCACCGCCATGATCACCGCGTCCGGATGGCTGTCGCGCAGGGCCAGGGCCTGGGCGCTGACGTCCACGTCGCTCGGCACATAGCTGGCGCGGCCGACGATCTTCAGCCCCGTCTCCTTCGCGTAGGCCTCGACGCCCTGCATCATCTCCTTGCCGTACTGGTCGTCCTGGTAGAAGACGGCGAAGGTCCCGGCGCCCATCTGCTCGTGCGCATAGGCCGCCAGCGAGCGACCGTGAGAGGTGCCGAGCGGCGAGATCGGAAAGACCACGCGCTCGGTCGGCGTGTTGATGCTGGGATGGCTGCCAAGCGGCCCGAGCAGCGGCACCCCGCGCTGGGCGAGAAAGGGTATCGCCGCGACGGTATTGGTGGTGCCCAGCGTTCCGACGATGGCGAAGACGCCGTCGCGGTCGACCAGCTTCTTGGCCGCGGCCACGGCCTGCTGCGGATTGTAGCTGTCGTTCTCGAAGGTGATCTCGATCTTGCGGCCGTCGACGCCGCCGTTCTTGTTGATCCACTTCAGGTAGGCGTCGATGCCGTCCCTATACTGCGTCGCGCCGGCGGACAGGCCGCTCTGCAGGGGCAGGAAGGAGCCGACCTCGATCCTGTCCTTCGATACGCCGGGATCGCCGGCAAGCGCCGGGCTCGCGGCGGCCGCCAGGACACCGGCCAGCACCAGTGCTCCGACCTTGAACATGCTCCCCATACCGTCTCCTCCTCAGGTTTCCCGTCCCCGTTCCGCGGGGAGGCTTCACGCCGTGCCCAGGTAGGCCGACACGATCTCTTCGTTGCTCGCGAGTTCCCGCGCGGGGCCGCTCATGACGATCCGCCCCTTCTCCATGACGTGGGCGTGGTCGGAGCGGGCCAGCGCCTTGCTCGCGTTCTGCTCGACGAGGACGACGGTGATGCCGCGGTCGCGGATGGCGCCGACCAGGGCCATGATCTCGTCGATGACGAGGGGCGCCAGTCCCAGCGTCGGCTCGTCCAGCAGCAGCAGACGCGGAGCGGACATCAGGGCCCGGCCGACCGCCACCATCTGCTGCTCGCCGCCGGACAGCGTGCCGGCGAGCTGGCGCAGCCGCTCGCGGAGCCGCGGGAAGAGGGCCAGGATGTCCTCGCGGTCGCGCTTCACGCCGGCGGCGTCGCGCCGCAGGTAGGCGCCCATCGCCAAGTTCTCGGCGACGCTCAGGCCGGCGAAGAGCTGCCGCCCCTCGGGCGACAGGGCCAGGCCCGCGCGCACGATCCGGTCCGGCGCGGCGCGTCCCAGCGGGGCGCCGTCGAGCAGGATCTCGCCCCGCAGGCGGCCCGGGCAGACGCCCATGAACGCCTTCAGGAGCGACGACTTGCCGGCGCCGTTGGCGCCGAGGATGGCGACGATGCTGCCGGTCTCGATGCCGAAGGACAGGCCGTCGACGGCGCAGATGCCGCCGTAGTGGATCGAGAGGCCGCGCACTTCCAGGATCATCACGCCGCCGCCTGGCCCAGATAGGCCTCGATGACCTGGCGGTCGGCGCGGATCTCCTGCGGCGTGCCCTCTGCGATGCGGCGCCCCTGGACGACGACCACGATGCGGTCGCAGGCCGACATCACCAGGCCCATGTCGTGCTCGACCAGCAAGATCGTCATGCCGCGCTCCCGAGCCAGGTCGCGGATGGCCCGGCCCAGCGCCGCGGATTCGGCGGTGTTCATCCCGGCCGCCGGCTCGTCCATCATCAGCAGGCGCGGCCGCGCCACGAGCGCCCGCGCCAGCTCGACGCTCTTCTGGGTGCCGAAGGGCAGGTCGGCGACGACCCGGTCCCCGACCGCCTGCAGGCCCAGGGCGGCCAGCGTCTCCTCCGCCCGGGCGTAGGCGATCTCGCGGGCGCGCCGCGCCGCCGGCAGGCCGAGCAGCTCCGCGGCCCAGCCCGCGCGGTGGCCGGCGGCGCAGCCCATGGCGACGTTGTCGAGCGCGGTCAGCTCGCTGAACAGCTCGAGGTTCTGGAAGGTCCGCATCACGCCGAGACCGGCGAGCGCGTGCACGGGACGCGCCAGCAGGTCCTCGCCGAAGACGCTCACCGCGCCGGCGTCCGGCGTGGCGATCCGGGTCAGGCAGTTCAGGATCGTCGTCTTGCCGGCGCCGTTTGGCCCGATCAGGCCGCAGACGCTGCCCTCGCAGACCTCGAACGACAGGTCGTCGACGGCCCTCAGTCCCGAGAAGGCCAGGGACAGCCGCCGCACGGTCAGGGCCTCAGGCATCACCGCGCCGTCCGATCCGGGCCAGGCGGCGCGGCAGCGACGCGAGGCCGTCCGGCAGGAAGTGCATGAAGGCGACCAGCAGCGCGCCGTAGATGAACATCTGCCACTGCTCGAAGGCGCGCAGCACCTCGGGGGCGTAGGCCAGGAAGATGCCGCCCAGCAGGGCGCCGACGACCGAGTTCAGCCCGCCGACGATGGCCATCGTCAGGAAGCTCAGCGACACGACGAGGGTGAAGCTGTCGGTGCTGAGCTGGCCCAGGATCGCCCCGTAGAAGGCCCCCGAGACGCCGGTGATCGCGGCGCTGAGTGCGAAGACGAAGAGGGTCGCCCCGGCCCGGTTCACGCCGCAGCTCTGGGCCGCGACGTCCGACAGGCGCAGGGCGCTGAGGCTCAGCCCGCCGAGCGAGCGGCGCAGGTTGACGACGATCCAGACAAAGAGCGCCAGCACCGCCAGAATCAAGTAGTAGGCTTGGAAGTCGCTGCCGAGCTCGTGGCCGAACAGCGAGGGTCGACTCACGAACATGCCCTGGCGGCCGCCGGTCAGCCCGTCCCACTCGTAGAGGATGTGCACGATGACCAGCGAGAAGCCGAGGGTCGCGATCGCCAGGTAATGCCCGCGCACCCGCAGGGCCGGCAGCGCGACCAGCAGACCGACCAGGCCCGCGAGCAGGCCGGAGGCGAGCAGCGACAGGAGGAACGGCAGCGCCAGCTTCTGGACCAGGATCGCCGAGCCGTAGGCGCCGACCGCCCAGAAGCCCGCGTGGCCGATCGAGATCTGGCCGCCCAGGCCGAGCAGCAGGCCGAGACTGAGCGCGACCATCGCGTAGATCGCCGCCATGCACAGCAGATAGTGGCCGTAGGGACCGAGGAAGAGCGGCGCCGTCAGGGCCGAGGCGACCGCGGCGAGAGCCGGCAGGACAGTCCGCATCTCAGACCTTCCTCCGGGCGACTTTGACGAACAGCCCGCCCGGCCGCAGCATCAGCACCAGGATGATGAGGGCGAAGGCGAAGCTGTCCTTCAGGGTCGAGGTCGCGAGCGTGCCGACGTAGGCCTCGGTCACGCCGAGCAGCAGGCAGCCGGCGGCGGCGGCGGGCAGGCTGGTGAAGCCGCCGAGGATCGCCCCGGCGAAGCCCTTGAGGATGATCGAGATCATCATCTGCTGATCGACGAAGGTCAGCGGCGCGATCAGGATGCCGGACACGACCGAGAGGCCGGCGGCCAGCCCCCAGGAGACGGTCGCCACCCGCCCGACCTTGATGCCCATCAGGCGCGCGGCGAAGGGGTTCATGCTGGCCGCGCGCATCGCGGTGCCGTAGCGCGAATGCTCGAAGAAGAGGTAGAGCGCTGCCATCAGGACCAGGGTCACCGCGATGATGCCGAGGCTCGCGGGCGAGACGGCGGCCCCGGCGACGGCGATCGGCTCGGTCGGGAACAGCGACGGGAAGCGGTAGGGATCGAAGCCCCAGACGATCCCGGCGAGGCTGTTGAACATGAAGAACAGCCCCAGCGTCACGATCAGCACGTTGAGCGGAGGACCGTCGGAGATCGGCTTGATGAAGACGAGCTCGAGCAGGGCACCGAGCAGGAAGCCGCAGGGGAGGGCCAGCAGCAGGACCACGATCACCGGCAAGCCGGCCGCGTTCAGGGCCGACAGCGCGACGAAGGTGCCGAACATGGCGATCTCGCCCTGCGCGAAGTTCACCACGTCGGTCGCCTTGTTGATGATCACGAGGGCGAGGCCGATCAGGGCATAGATGCTGCCGACCGCGAGGCCGGACAGCAGCAGCGGCAGCCAGGTCATTGCAGGCGGCCTGCGCCGGCCGCCTCGGCGGTCCCCCGCGGCGGCGCGCAGGACGCGCGCAGCACCAGTTCGGTTGGCACCTCGAAGGAGCGGAAGGCCGAGGGCTCGGCGTCCGGGGCGGCCCCGTGCGCCTCCATCCGCTCGATCAGCAGCTCGGCCGCGCTGCGCCCGACGTGGCGCAGGTTCCAGGTGATCGCGGTGATGCCCGGGCTGTTGAAGCGGGCGAGATCGGAATCGCCGACCGTCACCAGCGACAGGTCCTGCGGTATGGCCAGTCCGCTCTCGCGGGCGTATTCCAGGACCTGCGCCAGCATCCAGGTGCTGAGCACGATCAGCGCCGTCGGGGCCTCGGGCCGCGACAGCACGCGCATCATGCAGGCGGGGATGTCGGCCCGCCGCTCGACCATCTCGATCAGCGACTCGTCGAGCGGCAGGTCCAGCCGGTCCAGCTCGGCACGATAGCCCTTGGCACGGCGCCGCGCGGCGACCAGGCCGGGCGAGGGAGTCAGCAGGCCGATGCGCCGATGCCCCAGCCCGGCGAGCTGGCGCACCGCCTGGGCCGCACCGCCGGCGTGGTCGACACAGATGGAATCGCCCCAGTCGAAATCTCGGTCGACCGCCACGACCGGCATCTCCATCCGCGCCAGCGTGTCCTGGTAGCGCTCGTGCGTCATCGGACCGGCGATCGAGATCAGGCCGTCGACGCGCCGCCCCCGGTCGGAGGTCAGGGCGGCCAGCTCCCGCTCCTCGTCGTAGCCGGTGCTGTGCACGATCATGATGTAGCCGGCCGCCAGCAGTCGCTCCTCGGCGGCGCGGACCATCTCGGCCACCAGCGGGTTCTCGATGGTCGAGACGTGGCAGGACACGGTGCGCGTGCTGAAGCCGCGCATCGCCTGCGCGGCGATGTTCAGCTCGAACCCGAGCCGGCGGGCGGCGTTCTCGACCCGCGCGCGCAGCGCCGGGCTGACGCCGTCGGCGCTGTTCAGGACCCGCGAGACGCTGCCCGGCGAGACGCCGGCCTGCCGCGCCACGTCCTTGATCGTCATTCTCGGCTCGCGCTCCGGCATCAGATGGACAGTCCCCCGTCTACGATGATCTGCGCGCCGGTCACGTAGGCCGACTCGTCCGAAGCGAAGAACAGGGCGGCATTCGCCACGTCCCAGCAGGTGCCCTGGCGGCCGATCGGGCACTTCGCGTCGCGCTCGCGCAGCTTCTCCGCCAGCTCCTCGGGCGAGAGGTGGCGATAGAGAGTGCGGATGTGCGGCGTGTCGATCATGCCCGGGATCACGACGTTGATCCGGACCTTCTGGGGCGCGTGCTCGCGCGCCATGATCCGCGAGAAGTGGTTCAGCGCCGCCTTCGAGGAGTTGTATGCGAGGAACGACGTGCCGCCCCAGCGCAGGCTCGCGGTCGAGGAGATGTTCACGATCGAGCCGCCGCCCTGGCCGGCCATCACCGGGATGACGTGCTTGCAGGCCAGGAAGACGCCCTTGATGTTCACCGCGTGGACGTTGTCCCAGGCTTCCTCCGGCGTGTCGACCGCGTTGCCGAGATACTCGATGCCGGCGTTGTTGTGCAGGACGTCGATCCGCCCGAAGGCCTCGAGCGCCGCATCGGCGGCGGCCTTGACCTGGGCGCTGCTGCGGACGTCGGCGGCGACCGCGACGGCGGTGCCGCCCTCGCCCTCGATCTCCGCGACGGTCGCCCGGGCCGCCTCGAGGTTGACGTCCGCGACGACGACGCCGGCCCCTTCCCGCGCATAGGTCAGCGCGCTGGCCTGGCCGTTGCTGTGGCCGCCGTCCCTGTTCGACGACCCGCCCCCCATGACCAGGGCAGCCTTGCCCGCCAGCCGGTGCGTCCGCGTCATCCCGTCCTCCTCGTTATCGTTTTCATACGGAGTATCTGGGAAAGAGCACTTGTGTCAATTGATGCTATGGGAAAATATGCGGCCGATGCGCAAAACGTTTTCACATCCTGGAGGGCATACGTGCAAACTGTGGATCTGGGTCGGATCACGATCGACCGAATCGTCGAGATCGACCTGCTCTGGGTCGATCCGGTCTGGTTCTACCCGAACATCACCCCGGAGATTCTCGCGCGCCAAGCCGGCTGGATGGGCCCCGGGCTCTACAGCGCCGCCGAGAACAAGCTGGCGATCAGCTTCCACAGCTTCCTGATCCGCAGCGGCGGCCTCAACATCCTGGTCGACACCTGCAACGGCAACCACAAGGAGCGGCCGACGATGCTCTGGCAGCATCGCCTCGCCTCCGACACCTACCTGCGCAACCTGGCCGCGCAGGGCCTGTCCCCCGAGGACATCCACGTCGTCATGTGCACCCACCTGCACACCGACCACGTCGGCTGGAACACACGGCTGGAGAACGGCGCCTGGGTCCCGACCTTCCCCAAGGCCCGCTACATCTTCGCCAGGAAGGAGTTCGACCACTACTGCCGGCTCCAGGAGCAGGCGCCGGACCGGCCGATCGGCCACGGCTCCTTCGCCGACAGTGTCCTGCCGGTCGTCGAGGCGGGCCTCGCCGAGCTCGTGGAAACCGATTTCAGCCTGTTCCATGAGCTCGACGAGGCGGTCGGCCTGGAGCCGTCGCACGGCCACACGCCCGGCCACGTCTTCATCTCGGCGAAGGGGCGGCACGGGTCGGCCGTCATCACCGGCGACGCGATCCACCATCCGATCCAGCTGCGCGAGCCCTCGCTGGTCAACCTCGGCGACATCGATCCGGCGCAGGCGAGCCGGACCCGCCAGGCGCTGCTGGCCCGCTGCGCCGACGACCGCACGCTGATGCTGACCTGCCATTTCCCCGCCCCGACCGCCGGATACGTCAGACGCGACGGCGACGTCTTCGACTTCGACTACCGGGAGTGAGCAGCGGTGCCTCCGGGCCCGCTCGGTCCGAGGTGCGCGCGCCCTCCGCGTCCGACACCGCCGCCCGCTCGCCGGCCGACAGCTCCCGCAGGAGCCGCCTCAGGACCGTGCGCGTGAAGGCCACGGAGGGGTGCAGGTAGCGCTCCTTGCGGCAGGCGAGCACCCTCGGCAGCTTCAGCGGCGCGATCCGGACGATCCGGAAGCGGCCGCGCCCCAGCTCGGACAGGACGCCGGAGGCCGGCAGGATCGCCAGGCCGAGCCGGCGCTCGACCAGTTCCTTGGCCACCTGGGGGCTCTCCACCCGATAGCGGACGTCGAAGGCCGGCGCCTCCTGGCGAGTCATCTCCTCGAACCAGGAGCGGCCGGTGGCCGCGCGCGTCGTGATGACGAGCGGATGGCCGGCGATCTCTTCCAGGCCCTCGACCGTCGGCGGAAGGGGGTGGTCGGCCGGGGCGAGCAGGAATACGTCCTCGAAGGCGACGAGCTCGGCGATGATGCTGTCCGAGCCGTCGCCGTGTCCGAGGATGCCGATGTCCAGCCGCTCCGCATGCAGCTGCTGCCAGAGATGGTGGCCGACCCCCTCGTAGAACTCGAACCGCAGCTTCGGATAGACGGCCGCGACCTCGCTGCTCAGACGGCCGAAGAGATGGTGGGCCAGGGTCGGCGGCGCACCGATAGACACGGTGCCGCCGGGCTCGCGCGACTGCTCCCGGACGTCAGCCTCCGCCGCCCGCCAGGCCCGCAGGATCTCGGCGGCGTGGCGGTAGAGCGTGGCGCCCTCCTCGGTCGTCTCGACGCCCTTCGAGTGGCGGATCAGGAGCGGCGCGCCGAGCGAATCCTCCAGCGCGCGAACGCTCTTGCTCAGGGCCGGCTGGGCGACGCGCAGCCGCTCCGAGGCCCGGTGCAGGCTGCCCGCCTCCACGATCGCCTGGAAATAGCGAAGCTTCCTGAGGTCCATCGCTCGTGCCCGTCACTGCCATTCCCGATCGATATAGCAGAACCCGGGCGGAAGGGCTCCGGCTCTCCCCGGGGGCGCCACGCGACAGCCCCGGGGTTTCGGCCGGCCAGGCAGCGGCCCGGTGGCCGGCGGCGTCAGCGCCGGTGGCAGCGCTCTGGCGATAACGAATCGGAATTGCTTCCGCCCTGCCATTGTATTGGAAGCTGCGAGAGCGCTCTGACACCTTCCGGCTGCTTGGACAGGGAGGAGACCCCATGAAGACGATCACCCCGAGCGTCGAGGAGATGGAAGCCCGGCTGGCACGCTTCGGCGACCTGAAGCCCTACGGCAAGGACTTCGCCGACTCGATCGGCGTACCGGAAGCGGTCTTCAAGCAGCTGACCGCCGACAAGGTCTACACGATCATGACGCCGGCGAACTACCAGGGGCGCAGCAAGAACGCTCCGGTGAAGGGCGTGGCCGGGGCCGTCGTCAACATCGCCGAGTGCCCGCCGAAGAACGGTCCCGGCCTGCACGTCCACGAGCAGACCGTCGAGAACTTCTTCTGCCTGTCCGGCTCCTTCGACATCATCTGGGGCGACGACGAGGAGCACAGCCTGACGCTCGAGCCACTCGACTTCATCTCGATTCCGCCCGGGGTCGCGCGCAGGTTCTACAACAAGAGCGACGAGATCGGCCGCCTGCTCGTGATCATCCAGCCGGTGAACGAAGAGCAGAAGGACCGTGTCGCCTATGCGCCGCGGGTCGCCGACGACATGGCCTCGACCTTCGGCCCGGCAATCATCGAGAAGCTCGAGACCATCGGCTTCCACTTCGACGCCGGTCAGGAGTGAGGGGCCGGTCGGCCGCGGAGGTCGCGGCAGGCCGGCCGTCGCGCAGGGACGGACTCGGCGAAATGCTGGCGACCGACATCGCCGCGCCGACCGGCCGCCCGGGCGAGACGCTCCACCTCCGCCGCGTCGACGGCGGCGGCGGCGGGGACGGGCGTCCGCCGGTCCTCTTCCTGCACGGCTCGACCGTGCCGGCGAGCGTCGCCTTCGCCAGCCGCTTCGACGGCCTCAGCTTCCTGGAGCTCGCCGCGGCGCAGGGCCTCGACGCCTGGTCGCTCGATTTCCGAGGCTTCGGCCGGTCTTTCCGGCCGGACGGCTCGACCGGCCCGGTGACCTCGACCGGCGACGCCGTCTCCGACGTGGAGGCCAGCGTCGCGCACATCCTGGCCGAGACCGGCGCGACGCAGCTCGACCTAGTCGGCTGGTCCTGGGGCGCGACCGTGGCCGGCAGCTTCGCCGCCGGCCGCAGCCCGCGACTGCGCCGGCTGGTGCTGATCGCACCGCAATGGCTCCGCGACACCCCCTCGCCGCTGCTGAAAGATCCCGCGGTCCTGGAGAGCGGCTACCGTGCTGTCGTGCCCGAGGCCGTCGCGGCCCGCTGGATCGGCGGCCTTCCGGAGCAGCTGGCCGACCAGGTGACGCGGAACGGCTGGGATCGCATCCTGGCCGCGGCCCTGGCCGAAGAGGCGAGCGGCGCTGGGCTGGCGCCGAACGGACCGCTGCGCGAGATCCACCGGAACTGGTCCGGCGGCCTGCCGGTCTACGCCCCCCGACTGATCGAGGTTCCGGTGCGCGTCCTGGTCGGCAGCGACGACCGGGAGACGCCGCCCCCGACGGTGCGCGGCCTCTTCGCGGAGCTCGTCCGGCACCCGGACGCCCAGCTGCTGGAGATCTCCGGCGCCTCGCACTTCGTGCCGCTCGAGCCGAAGCGGGAGCAGGTGGTCCACTTCATCGCCGGCTTCCTCGGCTGAGGCGTCGCCTCGACCGGCGAGCGGGGCTGCCCCTGGCCAAGAAGCCGGGCTGCGCCCCGCAGGAGGGGCCGCTGGGCCCCTTCGCCGCCACCGACCCCATGCGGCAGACCAGCGTCCCCGGTGTCTTCGCCTGCGGCGACGCGGGGCGCGGCGCACCGCTCGCCGGTCTTCGGATGAAGCGAAGGCCCCGCCGGGCGAACCGGGCGGGGCCTCTCCGCCCACAGGCCGCTCAGCCCGGAATCCGCCGCTCGTACTCCGGCTTGAGGGCGCTCCAGCGGTCCCAGAAGGGCTCGGGCTCGCTGCCGGAGAGGCGGGCGGCCAGAATGTCGAGGTGGGCGTGCCAGCCGGCGCCGACCTTGAGCGAGGTCGGGCGGTCGGGCAGGCGGCGGTGGATCACGGTCAGCAGTACCTTCTCGCCGCGCGGCTCCAGCTCGAAGGAGACCTCGCCGGCGCCGCCGAAGGTGAAGGCGAGGCGGCGCGGCGGCTCGAATTCCAGGATCCGGCTCTCGATGCGGTGCTCGGCCCCGAAGCCCTCGGGCCGCTCGCCCGGCGGGTCGGTCAGCTCGTCGTTGCGCCAGGTGAGCGCGAAGGCGCCGCCGACCGCCGCCGGCATCTCGCCGGCCGCCAGCCAGCGGCAGCGCAGGTCGCTGTCGGTGAGATAGGCCCAGACGCGCTCGGCGGTGCCGGGCAGCAGGCGCTGGATCTTCAGGGTCGCCGGCTCGATCAGGCTGCCGTAGCCGTCCAGGGTCGCGGTCTCGGTCATGACTCGTCTCCTTCGGGGGATTGCGGGGCGGAAGGATTCTCGCGGGTGGCGGAGCTCTCGGCGGCCTCCTGGCGCAGCAGCGCGTCGAGGACGTCCAGACGCCCGGTCCAGAAGCGCTCGTAGAAGCCCAGCCAGTCGTGGGCGCTGGCCAGGGGGCCGGGCTCGAGGCGGCAGAGGTGGGTCCGGCCGCGCACCTCGCGGCGGACCAGCCCGGCCTTCTCGAGCGCCTTGACGTGCTTCGAGGCGGCCGCGAGGGACATCTCGAAGGGCTCGGCGAGCTGGCCGACCGTCCGCTCGCCGCCGGCCAGCGCGCGGAGCATCCGCCGCCGCGTGGCGTCGCCGAGGGCGTGGAAGACGGTGTCCAGGTCGGGGGTCTGTTGTTCAACCATGCGGTTGAATATAGCGGCGGGCAGGAAGCCTGTCAACCGAATGGTTGAATGATATCGCCCGGTGGCGGCTCAGGACCGGCCCGGCGCCACCTCCTCGCGGGTAGCGCCCCGCTCTTCGTCCCCGCCCGCTAAACCGGCAGGCGGGCGCAGCGGCTGCCCAGTTCTTCGGCAGGCGGCGGCGGCGCGGCGCGGCGGTGGCCGGAGAGAATCGTTGTACCTGCTACCGTTTGCCCGGATGGGTGCGGCTGGCACGCAACTTGCGACGCCCGCGGCGTCGCGACCAGCGAGGACTGGGCCCATGCAGCGTCTTTCGGCTTCGACCCTCCGCCATGCCCGTGAACCGGGCCGAGGCCGGCCGTGACGGGGCTGACGCAAGATGAAGCCGCGCGCTTCGAGGCCGAGGGCTACTTCCTGAAAGGCCGGGCGATCACGGCCGACCACGCGGCCGACTGCCGGCGGCGCATCGAGGCGATGGAGGAGGCGCTCGGCGAAGAGTGCAACATCCGCATGAAGATCAAGGCGCACGTGGTCTCGCCCTGGATGGTCGACTTGGCGCGCCACCCGGCGATCCTCGACGCCGTCGAATCGCTGCTCGGGCCGGACATCCTGCTGTTCGGCTCCTCGATGTTCGCCAAGGCCGCGGCGAGCCCCAAGTTCGTCTCCTGGCACCAGGACTCGGCCTACTACGGCCTGACCCCCAACGAGTCGGTGACCGCCTGGCTGGCCTTCACGCCGAGCGACCGCTCGAACGGCTGCCTCCGGGTCCTGCCCGGCTCGCACCGCGGCGTCGACTACGAGCACGACGAGACCTACGACCCGGAGAACCTGCTGGCCCGCGGCCAGACGATCCGCGGCATCGACGACGAGCGCGCGGTCTACCTGGAGCTGGAGCCGGGCGAGTTCTCGCTGCACCACGTGCGCACCGCCCACGGCAGCCTGGGCAACCCGAGCGGCGACCGGCGCATCGGCCTCGCCTTCTTCTACATGGCCGCCCAGGTCGACTCGACCCTGGGCCGGCGCAGCGCCCTCCTGGTGCGCGGCGAGGACCGCCACGGCCACTGGGACCCCGACCCGCTGCCGCGCACCGACCTCGACCCCGTGACCCTGCAGTACCTGACCGACATGTGGACCCGCTACCAGAGCAAGGAGGTCCGCCAGGCCGCCCTGGCGGGCAAGCTCTGACCGGCCAGGCGCGCGTGGCGATGGAGATCAACCACCCCGAGACCCTGGCCGAGGTGACCGCGGCCTTCCTGGCCTACGAGAAGGCCCTGGTGACCAACGACCTGGCGGCGCTCGACGGCTTCTTCTGGGAGAGCGGGTTCGTGCTGCGTTACGGCGTCGGCGAGGAGCTCTACGGCATCGAGGCGATCCGCGCCTTCCGCTCCGACCGCCCGACCGGCGACCTGGACCGCGACCTGGTCCGCCAGGTCGTCACCACCTTCGGCCGCGACTTCGCGACGGCCAACGCCCAGTACCGGCGCCGCAGGTCCGGCGCCGAGGGCCGGGTCAGCCAGACCTGGGTCCGGCTGCCCGAGGGCTGGCGCATCGTCGCGGCCCACGTCAGCGCAGCCAAGAGATGAGGTAGGCCGATGGACCGGCTGAACGGCCTGCTGCTGAAGCTGCGCAACGGCACCGAGCCGGCGCCGGCCGACCGGGCCCGGGCCTTCGTCGAGCGCTTCGAGCTGCCGGGCGCGTCCCAGGGCCCGCTCGCCGGCCTCTCCTTCGCCGCCAAGGACGTCTTCGACGTCGCCGGCCACAGGACCGGCTGCGGCAACCCGACCTGGGCGGCGACGCACCCGCCGGCCGCGGCCCACGCCGCCGCCGTCGAGGCCTGCCTGGAGGCCGGCGCGAGCCTGCGCGGCAAGACCCACACCGACGAACTGGCCTACAGCCTGATGGGGGTCAACGCCCACCACGGCACGCCGCTCAACGGCGCCGCGCCGGGCCGCGTGCCCGGCGGCTCCTCCTCCGGCTCGGCGGCGGCGACGGCGGCCGGCCTGGTCGATTTCGCCCTGGGCAGCGATACCGGCGGCTCGGTGCGCCTGCCCGCCTCCTTCTGCGGCCTCTACGGCCTGCGCACGACCCACGGCCGGGTCGCCCGCGAAGGCATGGCGCCGCTGGCGCCGAGCTTCGACGTGGTCGGCTGGCTGGCGCGCACCGCCTGGATCCTGGAGACCGTGACCAAGGGCCTCGGCCTCGGCGGCCGGCGCAGCCCGGGCCGGCCGCGCCTGCTGGTCGCGAGCGACGCCTGGGCGCTGGCCGAGCGGCCGACCGCCCGCGCGCTCAAGCCGGTGGTCGACCGGCTGGAGGACCTGCTCGGCCCGGCGACCGCCGTCAGCCTGGCCGGCGACTCGCTCGCCGGGGAATCGCTCGCCGAGTGGCGCGAGACCTTCCGGATCTGCCAGGCCGCCGAGGTCTGGCAGGCCCACGGCGCCTGGATCGAGGCCAATGCGCCGGACTTCGGCCCCGGCGTCGCCGAGCGCTTCGCCGCCGCCAGCCGGGTCACGGCAGCCGAGCGCGCCGAGGCCGGGGCCCGGCGCGCCGCGATCCGCCGGCGCCTGACCGGCCTGCTCGGCGCCGACGGCCTTCTGGTCCTGCCGACCGCGCCCGGGCCGGCGCCGCTGCTCACGGCCGGGGCGGCCGAGCTCGACAGCTTTCGCGCCCGGGCCCTGGAGCTGCTCTGCCCAGCCGGGCTGGCCGGCCTGCCGCAGGTCTCGATCCCGGCCGGCCTCGCCGGCGGCGCGCCGGTCGGCCTGTCGCTGCTCGGCCCGGCCGGCGCCGACGGCACGCTGACCGAGATCGCCGCCAGCCTGGAGCTGTTCCTGATGGTGCCCTACGCGCCGGTCTGACGGCCGTCGCCGGCGGCCTCGTCCAGCGTGCCGGGGATCGGCATCCAGCCGTCCTCGACCCGCTCGAACAGCGGCCCGGCGAAGACTCCGCGGACCAGGGCCGGCAGCGCCGGGTCGTGCCCGGCCAGGCGCGCGCGCCAGGCGACGCCCTGGCGCATCGCCACGACCACGCCGGCGAGACGGCAGTCGAGCCGCCCGAGCAGGCTGAGGGCCGAGACCAGGGTCGAGCCGCTCGAGACCGCGTCGTCGACCACCACGACCCGGCGCCCGGCGAGGCGCGGCAGCAGGTTCGGATCGACGTAGAGCGACTTGGCACCGCCGGGGCTGGTGATCGAGCGCACCGGCTCCGACAGCGCCTCGCGGTACCAGAACTTCCGGGAGTAGCCGAAGGGCAGGTAGCTGGCCTGCCCGAGCCGCCGGGCGACGAGCGGCGCGAGGACCAGCCCCAGGGTCGGCAGCCCGACGATCGCCTCGGCGCCGGCCGCGCGCGCGAGCCCGGCCATGAAGTCCGCCAGCGTCTCGCAGACGGCGAAGCTCGCCTGGTTGGCGATCAGCGAGGCGACGGCGCGGCCGCGCCCCTCGCCCGGAGTCGCCGGCAGCCGGCGCAGCGGCAGCACCAGGATCCGCCCGTCGGGCAGTCGCGCCGGATAGCCGTAGCGGTAGGGCGCCACCGCCCGGCCGGCCGGGTCGTCCGCCGGCAGGATCGCCTGCCAGGAGTCCGTGGTCGGCCGGACGAAGTCGTCGCCGGCGCCGGTCACGGAGTCGCCCTCGCGGGATCGCCCGGGCTATAGGATGCCGCCATGACCGACCTCCCCACCGGCTGGCAGGCCGTCGCGACGCTGCAGGACCTGCCGGCCGAGGGCCTGCACGAGATCGTCGTCGGCCGGCACCTCGTCCTGCTGGTCCGCCGCGGCGGCGCGCTGCTCGCCGTCCAGGGACTCTGCCCGCACCAGGCGGCGCGGCTGGTCGGCGGCCGGCTCGACGATCAGGGCTGGCTGCACTGCCCGCACCACCAGGCCCGCTTCCGGCTCGCCGACGGCGCCTGCGGACCGGGCTGGCGGCTGCCGGCGCTGCGCCGCTTCGAGACGCGGGTCGAGGCCGGCATGGTCCTGCTGCCCGATCCCCTGGCGCCGCTGCCCTAGCCTTCCGGCCAGGGCGCGATGCCGCGGCCGACCAGGCCCTCGCCCTGCGCACCGACCATGCCGAGCATGATGCCGAGGCAGCGGCGCGTCCGGGTCAGGTCGAGGCCGAGCTTCAGGCCCTCGAAGGGCAAGGCCGGATGCGGACCGACGAAGGCGGCGTGCGCCTCGACCCCGTAGTAGGCCGGATCGACGAAGCCCCTGAGGCCGGCGCCGAGCTCCGGCGCGAAGCGCAGGCAGGCCGCGCCGAGGCCGAGGGCGTCGAGCACCGCGCTGTCGCCGATCGCCGGCAAAGGGCTGCTCGCCTCGTGGCCGGGCAGGCGCGGCCCGACCGGCCGCGTCGCCGGCGCCGTCCGCCAGCGGCCGGGCTCGCCGGCCAGCTTCCAGCCGAGGTCGCGGCCGTTGCCGCCGCTGGCGACGACCAGGTCGCTGCCCGCGATTCCGGCGCCGGCGCCGATCATCAGCGCCGCCGCGGCCATCAGGACGTTCAGCACGAACTGGCTGGCCCTGGCGAGATAGGCCTCGCTGGCCGGCGCGAGCGGTCCCCCGAAGAAGCCCGGGACGGCTTCCTGCGCGGCGGTCAGCCGGCCGTGCAGCTCGTCGCCGCCGGCGAGGCCGCGCGCGATCACCGGCAGCAGCGGCAGGGGGCCCGCGAGCCGGGCCGCCAGGTCCGGGCCGACGGCGGCGGTCAGCTCGCGCAGGATCGCACGCCCGGCCGGCCGGCCGCCGCCGAGCCGGAGCGCGTCGGGCAGCGGCCCGTCGTTGAGCGGCGAGAAGGCGCGGCGCTCGGGGGCGCAGGCGTCGCGCACCTCCAGGCAGAAGACGCTCGGGCCGACCACGAAGGCGAGCGGCGTGACCAGGCCGATGTCCTGGGCCGGGGCGAGCCGGATCTCTCCGGCGGCGAGCGCGGCGGGCAGCTCCCCGCCCCCGGCGATCCAGCCCTCGTGCAGCGCCGCCGCGGCGACGCCGTTCGCGAGCGGCAGCGGCAGGTCCGCCGGATCGGCGAAGGGTGGCCCGGCGTGGAACAGCGTGCGTCCGGGCAGGCCGGGGACCAGCTCGGCGAGCGGCGCGATGCGCGACAGCTCGGGCTCGACCGCGATCAGCCGCGCGAACGACCGCTCGGTCGCCGGGGAGGAGCCACTCACGGCCGCTCCCTCCCCAATCGGGCGGCGCTTACCGCCGGGCCGGCTCCGAGCCGCCCTTGGCCTCGACGATGCGGTTCATCAGCTCGACGAAGAGCGCCTGCTCGGCCGGCGCCAGGTCCTCGACGGTGCGCAGATGCGCCCGGTGCGCCCGCTCGTCGATCCGGTCGAGCAGCTCGCGCCCGGCGTCGGTCAGCGTCGCCAGGCGCACACGCCGGTCCTTCAGCGCGACGCGCCGGCGCACCAAGCCGCGCTTGCGCAGCCGCTCCAGGATGTCGGCCATGTTGGTCTTGTCGATCGCGACCGCCGCCGAGAGCGTGGTCTGGTCGACCGGGCCGCTCTGCGCCAGGGCGGAGAGCACCGAGTACATGATCGGCGTGACCTTCTCCTCGCCGCACTCCTCGGCGAAGAGCGAGGTGTGGATCTGATGCAGGCGCCGGATCAGGAATCCGGGCCGCCCCTGCAGGGGGCCGCCGCGCCAGTGCTGATCCGACTCCTCCGGATCCGCCGCCGGCCGTGCCGCCGACGCCTTCGCCTCCGCCATTGCTGGTTCCGCCGTTTCGGTTCTTGTCGGAGGACAACATGGAAGCCTTCTCACTCACGCCGCAAGACCCGTTTGATGAGGGCGATCGCCGCGGCGCCGAGCAGCGGCAGTCCGCGCAAGGGTCGCGGCGCCGCCGGGGCGGCCTCCGCACCGGTTGCGCGGGCGGTCAGGGCCGCCCCGACCTCGGCGAGCAGGCGGTCGGCGATCGCCTCGACCAGGGCCGGCCGGCCGAACTGCGCGAGCGGTCCCTTGAGCCGGTAGACCATGGCCAGGTCGATGCGCGAGCCGCCGTCGGGCAGCGGCTCCAGGGCGAAGTCGAGCGCGCCCTCCAGGCCGGAGCGGCTGAGCCCGTCCCGGCCCTGGCCGCGCACCCGGCCGCGCCGTGCCGCCGCGTCGAGCGAGACCCGCGCCGTGCCCTGGAAGGCGGCGCGCATCGGCCCGACCGCGACCTGGCAACGGCCGCGCAGGGTCTCGCCCTCCGGCGGGCCGTCCAGCGCTGCGCCCGGAATGCAGGAGACGACCGTCGGGATGTCGCTCAGCACCGCCCAGACCCGGTCGGGCGACGCCGCGACCGGCAGGCTGCGGGTCAGGCGGACGCCGTCGGGGATCTCGCCCGCCGTCACGGCGGCGTCCCCCTCACCCGCCTCGCTCCGCTCGGCACCCTCTCCCCTGAGGGGAGAGGGACGGGGTGAGGGGGACACCGCCGGAGCGTTTCGGGACTTCCGCGCTACCGGCACCAGCTTCGCCGGCGGCGGGTCCTGGAGCACCTCCTGGATCGCCGCGACGATGCCGGCGTAGCCGGTGCAGCGGCAGAGGTTGCCGGCGAGCTCCCGGCGGATCCGCGGGGCGTCAGCGTCGGGCAGGCGGCGCACGATGTCGTAGGCGGTCGCCAGCATGCCGGGGGTGCAGTAGCCGCACTGCAGGCCGTGGTGCCGGCTGAAGGCCTGGCGCAGGCGGCCCATCAGGGCGTCCTCCTCGAAGCCCTCGACGGTCGTCACCTCGGCGTCCTGGCAAGCGACCGCCAGGGTGATGCAGGAGCGCACCGGCCGGCCGTCGACGAACAGCGTGCAGGCGCCGCAGACGCCGTGCTCGCAGCCGATGTGGGTGCCGGTCAGCAGGTGCTGCTCGCGCAGGAAGTCGGCGAGATGGCTGCGCGGCTCGGCCGGCAGGGTGATCGCCCGGCCGTTGAGCCGCAGGGTGACCTCAGTCGTCCCGCTCACCGCCCCTCCTCCCCGCCGCGCGCCTGGGCCAGCGCGCGGGTCAGCGCCGTCACGTGCAGGACCAGCGCCTCCGCCGGGCGCTCCGGCAGGGCCGCACGCAGTGCCGCAGCCGGACTCACCTGTCCCTCGATCAGGCCCTCGGGGTCGCCGAGCAGCAGCGGCGGCCGGCCGAGCGCGCCGACGGCGCAGCGCAGCCGCCCTTTCTGCCGGTCGAGCAGCACGGCGGCGCTGGCCTTGGCGAACTCGCCGACCTGGCGGGCGAACTTCCAGTAGCCCCAGGAAGCGCCGGCGCCGGGCCGCGGCACCTCGACCGCGACCAGCAGCTCCTCCGCGCCGAGCGCGGTGACGAAGGGGCCGACCGCGAAGTCCTCGATCGCGACCCGGCGCCGACCCTGCGGCCCCTCGACGATCGCCGTCGCGCCCAGGCCGGTCATGACGATCAGCCAGTCGGCCGCCGGATCGGCGTGAGCCAGGCTGCCGCCCAGGGTGCCGCGGTTGCGCACCGCGCGGTAGGCGATGTTCCCGGCGGCTTCGCGCAGCCAGCCGCCGGTCGGGTCCGGCACCTCGCCGTCCTCGATCTCGGCATGGGTGATCGCCGCACCCAGGGTCACGGCCCCGGCGGTCTCGGCGACGGCGCGCAGCTCCGGCAGGGCCGAGACGTCGACGAGGCGGCCCGGCCGCGCCAGGCGCAGGTTGAGCATCGGGCCGAGCGACTGGCTGCCGGAGACCGGCTTGGCCGCCCCGCCCGCCAGGAGCCGCCGCGCGTCGGACAGGTCCCCCGCGGCGCTGTAGTCGAAGGGCGCCGGCTTCATGCGCGCCGCGGCTCCGCCGCCGCCAGGGCGCGCAGCACCCGCTCGGGGGTCAGCGGTATCTCGGCGACCTCGGCGCCGAGCGTCGCCAGGGCGTCGTTGACGGCGTTGGCGATGGCCGCCGGCGGCCCGATCGCGCCGCTCTCGCCGATGCCCTTCTGACCGAAGCGGCTGAGCGGCGAGGGCGTCTCCATGTGGAGGATACGGATCGCCGGGATGTCGGAGGCGACCGGCAGGTGGTAGTCGGCCAGGGTCGAGGCGAGCGGCTGGCCGGCGGCGTCGAAGGGCATCTCCTCGAACAGCGCCGTGCCGATGCCCTGCACGGTGCCGCCCAGAACCTGGCCGTCGACGACCATCGGATTGATCATCGTGCCGGCATCCTCGACGATCGCGTAGTCGAGCAGCCGGACCTGGCCGAGGTCGAGGTCGACCTCCACCGTCACGGCGTGGCAGGCGTAGGAGAAGGTGCCGGTGTCCCTGGCGGTCTTGTAGCCCTCGGTCGCCTCCAGGCCGCGCGGGTCGGCATCGGGCGGCAGCAGCTGGGGCTTGAGGTACCAGGTGCGCGCGATCTCCTCGATCGAGACCTCGGCGCCGCCGGCCCGGGCGACACCGTCGGCCAGCACGACCTCGTCGGGCCTGGCCTGCAGCAGGTGGCCGGCGATGGCGCGCACGCGGCCGGCCAGGGCGGCGCTCGCCGCGGCGACCGCGCCGCCGGCCATGACCGCGCAGCGGGAGCCCCAGGTGCCGGTCGAATAGGGCGTCAGGGCAGTGTCGCCGTGGACCAGCTTGACCTTCGCCGGGTCGACGCCGAGCTCCTCGTAGGCGACCTGCGCCAGGGTCGTCTCCATGCCCTGGCCGTGGCTCTGCACCCCGACCCGGAGCTCCAGGCCGCCGTCGGGCGTCAGGCGCGCCGTCGCCTGCTCGAAGCCCGGCACCATGGGGATGCCCCAGCCGTGGTAGACCGAGGTGCCGTGGGCGCCCTGCTCGCAGAAGATCGAGAAGCCGACGCCGAGCCGCCTGCGCGCCGCCGGGTCCTGCGCCCGCTGGCGGGCGCGCAGGCCCGGCAGGTCGATCGCCTCGACCGCCCGGCGCAGCGCCTCGGGGTAGTCGCCGCTGTCGAAGTACTTGTTGGTGATGTTGGTGAAGGGCATCTCCTCGGGCGTCGCGAGGTTGAGCCGGCGGATCTCCTCCGGCCCGATCTTCAGCTCGCGCGCCAGGGCGTCCATGGTCAGCTCCATGGCGAAGCAGACGCCGGTGCGCGCGACCCCGCGGAACGGCAGGATCGGCGGCTTGTTGGTGCAGACCGACCAGGTCCGGCAGCGGTAGCCGCGCATCCGGTAGGGCCCCGGCAGGATCGAGGCGACCTGGGCGGCCTCCAGGCAGGCCGAGAAGGGATAGATCGAGTAGGCGCCGGAATCGACGATGGCCCGGCAGTCGACCGCCAGCAGCTCGCCGTCGGCCGCGGCGTAGCCGACGACCTCGTAGTGGTGCTCGCGGCAGTTGGCGCCGCCGGTCAGCGCCTCGCGCCGGTCCTCGAGCCAGCGCACCGGCCGGTCCAGCTTCATGGCCAGCCAGGCGGCGCAGACCTCCTCGCCGAGCAGCACGCCCTTGTAGCCGAAGCCGCCGCCGACGTCGGGCGCCACGACCCGCACCTGGCCGTGGTCGAGACCGAGGCAGCCGGCGAGGCCGGTGCGCACGATGTGCGGCATCTGGGTCGCGCTGTGGAGCGTCAGCTGCTCGAGCTGGCGGTCCCAGACCGCGACGCAGCCGCGGCCCTCGATCGGCGCCATGCACTGCCGCGCCGTGCGGAAGGTCCGCCGGACCACCGCCGCGGCCCCCGCGACCGCCGCCTCGAAGCCGACCTCGACCGCGCTCTCCAGGAAGGCGTTCTCGTCCCAGTGCTCGTGCAGCAGCGGCGCCCCGGGATCGCGGGCACGCAGCATGTCGTGGACCGCCGGCAGCTCCTCGAGATCGAGCTCGACGCGCTCGGCCAGGTCCTCGGCGAGCGCCCGGGTCTCGGCGAGGCAGGCGGCGAGCGGCTCGCCGACGTGGCGCACCTTGTCGCCGGCCAGGATCGGCTGGACCGAGCTGCGGAAGCCGGGCAGGCCGGAGTCGGCGCGGATGCCGGAGACGCCGGTCAGGTCGGCAGCCGCGAAGACCCGCTCGCCGCCCTCGGCCGGCTTGGCGACGCGGCGCACCCGGGCGTGGGCGACGGGGCTGCGCACGAAGGCCAGCTCCAGCATGCCGGGCAGCCGGATGTCGCCGACGAAGCGGCCGCGGCCGCGCAGGTAGCGCTCGTCCTCGCGGCGCTGCAGGCGCGCCCCGACGCCCTTGCCGCCCGACCGGTCCCCGACCTCAGATCCCATCCCTCTCCCCCTGCCGTCCAGCACCGGAAAAGGCTGTGCTCTTAGAGCTTGACAGCAATCGTGCTGCACCACAGCATCGGCGATAACTGTAATTACAATAATCCGCGTTACAACTGTTTTCCGGAAGCGGTCACCGCGAGGCCGTGGGCGGCGCCACGGAACGGTTGCGCAGGAGCGAGGGACCCTATCGATGGACATCCGCCCGCAGTTCGATCTGGTGATCGAGAACGGCACCCTGCTGGACCCGGCGAGCGGCCGGCACGGACGCTTCGACCTGGCGGTCGCCGGCGAGCGCATCGTCGCGGTCGAGCCCAATCTCTCGACCCGGCCGGCCGCCGAGCGGATCGACGCCTCGGGGCAGCTCGTGATCCCGGGGATGATCGACACCCACGCCCACGTCTACCGCCACGTCACCGGGCGCTTCGGCCTCGATCCCGACCTGGTCGGCGTGCGCTCCGGCGTGACGACCCTGGTCGACCAGGGCGGGCCGAGTTGCATGACGATCGGCGGCTTCCGGCACTACGTCTCCGAGCCGGCCAGGACCCGGACGCTCTGCTACATCTCCTGCTACCTGGTCGGCGGCCTGGAGGGGCACCTCTATCCCGACCTCTACGGCCCGATCGGCGTCAACGCCGAGCACACGATCCGCGTCGCCGGGGAGAACCTGGACCTGGTCAAGGGCATCAAGGCGCATGCCGAGATCGGCGGCCAGTCGCGCTGGGGCCTCGAGGTCATCAAGATCGGCAAGCGGATCTCGCGCGAGACCGGGCTGCCGCTCTACATCCATCTCGGCCAGCTCTGGCCGACCGCGGACTCGGCGCCGATCCCGGACGCCGACGAGCTGATCCGCGAGCTGGTGCCGATCATGGAGCCGGGCGACATCCTGGCCCATCCCTTCACCCGCCATCCAGGCGGCTTCGTCTCCGAGAGCGGCGAGATCCATCCGATCCTGCTGGAGGCGGTCAGGGAGCGCGGCCTCAAGGTCGACGTCGGGCACGGCTCGCACTTCAGCTTCGACGTCGCCCGCAAGGTGCTGGAGGCCGGCATCGAGCCCTTCACCCTGGGCGCCGACATGCACGGCTACAACGTCCAGATCCCGGACGCCGACGGGACCGGGAGCGACGACGTGCGCAAGGCCAACCCCTTCTTCGGCGTCGCGCCCTTCAACCTGACCATCGCCATGACCGAGCTGCTGCACCTCGGCCTGCCGCTCGAGCGGGTCGTCGCCATGGTCACCTCGAACGCGGCGCGGCTGCTGCGCCTGGAGGACGAGCTGGGCAGCCTGGCGCCCGGCCGGATCGCCGACGTCAGCGTGCTCAAGGTCGAGAGCGGCCGCTTCAAGCTGTCCGACAACAGCGGCGTCGAGGTCGTCTCCGACAAGCTGGTGCGCCCGGTCTTCTGCCTGCGCGCCGGCGAGCGCTTCGACGCCGACTCGCCCTTCATCCCGGCGGCCATCGCCGCCTGACCCGGGCCAGCGAGCGGGGGAAGACCGACATGAGCCTGCAGAGAGCGCCGGAAGCGATGTCGGCCGCCGAATGGGCGACGCGCGTCAAGCTGGCGGCGGCCTATCGCATCGCCGCGCTGGAAGGCGCCGACGACGGGGTCTTCAACCACTTCTCCTGCGCAGTGCCGGACGAGCCGGGCCATTTCCTGCTCAAGCCCTTCGGCCCGCTGTTCTCGGAGGCGACCGCCTCGGGCCTGCTCAAGGTCGACCTGTCCGGCGCGATCGTCAGCGGCAGCGGCAAGTGGGAGCCCACGGCCTTCCTGATCCACTCGCGCATCCACCAGCACGTGCCGCGCGCCCGCTGCATCCTGCACAGCCACATGCCCTACGCGACGGCGCTCGCCTCGCTCGCCGACATGCGCATCCAGCCGGTCAACCAGAGCTCGATGCGCTTCGTGAAGCGCACCGCCTACCTGGAGAGCTATCGCGGCCTCGTGCTGGACGAGGCCGAGGCCCTGAGCATCGTCGAGGCCCTCGCCGAGCACGACGTGCTGCTGATGGCCAACCACGGCGTGACGGTGATCGACGACACGGTCGAGGGCTGCGTCTACGACCTGCACTATCTGGAGTGGGCCTGCCGGGACCAGCTGCTGGTCTCCAGCTTCGGCCAGCCGGTCCGGGCGATCCCGGAGGCCGTCGTGGAGGCCGCCGCCGCGCAGATGGTCGAGGAGAAGGCCTACGCCAAAGCCGCGCACTTCGCCGCGATGCTGCGCCGTCTCGACCGCGAGAACCCGGGCTACGATTCGTGAGCGAGGCCGAGCTGGCGATGCACGGCGACGGCGGCCCGGCGAAGCGGCCGGTCCTGCTGTTCATGAGCGACTACGACGACCCGGCCGAGTGGGCGCCGGCCCTCGCCGAGGCCTGGCCGGAGCTGGAGGTCCGGGTGTGGCCGGAGATCGGCGAGCCGGCCGAGGTCGACTTCGCCCTGGTCTGGAAGCCGGCGCCGGGCAGCCTCCGGCAGTTCCCCAACCTCAGGCTGATCGTCAACCTCGGCGCCGGCATCGACGCCATCGCCGCCGACGAGACGCTGCCGGCCGACGTGCCGATCGCCCGCCTCGCCGACAGCGGCCAGTCGGAGATGATGACCGGCTTCGTCGTGCTCTCGGTACTGCGCCACCACCGCGAGCTGCGCTTCTTCGAGGCGGCGCAGCGCGAGCGGCGCTGGGCCTACCGGCATCCGCGCGAGCACCGCGACTGCCGGGTCGGCGTGATGGGCCTCGGCTACCTGGGCCTCGCCGCGGCGCGCGCCCTCGCCGGACTCGGCTTCGAGGTCGCCGGCTGGTCGCGCGGCCGCAAGGCTGCCGACGGCATCGAGTGCTTCGCCGGGCAGGAGGAGCTGCCGGCCTTCCTGGCCCGCACGGACATCCTGGTCGCGATGCTGCCGGCAACCGCCGAGACCCGCGGCCTGCTCGGCAGGGAGGCCTTCGCCGCCCTGCCGGAGGGCGCGAAGTTCGTCAACGTCGGCCGCGGCAGCACGGTCGACGAGCAGGCCCTGATCGAGGCCCTGGAGAGCGGCCGGCTGGCCGAGGCGACGCTCGACGTCTTCGAGACCGAGCCGCTGCCCGCCGAGCATCCGCTCTGGGCCATGGAGCAGGTCCTGATCACGCCGCACCTGGCCAGCGTCGCGGTGCCGCGCACGGCGGCGCTGCAGGTCGTGGCGAACTGCCGCCGGGTTCTGGATGGGGAGACGCCCGAATACACGGTGGACCGCGGCCGGGGCTACTGACCCTCCGCGAACACCACCGGGTTCGATCGATTCTCGAAACGCGGGAAGAGGGGAGAGTTCCTCATGAGGAAGAGCGTCACCGCGGCCGCGCTGGCGGCCGTGCTCGCCGTCGGCTCGCTGCAGGCGGCCCGGGCCGAAACGCTGCTGGTCAGCTCCTGGGGCGGCAGCTGGCAGGAGATGATCGCCAAGACCATCGGCAAGAAGTTCACCGAGACGACCGGCGCCAAGGTCGAGTTCGTCACCGGCGGCACCATCGACCGCCTCAACAAGGCCAAGCTGGCGGCCGGCGACCCGGAGACCGACATCACCCTGACGACCAGCCACGTCGGCTGGCTCTACCAGAGCAGCGGCCTGTTCGAGACCCTGGACTATGCCAGGATCCCGAACGCCGCGAAGATCTTCCCCGAGGCCAGGATCAGCCCGGGCCACGTCGGCGTCTGGTCCTACGTCTACACCATCGGCTACCGCAAGGACCTGCTGCCCGAGGGCCTGACCTTCGACAGCTGGGAGGACCTCTGGTCGCCGAAGATGAAGGGCCTGCTCGGCCTGCCCGACTTCGACCCGAGCCACATCATCGCGGTCTCGGCGATCCTGTCCGGCGCCGACCCCCAGCACTGGGAGAAGGGCCAGGACAAGCTGCTGGCGCTCAAGCCCTCGATCAAGGCCTTCTACACCAACGACGCCTCGAGCCAGCAGATGATGTCCTCCGGCGAGACGCCGGTGCAGATCCTGCTGTCGGGCAACGCCTTCTATCAGATGGGCCAGGGCGTCGACCTGGCCCTGGTGATCCCGAAGGAGGGTGCCGTGATCGGCATCGACGCCATCGGCATCATGAAGGGCACGAAGAAGTCGGAGCTCGCCTACAAGTTCATCGACGCCGCCTTCGATCCCGAGGTCCAGGCCGAGATCGCCTCGTTCAAGAAGCTCGGCCCGATGGTCGAGGGCGCGCCGGTCGACCCGGCCATCGCCAGGCTGCCGGGCGTCTTCACGACGGCCGAACAGTGGAAGGAGCAGGCGATCGTCATCGACCACAAGCTGCGCGCCGAGAAGCTCGGCGAGTGGAAGCAGTGGTTCACCGAGCACATGATCGCCCAGTAGCAACTGTGGCGCGGGGGCCCGCCGTCCGGCGGGCCCCGCGCCGCTTCTTCGCGACGCCCTTCCGTGATCGACCAGAGCTATCTCAGGCGCTTCCTGCTGCCGGCCCTGCTGCTGGCCGCGGTCTACGCCTGCGCCCTCGCCGCCATCGTGCAGTACGCCTTCCGCACCTTCGTGCCCGGCTCCCTGGAGGTCGGCCCGCCGACGCTTCACAACCTGGCGCGCCTCGTCGACCCGCTCTACGCGCGGGTCTTCGGCGACTCGCTGCTGATCGGTCTCTATACCGCCGCGGCGACGCTGCTGGTCGGCTATCCGCTGGCCTACGCCCTGGTCCGCACGCCCTCGCGCGCGCTGCGCTCGGCGCTCTTCGTGGTCGCGATCACGCCGCTCTTCACCGGCGAGATCGTGCGCACCTACGCCTGGCTGAACGTGCTCGGCGCCAACGGCTTCATCAACCGGATCCTGCTGTGGAGCGGCCTGATCGGGCAGCCGCTGGAGCTGATGTTCACGACGCTCGGCGTCTGCATCGCGCTGGTGCACTTCTCGCTGCCGGTCATGGTGATGATCCTGGCCGCGGCGCTGGCCCATGTCGACCCGCGCTACGAGCGCGCCGCGGCGACGCTCGGCGCCGGGCCGCTCAGGCGCTTCGCCCTGATCACCCTGCCGCTGTCGATGCCCGGCGTGGTCTCGGGCTTCGTGACGATCTTCGCCTGGACGCTCTCGGCCTTCGCGACGCCGCAGCTGATCGGCGGCGGCCGGGTCACGATGATCTCGAACCTCGTCTATCAGCTCGGCTTCGCCTCCTTCAACTTCCCCTTCGCGGCGGCGCTCAGCCTCGCGGCCATCCTGCTGACCGTGCTGCTGCTGGCGCTGCTGCGCTGGAGCCAGGCGCGGGTCGACCGCATGGCGGTGCACGCATGAGCCCCCGCTTCTTGTCCCCGCGCCTGGTCGAGCGCGCCCTCCGCCTCGGCTTCGCGCTGCTGGTCGCCGCCATCGTCGGCTACGTCGTGCTGCCGGCCGTGGTCGTCGCGATCGCCTCGCTCAACGCCAGCGCGATCCTGGCCTTCCCGCCGGACGGCCTGTCGCTGCGCTGGTACGCGACCGCGCTCGGCTACCGGGACTTCCAGCGCGGCCTGGTCAACAGCCTGATCGTCATGGCGATCGCCTCCACCCTGGCGGTCGCCGTCGGCGCCGCCGCCGCGCTCTACATCGACCGCTCCGGCCACCGGCTGCGCGGGCTGCTGGAGGCGGTGCTGGTCTCGCCGATGGTCGTGCCGAACTTCACCATCGGCCTCGGCTTCCTGATCTTCGCCGTCGAGGTCGGCCAGGCCCGCACCTTCGGCGTCGTGGTCGTCTCCCACGTCGTGCTGGTGCTGCCCTTCGTGCTGCGCTCGATCTACGTCAGCCTGCGCAACATCGACCGACGGCTGGAGCGCGCCGCGGCGACCCTGGGCGCCCGGCCGGGCCGGGTCTTCCTGGAGGTCACGCTGCCGATGATGGCGCCCGGCATCTTCGCCGGCTGGGTCTTCGCCGCCGTGCTGTCCTTCAACGAGTTCACCGCCTCGCTGTTCGTCACGGCGCGCTCGACCAAGACCCTGCCGGTCGCGATGTACGACTACGTCCGAGAGTACGCCGACCCGACCATGGCCGCGCTCTCGACGCTGTTCATCGTGACCACGGTGATCCTGGTCGTGCTGGCCAACCGGCTGGTCGGCCTCGACCGCATCCTGACCATGGAGAGTCCCCGATGAGCGCGGCCGAACGCCAGGAGACGAGATCCCGCGCGGCCCTGCCGGTCCGGCTGCAGGGTGTCGCCAGGAGCTTCGGCGCCGTCCAGGCGCTGGAGGAGACCTCGCTCGACGTCCGGCCGGGCGAGTTCCTGACCCTGCTCGGGCCCTCGGGCTGCGGCAAGACCACCCTGCTCAACATCGTCGCCGGCTTCCTGGAGCCGGACCGCGGCGAGGTCTTCCTGGGCGAGGAGCTGGTCACCTACCAGCCGGTGCACAGCCGCGGCATCGGCATGGTCTTCCAGAGCTACGCCCTGTTCCCGCACATGACCGTCGCCGGCAACGTCGCCTTCGGCCTGCGCATGCACGGCGTGCCGAAGGCCGAGCGCGCCGCCCGGGTCCGCGAGGCGCTCGCCGCGGTCGCGCTGGAGGGCTACGGCGAGCGCCATCCGGCGGCGCTGTCCGGCGGCCAGCAGCAGCGCGTCGCCCTGGCCCGCGCCATGGCGCTCAACCCGCGGGTGCTGCTGCTCGACGAGCCGCTGTCCGCGCTCGACAAGTCGCTGCGCCTGCAGATGCAGGTCGAGCTGAAGGCGATCCAGCAGCGCTACGGCGTGACCACGATCTTCGTGACCCATGACCAGGGCGAGGCCCTGGCCCTGTCGGACCGGATCGCCGTGATGCGCGCCGGCCGCATCGAGCAGATCGCCGGGCCGGACGCCTGCTATCGCGACCCTGCGACGGCCTTCGTCGCCGGCTTCGTCGGCGATGCCAACCGGCTCGCGGCCAGGGTCGCCTCGGTCGAGGGAGACGCGGTCGGCCTGCTGATCGGCGGGCGGAGACTGGCCCTGCCGGCCGCGCGCTGGCGCGGCGAGGGAGCGCCCGCGCCAGGCGCCGACGCGCAGCTCTTCGTCCGGCCCGAGGCGGTGGCGCTCTGCGAGGCCGGCAGCGCGGACGCCCTGCCCGGCCGGGTCGCGCAGGTCGTCTTCCAGGGGCCGAGCACCCACGTGCTGCTCGAAGTCCCGAACCTCGGCAGCCTGACCGCGCTGGTGCCGGCGCCGGCCGCGGCCGGCCTCCCGGCCGGCGCGCCGCTCGCCGCCCGCCTCGATCTCGCCCAGGCCAGCCTGTTCCCGGCGGACGCCGACGATCAGGCGTAGGCGCCGGCCTGGCGGCGATCGAGGTAGTCGCCGCTGGTGATCGGCGGATAGAGGGGCGCGCCCTCCCGCCGGCAGGTCGGCAGCGTCTCGATCAGCACGTCGGGATTGGGGTGGAAGAAGAAGGGAATGGAGTAGCGCGCGCCCGGCGCGACCCGGACCACCCGGTGCGGCGTCGCGCGGAAGCGGTCGGCGGTCCAGCGCGCCATCATCTCGCCGATGTTGCAGACGAAGGAGCCCTCCTCCGGCGGCACGTCGAGCCAGCGCCCGTCGCGGCGCTCGACCTGCAGGCCGCCCTGCGTGTCCTGGGCCAGGATCGTCAGGTAGCCGTAGTCGCTGTGCGCGCCGCAGCCGGCCGGCAGCTCGGCCGGATCGACCGGCCACCCGGCCGGCGGGTAGTGCAGCACGCGCAGGATCGCCGTCGGCCGGTCCAGCTTGGCCGCGAAGAAGTCCTCCGGCAGCTCGAGCGCCAGCGCGAAGCCGCGCGACAGCGTCCGGCCCAGCGCCGCGATGGCCTCGTAGTAGGCGCTCAGCACCGTCTTCAGCTCGGGCAGCCCGGCCGGCCAGCGGTTCAGCTCCCCGGCGGCGCCGAAGGCGATGTCGAAGCCCTCCTTCGGATCGCCGCCGGCCGCGGGATCGGTCACCTCGCCCCGGAGCGGGAAGTAGCCCCGGTAGCCGCTCGCCGGACCGAGGGCGACGGCCGCCTTGGCCTCGGGCGGCAGCGCGAAGAAGCCCTGCGCGACCGCGAAGGCGCGCTGCAGCAGCGCCGGCTCGACGCCGTGGCCGACGATCCGGAAGAAGCCGACCTCCCGGCAGGCCCGGCCGATCGCCTCGGCGCAGGCGTGGCGCTCGGCGGCCGTGCCGTCGAGCGCGGCGACCTCGATCGTCGGGATCGCGTCCATCGCGCCGCTCAGGCCGGCAGCGCCGACTTCGGCAGCATGCAGTGCACACCCTTGTTGACGTCGACCATCTGGGTGATGCGCAGGTCGGCGGCCAGGCTGCACAGCGAGTAGGCGTCCTGCCTGCGGAGCCCGGCGAGCTCGACGATCAGGTCGATCATCTCGCGCAGCGCCTGGCGGGCGGCGTCGTCCAGGTCCTCGTTGAGGCCCATGGTGATCCAGCTCTCCGCGGTCTCGGCGCGCGGCATCGCCAGCGTCATGTCCTTGCGCACGCTGAGCTCGACCGTGCCGGTCAGGCAGGTCTCGATGGCGGTCAGGCAGACCTCGCCGTCGCCCTGCACGGCATGGCCGTCGCCGGCCGAGAAGAGCGCGCCCTCGTTGAACACCGGGAAGTAGACCGTGGTGCCGGCGACCAGCTCCTTGTTGTCGAGGTTGCCGCCGAACTCGCGCGGCACGATCGAGTTGCAGCGCCCGTAGTGCGCCGGCGGCGCGACGCCGAAGTTGCCGAAGAAGGGCCTGAGCGGCAGCTTGCCGCCCCAGGGCAGCCGCGCCTCCATGGCCTCGCGGTCGAGCGGGATGTGGATCAGCCGCTTCTCAGGGAAGTCCTCGGGCAGGGTGCCGTGCAGCGGCAGCTGCAGGTTCCAGCCCCAGTCCTGGCGCAGCGCGATGTCGAGCAGCCTGACCTGCAGGACGTCGCCCGGCTCGGCGCCCGCGACGTGGATCGGCCCGGTCATGAAGTGCGGCCCCGGCCCGCGCTGGTTCCGGGCATGGACCTCGCGGTGGCCCTCGACGACCGTCGAGCCGGAGCCCGGCATGTCCTCGGGCTCGCCCGACAGGGTGTCGATGGTGAAGGTGTCGCCGGACTCGACCTGCAGCACCGGCTCCAGGCGCGCGTCCCAGAAGCCCCAGTGCACGGTCTCCGGCCGCGACGGCAGGTGGTGGTGGGTCGGCATCGGCTCTTTCTCCCTTGTCCGGACTCAGCCCTTCACGGCGCCCATGGTCAGGCCGCGCACGATGTGTCGCTGCAGCAGGAAGACGGCGATCATCACCGGGGTCAGCGCGACCATGCCGACCACCGCCATCTCGCCCCAGCGCACGCCCTGGGTGGTGATCAGCGTCGGGATCGCGACCGGCAGCGTCTTGACCGCCTTGCCGCCGAGCATGAAGGCGAAGAGGAACTCGTTCCAGGCGAAGATGAAGCAGAGCATCGCCGTCGCGATGATGCCGTTGCGCAGCAGCGGGAAGACGACGCGCCGGAAGACCTGCAGGCGCGACCAGCCCTCCAGCAGCGCGGCCTCCTCCAGCTCGACCGGCAGGTCGCGGCAGAAGCTGCGCAGCACCCAGATGTAGAACGACAGGTTGAAGGTCATGTAGGCCAGCGTCAGGCCGGCGAAGCTGTCGAGCAGGCCGATGCGCGCGAAGATCAGGTAGTAGGGGATGACCATGCAGACCGGCGGCGCCATGCGCGTCGCCAGGATGAACAGGAAGAGGTCGTCGCGCCCGCGCATCTCGTAGCGCGCGAAGGCGTAGGCGGCCGGGGTGCCGAGCACCACGACGAGGGCCGTCGAGAGCGCGCCGAGCGCCAGCGAGGTCAGCAGCGAGAGGTGGAAGCCCTGCTCGATGACGTAGTCGAAGTGCTCGAGCGTCGGCGTGAAGAGCCAGACCGTCGGCCGCGCGAACATCACGTCCGAGGGCTTGACCATCATGCTGGCCATCCAGAGCACGGGGAACAGCACCAGCAGCGCCACGGCGACGGCGAGCAGCGTCCAGGCGACCTTCTGCCGGGCCGCGCGCTGGCGGCGTTCCGTGCCGGTGCTCATCGGGCAGGTGCCTTCCGGGTCGCCGCCGGGACGCCCCCGAGTCCGTCATCCCCGCGCGGGCCGGGATCCAGGGTCGCGGGCTTCGAGCAGGCCGCCCTGGATCCCCGCCTGCGCGGGGATGACGGCGAAAAGAAGGACCTCGGCACGGTCGGCATCATCCGGGAGCACTCCCTCAGAAGGCGTTCAGCTTCTTCTTGGCGAGCTGGTAGAAGACGTTGCAGAAGGCGAAGAACAGCAGCCAGACGACCACGGCCAGAGCCGAGGCCTCGCCGATGTTCCAGAACTCGAAGGTCATCTTGTAGGCCAGCACGCTCGGCATCTCGGTCGAGGTGCCGGGGCCGCCGCCGGTCAGGATGAAGATCGAGTCGAAGACCTTGAAGGCGTCGATCAGGCGCAGGAGGCCGATCACCACCAGCAGCGGCGCCATCATCGGCAGGGTCAGGCGGAAGAAGGCCTGGACCGGCGTCGCGCCGTCGACCGCCGCCGCCCGGTAGGGATTGACCGGCAGCGCCTGCAGGCCGGCGAAGAAGGCCAGCATCATGAAGGGCGTCCACTGCCAGACGTCGACGAAGATCAGGGCGTAGAGCGCGAGGTCCGGCGAGGCGAAGATCGAGATCTCGCCGACCAGCCCCAGCGGTTCGATGACGTTGGTCGAGAGCAGGCCCCAGGAGCCGGCCAGCATGATCTTCCACAGCAGGCCGACGACGATCGGCGCCATCGTGGTCGGGATGAAGAGCAGCGGCACCAGGGCCGAGCGGCCCCAGATCGGCCGGCAGAGCATGAGCGCACCGGCCAGCCCCAGCATGAACTCGAGCGGCACCGCGATGGCGACGAAGAGCGCGGCGATCGCCATCGAGTTCCAGAAGCGGGAATCCGACAGCAGGGCGCCGTAGTTCTCGAAGCCGGCGAAGTCGCCGAGCCGGCCGTACTTCATCTGGTGGAAGGAGATGAAGACGGCGAAGAGGAAGGGCACCAGCGCGACCAGCACGAAGGTGATCATCGCCGGCGCGATCAGCGCGTAGGGATACCAGCGCGGCTCCGTGGCGGAGGCGGGCGAAACCGCTAGATCGGTGTCTATGGCCGCCATGGCATCACCTTTCGGTTCCAGCCGGGCCGCACCCCTCACCCTCCCACGCTTCGCGTGGGCCCCTCCCTCTCCCCCAAGGGGCGAGGGATTCAGGAGAGGCGCCCTGGTGAACCCTCGCCCCTTGGGGGAGAGGGTGCCGAGCGAGAGCGAGGCGGGTGAGGGGTGACGTGGCTCGGAGTCCTACTTCAGCAGGCAGGGATCGCAGATCCCGAGCATCGCCTTCTGGGCCTTGGCGGCGCCCTCGGCCGGGCTCAGCTTGCCCAGGCCGATCTCCTGCGAGATGCCGGTCAGCGCGTCGTAGAGCTCGTAGAACTTCGGCATCTTCGGCTTGCCGGTGGTGACCTCGAGCGAGCTCTTCATGGCCTTGAACATGCCGGCCAGCGGGCCGTCCTGCATGACCGGCAGGGACCAGCTGCTCTCGCGGATCGGCACGCCGCCCTGGCCCGCCTCCAGCAGCTTCGTCTGCTGCTGCTTCTCGACCAGCCACTGCAGGAACAGGAAGGTCGCCTCCGGGTTCTTGCTGGCCTGGCTGATCACGATGGCGGAGGGCTCGCCCTCGACCGAGCGCTTGGCCTCCATGCCCTCCTTGTAGGGCATCGCGCCGTAGAGGAACTTGCCGGCGTAGGGCGAGGCGCCCGGCCGGTCGATGCCGAGCACGAAGTCGGACCAGGCGATGGCCTGGGCCGCGATGCCGTTGCCCATGACCGTCGGCACGTCGATCAGCGAGTACTCGGCCGTGCCCGGAGGCGCGAACTTCCAGAGCTCGGCCCAGGCGGCGATCGCCTCGACGTTGGTCGGCGTGTCGAAGGTCGGGTGGCCGTCGGCATCGACGATGTCGCCGCCGTAGGACTTGATGAAGTTGCCCCACATCGACAGGAAGGTGGAGCCGCCTTTGATGCCCTCCAGCACGATGCCGTAGAAGGGGCTGTCCAGGGTCTTGCCGGCCAGCGTGGCGCCGGCGGGCCGGGTGAAGAACTCGGCGATGTCGCGCAGCTGCTTGAAGGTCGTGGCCGGCGCGAGCGCGTAGCCGTACTTCGCCTTGAAGGCCGCCTGCTCGCCCGGATCGCCGAAGAGGTCGCCGCGCGCCCAGTAGATCTGGTTGTAGTTCCAGTTCAGGAAGCCGTACTGCTTGCCGCCGCTGAAGGCCGTGGTCTTGTAGGCCGGCTCGATCAGGTCGGCCTCGTCGAAGTCCGGATCGGCGAGCGCGGCATTGGCCTTGAGGTCGTCGATCGGCCGCAGCACGCCGGCGTCGAGCATCGGGCCGAGCTGGAAGCCGTGCAGCATGATCGCGTCGTAGTAGCCGCGGCCCGACAGCATGTCGGCCTGGCCCTTGTTGATCACCTCGAAGTGGTTGAGCAGCTCGTACTCGACCTTGATCCCGGTCTCCTCGGTGAAGGTCGGGACCAGCTTGGCCAGCGTCTCCTGCAGCGGCGTGATCTCGTCCAGCACGTGGATCGTCGTGCCCTTGTAGGGCTTGGCGGCCTCGGCATAGGACCAGGCGGCCGAGGCCGGGCCGGCGAGGCCGGCCAGCAGGCCCGTGGCGAGCGCGGCACCGGCGAGCAGCCGGCAGCGCGGAGTAAAGCCGTTCCTGTTCATCTTTTCTGGCTCCCCAGCTTGCTTGTCGAAGGGACTCGCAACGTCACTCACGCAACCCCGGCCGTGCGGCTCGGCAGCTCGATCGCCCTGCCGCTCCGGCCGTCGAAGACCATCAGCCCGTCGCTCTCGAGCTGCAGGCCGACCCGCTGGCCGACGGCTAGGCCGCAGTTGCCGGCCGTCTTGGCGCGCAGCAGCGCCGCGCCGATCCGGGCGCTGACGATGGCGTGCTTGCCGAAGGGCTCGACCGTATAGATCTCGACCTGCGGCAGGCTCCCGGCCCCGGCCTCGCCCAAGGGCAGGAAGCGGATCGCGCGCGGCTTCAGGCCGAGCGTGACCGCCTCGCGCCCGGCCAGCTGCAGCAGGCCGGCGGCCAGCGACGGCTGCAGCGGCAGGCGCGCGCCCTCGCCGGTGACCAGCGCCGGCGGCCCCTCGCCCTGGGCGACGCGGCCCTCGACCAGGCTCATCGGCGGGTCGCCGATCAGCCGTGCGACCCGGACGCTCGCCGGCCGCTCCCAGATCTCCTGGGGCGTCGCCAGCTGCTCGATCCGGCCGTCGATCAGCACCGCCACCCGGTCGCCGACCGACAGCGCCTCCAGTCCGTCCGGCGTCGACCAGATCGCCGGCGCGGGACGCGCCGCGAGCCGCCGCTTGATCTCGCCGCGCAGGCGATGGCGCAGCTTGGCGTCGAGATGCGAGATCGGCTCGTCGAGCAGGGTCGCCGTCGCGCCTTCCTGGACCAGCGCGCGGGCCAGCGCGACCCGCTGCTTCTGGCCGCCGGACAGCTCCGCGGGCAGGCGCCCGGCCAGATGGCCGATGCCGAGCAGGTCGAGGGCCTGCTGCACCCGCTCGCTCAGCTCGCCGGCGCCGAGCGGCGGCAGCTGGCCCGGCGCACGCAGCGGCGAGGCGGCGTTCTCGAAGACGCTGAGATGGGGGAAGAGCGCGTAGCTCTCGAAGAGATAGGCGACCCGCCGCCGACGCGCCGGGACCTGCGCCAGGTCGGCGCCGCCCAGGGTCAGGCGTCCGCGGTCCGGCCGCTCCAGGCCGGCGATCAACCGGCAGAGCGTGGTCTTGCCGGCGCCCGAGGGCCCGGTCACCGCCAGCACCTCGCCCGGCTCGATCGCGAGCGCGACCTCGTCGAGCGCCTGGATCGCGCCGAAGCGCTTGGCGACGCCCTCGAGGACGAGACGGCCGGACGGCGCGTCGCTCACGAGCGCCTCCGCAGGTTGCGGCCGCTCTCGGCGTCGAAGAGGTGCAGCGACCGGGCCGGCAGGATGACCGAGACGGCATCGCCGCTCCGCCAGCCGGTCGGCCCCTCGACCTCGGCGGTCAGGCGGAGGCCGCCTTCGGCCAGCGCGAGCGTGAGGACGTCGCTGTCGCCGCGCGGCTCCAGGTAGCGGACCTCGGCCGGCACCGGACGTCCCTCGATGCGCCGGGCGCCGGTCCCGTCGCGCGGCAGCACGACCAGGTGCTCGGGCCGGATGCCGACCTCCAGGGCATGCGCGCCGGCGAGGGCGCCGAGCGCGACGGCGCTCTGGCGGTCGAGCTCGCTCAGCCAGCCCTCGCCCGCGACGATGCTGCTGCCGTCGCGCTGCTCGACGCGGGCACGCAGCAGGTTCATCGGCGGCTCGCCGATGAAGTTGGCGACGAAGAGGTTGGCCGGGCTGTCGTAGAGCTCGGCCGGCGTGCCGACCTGCTGCAGCACGCCGTCGTTCATCACTGCGACCCGGTCGGCCATGGCGATCGCCTCGCTCTGGTCGTGGGTGACCAGGATCGAGGTCAGGTCGGCGGTCCGCTGCAGCCGCTTGATCTCGGCGCGCAGCCGGACCTTCTGGTCGCCGTCGAGGTGGCTGAGCGGCTCGTCGAAGAGGATCAGCTCGGGATTGCGCACCAGGGCGCGGCCGATCGAGATGCGCTGCTGGGCGCCGCCCGAGAGGTCGCGCACCCGCTGCTGGCCGAGCTCCTCCAGGCCGAGCAGCGCCACGACCTCGTCGACCCGCCTCGCCGCGGCGGCCTTCGCCGTGCCGCGCACCCGCAGCGGAAAGGCGATGTTGTCGCGCGCCGAGAGGTGCGGGTAGAGCGCGTAGTCCTCGAAGACCATGGCGATGTTGCGTGCGCCCGGGCCGAGCTGCGAGACCGGGCGGTCGTCGAAGAAGATCTCGCCCTCGCTCAGCTCCTCGACCCCGGCGACCATCTTGAGCGTCGAGCTCTTGCCGCAGCCCGACGGTCCGAGCAGCGCCAGCATCTCGCCCTGCGGACAGGCGAGCTGCAGGTCGCGCACGGCCTCGACCGGGCCGTAGCGCTTCCAGACGCCGTCGAAGACCACTGCCGCCATCTAGGAGCTTGTCCGAGTAAGCGCCTTTGTCTCGACGCTCGGCAGTGGTCGTGATTCACTACGGTTCATGGGCAAGACCTATCGGGCTTGGGAGGTGGACCAGCGGTGGCTGTTGCCGCCGTCGGTGCACGAGTTCGTTGCCGCGGACCATCCGGCGCACCTGGTGCGGGAGATCGTGCGCGGCGAGCTGGACCTGTCGGCGGTGCTGGGGCCGTACGAGCGGGAGCTGCGGGGCTATCCGCCCTATCATCCGGCGATGATGGTAGCGCTGCTGCTCTACGCCTACAGCCGCGGCGTCTACTCCTCGCGGCAGATCGCGCGGGCCTGCGA
>NZ_FWZX01000025.1 GCF_900177295.1 Tistlia consotensis USBA 355
CGAAGGCGGGTGCCGAGGCCACGCCGTCCGGCAGCGCCAGATGCCCCTTCCGCAGCTTCTTGCGCCAGTCGTAAATCTGCCAGCGCGTCACCCCGTGCTTGCGCGCCACCTCGGCGACCCGGGCATCCGGCAGCAGGCTCTCCGCCACGATCCGCGCCTTATCCGCCTCCGTGCGTTGTCGGCGCCCCGTCGGACCCGAGAGAACCTCCAGCCGGCCCGCATAGCCTTCCTTTGAGACGCCCAAAGGGCCGCCCATTTTGCCGTCTCGTTCCACGCAGACACCTCCGTCCAAAGCGGAGGGGTCTTCGCACGATCAGGTCAGGCTGGCCAGGAGGGGGTTAAGTGAGCGCTTACGGCGGGGGATATGCTGCACCCGCGAAAATATGCCATTGACTCTTCTGACGGTTTGCTGAGAGCCTATTCACGTGCTCGGCGAACGGGCGGGCGAGCGAACCTCCCCGGCGAGCAGACCATCGACTGACATAGCGACCGCAAGGTCGGACGGCATCAGAGCCCTGGGCGCAAGTCGCCGGGGCTCTTTTTGTTTGTTCGCTCGGGGTTTCACAGCAGGGATGGAGGCAGAGCATGTCCAGGAACGAAGAGAACGATAAGACCGTCCGCACGGACGGCGTCGACGCCTCGGCCGTGCCGCAGGCCGAGGCGGACCGGGGGACCGATCGGGGGACGGGCAGGGGGCCGGCGATCCGGCGCCGGAGCTTCATGCAGGGCGCCGGCGCGACCGCGGCGGGCCTCGCCATGCCGACGGTGATCCGCGGCCTCAAGACCGCGCGCGCCGCCGAGGGCAAGGTCAAGATCGGCCACATCGAGGACCTCTCGGGCAACCTCGCGGTCTACGGCGTGCAGAAGTTCCATGCCGCGCAGCTGGCGGTGAAGGAGATCAACGAGGGCAAGACCCTGAAGGGCGGCCCGGTCGGCTCCGGCGGCATCGGCGTGATGGCCAACTACGCCGCCAAGGCGCCGGTCATGGGCGACGGCGACAAGGACCTGAAGTTCGTCAACAAGGGCGGCGACATGACCGGAACCGGCATGGCCTTCGTCCAGGACGAGGACGTGCTGATCGATTCCGGCGAGTCCGGCCTGCTCGGCCGCGAGGTCGAGCTGATCGCGCCCGACGGCCAGTCGAACAACAACATCTGGCAGCAGCTGACCCGCCGCCTGATCCAGGAGGACAAGGTCGACTGCCTGGTCGCCGGCTTCACCAGCGCCGAGCGCGAGGCGATCCGACCGATCGTCGACAAGGCCAAGCAGCTCTACATCTACACCAACCAGTACGAGGGCGGCGTCGCCGACTCGAACACCTTCTGCACCGGTGCGATCTGCGAGCAGCAGGTCATCCCGGTCGTCGACTACATGGTCAAGACCTTCGGCCCGCGCATCTACACGATCGCGGCCGACTACAACTTCGGCCAGCTGACCGCGGCCTGGACCAAGGCCTTCGCGCCGCTGGTCGGCGGCGAGATCATTCAGGAGGAGTTCGTGCCGCTCAGCGTCTCGGACTTCACCACTTCGATCGCGCGCATCCAGGCGGCCAAGCCGGACTGGGTGTTCACGCTGCTGGTCGGCTCCAACCAGTCGAACTACTACCCGCAGGCCTCGGCGGCCGGCCTCGAGTACCCGATGGCCTCGACCGTCAACATGGCCCAGGGCTATGAGCACCGCCGCTTCAAGCCGCCGTCGCTGAACCGCATGTACAACTGCATCAACTACATGGAGGAGATCCCGACGGCGCGGAACCAGGCCTTCGTGAAGCGCTGGTACGAGATGTTCCCGGACGACCCCTACATCGGCCAGATGGCGCAGAACACCTACTTCTCGATCCATCTCTACGCCAAGGCCGCGCGCCTGGCCGGCACGACCGACCAGGAGTCCGTCAAGAAGGCGCTGGAATCCGGCTTCTCGATCGAGGCGCCGGAGGGCGCGGTGTTCCTGGAGCCCTCGACGCACCACTGCTCGCACTACATCCGCCTCGCCACGGCGGACGCCGAGCACAACGTCTCCTTCGTGCGCGAGTGGCCGAGCATTCAGCCCTGGTGGCTGCAGCGCATCGGCGTCAATCTGGTGAAGCACAAGGAATACAAGCAGTACATTCCCGACGAGGATCCGTTCTTCTCGATGTTCGGCAAGAAGAAGTAGCGGACCTGGACAGGGGCGCCGGCCGGGCCGACGGTCCGGCCGGCGCACCCGGCGTCCCGCGAACCGGCAAACCGCTCGGCCCGAGGTCGGAATGGAAACACAGTCGCTGGTCCTAAGCCTGCTCTATCAGCTCGGAACGAGCGCCGCCTTCTTCTTCCTGGCCGCCGTCGGCCTGATCATCATCCTCGGCATGATGAACATCATCAATCTCGCCCACGGCGAGCTGATGATGATGGGCGCCTACACGGCGACCATCGCGACCCATGCCGGCGTCCCCTTCGCGCTGACCGTGCCGCTGGCCTTCCTCGTCGTCGCCGCCTTCGGCGCCGTGCTGGAGCGGCTGATCGTCCGGCGCTTCTACGGACGCCAGCTCGGCGCCCTGGTCGTGACCTGGGGCATCAGCCTGGTCATGGGGCAGGGCACGCTGCTGTTCTTCGGGCCCTTCATGCCTTCGATCAAGATCCCCGGCGGCTCCTTCTCCTACGGCGACTTCTCCTTCTCGGAGTACTGGCTGGTGCTGATCGCGATCAGCGTCGCCCTGATCGCCCTGCTGTGGTGGCTCTACAACCGCACGACCTACGGCCTGCAGGCCCGGGCGGCGATGCAGGACGCGACCATGGCCAAGAGCCTGGGGGTGCGCACCGGCCGGGTCTACACCCTGACCTTCAGCCTGGGCGCCGGCCTCGCCGGGCTCAGCGGCGCGCTGATCGCGCCGACCGCGACGATCGCGCCCTTCATGGGCCAGCAGTTCGTCGCTCCCGCCTTCATCACCGTGGTCGTCGGCGGCGCCGCCAACGTGATCGCCGGCGCGGTCGGCAGCGCGACGCTGCTGGCCGCCGTCAAGACGCCGGTCGGCATGGCCTTCGGCGCCTTCTACGGCACGGTCGCGCTGCTGTTCGCGGCGCTGGTCATCATCCGCATCATGCCCGACGGCATCTCGGCGCGGCTGCAGCGCTGGTTCGACCGGCGCTCGCGGAGCGGCCTGCTGTGAGCGGCCTCGCCAGACTCGTCGGCGGTCCCGCCGACATCGGCCGCGGCCCGGTCTTCTGGTCGCTCGTCGCCCTCACCCTGCTCGGCTTCGCGCTCTATCCCTCGGCGGTCTCCGAGTTCCAGGTCTCGAACACCGCCTACTACCTGCTCAACATCCCGCTCGGGCTCGGCATGGCGCTGCTCTGGGGCTACTGCGGCGTGCTCTCCTTCGGCCACGTCGCCTACTTCGGCATCGCCGGCTACAGCTACGGCGTGATCGCCGGCAACCTGTCGGACAGCCCCTCCGGCCCGGTCGTCGGCGCGCTCGGCGGCCTGCTGGTCAGCGCCGTCGTCGCCGGGGTGTTCGGCTACTTCGTGTTCTACGCCCGGGTCCAGAAGTGGATCATCCCGATCCTGACCCTGGTGCTGACCCTGCTGCTCGAGACCTTCCTCGGCCAGACCGCCGGCTACCAGTGGCGCATCGGCTCGGTGCTGCTCGGCGGCTACAACGGCATGACCGGCATCCCGTCGTTCGGCTTCGGCGAGTTCGAGTTCCAGGGCACCTCCTTCTACTACCTCTGCCTGGTCCTGGTGCTGGCCTGCTACTTCGGCCTGCGCATGCTGCTGAACTCCGGCTTCGGCCAGGTCGTGGTGGCGATCCGCGAGGACGAGCTGCGCACCGAGACCCTGGGCTACGACATCCGCGCCCGGCAGTGGGCGGTCTTCGTGCTCTCGGCCGTGCTGGCCGGCCTCAGCGGCCTGCTCTACGTGCAGTGGGGCAACTACATCACGCCCAGCCAGGTCGGCCTGCTGCAGGCGGCGCTGCCGGTGATCTGGACCGCGGTCGGCGGCAGCACCAGCCTGCTCGCCGTGGTCATCGCGACCTTCGCGCTGAACTGGCTGACCTACACCCTGTCGTCCGAGGGCAACCAGTACGCCATGGTGATCATCGGCGCCCTGCTGGTCGTCACCATGCTGTTCTTCCCGCGCGGCATCGTCGTCATGCTGGCCGAGCACCTGGACCGGCTGCTGCCGCGGGCGCGGCGGGAGGCCCGGCGATGACGACGGCGCCGATGCTCGAGACGCGCCGGCTCAACAAGCGCTTCGGGGGCGTGGTCGCGGCCGACAACATCGACCTCTCGGTCGAGACCGGCGAGCTGCGCTGCCTGATCGGCCCGAACGGCGCCGGCAAGTCGACGCTCTTCGCCATGCTCTGCGGCATCCAGCGGGCCGACGGCGGCCAGATCCTGCTGGCCGGGCGCGACGTCACCCACATGCAGGCCTTCCAGCGCGTCCGCCTGGGCGTCGGCCTGACCTTCCAGACCAACCGCGCCTTCCACCAGCTGTCGGTGCGCGAGAACCTGGCGATCCCGCGCATCCCCCACGACGCGGAGCGCCGGGCGCTCGGCGCCGAGCGCCTAGCCGTCGCGCTGGAGACCTTCGGGCTGGATCCCGAGGACGAGACCCGCGCCGGCGAGCTGTCGCACAACCAGCTGCAGTGGCTGGAGATCGCGATGGTGCTGTCCGGCTATCCCGACCTGATCCTGCTCGACGAGCCGGCCGCCGGCATGGCCGGCGAGGAGACGGCGCGGACCGCGACGCTGCTCAAGCGGCTCAACGCGACCGGCCTGACCATCGTCGTCGTCGAGCACGACATCGCCTTCGTCAAGGAGGTCGCCCAGAGCGTCACGGTGCTGCACCAGGGCCGGGTCTTCGCCGAGGGGCCGGTCGAGGCGATCACCGCCAACGAAGAGGTCCGCAAGATCTATCTGGGGAAGGCCTAGGCGATGACCAGCGTTCTCTCGATCCAGGGCGCCGTCGCCGGCTACGCCACCGGCAACGTGCTGCACGGCGTCGGCGTCGAGGTCGCCGAGGGCGAGGCGGTCGCCGTGGTCGGCCGCAACGGCGTCGGCAAGACGACCCTGATGCGCACGGCGATCGGCCAGCTGCCGCTGCGCGCCGGCAGCATCGCCTTCAAGGGCACGGACATCACCGCCGAGCCGGCCGACCGGCGGGCGCGGCGCGGCATCGGCTATGTGCCCCAGGGCCGCGGCATCTTCCCCCACCTGACGGTGCGCGAGAACCTGCTGATGGGCGGCTTCATCAACGAGGCGCGCCGCAACCCCGACTTCGAGCTGGTGTTCGGCTACTTCCCCTTCCTGAGGGAGCGGCTCGGCCAGCGCGGCGCGACGCTGAGCGGCGGCCAGCAGGCCATGCTGGCGATCGGCCGGGCGCTGATCAACGAGCCGGCGCTGCTGCTGCTCGACGAGCCGAGCGACGGCGTGCAGCCGAGCATCATCGAGGAGATCGGCGAGATCCTGAGCGACCTCAACCGGACGCGCGGCATCTCGGTGCTGCTGGTCGAGCAGAACATCGGCTTCATGCAGCGCGTCGCCGGCCGCGCCTACACCCTCGACAAGGGCCGGGTGACCAGCGAGCTCGGCCCCGAGGAGATCGCCGACGAGCGGCTGCTCGCCGAGCACATCGCCGTCTAGGCGCCGGGCATCGGGCCGCGGGCCGGACGGTCACGAAACGCGAGAGACTGGAGCAGGAGGAAGCCATGGAACTGGTGATGCGGCAGTATCCCAACAGCTGGATTGCCGACTCGATCATGTGCAAGCGCGGGGTGGCGGGGGGCGCGAGCGGCACGACCCACGAGCTGACCGAGGCGGTGCAGGGCACCTACATCTACACGATCGGCCCCTACTCGACGCCGGTGCTGACCGTCAAGCCGGGCGACCGGGTGGTGGTCGAGACCAAGGACGCCTTCGAGGGCGCCATCAAGTCCGAGGACGACAAGCCCTCGGAGCTGCTCAAGATGCCCTTCCTCAACCCGCAGTGCGGCCCGATCATGGTCGAGGGCGCCGAGCCCGGCGACACCGTCGCGGTGCACATCGAATCGATGGTGCCCCGCGGCCCGCAGCCGCGCGGCACCTGCTGCATGATCAAGGAGTTCGGCGCGCTGACCGGGACCTACTACACGGCGACGCTGAATGAGCCGCTGCCCGAGAAGGTGCGCAAGGTCCACGTCGACGAGCAGCACGTCTACTGGAGCGACCGGGTGACGCTGCCCTACCGGCCGCACATCGGCACGCTGAGCTGCTCGCCCGAGATCGACTCGATCAACTCGCTGACCCCGGACAATCACGGCGGCAACATGGACCTGCCGGACATGGGGCCGGGCACTGTGACCTACCTGCCGGTGCGCACGCCGGGCGCCAGGATCTTCATCGGCGACGCCCACGCCTCCCAGGGCGACGGCGAGGTCTGCGGCGTCGCGGTCGAGTACCCGACGGTGACGACCATCACGGTCGACCTGATCAAGAACTGGGCGATCGAGTGGCCGCGGCTCGAGGCCGACGACTTCATCATGGCGATCGGCAGCGCCCGGCCGCTCGAGGACGCGACCCGCATCGCCTATCGCGAGCTGGTCTACTGGATGGAGCGCGAGTACGGCTTCGACCGCTGGGACGCCTACATGATGCTCAGCCAGTGCGGCAAGGTCCGGCTCGGCAACTTCGTCGACCCGAAGTACACGGTCGGTGCCGCGGTCTCCAAGAAGTACCTGGCCTGAAATCCGGCTGTGCGCGCATAGATGGCAACGATTCGACAGATCGGATGACCACAGCGCCCGGAAATAAGACGATCCCGGCCGGGTGGCGATCGCCCGGCCGGGCCGTGCGAGAGCCTCTGTTTCGCCAAATGGGTGTGTGCTACTGATCCCGCGAACGGTGGCGCTGGGCCACCGCGCAGGGGAACTCCTTCATGACGATCGTGGGTCGGGCGCTGCTGGTCGGTGCCGGTTTGCTGTAGGCCTCGTCGGCGGTCGCGGGCGAGCAGGATTTCACGCTGCTCAACGAGACCGGCTATCAGATCGACAGCGTCTACGTCTCCTCGACCAAGTCCAAGCAATGGGAGGACGACCTCATGGGCGAGGACGCACTGCCGAGCGGCGAGTCGGTGACATCGAGTTCGACGCCGGCGAGGGCCAGTGCCACCGGGACCTGAAGGCGGTCTACAACGACGGCACGGAGGCGGTCTGGACCGACATCGACCTCTGTGCCCTGCACAAGATCACGCTCTACTACAACTCGAGCGACGACACGACACGGGCGGTCGGCGAGTAGCGGCCCGCACGCGGGCTCGGCGGGGCGGCGCGCCGGCCGGTCCGGCGGCGCCCTGCCTCCCGGGCTCGGCCGCTGCCGCTACTCCGCCGCCTGGGCGGCCGGCCGCAGCAGGGCGTAGGCCTCCTGGGTCTCGTCGAAGCCCTTGAGCGCGAAGGCGCCGAGCCGGCGCAGGGGACGGTCGACGAAGCGCGCGCAGGTTGCCGACAGCACGATCGGCGGCTCCAGGTCGCGGGCCAGCGGGCCGAGCCGCGAGACCAGGTTGACCGCCGGGCCGATGACCGTGAAGTCGAGGCGGTCGGCGGCGCCGACGTTGCCGTACATGACCTCGCCGGAGTGCATCGCGATGCCGGTGCGCAGGCGCGGCAGGCCCTGCTTCTCGAACTCGCCGTTGAGCCGCTCCAGGCCGTCGATCGCCGCCTCGGCGGCCTGCAGGGCGCGCCGGCTGGCGTAGGGGCAGCCCTCCTGGCCGGCCGGCACCGGGAAGACCGCCAGGACGGAATCGCCGATGAACTTCAGGATCTCGCCGTCGTACTCGCGCACCGGCCCGCACATCGCGTCGAAGTAGCCGTCGAGCATGGCGATGACCTGGTCGAGCGGCAGCCGGTTCGACAGCTCGGTGAAGTTGCGCAGGTCGCTCATCCAGACGACGGCGTCGATGTGCTGGCCCTGGCCGCGGATGATGTCGCCCTGCAGCACCTGCCGGCCGGCCTGGGGGCCGAGGTAGGTGTCGAGCAGCAGGCGGGTCGTGCGCTTGGTCTCGGCCAGCTCGAGCAGGCTGCCGAAGGGCCTCAGGAGGGCGTCGAGCGTCGCCAGGTTGGCGTCGCTGAAGCCCTGCGGCTCCTTGGTCGCCAGCGAGATCGCCATGGGATGCTTGGCCGAGTAGCGCACCGGCCGGATCGTGTAGTCGGTGTAGCCGTCGCGCGCCAGGTCGCCGAGCACCGGGAAGTCGAAGCGCGCCTCCGGTCCGCTCAGGCGCCGGCGCAGGGCCGGGCTGCCCTCGTAGATCGGCTTGACCGGGCTCTGCTGGAAGGCCGGCTCGTTGCTGACGCCGTGGCGCCGGTCCTGCTCGACCGCGCCGCCGGCGTCGGCGTGCCACAGCAGGGTGCGCGCGGCGAACTGCGGGTGCAGCTGGCGCACGTGCAGGCTGGCGCGCTCGATCGGGATGCCGATGTCGCGCAGCTTCTGGCAGAAGGCGCCGAAGAAGAAGGACGGCCGCGACAGCAGCGGTCCGGCTTCCTCGTACAGCCAGAACAGGACCTTGCGCAGGTCCTGCTTGGCCGGCTCCGTCAGCTTCTGTTGAATGTCCAGTAGATCGGTCATGGCTCTCGTCGCAGAGTTGGAGCGGCGGCCCGTCGTCGGCAAGGCGGCAGGCCGGGATCGCCCGGCGCAACAGCCGTGCCGCCACGGCACGGCCGGTCGGAAGGCCCCCGAACGGACCCTGGCTGCGGGCCCGGGGCGCGGGCAGGCCCGTCAGGCGCGCTTTCGGTCGCCCGCTAGCTTCGGAAGATAGGGCGCCAGGAAGGCACCGGTATGGCTGCCCTCGGTCCGGGCGACCTGTTCGGGCGTGCCCTGGGCGACGATGCGGCCGCCGCCGTCGCCGCCGTCGGGGCCGAGGTCGAGGATCCAGTCGGCGGTCTTGATGACCTCCAGGTTGTGCTCGATGACGACCACGGTGTTGCCCTGCTCGACCAGGGCCTGCAGCACCTCGAGCAGCTTGCGCACGTCCTCGAAGTGCAGGCCGGTGGTCGGCTCGTCCAGGATGTAGATGGTCTTGCCGGTCGAGCGCCGCGACAGCTCCTTGGCCAGCTTGACGCGCTGCGCCTCGCCGCCCGACAGCGTCGTCGCCGGCTGGCCGACCTTGATGTAGCCGAGGCCGACCCGCTCCAGCGTCTCCAGCTTGTTGCGGATCACCGGCACGGCGCGGAAGAACTCGGCGCCCTCCTCGACGGTCATGTCCAGCACGTCGGCGATCGACTTGCCCTTGAAGGTGACCTCCAGGGTCTCGCGGTTGTAGCGCTTGCCCTTGCAGACGTCGCAGGTGACGTAGACGTCCGGCAGGAAGTGCATCTCGATCTTGATGACGCCGTCGCCCTGGCAGGCCTCGCAGCGCCCGCCCTTGACGTTGAACGAGAAGCGCCCGGGCTTGTAGCCGCGCTGGTTGGCCTCGGGCAGGCCGGCGAACCAGTCGCGGATCGGCCCGAAGGCGCCGGTGTAGGTCGCCGGGTTGGAGCGCGGCGTGCGGCCGATCGGCGACTGGTCGATGTCGATGATCTTGTCGAGGAACTCGATGCCCTCGATCGAGTCGTGCGGCGCCGGCACCTCGCGGGCGTTGTGCAGGCGGCGGGCGAGGGCCTTGTAGAGCGTCTCGATGGTCAGGGTCGACTTGCCGCTGCCCGAGACGCCGGTCACACAGGTGAAGGTGCCGAGCGGGATCTCCGCGTCGACGCCGGTCAGGTTGTGGCCGGTGGCGCCGCGCACCACGAGCTTCTGCTTGCGGTGGCCGCGGCGCCGCGTCTCCGGCACCTCGATCCGGCGGAAGCCGGTCAGGTACTGGCCGGTCAGGCTCTCGCTCGATTGCATGACGTGGTCGGGCGTGCCCTCGGCGATGATCTGGCCGCCGTGCTGGCCGGCACCGGGGCCCATGTCGACCAGCCAGTCGGCGCTGCGGATCGCGTCCTCGTCGTGCTCGACGACGATCACCGTGTTGCCGAGGTCGCGCAGCCGCTTCAGCGTCTCCAGCAGGCGCGCGTTGTCGCGCTGGTGCAGGCCGATCGAGGGCTCGTCGAGCACGTAGAGCACGCCGGTCAGGCCAGAGCCGATCTGCGAGGCCAGGCGGATGCGCTGGCTCTCGCCGCCCGACAGGGTCGCCGAGGCGCGCGACAGGGTCAGGTAGGTCAGGCCGACGTCGACCAGGAAGCCGAGCCGCTCGTTGATCTCCTTGAGGATGCGCTGGGCGATCTCGCGCTGCTTGTCGGTGAGCTTCGGCGCGAGCCCCGTGAACCAGGCGTGGGCCTGGTCGACCGAGAACTCGGCGACCTGGCCGACGTGCAGCCCGGCGATCTTGACCGCCAGGGCCTCGGGCTTCAGGCGGTGGCCGCCGCAGGCCTCGCAGGGCTTGCTGGAGAGGTACTTGCCGATCTCCTCGCGCACCCAGTCGCTGTCGGTCTCGCGGTAGCGCCGCTCCAGGTTCGGCACGACGCCCTCGAAGGGCTTCCTGGTCTCGTAGGCGCGCAGGCCGTCGTCGAAGCGCATGGTCACCGGCTCGGCGCCGGTGCCGAACAGGATCGCCGTGCGGACCCGCTGGGGCAGCTCGTCCCAGGGTGTGGTCATCGAGACCTTGAAGTGGCGCGCCAGGCTCTCGAGGGTCTGCGGGTAGTAGGGCGAGGAGGAGCCGGCCCAGGGGGCGACCGCGCCCTTCTTCAGGCTGAGGTGGCCGTCGGGCACGACCCGCTCGGCGTCGACGAAGGAGTCGCTGCCCAGGCCGTCGCAGGCCGGGCAGGCGCCGAAGGGGTTGTTGAAGGAGAACAGCCGCGGCTCGATCTCGTCGATCGTGAAGCCGGAGACCGGGCAGGCGAAGCGCTGGGAGAACAGCATCCGCTCGCCGCTGTCGGCGTTCTCGGCCAGCGCCAGGCCGTCGGCCAGGTCGAGCGCCGTCTCCAGGGAGTCGGCGAGCCGGCTTTCCAGTCCCTCGCGCACCACGACGCGGTCGACCACGACCTCGATGTCGTGCTTCTTCTTCTTGTCGAGCGCCGGCGCCTCGTCGATCTCGTAGAGCTGGCCGTCGACCTTGACCCGCTGGAAGCCGCGCTTCTGCAGGTCCGCCAACTCCTTGCGGTACTCGCCCTTGCGGCCGCGCACGATCGGCGCCAGCAGGTAGAGCCGGGTCTTCTCGGGCAGCGCCACGATCTTGTCGACCATCTGGCTGACCGTCTGGCTCTCGATCGGCAGGCCGGTGGCCGGCGAGTAGGGCACGCCGACCCGGGCGAACAGCAGGCGCAGGTAGTCGTAGATCTCGGTGACCGTGCCGACCGTCGAGCGCGGGTTCTTCGAGGTCGTCTTCTGCTCGATCGAGATCGCCGGCGACAGGCCCTCGATCGAGTCGACGTCCGGCTTCTGCATCAGCTCGAGGAACTGGCGGGCGTAGGCCGAGAGCGACTCGACGTAGCGGCGCTGGCCTTCCGCGTAGATCGTGTCGAAGGCCAGCGACGACTTGCCGGAGCCGGACAGGCCGGTGATCACGACCAGCCTGTCGCGCGGCAGCACGACGTCGACGTTCTTGAGATTGTGCTCGCGGGCGCCGCGTACCTCGATGCGGGGGCCCTCGATCGGCGAGGTCATGGCTGCTCCGGCGGAACGGGCTGTCGAAAAGGGGATGGCGGCGCCCGGACCGGACGGCCACCCTTCAATATGGCCCGGAAAGGGGCCGATGACATCCCGGAACAGAAGCAGAACAGGCGAGTCTCGTCAACAGGGCGCAATGACCGCATTCCGCTTCGTGGAAGGGGCGAAGCACCTCACCCTCCCACGCTGACGCGTGGGCCCCTCCCTCTCCCCTGAAGCGGAGAGGGAAAACAGAAGGCGCCCATTTCTTCCCTCTCCGCTCCGGGGAGAGGGAGGGGCCCGCGGCCGAAGGCCGTGGGAGGGTGAGGTGAGCGGAGTGTCCGTTAGCCCGCCCCGAGGGGGGCTTCGACCACCACCCAAGGGTTGCGAGCTGCTGCCGCGGGGTTCACAGTTGCCGGGTGCCGCGAAGGGGGTGGCCGGAAGGGGGAGCCGATGTCCGTTTCCAGTCTGCTGCGGGTCGCCGCGGCCGTGGCCGTGCTGCTGTTCGCCGGTGTTGCCGGCGTCCGCGCCGAGACCCAGCCGAGCCAGGATCTGGCCTGTGCCTGGCCCGCCCCGGCCCAGGCGTCGGTCGACGCCTTCGTCCAGCACTGGTGCTACGACGGCTGGGAGAAAGACGTCCGGGTCCGCGACACCGGGCCCTACATCGCCCAGAACCCGCTCTCGACGGCGCCGCTCGACTTCGGCGTCCACCCGGCGGTGCGCATCTACTATTCGCCGAACATGGCCCACTGGGTCGAGGCCGGCCGGCCCGCCGGCGGCCCGCTGCAGCCGGCGATGCTGGTCAAGGAGATGTACTATCCGCCGCCGGCGGCGCGCTACCAGGGCCTGACGCCCGAGACCAAGCGGCCCCACGTCTCCAGCTGGACCGTGATGCTCTACGCGCCGGACCAGGTCGCCGACGGCTGGTACTGGGCCTATGCCGCCAACCCGGCCTGGATCGACCCGACCAGGAAGCCCGACGCCAGCGGCGACGCGACCGTCACCTCGGCCGGGGCGCCGAGCGGGCCGGCCGGCGGCCACAGCGCCGAGTTTGTCGCGCGGGTCACCAAGCAGCTGCAGTATCCCGACGCCAGCTTCGGTTCCTACTGCACGCGCTGCCACTCCTCGGCGGTCGACTTCCAGACCTTCTCGACCACGGAGAACTTTGGTCCGCACGCCGACCCGCGCAGCTACCTGGTGGTGGCGCCGGCCGCCGCGCCCGGCCAGGACCCGGCGTTCGCCAACGTCGAGTCGCTCGGCCTGACGACCCCGGACACCTCCGACGACCTGCCGCTGCCGGCCGCGGTGCGCGTGCCGGAGATCCACGCCCACATCGCCGAGCCGCCGCCGCCCTCGGGCTCGCCGGACCTCGCCGAGCCCCTGCTGAAGCCGAATCGGCTGTGGCTCGACACCTATTCCGAGATCCCCCTGGTGCCGACCGAGGAGGTCGAGAAGACCGCCTTCGCACCGGAGACCTTCGACCACCGCTACATGCCGCCGGGGGCGCCGCCGCACCCGATCCAGTACGTCACCTCCGACCAGTGCATCGGCTGCCACGACGCCTCGGTCTCGGCGCAGTGGAACCCGCAGATGCTCTATCCCGACAAGGTCAGCGGCAAGCTGGCCAACCTGTCGGTCTACGGCGAGTGGCGCAACTCGATGATGGGCCTGGCCGGGCGCGACCCGATCTTCTTCGCCCAGCTCGAGTCCGAGCGGAACATCCACAAGCCGATCGAGACCTTCACCCAGGACCTCTGCCTGTCGTGCCACGGCGGCATGGGCCAGCGGCAGTTCCACGCCGACAACCCGCACGCGCCGGCCTGCACGCCCGACCAGACCAGCAAGGAGGCCTGCTTCACCCGCGACCGCCTGCTGCCCTTCAGCGCCGAGGTCGACGCCAACAGCCTGGGCGACCTCAAGTACGCCGCGCTCGGCCGCGAGGGCATCTCCTGCGCGCTCTGCCACCACATGTCCGACGAGGGCCTGGGCACGCCGGCCAGCTTCACCGGCAACTTCAAGCCGGGTCCGACCGGCGAGCTTTACGGTCCCTTCAAGGACGTCCTGGTCAAGCCGATGGAGCGGGCCCTGGAGATGACGCCGAAGCACGCGGCGCACATGACCCAGGGCACGATGTGCGGCTCCTGCCACGCCATCGATCTGCCGGTCTTCGAGGGCGGCAAGCCGGTCATGGAGAAGGACCCCAAGACCGGCGAGGAGAAGCAGCTCCATCACTTCGAGCAGACGACCTACCTCGAGTGGCTGAACTCCGAGTTCCAGAACGAGGTCGAACCGGTCGATCTGGCCGGCGTGAGGACCTGCCAGGACTGCCACATGTCCAACGTCTTCCAGGGCAACCCCCTGAAGATGGCGATTGCCAACATCGAGGACGCCAACTACCCGGACACCGACAACCGCCTGCCGGACAGGGAGATCGACGTCCGGCCGCGGGTCTTCAAGCGCCACACGCTGCTCGGCATCAATCTCTTCGGCCTGGAGATGTTCCAGCAGTTCAACCTGATCCTCGGCCTGCGCACCGTCGACCCGATGGTGCCGAGCGCGACCAAGCTGGGGCTGGCGACCGCCAGAGACGCCGGCGTCGAGCTGGCGCGCAGGCAGTCGGCCAGGGTCGAGATCACCGACCTGACGGCCGGCAGGGGCGGCCTCGAGGCCGAGGTCAAGGTCAGCAACCTGACCGGCCACAAGTTCCCCTCGGGCGTCGGCTTCCGGCGCGCCTTCGTGAACTTCGAGCTCGAGGACGACAAGGGCAGGGCGCTCTGGGCCTCGGGCCGGACCAACGCCATCGGCGTCATCCTGGGGGCCGACGGCAAGCCCCTGAAGACCGAGTTCTTCGGCCCCGACCAGCAGCAGTGGGAGCCGTTCCACAGGACGATCGACAGCCAGGACCAGGTGCAGATCTACGAGCTGCACGAGCGCAACGCCCGGCACCAGCTGACCACTTCGTTCCTGTCGCTCTACGAGACGGTCAAGGATACGCGCTTGGCGCCGCGCGGCTGGCGCAAGGACGGCCCCTGGGCGCAGGTCACCGAGCCCTGCGCCTACGACAGGGACTACCAGGGCGGCGAGAGCGGCCACGACCCCTGCCGGCCGATCGACGAGCCCGGCTACACCGGGGGCGGCGGCTACGACCAGGTCGCCTACAAGGTCGCCTGCACGCCGGCGCTGAAGGACGCGCGCAAGGTCGTGGCGCGGGTCTACTACCAGGCCATGATGCCCTCGTTCCTGAAGGCGCGCTTCACCGATGCCAAGGGCCCGGACACCCGGCGCCTGCACTACCTCGGCAGCTACCTCTCGACCGACGGGACGCCGGTCGAGGACTGGAAGGTGCTGATCGACGAGGTCGAGGTGCCGCTGCCGGCGGGAGCGCTCTGTCAGGGGTAGGGGGGGAACGGAGACTCCGCACACCTCACCCGCCTCGCTGCCGCTCGGCACCCTCTCCCCGGAGCGGAGAGGGCTACTTTTCCCTCTCCGCTCCGGGGAGAGGGAGGGGCCCGCGGCCGTCAGGCCGCGGGAGGGTGAGGTGAGCGGCGCTTCCGTGCTGCCCCGCCCTGGGGATAAGCTCCCCGTCTCGGCTGTTGGCGGACTCCGCTCCGGGCGCTAGGGTCCGCGACACCCACCGAACACGAACGCTCGAGGAACGAACGGCGATGGCAGGCAGCGTCAACAAGGTGATCCTGGTCGGCAACCTGGGCCGCGACCCGGAGGTCCGGACCATGCAGTCGGGCGGGCGCGTCTGCAACCTGGCGCTCGCGACCTCGGAGAACTGGCGCGACAAGCAGACCGGCGAGCGCCGCGAGAAGACCGAGTGGCACCGGGTCGTGATCTTCAACGACAACCTGGTCGGCGTCGCCGAGCGCTTCCTGAGGAAGGGCTCGAAGATCTACGTCGAGGGCCAGCTCGAGACCCGCAAGTGGCAGGACCAGTCGGGCCAGGAGCGCTACACCACCGAGGTCGTGCTGCGCCCCTTCCGCGGCGAGCTGACCATGCTCGACGGCCGCGGCGACGGTGACGGCGGTGGCTATGGCGGCGGCGGCTCGGGCGGGGGCTACGGCGGCGGTGGCGGATCCGGGGGCGGTGCCGGTGGCGGCTACGGCGGCGGCAGCCAGGGCGGCGGCTCGGGTGGCGGCTCCGGCGGCGGCGACTGGGGCGGCGGCGGCGGTGCCGGCGGACCGGATCTGGACGACGACATCCCCTTCTGAGCCGGCGGGGCGGCCGATCCTTTCCAGGCTCGGCCGCGACGCGCCGCTCAGTCCGTCTTCGCCGTGCGCGCCCTGACCGCGACGATGTCGCAGGGCGGCTCGCGCAGCAGGCTCTCGGCGACGCTGCCGAAGACGGCGTGCGCCAGGCCCGAGCGGCCGTGGGTGCCGATCGCCAGCAGGTCGCTGCGGCCGTGCGCGCAGTGGTCCCAGAGGCCCGTCACGATCTCGCCGCGCGACAGCCGGCGCTCGATCCTGACCTTGGCCGCGGCCGCCGCCTCCTCGGAGGGCAGGGCGGCCAGGGCCGCCTCGACGGCGCGGGCGAGGTCCTCCTCGTGCTGCCCGCGGACGTCGCTCCTGGTCTCGGAGCCCTTCAGGAAGCCCCCGTAGGGCACGTGGAAGGCGTGGATCACGATCAGCTCCTCGGGGTCGAAGCGCAGCGCCAGGCGCAGCGCGGCTTCCGAGAAGCCGGAGAAGTCGAAGCCGACCGCGACCTTGCGGTAGGGCGCCAGCGCCGCCTCCTGGACCAGCAGCACCGGCAGCGCCGAGTCGCGCAGCACCTTCCAGGCGGTCGAGCCGGTGAAGCTGTCGTCCGCGGCGACCCGGTGGGCGCCGAGCACGACCAGGTCCGCGCCGCGGCGCTGGGCCAGGCGCAGGATTTCGCGGTCGGCCTCGCCGACCTTGACCTCGACGGCGACCTCCAGCCCGCCGCCGCGCGCCGCCAAGTAGGCGCCGATCGCGCGGCCGGCCTCGGCCTCCTGCCGTTCCACGGCGGCGTCCGGGCCGCGGTCCTCGACGACGTGCAGCACGGTCAGGGCGGCCTGCTGCTCGCGGGCCAGCAGAAGCGCGCGGTCGAGCGCGCGGTCGGAGCGGGCGGACAGGTCGGTCGCGATCAGGATGCTCTTCACGGTCGGGCTCTCTCCCTGCTTCGTGTCCCGGTGTTTCGATCGCTACAGCAGGTGGTACGCGTCGTCGCGGGAGCCAAGCGGGAATGCGATCCGGTCGGCCGTTTTGCGCCGTCGGGCCGGGTTGTTCGCGATCTGGTTGTGGGGAATCGGAGCTGTTGCTAGCCTGCCGTCCGGGGCATGACGGGGATCGTGGGGGGGGCGGGATGTCGGAGGGGAACGCCGGGCGCTCGGCGCTGCAGATCCTGGGCGACGGCCTGCGGCTCTACCGCAGGCATTTCCGGTCGCTGGTCGCGATCATGGCGCCGCCGCTGCTGCTGTCGCTGGTTTTCTTTCTGGCGGTCCCGTCGGGGCCCGAGCCGGACGGCGGCGAGGCCGCCTCTCTCTGGCGCAGCGCGCCGCTCGCGGTGCTGCAGCTCCTCGACCTCTTCCTGTTCCTCCTCGCGCCCGCGGCCGTGGTCGTGGCCGCGGCGACGGCCGCCGCCGGCGGCCCGCCGGGATTCCGGACGTCCTACGGGCGGGCCTGGAAGGCCGGCTGGAAGCTGCTCGGCTGCTACCTGCTCTGCTGGCTGATCGTCGGCCTGGGCTGGCTCTTCTTCGCGCTGCCCGGGCTGGTTGCCGCCGTCTATCTGGCCTTCGCCCTGCCGAGCGTCGCGGTCGAAGGGCAGGGACCCTGGCGCGCCCTGAGGCGCAGCGCCGGCCTCGTCTCCGGCCGCTTCTGGCCGACTGCCGGCCGGCTCCTGCTCTACCTGCTGCTGTTCTTCGTGACCGGCCTGTCGCTCAACCTGCTGCTGGCGGGCGTGGCCAGCCTGCTCGGCTTCCCGGAGCCCCTGCTGGTGATGATCTGGCGCGGCGGCGACGCCGTCGCGACCGCGTCGGGCTTCAGCGCCCAGTTCCTGCAGTCGGCCGCCGTGGGCAACGTCGTCAACACCCTGGTCAGCCTGCTGCTGTTGCCGGCCTTCTTGGTTCTGCTGGTCCTGCTCTACCTCGACCTGCGCATCCGCAAGGAGGGGCTCGACCAGGCGACCCTGGCGGCGGAGCTGGCCCGCTAGCGCCGCCGCGGCCCGCCGCGCAGCGCGACGGGCAGGAAGACCAGGCCGAGGGCGACGGCGAACCAGAGGGTGGCGAGGCGCACGGTCAGGGTCGCGGCCAGCGCGGTCGCCGTCGGCACGCCGCGCAGCAGCAGCAGGCCGACCATGCCGGCCTCGGTGCCGCCGAGGCCGCCGGGCAGCAGCGAGACGACGCCGGCGACCAGCGAGAGCGCGAAGATCGCGGCGGCGTCGACGAGCGCGACCGGGCTGCCGAGCGCCTGCAGCACCAGCCACAGCCCGGTGCCCTCGCAGCCCCAGCCGAGCAGGCCGAGCGCGATGCCGGCGAGCCACAGGCCGGGCCGGCGCAGCCGCGCGCCCTGGCGCAGCGCCCGGCGCGCCTGGGCGAAGTGCCTGGGCGCCCGGCGGAAGCGGCCGTAGAGCGTGCCGACCAGGGCGATCAGTGGCGCCGGCCGGAGGAACAGCAGCAGGATCGAGCCGGCCAGGACCGCGGCGACCGGCACCGCGATCCGGCCGCCGACGACCCAGCCGAGGCCGCCGAACGACAGGATCGTCAGGGCCAGCAGGTCGCAGAGCCGGTCGGCCAGGAAGACCGGCAGGGTGCGCGCGTAGGGCAGGCCGCAGCGCCGCTTCAGCAGCCAGATGCGCAGCAGCTCGCCGGCCTTGCCGGGGGTCGCGGTCAGCGCGAAGCTCGCCAGGTAGGTGACGGCATCCTCGGCGAAGGGCGCGCGTGCCCGCATCGGCTTCGAGAACAGCCGCCAGCGCGCCAGGCGGACCGCGTAGTTGACCAGCGACAGGCCGAGCAGCGCCGCGACCAGCCCCGGCGACAGGCTGGCCAGCCGCTCGGCCAGCGCCGCGGGGTCGAAGGCCGCCGCCGCGACCCCGAAGACCAGCAGGAAGGCCGCGAAGACCAGCGCGACGCGGCCGTAGCGGCGTCGGCTCAGCGGCTCGGCCTGCCCGGCGGGCGCGCCGGTCACGGCCGCTCCCCGAGACGCGCGGGGCGGAGCGGGGGAACTGCCTTGCTGCGGAGCATCCTTGCCACCTTCCCGAGCGACCTCCTGTCCCTGGCGCCGGCCGCAACGGCCTTGTAACATGCCTTGGTTCGCAATTGCGGAATCTGCTATAAGAGTCGCGCTTCACACGCGCCGGCAAGTCCTTGCTTTGCCAAGTCGATTGCCGCCACCAGCGAGAGATCCTTGAGCGATATAGACCCCAACCTCGACGCCGACAGCGAGGAGCCGGCCGGCTCCCTTCCTTCGTCCGATTCGCCCGGTTCGTCCGGCGGCGGCGGCTCCGGCCGCGGCGGCTACGGCGCGGGCGGCTCCGGGGACGGCAGCGGCGTGACGCCGGTCACCATCGAGGAGGAGATGCAGCGCAGCTACCTCGATTACGCGATGAGCGTGATCGTGGCGCGCGCGCTGCCCGACGTGCGCGACGGCCTGAAGCCGGTGCACCGGCGCATCCTCTACTCGATGAAGGAAAACAGCTACGACTGGAACCGGCCGTACCGCAAGTCGGCCCGCATCGTCGGCGACGTCATGGGCAAGTACCACCCGCACGGCGACTCGGCGATCTACGACGCCATGGTGCGCATGGCGCAGAACTTCTCGATGCGCACCATGCTGGTCGACGGCCAGGGCAACTTCGGCTCGATGGACGGCGATCCGGCGGCGGCCATGCGCTACACCGAGGCTAGGCTGGCCCGGGTCGCCAGCGAGGCGCTGCTCGACGACATCGACAAGGACACGGTCGACTTCGCCGCCAACTACGACGAGACGACCGAGGAGCCGCAGGTCCTGCCGGCGCGCTTCCCGAACCTGCTGGTCAACGGCGCCGGCGGCATCGCCGTCGGCATGGCGACCAACATCCCGCCGCACAACCTGGGCCAGGTGATCGACGCCTGCTGCGCCTACGTCGACGATCCGGAGATCTCCATCGAGGGGCTGATGGAGCACCTGCCGGGCCCCGACTTCCCGACCGGCGCGACGATCCTCGGCCGCAGCGGCATCCGCGCCGCCTACCACACCGGCCGCGGCTCGGTGATCATGCGCTCCAAGACCCACATCGAGGAGCTGGCGCGCGACCGCGAGGCCATCGTCGTCACCGAGATCCCCTACCAGGTCAACAAGTCGCGCCTGATGGAGCGCATCGCCGAGGTGGTGCGCGAGAAGCTGGTCGAGGGCATCAGCGAGATCCGCGACGAGAGCGACCGCCACGGCGTGCGCGTCGTCGTCGAGCTGAAGCGCGACGCGATCAGCGACGTCGTGCTGAACCAGCTGTTCCGCTTCACGCCGCTGCAGACCTCGTTCGGCGTCAACATGCTGGCGATCATCGGCGGCCGGCCGCGCCTGCTGAACCTCAAGGAGGTCATCGAGGCCTTCATCCAGTTCCGCGAGCAGGTCATCACCCGGCGCACGGCCTACGAGCTGGCCGAGGCGCGGCGCCGCGCCCACGTGCTGGTCGGCCTCGCCATCGCGGTCGCCAACATCGACGAGGTCATCGCGCTGATCCGCGCGGCGCCGAACCCCGAGACCGCGCGCGAGCAGCTGATGGCGCGCGCCTGGCCGGCCGGCGACGTGGCGCCGCTGATCGAGCTGATCGCCGAGCCGATGTACCAGGTCGCCGCGGACGGCACCTACCGCCTGTCCGAGCCCCAGGCCAAGGCGATCCTGGAGCTGCGCCTGCAGCGCCTGACCGGCCTGGAGCGCGAGAAGATCCACGACGAGCTGCGCGAGCTGGCGGCGAAGATCGAGGACTACCTGGCGATCCTGACCTCGCGCGAGCGCCTGATGGAGGTGCTGCGCGGCGAGCTGGTCGACATCAAGGAGCGCTTCTCCGACGCGCCGCGCACCGAGATCGAGGACGCCGAGTTCGAGCAGGACATCGAGGCCCTGATCCCGCGCGAGGACATGGTCGTCACCTTCACTCACGGCGGCTACGTCAAGCGCGTGCCGCTCGACAGCTACCGCTCGCAGCGCCGCGGCGGCAAGGGCCGCAGCGGCATGGCGACCCGCGAGGAGGACTTCGTCACCCGCCTCTTCGTCTGCTCGACCCACACCCCGGTGCTGTTCTTCTCGAGCCGCGGCATCGCCTACAAGCTCAAGGTCTACCGCCTGCCGCTCGGCACGCCGCAGGCGCGCGGCAAGGCGCTGGTCAACCTGCTGCCGCTGGAGCCCGGCGAGACGATCTCGGCGGTCCTGCCGCTGCCCGAGGACGAGGCGGCCTGGGACTCGATGTTCGCGGTCTTCGCGACCTCGGCCGGCACGATCCGGCGCAACCGCCTGTCCGACTTCCAGCGGGTCTTCGCCAACGGCAAGATCGCCATGAAGCTGGAGGAGGGCGTCACGCTGGTCGGCGTCGAGACCGCCGGCGAGGACGACCACGTCCTGCTGGCGACGGCGCTCGGCAAGGCGATCCGCTTCCCGGTCTCCGACGTGCGCGTCTTCGCCGGCCGCGACTCCCTGGGCGTGCGCGGCATCCGGCTGGGCAAGGGCGACAGGGTGATCTCGCTGTCGATCCTGCGGCCCGCGGAGCTCGGCTCGATCGAGGAGCGCGACGCCTACCTGCGCATGGCCTCGGCCTTCCGCCGCCAGGAGAACGGCCCCGAAAACGGCAGCGCGGACGGCGAGGAGGGCGCCGAGGAGGGCCTGGAGGCCGCGGCCAACCTGTCCGACGACGCGCTCGGCCAGGAGCGCTACGCCGAGCTGGGCGCCGCCGAGCAGTTCGTGCTCGCGGTCGCCGACGACGGCTTCGGCAAGCGCACCTCGGCCTACGAGTACCGCGTCTCGGGCCGCGGCGGGCAGGGCGTCACCAACATGGACCTGAGCCGCGCCAAGGGCCGCGGCGCGAAGGTCGCGGCGACCTTCCCGATCGAGGACGAGGACCAGCTGATGCTGGTCACCGACGCCGGCCAGACCATCCGCATCCCGGTGCGCCGGGTCAACGAGGACGGCTCGGTCGAGCAGATCCGCATCGTCGGCCGCGCCAGCCGCGGCGTCACCCTGTTCCGCGTCGGCGAGGGCGAGCGTATCGTCTCGGTCGCGCGTCTGACCGGCCAGGCCGCCGCCGAGGCCGAGGAGGAGGACGCGGACGACACCGGGGGCGAGGCCGGGGGCGAGGCCGGCGGCGACACCGCGGGCGACGGGGACGCCGGCGGGGCCGGCAAGTAGGAGGAGAGGGGAGATGGTGGGGACCAGCGAGCGGGCGCCGCGCATCGGCGTCTATCCGGGCACCTTCGACCCGATCACCCTGGGCCATCTGGACATCATCAAGCGGGCCAGCGGCCTGGTCGACCACCTAGTGGTCGCGGTCGCCCGCAACGCCGGCAAGAACCCGCTGTTCGGGGTCGCCGAGCGCCTGGAGATGGTGCGCGACGAGCTGGAGGCCCTGGACAGCCGCGGCGCGAAGCTGGAGGCGCGGGCCTTCGACAACCTCCTGATGACCTTCTGCCAGCAGGCCGGCGCCGGCGTCATCCTGCGCGGCCTGCGCGCCGTCTCGGACTTCGAGTACGAGTTCCAGATGGCCGGCATGAACGCCCGCCTCGACCCCAAGATCGAGACGGTCTTCCTGATGGCCTCGGAGCGCCAGCAGTTCATCTCCTCGCGCTTCGTCAAGGAGATCGGCCGCCTGGGCGGCGACATCACCTCCTTCGTCAGCCCGCGCGTCGCCCGCCGCCTCGCCGAGTCCTTCAACCTCGAGGCCGGCAACGGCCAGCGCGACTCGCGATCGGTGCAGACCCTCCGGGAGATCTGAGCCGGTCAGTCCGCCGCCCGAGACAAGGTCCCTCACCGCCCCTGGGGGCGGAGAGGGAAGGGAGAGGTGGGGGATTCGGGGCCCCCGCGCCTCCCGCTCCCTCGACGATCGGGCGTCACGGCGCCAGCCGACCGGCCCGCAACGCCCCACCTCACTCCGACCCTCTCCCTCCCGAAGGGGCGGAGAGGGAGCAGGAGGACTTGCCCGGTTGACCGGAACCGGCGCTGCCCCTAGCTTCGCCGCGCCCGCCCTGGCCGCGGGACGAGCCCGTAGCTCAGCCGGTAGAGCAGCTGACTTTTAATCAGCGGGTCCGGGGTTCGAGTCCCCGCGGGCTCACCACTTTAAAATCAATGTGTTAGAAGGAAATCGGAAGCCGGCAACATACTCAATTTCGAGCCTTGGGTAACAGTCGGGTGTTGATTGTCCGCTCGGCCAGCAGCTGAGGCCGGCATGTCACACCGCCCACTCGGCCGACAGCAGGGCCGCCTGCTCCAGCACGGTCTGCGTCGCCTTCTCCTGCATGTCCGGCGGATAGCCGTATTTCCGCAGGATCCGCTTCACCAGCACCCGCAACTGCGCGCGCACGGTCTCGCGAAGCGTCCAGTCGATGGTGACGTTCTTGCGCACCGTCTCCACCAGCTCGCGCGCGATACCACGCAACGTCTCGTCCCCGAGGACCTTGACGGCGCTGTCGTTGGTCTCCAACGCGTCGTAGAAGGCCAACTCAGCCTCTGTCAGGCCGAGCGTCTCTCCGCGCGCGGCAGCCTCGCGCATCTCCTTGGCGAGGGCGATCAGCTCCTCGATCACCTGGGCGGCCTCGATCGCGCGGTTCTGGTACCGCCGCAGTGTCTGTTCGAGCATCTCGGCGAAGGAGCGTGCCTGCACCACGTTCTTGCGGCCCCGGCTCTTGATCTCCCCCTTCAGCAGCTTCTGCAGAAGCTCGACGGCCAGATTGCGCTGCGGCATGCCGCGCACCTCGGCGAGGAACTCGTCGGAGAGGATCGAGATGTCGGGCTTCTCCAGGCCGGCCGCCGCGAAGATGTCCACCACGCCTTCCTGAGTGACGGCGCGCGAGATGATCTGCCGGACCGCATGGTCGAGTTCTTCCTCGGGTCGGGGGTCTCCCGGTGCACGCTTGGCGAGGACCGCCTGCACAGCCTGGAAGAAGGCGACATCGTCACGGATGCGCAGCGCATCGTCATGGGGCACCGCCAGGGCAAAAGCCTGCGACAGCTCGCGCGTAGTGTGCAGGAAGCGCTCCTTGCCGTTATCCTGGGCCAGGATGTGCTCCTGTGCTGCCGGCAGCAGGCTCAGGCGCTCCTGCGGGGTGCCTTTCATCCATTTCGACCAGTCGAAGCCGTGGAACAGCGCGCAGCAGACCTCATGCTTCGACAGCATGAGGGCCACGGCTTCGTCCTGGTTCAGCGCCGTCCGCCCCTTGCCGCCGCTCTCCGTATAGGTGGCCAAGGCCTGCTTCAGCTCGTGGGTGAGGCCCAGATAGTCGACCACCAGTCCGCCGGGCTTGTCCTTGAAGACCCGGTTCACACGGGCGATGGCCTGCATCAGTCCGTGCCCGCGCATCGGCTTGTCGAGGTACATCGTGTGCAAGCTCGGGGCGTCGAAGCCCGTCAGCCACATGTCGCGCACGATCGCGAGGCGGAAGGGGCTCTTCGGATCGCGGAAGCGGTTGGCCAGGGCTTCGCGCCGCGGCTTGGTCCGGATGTGCGGCTGCCAGTCGAGTGGGTCCGACGCAGAGCCGGTCATCACGACCTTCATTGCGCCTGTTTCGTCGCCTTCGCCATGCCACTCGGGGCGCAGCTTGGCGATCTCGCGATAGAGCTCGACGGCGATGCGACGGCTCATGCAGACGACCATGGCCTTCCCGTCCATCGCTTCGAGCCGCTTCTCGAAGTGCTCGACGATGTCCCGCGCCACGAGTTCGAGCCGCTTCTGCGAGCCGACGATGGCCTCCAGCTGTGCCCACTTGGTCTTCAGCTTCTCCTTGCGCTCGATCTCCTCGCCCTCGGTGGCCTCTTCGAACTCCGGGTCGATCTTCGGCCTCTCGGTCTCGTCGAGCGCGATCTTGGCGAGGCGGCTCTCGTAGTAGATCGGCACCGTGGCGCCGTCCTGCACCGCCCGCTGGATGTCGTAGATGCTGATGTAGTCGCCGAAGACGGCGCGGGTGCTGGCGTCCTGCAGCTCGATCGGCGTTCCCGTGAAGCCGATGAAGGAGGCATGCGGCAGCGCATCGCGCATGTGGCGCGCGTAGCCGTCGATGAAGTCGTATTGGCTGCGGTGGGCCTCGTCCGCGATCACCACGATGTTGCGCCGTTCGGAGAGCGTCGGATGTTGGTCGCCTTTCTCCTCCGGGAAGAACTTGTGGATCGTCGTGAAGACGACGCCACCGGCCTGCACAGCCAGAAGCTCGCGCAGATGCGTCCGGGAAGCCGCCTGCACCGGCGGCTGGCGCAGCAGGCCGGCGCAGCGTGAGAAGGTTCCGAAGAGCTGGTCGTCGAGGTCGTTACGGTCGGTCAGCACGACGACGGTCGGGTTCTCCATGGCCGGCTCGCGGATGATCCGACCGGCATAGAACGCCATGGTCAGGCTCTTGCCGGAGCCCTGCGTGTGCCACACGACGCCGACCCGTCGGTCGCCCGGCTTGCCGCCGAGCCTGCCGCCGGCTTCGTAGCGCCCCTGCTCATCGGCGAAGCCTGCCGGTCGGCGCAGCATTTCGGCTGCGCGCAGGGTTTCGCCGACTGCTGCCTGCACGGCATGGAACTGGTGGTAGCCGGCGATCTTCTTGACGACCCGAGCCCCGTCATCCTCGAAGACGAAGAAATCGCGGATCAGGTCGAGGAAACGTCGCTTGTGGCACAGTCCCTCGATCACGACCTGCAACTCGGGCAGATGCGGATCGGCGAGAGCCTCGCCCGCGATGGTTCTCCAGGGCTTGAACCACTCCCTCCCGGCGCCGACGGCGCCGACGCGGGCCTCCACGCCGTCGGAGGCGACCAGCAGCGCATTGGTGACGAAGAGCGACGGAACGTCGGCCTGATAGGTCTGGAGCTGCTGGAACGCGCTCCAGATCGTCGCGTTCTGGCCTGCCGCGTTCTTCAGCTCGATCACGCCGAGCGGAAGGCCGTTGACGAACAGCACCACGTCGGGGCGGCGCGTGTGCCTGTTCTCGGCCACGCTGTACTGGTTGACGGCCAGCCAGTCGTTCGCTTCGGGCCGGTCGAAGTCGATCACACGGGCCTGCGCGCCACGGATCGCTCCGTCGTCGTCCCGGTACTCGACGGTCACGCCGTCCACGAGCAGCCGGTGCAGGCCCCGGTTCTGCAGGATCAGCTCGACGCCCTCGGGACGGAGAAGCTTGCGAAGGGCATCGTCGAGCGCGTCGGAGGGCAGTCTCGGGTTGATCCGCGCCAGGGCGTCGTGCAGGCGGCGTGCGAGGAAGACCTGCCCGTAGGTCTCGCGCTCGGCGTCCGGCTCGCCCGGCGCGATCTCCGCGCCGTTGACGACCTGCCAGCCGATGCTCTCCAGCCAAGCGAGCGCCGCCTGCTCGACGACGGATTCCGTGACGCCCCGGTCGGTCATGGCTGGGCCTCCTCTTCGGCGGGGGCCGCAGCCTCGGCATCGTTGCTGTCGAATTCGGCGAGGTAGATGCGATAGGTCTCGGGCTCCATCCGGAACAGGACCTCGCTTGCGCGGAACTCGACCTCGAAGACGCGAACCGGCCCGAACGTCTCGTCGACATGATCGTTGAAAGAGCCGTTGTCGTCGAAGCTTGGCCCGGCAGGCGGCGGTGGTGTCCGGTCTTGTCGATGAACGCGGTGCAGAAAGCCGACGATGGCGTCGGCCGCCTCGGCCGCGAGCAGCGCCTGGACCGCTTCCATCACCGGCCGCGGCTCGCCCGCGCCGTGCGAGGCGAAGCCGCACCGGTTACGCAACTCGGAGATGCCCTGGATCGCCGTACTTAGGCCGGTGAGCGTCTGTGCCAGGCTCTTGCGCACTTCGGTCGCATCGCTCGCTGTCGTGGGCAGGAACGGCAGATTCTGCGTGGCGGATTTGAACAGCTTGGGCAGATCGTCCGTGGCGGCATAGGCGACGGAGCGTTCGCCCAACACAGTGCGACAAGTGCTCTCCACCAGCGTCTTGGCGAGGTCGAAGGCCAAGCCGGGGTTCTCGACCACCGCTTGCTCGATGCCCTTCACCTGTTCCTCGATATGCGCAAGGCCCGCCGCCATGGCGTCGCGGGCGCCGTACATGACGAAGGGCTGGGGTGCAGGTGCAGCCATCACAGTACCCGATCAAGGAAGGTCTCGGCATCCTTCACGCGCAGGTCGCCAGAGATCAGCTGGGGCAGCAATGTGTCACGGAGGGCTGCAAGGGTGCGGGTTTCTCGCTCGCACGAGACGATCCGGCTGTGGAGCGACTGAACGGGACCATCGAAGGCTTCTAGAACGTCGTCAGTCGGGACTATTACCGGCAACGGTCGGAAGTTTGATTTACTAATTTCTTGAAACGTGGAGCCGTTTGCATTTTGCAGTATGGCTTCCATGTTCGCCTGAGTCCAAAGCCACGCAAAAACGTTCGAAAGACGGCCTTCACAGACCATCGCCACAAAACCTTGATTTACGGAGACGGGAATCTCTGCAATTGCCAAGTAACCGATGGGAGCGCGCGAGGAGAGCAAGACGGTTCCAACCGGCAACAAGCCGGAACCGATCTTTGCTAGGCCCGCAGAGGTGATACGCCGCGATGTCTCTAGAAGAGCTGGCCCTTCAAGTGAGGACAGGTCTTTCGGTGTCGCCCAGTTGATCTCACCATCCCAAAATGCGGGATTTCTGGTGCTAGGCGTAGAGCCGCCCACAACCCGGACTTCGTTGCCAATCCTAGAAACGTTCCACCCCTCCGGAACCTCGCCATGGTCGGTCTCGACCAGCCGGGCAGGGAAAAGGTCGGTGAGGTGGGGGGGGAGGCCGGGGTCGCGGCCTTCGGACTTGGCGCGGACGGGCTCGAAGTCGACAAACCAGGCCTTGAACAACGCCCGCGCCATCGCTTCTAGCGTCGTGCTCATCCGCCGGTTTACTTCGATCTTGTCATCGAGGGTCTGCAGGACGTGCCCAATTGCCCTCTGTTCGGCGCGCGAAGGCAGACAGATGTGGAAAGCCTTCACTTCAGGGAAATAGATCGTCTGGTGAGTCGTTCCGCTGGCAAAGCGAAGAAACGCCGATTGCTCCGACAAAAGAACGTACTTGAGGAAGCGATGATCCAATTCCGGCGCGCAGACCCAGTTGACGAAATCCTGACTCGTCGCCATAGGACGGCCCATCACGACCACATATCCGACGGAGGCTGTTCGCGAGAGGCAAACAGTATTTGCCGGAAGTATCCTGGCGGATGAATTGGAGATCCCTAGTTCGTTGGTGTGCTGGATCGTGTCATGGATCGTCCGGCCATGGTTGGCGGTGGCGTCCTTGATCCCGATCCACGGCACGTCGCCACCCCAGTACTCGGGGTGCCTACGGCTTGGGGTATGCCCGGTCTCCAAACGTGCGACGTCTGTGAGCTTCGTCCAACGCCATCCCTCGGGAGCTCGACTATCCGGCATTCCGACGCTGAGCGCGAAGTTGCCGGTGATCGTGCCTGTGGTTGCCGGGCGACCTCCGGTACGGGTCTCCGCGTGCCTAGCCGCCATACCCAAGCTCCCGTAGGTTGGCGGCGATGGCGGCGTCCAGCCGGATGGCCTCGTCCTGCTGCTTGCGTAGGTCGGCGACCAGCCGGGCCATCTTGTCGGCGAAGGCCTCGTCGTCCTCTTCCGCCGCCTCGGCGCCGACATAGCGCCCGGGAGTCAGCACATGCCCATGCTTGCGGATGTCGTCCAGCGAGGCGGCCTTGCAGAAACCGGGGATGTCCTCGTAGGCAGTGAGGCCATCCACCGCCTCGGGCGGCACGTCGGTCTCGCCGCGCCAGAGGTGGTACATGCCAGCGATCCTGGCGATATCCGGGCCTGAGCAGGTCGCGATGGGTGCGGTCGACCATGAAGCCCATCTTGCGAGCGTCGATGAACAGTACCTCGCCGCGCCGGTCGCGGAACTTGTGGTTCTTGCGGTCGCGGGCGAGGAACCAGAGGCAGGCGGGGATCTGCGTCGAGTAGAACAGCTGCCCCGGCAGGGCGACCATGCAGTCGACCACGCCTTCCTCGACCAGCTTCTTGCGGATTTCGCCTTCACCCGACTGGTTCGACGACATCGAGCCGTTGGACAGCACGAAGCCCGCGACGCCCGCGGGCGCGAGGTGATGCACGATGTGCTGCACCCAGGCGTAGTTGGCGTTGCCCGCTGGCGGGTCGCCATACCGCCAGCGCTTGTCGCCGCGCAGCCGCTCGCCGCCCCAGTCGGAGATGTTGAAGGGCGGGTTGGCGAGGATGAAGTCGGCCTTCAGGTCGGGGTGGCGGTCGTTGTGGAAGGTGTCGCCATGGGCGATCTGCCCGTCGATGCCCCGGATGGCGAGGTTCATCTTGGCCAGCCGCCAGGTGGTATAGTTCGACTCCTGGCCGTAGATCGAGATATCGGCCTTGGCCTTCCCGCCATTGCCGTTGCCGTTCCGGTGGGCGTGGATGAACTCCATCGACTGCACGAACATGCCCGAGGAGCCGCAGCAGGGGTCGTAGACCCTGCCGCGATAGGGCTCCAGCATCTCGACCAGCAGCTTGACGACGCAGCGGGGCGTGTAGAACTCGCCGCCCTTCTTGCCCTCGGCGCTGGCGAACTGCGACAGGAAGTACTCGTAGACGCGTCCGAGCACGTCCTTCGCCCGGGCTTCCGCGTCGCCGACCTTGATGTTCGAGATCAGGTCGATGAGCTGGCCGAGCCGGGTCTTGTCGAGCGCGGGGCGCGCATAGTCTTTCGGTAGCACGTTCTTGAGCGCCGAATTGTCACGCTCGATGCCGGCCATGGCGTCGTCGACGAGCTGGCCGATCGTGCTCTGGCGCGCCTGCGCCTTGAGATGCGACCAGCGCGCCTCGGGCGGCACCCAGAAAATGTTCTGGGCGCGGTATTCGTCGGGGTCCTCCGGATCGGCGCCCTGGGCTTTCTCGGCTTCGAGCTTGGCGTGCATCTCCTCGAAGGCGTCGGAGATGTACTTCAGGAAGATCAGGCCGAGGACGACGTGCTTGTATTCCGCCGCATCCATGCTTCCGCGGAGCGCATCGGCCATCCGCCACAGCTCGGCCTCGTAGCCGACGGTCGCGGCGGAGACGGCTGGCTTGCCGGGCTTCGGTCGACCCCGGGACGCCTTCGCTGGAGCGGCTTCGTCCCCGTCGGCCTCGACGCCGAGGTCAAGTCCGGCGAGGGCCTTGTCGATCTCGCTCTCGAAACCGACCAGATGGACGGACCCACCCCGGCCTCGCCCGGGTGCGATCACGCCCTCGTCGACCAGCGCCCGCTTCACTTCGTCATAGGTTGCTTCATCCCATCCGAGCGCCGAGCGTAGCGTTCCGTTGCCGGCCGAGCCGTCCTTCTCGGCCAACGCCGCCAAGAACCTGTCCTTCTGCGCCTGATCGGCCATCTGTGTTCCCTCAATTGCTTCGGCTCTGTGGCCGTTGGAGCCTGTTGCGCTGTGCCTACGCGGTCCCGTCAATCGCCAGGTGGTCCGCGGCCCGTTTGGGGTGCCCTTGGCCTGAGAGCCCGGCGGCAGGGGAGCCACAGTCAGACGTTGCATCATCTCACCCAGCGGCGTGCTCTGCGAAGCCTCCAACGCGGGCGTTTGGCCCTGGCCAACAGCCTAGACGAAGCAATGGAGTCTCGACGCTGGGCCGGCGTGCGGCCGCAGAGCCGGGTGAGCGCTGGTCCGGACTCCTAGAGGCAACCCTGCCGCCATTCCCCCCCTGGACAAGCCCGGGTCCGGCGGAGGACAAAGGCACCGCGAGCGCCGGCCGCGCCGGCGCGCCCTCCTTTGCCAAGGTGAGCGATGCGATACGAAGCCCCCGAGACCCTCGACGCCGCCGTCGCGCTGCTGGCCGGCGAGAGCGGGCTCGCCAAGGTGCTGGCGGGCGGCACCGACCTGCTGGTGCAGCTGCGCTCCGGCATGATCGAGCCGGCGCTGGTCGTCGACATCAAGCGGATCGCCGAGACCCGGCGCATCCAGGAAGAGAGCGGCGGCTTCCGCATCGGCGCGGCGGTCAGCGGCGCCGAGATGGGCGAGCACGCGGGCCTCAAGGCGGCCTGGCCGGGCGTCGTCGAGGCTGTGGAGCTGATCGGCTCGACCCAGGTCCAGGGCCGGGCGACGGCGGCCGGCAACCTCTGCAACGCCTCGCCGGCCGCCGACTCGGTGCCGGCGCTGGTCGCCGCGGGGGCGACGGCGCGCATCGTCGGGCCGGGCGGCAGCCGCGAGCTGCCGGTCGAGGCGGTCGCCGCGGGGCCGGGCCGGACCAGCCTCGGCCGCGGTGAGATCGTCGCCTCGCTGTTCCTGCCGGCCCGCGGGGCAGGGCAGGGGGATGCCTACCTGCGCTTCATCCCGCGGACCGAGATGGACATCGCCGTGGTCGGCGCCGGCGTCTGCCTGACGCTCGACGGCGACGGCCGCTGCACCAGGGCGCGGGTCGCGCTCGGCGCCGTCGGGCCGCGGGTGATCCTGGCCGAGGCCGCCGCCGCGGCGCTGGTCGGCACGACGCTCGACGAGGCGGCGCTCGACGCCCTGGCCGAGGCCGCCTCCGCCGCCGCGACGCCGATCGACGACAAGCGCGGCACCGCCGACTTCCGCCGGCGGGTCGCCGGCGTCCTCGCCCGCCGCACCGCCGTGATCGCCCGGGACCGCGCCAAGGGAGCCGCCGCATGACCGTCACCGTCACCACCACCATCAACGGCGACGCCGAGGAGTTCGTCTGCGAGGCCGACGAGACGCTGCTCGACGTGCTGCGCGACCACCTGGGCCTGACCGGCAGCAAGGAGGGCTGCGCGACCGGCGACTGCGGCGCCTGCTCGGTGATGCTCGACGGGCGCCTGGTCTGCTCCTGCCTGGTGCTCGCCGCCGAGGCCGAGGGCCGGCAGGTCGAGACCATCGAGGGCATGGCCAGGGGCCGGGAGCTGCACCCGCTGCAGCAGAAGTTCCTCGACGCCGCCGCCCTGCAGTGCGGCATCTGCACGCCGGGCTTCCTGGTCGCCGCCAAGGCGCTGCTGGAGCGCAACCCGGACCCGAGCGAGACCGAGGTGCGCTACTGGCTGGCCGGCAACCTCTGCCGCTGCACCGGCTACGACAAGATCGTGCGCGCCGTGCTCGAGACGGCCGCCGACATGAAATCCGCTGACATGAAATCCGCTGGCATGAAATCCGCTGGGATGAGGAGCGCCTGAGATGGACCAGTCGCAGACCACGCTGCCCCGCCGGTTCAAGGTCGTCGGCCAGCGCAAGCGCCGGCCCGACGGCATCGACAAGGTGACGGGCCGCGCCCGCTTCGGCGCCGACATGACCATGCCGGGCATGCTCTGGGGCCTGGTGCTGCGCTCGCCGCACGCCCACGCCCGGATCCGCTCGATCGACAGCTCGAAGGCCGAGGCGCTGCCGGGCGTCAAGGCGGTGGTCACCGGCGCCGACTTCAACGGCGAGCGCAACGACGTCTCGATCAACTGCATGGCCGGCGACAAGGCGCTCTACGACGGCCACGCCGTCGCCGCGGTGGCGGCGACCAGCAGGCAGGCCGCGCGCCAGGCGCTCAAGCTGATCGAGGTCGACTACGAGGTGCTGCCGCACGTCACCGACGTCGACGCGGCGATGAAGCCCGGCGCGCCGGTGATCCGCGAGGACCTCATCACCGCCGGCGTCGAGCCGGTGCCGACGAAGCCCTCGAACGTCGCGGCCCGGCACGAGATCGGCAAGGGCGACGTCGAGAAGGGCTTCGCCGAGGCCGACCTGATCGTCGAGCAGAGCTTCCGGACCGAGGCCACGCACCAGGGCTACATCGAGCCGCACGCCTGCGTCGCCTCGGTCAGCCCCGACGGCAGCGCCGAGCTCTGGGTCTGCACCCAGGGGCACTTCATGGTGCGCAACGTCTGCGCGGCCCTGCTGGGCCTGGACTCCGCGCAGCTGCGCGTCACCGCCTCCGAGATCGGCGGCGGCTTCGGCGGCAAGACGACGGTCTTCGTCGAGCCGGTGGCCCTGGCGCTCAGCCGCAAGGCCAACCGGCCGGTCAAGATCCAGATGACCCGCTCCGAGGTGTTCCGGGCGACCGGCCCGACCGCCTCCAGCTCGATCGACTGCAAGATCGGCCTGACGAAGGACGGGCGCATCACCGCGGCCCAGGCCGAGCTGCGCTACCAGGGCGGCGCCTTCAAGGGCGCCGGCGCCGACTTCGGCGCGATGGCGATCTTCACGCCCTACGACATCGAGAACGTCAAGGCGGTCGCCTGGGACGTGGTGACCAACCGTCCGAAGCTCGCCGCCTACCGGGCGCCGGGCGCGCCGATGGCCGCCTTCGCCGCCGAGTCGACGCTCGACGAGGCGGCGCGCCGGCTCGGCATGGACCCGCTGGAGCTGCGCCTGAAGAACGCCGCGCGCGAGGGCACCAAGGCGGCCTACGGGCCGACCTTCCCGCGCATCGGCCTGGCCTCCTGCCTCGAGGCGATCGGGAACAGCGCGCACTATCGCACGCCGCTCGGGCCGAACCAGGGCCGGGGCCTCGCCTGCGGCTTCTGGTTCAACTTCGGCGGCGAGACCTGCACGACGATCAACGTCAACAAGGACGGCACGGTCGGCCTGTCGGTCGGCACGCCCGACATCGGCGGCAGCCGCGCCTCGATGTGCGCGATGGCGGCCGAGGAGCTGGGCATCCCCTACGAGAAGGTCCGCACCGTCATCGCCGACACGGCCTCGCTCGGCTACAACGACGTGACCGACGGCAGCCGCGTCACCTTCTCCTCCGGCCTCTGCACGATCCAGGCGGCGCGCCAGGCGATCCAGCGCCTGTGCCAGCGCGCCGCGCTGATGTGGGGCATCGACGCGGAGGCGGTGGTCTGGGAGGACGGTCACGCCAAGCCGGCCGGCCCGAACGCCGGCAAGTTCGAGCCGCTCTCGCTGGCCGAGATCGCCGCCGCCTCGGCCAACACCGGCGGCCCGATCGCCGGCCACCACGAGGTCAACGCCGAGGGGGCGGGCGTCAGCTTCGGCGTGCATCTCTGCGACCTCGAGGTCGACCGCGAGACCGGTTCCGTCAGGGTGGTGCGCTACACCGCGGCCCAGGACGCCGGCAAGGCGGTCAACCCGGACTACGTCGAGGGCCAGATGCAGGGCGGCTCGGCCCAGGGCATCGGCTGGGCGCTCAACGAGGGCTACGTCTACGGCGACGACGGCCGGCTGCAGAACGCCGGCTTCCTGGACTACCGGATCCCGGTGGCCTCGGACCTGCCGATGATCGACGCGCTGATCGTCGAGGAGCCGAACCCCGGGCATCCCTACGGCGTGCGCGGCGTCGGCGAGACCTCGATCGTGCCGCCGCTGGCCGCCGTCGGCAACGCCCTGCGCGACGCGCTCGGCGTGCGCCTGACCGAGACGCCGATGGCGCCGCCCCGGGTGCTCGCCGCGCTCGCCGCGGCCGCCGAGTAGCCCGGCGGCGGGGCCGCCCGGCGATGGCCGCCCGCGCGCCGGCGACCGTCCCCGTGACGGTCCAGGTCTGGGGCACCTTGCGCAACGCCCTGGACGGCCGCGAGCGCGTCGAGGTCCGGGCCGGCACGATCCGCGAGCTGCTCGACCGCCTGGGCGAGGACTATCCGGCGCTGCGCCCGCAGCTCGCGCGCGGCGTCTCGATCTCGATCGACGGCGCGGTCTACAACGGCTCCTGGTTCAAGCCGCTCGGCCCGGAGCAGGAGATCGTCCTGCTGCCGCGCATCACCGGCGGCTGAGGCCGGGGATACTTCGCTCGTCCCGAAGTATCCTCTTGCGCCTGCTTCTGCTTCGTCCTGAGCTTGTCGAAGGGCGTGGGAGCGCGGGCGGTGCCTTCCTGCGGGTTCCCGTACTTTCACGGCAGCCCGCCGAAAGGGGCAGGGGGCGCCACCGCCTGATCCTCGGCCGTGCCGCAATGCCCGGTCCGGGGATTTGCATGGCCCCGGCCGGTGCCGGGTGCGTTATCAAGGCCGCCGGACCGAGCAAGCGTCGCAGGGAAGAGCCATGAAGCACTACAGGATCGCCGCCATCCCCGCCGACGGCATCGGACCCGAGGTCATCGCCGCCGGCCTGCAGGCGCTCGAGGCGCTGGCGCGGCGGGACGGCGGCTTCCGCCTGGAGGTCGAGTCGTTCGACTGGGGCTCGGACTACTACCGGAAGCACGGCGCGATGATGCCGGAGGACGGCACCGAGCGGCTCAAGGCCTTCGACGCGATCTTCTTCGGCGCGGTCGGTGCCCCCGACGTGCCGGACCACATCACGCTCTGGGGCCTGCGCCTGCCGATCTGCCAGGGCTTCGACCAGTACGCCAACGTGCGGCCGACGAAGATCCTGCCGGGCATCAGGTCGCCGCTCGCCGGGGTCGGGCCCGGCGACCTCGACTGGGTGATCGTGCGCGAGAACTCGGAGGGCGAGTATGCCGGCTGCGGCGGCCGGGCCCACCGCGGCCTGCCCGAGGAGGTCGGCACCGAGGTCGCGATCTTCACGCGGGTCGGCGTGACCCGGATCATGCGCTACGCCTTCCGGCTCGCCCAGGCGCGGCCGCGCAAGCTGCTGACCGTGGTCACCAAGTCGAACGCCCAGCGCCACGGCATGGTGATGTGGGACGAGATCGCCGCCGAGGTCGCCCGGGAGTTCCCCGACGTGACCTGGGACAAGATGCTGGTCGACGCCATGACCGTGCGCATGACGCTCAAGCCGAAGAGCCTCGACACCATCGTCGCGACCAACCTGCACGCCGACATCCTGTCGGACCTCGCCGGCGCCCTGGCCGGCAGCCTGGGCGTCGCGCCGACCGCCAACATCGATCCCGAGCGGCGCTTCCCCTCGATGTTCGAGCCGATCCACGGCTCGGCCTTCGACATCACCGGCAAGGGCATCGCCAACCCGATCGCGACCTTCTGGACCGCCTCCCAGATGCTCGAGCACCTGGGCGAGCCGGCCGCCGCGGCACGCCTGATGGCGGCCGTCGAGCAGGTCACGGCGCAGGGCATCCTGACCCCCGACATCGGCGGCACGGCGACGACCCGGGAGGTCACCGACGCGGTCTGCGAGGCGATCCGCAGCGCCAACCTCTGACGCTGTCCTCTAGGGTGCCGTCGCCGCGGGCGGGTGGCTGTCGGCGAGGCACTGGGAGTGGTCGGCCAGGACCTCGATGACCCGGCAGTCGGCGACGCGGCCGCCGCGGCACTCCTCGATCATGCGCTCCAGCTCGGCCTTGAGGGAGGTCAGGCGGGCGATGCGGTTCTCGACCTGCTGCAGTTGGGACCGGGCGATCGCGTCGGCGGCCTCGCAGGAGTGCGAGGGCCGGTCGGCGAGGCTGAGCAGCTCGCGGATGGCGTCGAGCGAGAAGCCGAGCTCGCGCCCGTGGCGGACGAAGGCCAGGCGGTCGAGGTGGGCCTGGCGGTAGAGCCGCTGGTTGCCCTCCGAGCGCTCGGGCTCGGGCAGCAGCCCGATCTGCTCGTAGTAGCGGACCGTCTGGACCTTGCAGCCGGTCCGCCGCGAGAGATCGCCGATGGTCAGCCTGCCGTCGCGCGCCATGCCTCGACCCTCCAGTCTCTGTAGCTGTTCGAGTCCGATATGGGAGCGCCCGATTGCTCGGCAAGGCGGAGCGGGGGGCTTGAACCTACAGCGACTGTAGGTGCCATGTTGCTTCCGACGGTTACGCACCGGAAGGACGAGGAGCATGCCCGAACCGAAGCAGGGCGCCTGCTGTGGCCGATCCTGCGCCGAGGAGCCGGCCCAGGCGCACGCCCATGGCCACGACCACGGCTGCTGCGACGGCGGACCGTCGCAGGCCGACGGCTGGAACGCCGGCGCCGGCAGCGCGCGCCAGACCTTCAAGGTCCGGGGGCTGGACTGCGCCGAGGAGGTCGCGATCCTGAAGCGCGCGCTCGGCCCCCTGGTCGGCGGCGGCGAGCACCTGGCCTTCGACGTGCTGAACGGCCGCATGATGGTGCTGCCGGAGGCCGGGCCGGTTTCGCCGGAGCAGGTCTGCGCGGCGGTCGCGCGCACCGGCATGACCGCCGAGCTGTGGCGGGCGGGACGGCAGGACAGCGGGGCCGAGGCGAGGCACCGCCGCCTGCAGCTCTGGTTCACGGCCCTGAGCGGGGCCTGCCTGCTCGCCGGCCTGCTGCTCCACGTCGCGCTCGCCGGCGGCCTCGCCGCGGCGCTGCGGCTGTTCGGCGACCACGGCGCCGCCGGCATGCCCTGGCCGGAGGTCGCGGCCTACGCGCTCGCGATCGGCTTCGGTCTGCGCTTCGTGCTGCCCAAGGCCTGGTTCGCGGCCCGGCGCCTGAGGCCGGACATGAACCTGCTGATGGTCGTCGCCATCGCCGGCGCGCTCGCCATCGGCGAGCCTTTCGAGGCGGCGACGGTCGCCTTCCTCTTCACCCTGTCGCTGGCGCTCGAGGGCTGGAGCGTCGGGCGCGCCCGCCATGCCATCTCGGCGCTGCTCGACCTGGCGCCGCCGACGGCGCTGGTGACGGACGGCGAGGGCCGGGAGCGCGTGCTGCCGGCGGCCCAGGTGCCGGTCGGCGCGCACTTCCTGGTCAGGCCGGGACAGCGGATCCCGCTCGACGGCCGGATCGTCGAGGGCGGCAGCGGCGTCGACCAGGCGCCGATCACCGGCGAGTCCCTGCCGGTCTGGAAGCAGGCCGGCGACGCGGTCTTCGCCGGCACGATCAACGGCGACGGCCTGCTCGAGGTCGAGAGCAGCAAGGCCGCCGAGGACACGACGCTCGCGCGCATCATCCGCATGGTCGAGGAGGCGCACGGCCGGCGCGCCCGGGTCGAGCAGTGGGTCGAGCGCTTCGCCGCGGTCTACACCCCGGCGGTCATCGGGCTGGCGCTCGCCGTCTTCTTGCTGCCGCCGCTGCTCCTCGGCGGCGCCTGGGCCGTGTGGTTCTACCGGGCGCTGGTGCTGCTGGTCATCGCCTGTCCCTGCGCGCTGGTCATCTCGACGCCGGTCGGCATCGTCGCCGCGCTGGCCGCCGCGGCGCGCCAGGGCGTGCTGGTCAAGGGCGGCGTCTTCCTCGAGCTGCCGGCCCGGCTGCGCGCGCTCGCCTTCGACAAGACCGGCACCCTGACCCGCGGCCGGCCGGAGGTGGTCGCCGTGGTGCCGCTGAACGGGCACAGCCGCGAGGAGCTGCTGGAGCGCGCCGCCGCCCTGGAGGCGCACAGCACCCATCCGCTGGCCCGCGCGGTCCGCGAGCAGGCCGCCGCCTGCGGCATCGCGCCGGCCCCGGCGAGCGAGCTGCAGGTCCTGCAGGGCAGGGGCGTCACCGGCCGCTTCGGCGGCGAGCCCTTCTGGCTCGGCTCGCACCGCTACCTGGTCGAGCGCGGCCGGGAGGACCCGGAGGCCTCGGCGCGGGCGGAGGCCCTGGAGCGCGACGGCAGGACGGTGGTCGCGATCGGCAACGAGCGGCACGTCTGCGGCCTGCTGGCCATCGCCGACAGCCTGCGGCCGGGGGCGGCGGAGACGCTGCGGGCGCTGCGCGCTGCCGGCATCGGGCACCTCGTCATGCTGACCGGCGACAACCGCGCGACCGCCGAGGCGATCGCCCGGCAGGCCGGCATCGACGAGGTGCAGGCCGAGCTGCTGCCCGAGGACAAGGTCGCGGCGGTCGAGGCGCTGGTCGAGCGCCACGGCGCGGTCGCCATGGTCGGCGACGGCGTCAACGACGCGCCGGCCATGGCCCGCGCCCGGCTCGGCATCGCCATGGGAGCGGCCGGCAGCGACGCCGCGATCGAGACCGCGGACATCGCGCTGATGACCGACGACCTGGAGCGGCTGCCCTGGCTGATCGCCCATTCGCGGCGGACGCTCGGGGTGATCCGCCAGAACATCGTCTTCGCCCTGGCGGTCAAGGCGGCCTTCGTCGTGCTGACCTTCCTCGGCGTCGCGACGCTGTGGGGCGCCATCGCCGCCGACGTCGGCGCCTCGCTGCTGGTCGTGCTGAACGCGCTGCGGCTGCTGCGGGCGGCGACACCGGCGCAAGACCTGGAGCGGGGTGCCGCGGCCGGGCCGGGGGAGTGACCCCCGCAGCCCGGCCGGCGGTCCGCTACCAGGCGTACTTCAGCGTGCCGAGGACGCTGCGGCGGTCGCCGTAGTAGACCGAGCCGTAGTAGTTCGTCGTCACGTACTGGTTGTCGAAGAGGTTGGTGACGTTGACGCCGACGCTGACGTGGTCGGTCAGCCGGTAGTCGAGGGCCGCGTCGACCACCGCGTAGGAGTCGATCTTCACCGTGTTGGCGTCGTCGCCGAAGGTCGAGCCGACGTAGCGCACGCCGGCGCCGAGGGTCAGGTCGCCGCGCGATCCGCTGCCCGGGATGGTGTGGTCGATCCACAGCGAGGCGAGGTGCCGGGGCACGTCGGCCGGCCGGTTGCCGGCGTTGCCCTGGATGCCGTCCTCGACGATCTCGGCGTCCCAGTAGGTGTAGGCGAGCAGCAGGTCGGTGCGCGCGTCCAGGGTCAGGCGGCCCTCGAACTCGACGCCGCGGGTGCGGACCTCGCCGATCTGCCGCTGCTCGACCGGGCTGACGTAGCTCGGCACGTTGGTCTGGGTCAGGTCGAAGAAGGCGAGGGTGAAGAGGCTGTCCGGGCCGAGCGGACGGAACTTCACGCCGGCCTCGTACTGCGTGCCCTCCTGGGGCTCCAGGCTGCCGGTCACGGCATAGGTGCCGACCAGCGGCTGGAAGGATTCCGAGTAGTTGCCGTAGAGCGACAGGTCGTCGGTGACCTTGTAGGTCAGGCCGGCGCGCTTGGTGAGGTCGCTCGCCGTCGTCGCGTCGCTGGTGCCGCTGTCGAGGTGGTCGATCCTGGTGTCGACGTAGTCGTAGCGGCCGCCGAGCGTGACGATCCAGCGGTCGTCGAAGGTCAGCTGCTCCTGGGCGTAGACCCCGTAGGCGTTCTGCACCGGGCGCCAGTCGAGATAGGGGGACAGGCTGACGCAGGAGCGCCCGCAGTAGACCGGGTCGTCGATGTCGATGCCCGGTGCGCTGCCGTAGAGCGCGGTCTCGCGGTTGTTGTCGTAGGTATAGTCGAAGCCGACCAGCGTCTTGCTGTCGACCGTCGTCCAGGAGCGGTCGAGCTGGAGCTGCGTGTCGATGCCGAAGCGGTTGACGCTGCCGTCCACCGAGAAGGCCTCGCGCGGGACGCTCGGGTCGGTCGAGCCGCCGTAGACCTGCTCGTAGTCCAGGTCGAGATGGGTGTAGCGCGCGTTCTGCCGGACCGTCAGGCCGTTCCCGAAGTCGTGGGAGAAGAGGTAGCCGACGTCGGCCTGGCGGGTGTCGAACTTGTTGAAGTCCGGCTCGCCGAGGAAGCTGTCGGGGTCGACGTCGGCCCTGGCCGGGAAGCCGTAGCCGGCGTTGCCGTCGCGCTCGTAGTAGTCGGTCAGGATGGTCAGGGAGGTCGCGTCGTTCGGCCGGAAGGTCAGGGCCGGGGCGAGGTAGCGCCGGTCGTCGTTGGAGTAGTCGGCGCCGTGGTCGCCGTCCTGCCAGAGCGCGGTCAGGCGGTAGCTCCAGACACCCTCGGCGTCGAGCGGGCCGCCGAAATCGGCGGCGCCGGCGACGTGGCCCTCGCCGAAGGTGCCGTGGATCTCGCCCTGGGTCGCCTCCGGCGGGCGCTTGGTGATGGCGTTGACGAGGCCGCCCGGGCCGTTGAGCCCGAACAGGCTCGAGGTCGAGCCCTTGAGCACGTCGATCTGCTGCAGGCCGTAGGGCTCGAGCCGGCTCGCCGTCCAGCCGGCGATCCGCATCGACAGCCCGTCGCGATAGGTGCCGAGCGAGGTCTGGTCGAAGCCGCGGATGCGGAAGAAGTCGTAGCGGTCGTCGGAGCCGTACTCGTCGACCGAGACGCTGGAGGTGTAGGCGAGCGCCTGCTGCAGGTCCTGGACGTTGCGCGTCTCCAGGTCCTTCTGGGTGATCACCGAGACCGAGGCCGGGGTGTCGATGAGCGGCGTGTCGGTCTTGTCCGCCGTCGCGCTGCGCGAGGCGACCACGCTGCCGGTGACTGGCCCGTAGGGCGAGCCGGCCTCGGCCTGGACGCGGATCGGGCCGAGCCGGGTCGGCCCGTCAGCCCCGTCCAGGCTCGCCTTCTCGACGGCGACCGTCGAGCGGTCGGACAGGCCGTAGCCGAGGCCGCTGCCGGCGAGCAGGCGGTCGAGCGCCTGCTCGGCCGTCATCCGGCCGCGCACCGCCGGGGCGGGGAGGCCGCGCACGAGGGCGCCGTCCACGGTCACCTGCAGTCCGGCCTGCTGACCGAACAGCGCCAGGGCGCTGGTCATCGGCTGGGCCGGGATGTCGAAGGCGTGCTCGCCGCCCAGCGCGCTCAGCGCGCCCGGCCGGCTCTCAGCGACGGCTCGCTGCGCGACCGCCTGCTGTGCCCAGGCGGGCGCCGCCGCCGGCAGCGGCGCGAGTGCCGTCATCATCAGCGCGCCGGCGAGCACCTGCCGCCGGGCGCGGCCGCGCGCGGCGGCCTTTCCCCCTCTTGCCATCGAAGATCTCCCCCTCGGGTCCAACGGATCGGAATAGATGCGAATGCGTCTCACTCGCGTTCAATCGACGAAACGTCGGCCGGGAGTGAATTTTCAAGGAAAGCGCGCCGGCGGCCGCCAAGACGCCGGGCGGCCGTGGCTCAGGACGCCGAAACGACCAGGATCCAGGGGGTGAGCTCGCGCACCACGGCGTTCTGTGCCCGGGCGATGCCGCGCAGGGCGGCGCGGGGGTCGGCGAGGTCGTAGACGCCGGTCACGGGGCGTCCGGCGAGTCCGCCGCCGGTCACGATGATCGCGCCCGGAAAGTAGGGGCGCAGCCGGTCGACCAGCTCGCCCAGGGGCTGGTCCTGGGCGATCAGGCGGTAGCGGCGCCAGGCCGCGACCTGACCGGCCGGCAGCCGGCCGCGCTCGATCCCGCCGCCGGGGAGCACGCGCGCCGTCTCACCGGCCCGGAGCGTCTCGGCCAGCGGCGGCGAGACCTCCGCGTCGTCCAGGCGTACCGAGCCGTGCGCCACGGCGACCGCCGTGCCGTCCCGGTCCTGCCGAACCTCGAAGCCGGTGCCGAGGACCGTGACCTCGACCGCCTCCGAGGCGACGCGGAAGGGCCGCTCCGGGTCGGGCGCGACCTCGAAGAAGGCCGTGCCGCGCAGCAGCTCGACCCGCCGGTCGGACCCGCCGTAGGCAATGCGCAGGGCGCTCTCCGGCGCCAGGGTGACGCGGCTGCCGTCGGCGAGGCGCAAGGCCTTCGTCTCTGCCGTTCCGGTCGCCTGGTCCGCCTGCAGCTCGATCGCGAGCCTCGGCGCGTAGAGAACCGCCGACAGGCAGGCCGCGGCCGCGAGGCCGCCGAGGGCAGCGAGGCCCAGGGCCTGCCGCCGGCCGAGGCGTCCGGCCGGCCGAGCGCTCGACCGGCCGGCCTCGGCCTGGCGGGCACCGGACCGCAGCCGGGTCAGGGCGGGCTGCCAGAGTGCGGCAAGGGCCGGCGCCCCGCCGTCGATCGCGGCGACGGTCCGCCGGGTCTGCTCCCAGGCGGAGGCGTTGACGGGGCTCCGGCGCAGCCAGTCGCGGAAGCGCCGCAGCAGCTCGCGGTCCTCGGGCGCGTCCTGCAACAGGATCAGCCAGTCGGTCGCCTCGCGCGCGGCCCGCGCCGGGATCGGATCTTCGCTCGCCGCCATGCTCCTGCCTCGGTGCCGGCCGTCGCCGGCTCGGGCCGGCGCGGCCTCGGGGTCTGAGTCGCTGGGCGTCATGATCACCAAACGCATCGAGGCGCACCTTTTCCACGACAATCTGGGGACGCCGTCATCGCCGGCCGCGCCGCCGCTTGCAGTGCTCGATCCCCTCGGCGACCAGCTTGTGGGCCAGGGGCACGGAGATGCCGAGAAGGGCGGCGATCTCTCGCAGCTTCGCGCCGCCGAAGCGATGCATCTCGCAGGCGATCCGGGTGCGCTCCGGCAGCTCCGCCATCGCCGCCATGACCAGCGCGTACTCGTCCTTGTAGAGGGCCACGGTCTCCGGGTCGGGGGCGGTGTCCGGAGAGGTCCGGGCGACCGCCTCGAAATCGGCCGCGGCCGTTAGCCGTCCCTCGCGGGCCATGCGGCGCCGGCTGTCCAGCGCCAGGTTGCGGACGATCCGGTAGAGATAGCCCGTGGCGTCCTCGAGGAAGCGTCCCCGCGAGGCCTGGTCGAAGCGCAGCCAGGCCTCCTGCACCAGGTCCTCGGCCTGGACCCGGCTGCCGACGATGCTGCTCGCGTAGTTGACCAGGGCAGGGCGGTGCGCGGTGAACAGGGCAAGGGTTTTCGGGTCCCTGGACAAGGTCGCCTCTTCTTCGGCGACCGGCCCCCCTAGGGGGAGTCCGCGCCGGCTACCGGCAGAGCTCGGCACGGGGCGCCCTCCGGACCGGGACGGCGTGCCGATCCGCCGCCGGGGCAGAATAATGAGAATGATAATCTTTCGCAATAAATCCCGCGAGGTGCCCGGAGGGCACCGCCTGTCGGCCGGGCTTGATGTCCCTCGCGGGCAGGCGCGATACTCGCCCGAGACGCGACAGGGAGGTGCGGACCCTCCGACCGTCACCGGAGCCCGGGTGACCGGCCGCGCGCCCCGCGGCCCGCCCAACGACGACAAACGCCGAGGGAGCGTCCATGCCGAAGCTTCGCAACCTCCTGCTCGCAGGCGCCGCCATGCTGCTGCTGGGCGCCGGGCTCGCCGCCGAGGCGCGGGCCGACTGCGAGGCCTCGCCGGCGCCGGGGGTCGACTGGAGCGTCTGCCGCAAGACCGGCCTGATCCTGCGCGGCCAGGACCTGACCGGCGCGAAGCTGCAGGGCGCCGACCTCGCCCGCAGCGACCTCTCCAGGGCGGTCCTGGCGCGGGCCTCGCTGACCAAGGCGGGGCTGTCGCGCACCACCCTGAAGGATGCCGACCTGAGCGGCGCCGACCTGTCCAAGGCGCACGGCGCGCGCACCGACTTCGGCGGGGCCAGGCTGACCGGGGCCAATCTGACCAAGGCGGAGCTGAGCCGGGCCGATTTCTCGGGCGCCCAGCTCGCCGGCGCGGACCTCCAGAAGGCCGAGCTCGGCCGGTCCGACCTGAGCGGCGCTGACCTGGAAGGCGCCGACCTCAGCGGCAGCTACCTGGCGCGTGTGCGCTTCAAGGACGCGCGGCTGGCGAAGGCGAACCTGACCGACGCCTACCTGCAGCTGGCCAGCCTGGCCGGCACCGACCTGTCCGAGGCCGTCGGGCTGACCGCGGCGCAGCTCGCCGAGAGCTGCGGCGACGAGACCACGAAGCTGCCGGCCGGTCTCGCGCGGCCGGCCGCCTGGCCCTGCAGCGGCGGCGATTCGACGAACTGACCGCCGCCGCGGAGGGCCTCAGCCGAAGCGCTCGGCCCGGAAGGGAGCCGGGTCGGCGAAGGGCGTCTCGCCCGACATCAGCTCGGCGAGCAGCCGGCCGGTGGTCGGGCCCAGGGTGAAGCCCTGGTGGCCGTGGCCGAAGTGCAGCCAGAGGCCCGGATGGTGCGGCGCCCGGCCGACGAGCGGCAGCATGTCCGGCATGCAGGGCCGGTTGCCGAGCCAGGGCTCCGGCTCGACCGGCGCGCCCAGCGTCAGCAGCTCGCCGGCCGCCTGCTCGGCGCGGCGCAGCTGCACCGGCGTCGGCGGCGCGTCGGGCAGGGCGAGCTCGGCGCCGGTCGTGATGCGCAGGCCGCGCGCCATCGGCGCCATGACGTAGCCGTACTCCTCGTCGAGCAGCGGCAGGTCCAGCCCGGCGTTGCTGCCGGCCGCGGCGTGGTAGTGCCGGTGGTAGCCGCGCTTGCGGATCATCGGGATGCGGTAGCCGAAGCGCTTCAGCAGGGCCGGCGACCAGGGACCGAGCGCGACGACCGCGGCGCCGGCCTCCAGCCGGCCCTGCTCCGTCTCGACCTGCCAGCCGCCGTTCGGTCCGGAGCGCAGGCTCCGGGCGTCGCCCTCGGCCCAGGTCGCGCCGGACTCGACGAGCAGCCGGGCGTAGGCCCCGACCAGCGCGCCGGGATCGCGCACCGTCCAGGGCTCGCTCCAGTGCAGGCCGCCGGCGCCGCCCTGGGTCAGGGCCGGCTCGGCCGCCGCGAGGGCGTCGGGGGCCAGGATCTCGACGGCGACGCCGTAGTCGCGCCGGATCCTGAGGGCGTCGGTCGCGGCCCGCTCCATCAGCTTCGGGCTGCGGAACAGGATGCGGAAGCCCTCGCGCCGGACCAGCGCCTCGGCGCCGGCGGCCGCGATCAGCGGCGCGTGCTCCTCGGCCGCCCTGCGGATCAGAGGGGCGTAGGCCCGGGAGATCTCCGCGTGGCTGGCCGGTGCCGAGTGCTGCCAGTAGGCGAGCAGCGGGGCGACGTAGGAGGGCAGGGCGCGCAGGTGGTAGTGCACGTCGTTGCTGCGCCCGAGCGCGATCGCCAGCAGCGTCGGCAGGCTCCGCGGCAGGGCGTAGGGCTCGACGCACTCGCTCTGGATGATCCCGGCGTTGCCGTAGCTGGTCTCGGTCCCCGGCGGGCGGCGGTCGACCAGCGCAACCGACCAGCCCCGCCGCTGCAGCTGCAGGGCGGCGCCGACGCCGGCCATGCCGGCGCCGAGCACGATGACGTCAGGCATCCTCGGCCCTCCCGCGAGCCGCTCGGCAAGGTCAGCCGCGAGCGGCGATCACCGTGATCTCGATCTTGGCGTCGATCATCAGCGGCGCCTCGAGGGTGGTGCGCGCCGGGAAGGGCTCGGCGAAGTGCTTGCGGTAGACCTCGTTGAAGGCGGCGAAGTCCGAGCGGTCGGTGAGGTAGACCGTGGCCGAGACGACGTCGGAGAGCGCCAGCCCCTCGCCGGCGAGCGTGGCGGCGATGTTCTTCAGGGTCTGCTCGGTCTGCGCGGCGATGCCTTCGGGCAGCGAGCCGTCGGCGGCGAAGCCGAGCTCGCCGGAGAGGTAGACCGTATCGCCGACGCGGCGAAGCTTGGAAAGGGGAAGAGCCATGAATCGTCTCCTGGATGGCTGGGAGGGAAGGTCGCGGCCTCAGGCCGCGCCCGGGACGGGGTCCAGTGGCCAGATCGGCCGGCGCACCTTGCGGTAGGGCAGGCGGGCCAGATCGTGCGTCGCGAGGCCACCGCTGTCGACCAGTACCACGGCGCGGGCCATCGGCGCGAAGGCGGCGCGGAAATGATGCGCCGACTTGACCGCGACGACGCGGAAGCGCGACGGCTCGGCGCCGAGGATCCGGAACATCTCCTGGTCGTAGGTCTGCAGCGTGTTGCTCGAGAGCGCGATCGAGACGCCGCCAACCCTGAACAGCGCCGAGGGGCCGAGGTTCATCGCGACGCCGCCGTTCATCGGCCCCTCGCAGACGAAGGGCCCCTCGGCCAGCGCCTCGACCCTGCCGGTCAGGCGCAGCGACGGGCCGTAGGTGCCGGGATCGCGCTTGGCGCCGACCTCGAGCTCGAGCTCCGCGCCCGGCCCCGCCGCGTGGCAGGCGGCCGCGGCCTCGGGATCGACGAGCACGCCGAACAGCGCGCCCTCGATGCGGGCCTCGACCAGTGCCTCGAGCAGCCGCACGCCGTCGCCGTAGGCGCCGGAGCCGGGGTTGTCGCTGAAGTCGGCGACGACCAGGGGGCGGGCATCGTCCGGATCGGCTGCGGCCTCGGCGGCGAGGCGCGTCGTGGCGGCGAGGTCGAGCTCCTCGACCGTGCTCTCCGCGCGGCGCACGACGGCCTCGCGCCAGAGCACCTCGGCGGCACCGGCGGCGGCCGACTCGGCGGCGTTGCGGCCGGCGTCGTAGGTGACCTGGACGCTGGGGCCGGCCTCCTCGATGTCGGCCAGCGAGAAGCCGGCGCAGAGGTCGATGGACAGCAGGCCGGGCGTCGCCGCCTGCAGGCCCGCGGCGCGCTCCATCAGGTCGTTCATCACGCCGCCCTGGGTGCGGCCGTGGTTCATGCCGGCCAGCAGCGGGCCCTGCAGGCGCGCGACCTTGGGCCGGATCTCGCCGTCCATCGCCGCCTGCAGCAGCTCGGCGGCGCGCAGCGCCGTCTCGAACTGGTCGACGTGCGGATAGGTCCGGTAGGGCAGCAGGATGTCGGCCAGCCGCGCCATGCGCTCGGTGACGTTGGCGTGGAGGTCGAGGGTGACGGCGACCGGCAGCTCCCTGCCGAGCCGCGCCCGGATGCCCTCCAGCAGCGCGCCCTCGGCGTCGTCGTCGGTCTCGGCGACCATGGCGCCGTGCAGCGCCAGGATGACGCCGTCGAAGGGGCCCGCGTCGCAGGCCTCGTAGACCAGGCGCTGCAGCTCGGCCCAGCAGTCGGCCGTGACCTTGCCCGACGGCGTCGCCGCGGCGGCGACCGGCTGCACCAGGGTCCAGCCGAAGCGCTCTGCGGCGGCCAGGTGGCCGGCGATCTCGGTCCTGGTGCCCGCCAGGGCCGGCGCGATCTCGGCGCCGACCAGGAACAGGCGGTTGCGGTAGTCGTCGAGGGTCGTCGGGACGATCGAGAAGGTGTTGGTCTCGTGGGCGATCTGCGCCGAGAGCACGCGGCGGGTCATCGGGTCAGCTTCTCCAGGTCGGGCAGGGGACGGCCGAGGCCGGGCAGGGCCGCCAGATGGGCCTCCAGCGCGGCCGCCAGGGCGAGCAGGCGGCGGTCGCCGCCGCGCTTGCCGCAGAGCTGGATGCCGAAGGGCGTGCCGGTCGGGTCGAGGCCACAGGGCAGCGAGATCACCGGATGGGCGGTCAGGGTCAGGCCGTAGGTCAGGGCCAGCCAGTGGAAGTAGGTGCGCGCCGGCTTGCCGTCGATCTCGCTCAGGGTCAGCTGGCGGTGCGGGAAGGGCGGCACCGCGACGGTCGGGCAGATCAGCAGGTCGTAGTCGTCCATGAAGCGGAGGAAGCGCCGGTAGAGCGCGGTGTGGGCGGCCTGGGCCTCGGCGACGTCGCTGAGGCTCATGGCGAGCCCCTGCTCGACGTTGGCGACGATGTTGGGGCCGAGCAGCGCCTTCTGCTCCGGCGTCCGCTTGCCGTGGGCGGCGACGAACTGCAGGGCGCGCAGCACGTCGAAGATCGCGTCGGCGTCGTCGAGCGGCGGGTCGACCTCCTCGACGCTGCCGAAGGCGCCGCGGAACCGTGCGACGGCCTTGCCGAAGGTCTCGCGGATGCGCGAATCGACCGGCGCGAAGCCGAGGTCGGTGCTGACCGCGACGCGCAGGTCCGAGAGGTCGGCCTCCGGCAGCGGAAAGAAGCCCCCGGGCGTGCCGTCGGGCGGCGACAGGGGGTCGCGGGGGTCGCTGGCGACCATCGCCTGGAACAGCAGTGCGGTGTCGGCGACGGTGCGGCCCATCGGCCCCAGCACCGAGATCGGCGCCCAGCCGGCCTGGCGCCGCTCCGAGGGCACCAGGCCCGGCGTCGGGCGGTGGCCGACGATGCCGCAGAAGCCGGCCGGCAGGCGCAGGCTGCCGCCGGTGTCCGAGCCGGTCGCGATCGGCGTCATGCCGGTGGCCAGGGCCGCGGCCGAGCCGCCGGAGGAGCCGCCGCAGGTGCGCTCCGGATCGAAGGGGTTGCCGGTCGCGCCGTAGACCGGGTTGGTCGAGTTGCCGCCGGCGCCGAATTCCGGGACGTTGGTCTTGCCGACGACGACGGCGCCGGCCGCGCGCACTGCGGCAACCGTGCGCTCGTCGCGCACCGGCACGTGGTCGGCGAAGAGCTTCGAGCCGAAGGTGGTGCGCAGGCCCTCGGTCTCCTGCAGGTCCTTGATGCCGACCGGCAGGCCGTGCAGCGGGCCCAGGGCCTCGCCGGCCTTGACCGCGTGCTCGGCGGCCTCGGCCTCGCGGCGGGCGCGCTCGAAGCAGGTCGCGGTGATGGCGTTGAGCGCCGGGTTCACCCGCTCGATGCGGGCGAGGCAGGAGTCGAGCAGCTCGACCGGCGAGACGGCACGCCGGCCGATCAGCCGCCGCAGGGCGACGGCGTCGAGATCGCAGAGTTCGGTCATGAATGCTCTTGTGGTTGCTCTTGCGGGGCCGCGGATGCGGCTCCCGTCGGCGCGGGCCCGTGCAGGTGGCACTCGATGCGCCCCAGCGCGTCGCGCAGGGTCTGCGGCCGGACTTGGCTGCAGATCGGCAGGACCGAAGGACAGCGCGGGTGGAAGGCGCAGCCGCTCGGCGGGTCGATGGGGTTGGGGTAGGCGACGCCCAGGTGGGTGTCCGGCACGCCGAGCCCGGGCTCCGGCGTCAGCACGGATTCGAGCAGTGCCCGGGTGTAGGGATGGCGCGCCTCGGCGAAGAGCCGCGCGGTCGGCGCGACCTCGACGATGCGCCCCAGGTACATGACCGCGACCCGGTTGGCGATGTGCTCGACCACGGCCAGGTTGTGGCTGATCAGCAGGTAGGTCAGCCCGAGCTCCTTCTGGAGGTCGAGCAGCAGGTTGAGGATCTGCGACTGGACCGAGACGTCGAGCGCGCTGGTCGGCTCGTCGCAGATCATCACCTCCGGCCGCATCACCAGGGCGCGGGCGATGGCGACGCGCTGGCGCTGGCCGCCGGACATCTGGCCCGGGTAGCTGTCGGCGACGCGGCGCGGCAGGCCGACCAGGTCCAGGGTCTCGGCGACCACCCTGGCCCGCCCGGCGGGGTCGCCGACCTGATGGACCTGCAGCGGCGCCGCGACGATCTGGGCCACGGTCTTGCGCGGGTTGAGCGACGAGTAGGGGTCCTGGAAGACCGGCTGGATGCGCCGCGCCCGCGCCTTGCGGTCGGCGGGCTTCATCGGCTGGCCGTCGATCAGCACCTCGCCGCTGCTCGGCGGCAGCAGGCCGAGCAGGATGCGCGACAGCGTGGTCTTGCCGCAGCCGGACTCGCCGACCAGGGCCAGCACCTCGCCCCGGCGCAGCTGCAGCGAGACCGAATCGACGGCGCGCAGCGTCGCCTTGCCGCGCATCAGGCCGCGGCTGATCCGGAAGGTCCGGCTGACGTCGCGCAGCGCGAGGACGGGGGTGTCGCTCATGCCGGCGCTCCCGCCGGGTCGGCCAGCACGCAGCGGACGGCGCGGCCGGCCTCCAGCCGGTGCAGCGGCACCGGCCGCCGGCAGGCGGCCTGCGCCAGCGCGCAGCGCTCGCGGAAGCCGCACTCCTCGAGCGACCCGACCAGGGAGGGCACGATGCCCGGGATCGAGCCGAGCGGCTCGCCCGGCCTGGTGCGGCCCGGCACCGGCACGCAGGACAGCAGGCCGCGGGTGTAGGGGTGGCGCGGGTTTCCGAAGATCTCGACGGCGCTGCCGCTCTCGACGATCTCGCCGGCGTACATCACCGCGACCTTGTCGGCGACGCGGGCGACGACGCCCAGGTCGTGGGTGATCAGCACCAGGGCCAGGCCCATCTCGCGCTTCAGCTCCAGCAGCAGGTGCAGGATCTGCGCCTGGATCGTGACGTCGAGCGCCGTCGTCGGCTCGTCGGCGATGATCAGCTCGGGGCCGCACATCAGCGCCATGGCGATCATGATGCGCTGGCGCAGGCCGCCGGAGAGCTGGTGCGGGTACTGCCCCAGGCGCCGCCCGGCGGCGGTGATGCCGACCCGCTCCAGCAGGTGCACGGCGCGCTCGCGGGCCTGGCGGCGGCCGACCCGGCGGTGGCAGAGCAGGGCTTCCTCCAGCTGGTCGCCGATGCTGTAGGCCGGGTTCAGCGAGGTCATCGGCTCCTGGAAGATCATCGCCAGGCGATTGCCGCGCAGCGCCGCCATGCGCCGCTCCGAGAGGCCCAGCAGCTCCTGACCGTCGAAGCTGAGCCGCCGGGCCGAGCGCTTCGCACGGCGCGGCAGCAGGCCCATGACGGCGAGCGAGGTCAGCGATTTGCCGCAGCCGGACTCGCCGACCAGGCAGAGCGTCTCGCCGCGGCCGACCTCGAAGGACAGGCCGCGCACGGCGTGCAGCGTGCCCTGCTCCAGCGGCAGGTCGACCCGCAGATCCTCGACGGCGAGCAGGGGCGTCTCGCCCATTCCCGGGCTCATCCCCCCGCTCATCCGCGTCCCTCCGGCGCCATGACGTCGCGCAGGCCGTCGCCCAGCAGGTTGATCGCCAGCACCAGCAGGAACAGGGCGGCGCCAGGGATGGTGATCAGCCAGCTCTTGAAGAACATGACCTTGCGGCCTTCCGAGACCATCAGGCCCCAGGAGGGCGTCGGCGGCTGCACGCCGAGGCCGAGGAAGGACAGCGCGGCCTCCAGCAGGATCGCGTGGGCCATCTCCAGGGTCGCGATGACGATCAGGGCGCCCAGCACGTTGGGCAGGATCTCGGACAGGACGATGCGCCAGACCGACATGCCGAGCGCCTCGGCGGCGGTCACGTACTCGAGGTCGCGGACCTGCCGGGTCGCGCTGCGCATGACCACGGCGAAGCGGTCCCAGAGCAGGAAGCCGAGCACCAGCACGACGACGACCAGCGAACTGCCGGCGATGGCGACGACGGCGAGCGCGACCAGGATCACCGGCATCGACAGGCGGGTCGTGACGACGAAGTTCACGACATGGTCGACGCGGCCGCCGAAGTAACCGGCGGCGACGCCCATGGCCGTGCCGATCAGCCCGGAGATGGTCATGGCGACCAGGCCGATGATCAGCGAGACGCGGGAGCCGTAGAGCATGCGGCTGAGATAGTCGCGGCCCAGCTGGTCGGTGCCGAGCGGATGCGCCCAGCTGCCCTTGGCCGACCAGACCGGGTCGATCAGCCGCTTGGTCAGGTCCTGGGCGTAGGGGTCGTGCGGGGCGAGCAGAGGCGCGGTCAGCGCGATCGCCACGAAGGCGAGCAGCAGGAAGCCGCCGAACAGCACGCTGCCGTGGCGCAGCGAGCGCCGGCGCATCCGCGCCCAGGGCCCGAGCGGGGCAGGCGCTTCCGCGCCCGCGGTTTCGGTCGTCACGGGGCTCTCGCTCATCGCCTCAGGCCACCCGGATCCTGGGGTCGAGCCAGGCGTTGAAGAGGTCGGCGAGCAGCGCCAGCAGGATGTAGATCACCGACAGCATCAGCACGATGCCCTGGACCACGGTGAAGTCGGAGCGCTGCAGCGAGATCCAGGCCAGCTGCCCGACGCCGGGCAGGGCGAAGATCGACTCGATGACGATCGAGCCGCTGAGCATGAAGCCGAACTGCACGGCGGCCAGCGAGACCACCGGGATCACGGCGTTGCGCAGGGCGTGCTTGAACAGCACCTTGCCGGTGCGCAGGCCCTTGGCGCGCGCCGTGCGGATGTAGTCGGAGCCCAGCACCTCGACCATGCCGGCGCGGGTCAGGCGCATGATCGCCGGGGTCGCGTAGTAGCCGAGCGCGATCGCCGGCATGACGTAGTTGAGCAGGCTGCCGGTGCCGGAGATCGGCAGCAGCCGGCCCCAGACGCCGAGCACCAGGATCAGCAGCAGGGCGAACCAGAAGCTCGGCATGGCCTGGCCGAAGACGGCGAGCCAGAGGGCCGCGTGGTCGAGCAGGCTGTTCGGCCGCAGGGCCGCGACGACGCCGAGCGGGATCGACAGTGCCAGGGCGAAGACCAGCGAGAGCGCGCCGAGCAGCAGGGTCACCGGCAGCCGCTCGGCGATCAGCTGGGCGACCGGCACGTTGAAGTAGACCGAGCGGCCGAGGTCGCCGGACAGGGTCTTGCCGAGCCACTCGACGTACTGCACCGGCAGCGGCCGGTCGAAGCCGTACTGCTGCCGCACGGCCTGGATGTCGGTCTCGGTCGCGCCCTCGCCGGCGATCGCCACCGCGATGTCGCCCGAGGCGCGCAGCAGCACGAAGCCGACGACCGAGACCGTGACCGCCACCAGGAGGGCCAGCGCCAGGCGCTTGACCAGGAATCCCAGCATCGCTCGCTTCCCCTGACTGGCACCGGGAGTGGGACTGGTACTGCCGGACCGGCGGGACGCGGCCCGCCGGCCCGGCAGCGGCCGGTTGCGCTACTTCCAGCTCGCCTGGGCGAAATGCGGGATCTCGTCCGAGGTCGGCGTGAAGTTCAGGTCGGAGGTGTAGGCGTAGGTGTAGGGGTAGGACCAGAGCGGCAGCCAGTAGGCCTGGTCGGCGATGCGGTGCAGCGCCTTGGAATAGGCCTCCTTGCGCACCGCCGGGTCGGTCGAGGTGTCGCCCTTGTCCAGCTCGGCCTTGACCTCGGCGTCGCCGTAGGTGTCGTCGGCGCCGCCGGTGAAGAACACGCTGGTCGAGGCCGAGACGTCGCCGATCGAGTTCGAGCCCCAGGTCATGAAGGCCATCTTCGACTTGCCGGACCGGATCATGTCGCGGATCGCGGCGTACTTGCCGTAGTTCAGCGTCGCCTTGATGCCGACCTTGGCGAGGTCGCCGACCATCGCCTCGGCGAGGTCGCGGTTGCGGTAGCCGTTGAGCTGGATCTCGAAGCCGTCCGGATAGCCGGCCTCGGCGAGCAGCTTCTTGGCCAGCGCCGGATCGTAGTCGTAGTGCTTGACCGTCTGGTCGCAGCCGAACTGCTCCGGGAAGCAGGCGGTGTCGACGACCCGGGCGCCGCCGGCGAAGAGGTTGTCGACGATCGACTGGCGGTTGATCGCGTGGGCGATCGCCTGGCGCACCTTCACGTTGGTCAGCGGGCTCGGCCCGGCCTTGCCGGCCGCGTCGAAGGTCAGGTAGCCGATACGCATCGTCTCGGCGTCCTTGACCGTCAGCTGCGGCATGGCGCGCAGGCTCTCGGCCTGGTCCTTGTCGACCTTCCAGATCCAGTCGACGCCGCCTGTCATCAGCTCGGCGAGCTGGGTGTTCTTGTCGGGGATGGTGCGCATCACGATGTGGCCGATCTGCGGCTCGCCCTTGGGGCTGTCCTTGTAGTAGTTCGGATTGCGCTCGAAGGTGATCGACTCGCCCTTGACGATCTTGGTCACCTTGTAGGGGCCGGTGCCGACAGGGGCGGCCTCCATGCCCTCGGCGCCGACCTTCTGGTAGTAGTCCTTGGGATAGATCGGCAGCGGGCTGGCCAGGAACTCCAGGGCGGCCGGGAAGGGCGCCTTGAGGAACAGCCGGACCTTGTACTGGCCCAGCTTCTCGGCATGGTCGATCCAGGCGACCGATTCCCTGCTCTTGACCTTCGCCTCGGGGCTCGGGAAGTAGCTGAGCGTGAAGACGACGTCGTCGGCGTCGAAGGGCTCGCCGTTCTGGAAGGTCACGCCCTGGCGCAGGTCGAAGTCGATGGTCGTGGCGTCGACCCACTTCCAGGAGGTCGCCAGGCCCGGCTCGTAGGCGCCGCTCTCGGGATCGCGGTAGATCAGCGTGTCCCAGATCAGGCGGCTCAGGATCACGCCGTCGCGGCTGGTGCTCTGGTAGAAGTTCACCGCCTCGACCTCCTGCTCCAGCGCGAAGGTCAGGGTGTCGTCGGCCTTGCCGGCGTGGGCCGGCGCGGGCGAGAGAGCCGTGGCGCCGAGCAGCATCACGCCGGAGAGCGCGAGCAGCGGCAGGCGACGGTAGGTACGGAGTTCCTTCGACATCCTCGTCTGTCTCCCAGTTTGCCAATCCGTTCCGCCCCGGTGCCGTATCGGACCGCCGACCCAGGGTCATTGTATCGCTGACCGATACTTGTTATCGCTTTTCTGTGGCTTAGTTTCCACAACGGTCACCGAAGGTCAACATGGCGATAACGAAATCGGGAGGGGCAGCGGGCATGGCAGCGGAACCGACGGCGGACGGCGTGGAACGTGGCGAGGGCCTCTTCGTCGCCTCGGTCGAGCGGACGATGCGCGTGCTGGAGGCGGTGGCCGCGAACCAGGCGCCGATCGGGCTGACCGAGATCGCCGCCGCCACCGGCTTCGGCAAGAGCGCGGTGCAGCGCCTGACCCACACCCTGACCAGCGTCGGCTACCTGGAGAAGGACCCGGCGACGCGCCGCTACCGGATGACGGTGCGCGCGCTCGATCTCGCCCACGGCTTCCTGGTCACCGACCCGCTGATCAACGAGGGCCTGCTGCACCTGATCGACGCCAGCGAGCGCTGCGGCGAGACGGTCAACATGGGCAAGCTGGAGGGCACCGACTTCATCTACGTCGCGCGCCTGCCGGCGCACCGCATGAACGTCGCGGCGGCGCTGATCGGCCGGCGCCAGCCGGCCTACTGCGCCTCCGGCGGCCGGGCGATCATGTCGCTGCTGCCGCGCCAGGAGGTCGAGGCGCTGCTCGACGCCCGACCGCTGCGCGCGCTGACGCCCCTGACCACGACCGACCGCGGCCGCATCCTGGAGATCGTCGAGCAGGCGCGCCTGGAGGGCTTCTGCGCGACCAACCAGGAGGTGCTGCTCGGCGAGCTCGCGGTCTCGGCGCCGATCTCCGACCAGTTCGGCCGCCCGGTCGGCGCGGTGCAGAGCTCGGTCTCGACCGCCTCCTGGACCCTCGAGGCGGTGCGCGAGAAGCTGGCCCCCCAGGTCATGGAGGCCGCCCGCCTGATCTCCCGCCCGCGCCTCGCCAAGCGCTGAGCGGCGGCATGGCCGGGCTCCCCGGGGACGGTGCCGCAGGCCGGCCGTGCGAAAAGGCCGCTTCCGCCGGCAGGGTGCTTCGGGAAGGATCACCCGGCATGCCAGTCTTACCCGACCCCGCCGCCTGAATGTCCGACGATCCGCCGAGCCCGCGACGGAGCCTCGCCGTGTTCCGGCACCGCGGCTTCCGCATCTACTGGAGCGCGCGGCTGCTGACCACGGCGGCGATGCAGTTCCTCAGCGTCGCGGTCGGCTGGTATGTCTACGACCTGACCCACGACCCGCTCGACCTCGGCCTGGTCGGGCTCTGCCAGTTCCTGCCCTTCCTGGCGCTGTTCTTCCTGACCGGGGCGGCGGCCGACCGCTTCGAGCGGCGGCGCATCATGGCGGTCTGCATCGGCCTGCAGCTCGTCTGCGTCTCGGCCATCGTGGCCCTGGTCGCGACCCGCACCGGAAGCGTGCTGCCGATCTTCGGCCTGCTGGTGCTGTTCGGCTCGGCGCGCGCCTTCTACGGCCCGGCCGACCGGGCGATCACGCCGAACCTCGTTCCGACGGAGGAGCTGTCGACGGCGATCGCCTGGAACTCCTCGGGCTGGCAGTTCGTGGTGATCTGCGGGCCGGTGGTCGGCGGCCTGCTCTACGGCGTCGCGCCGGAGCTGCCCTTCGCGGCGGCCGGCGCCTTCTGGGCCCTGGCGCTGGTCCAGGTGCTGCGCATCCCGCCGGTGCCGCGCGCGACCGGCGCGGCCGGCGCGCTGAGCTGGCAGACCGTCAGCGCCGGCTTCCGCTACATCTGGCAGGAGAAGGTCGTGCTGGGCGCCATCACCCTCGACCTCTTCGCCGTGCTGCTCGGCGGCGCCACGGCGCTGCTGCCGGCCTATGCCCGCGACATCCTGGCGGTCGGGCCGACCGGCCTCGGCCTGCTGCGCAGCGCGCCGGGCATCGGGGCCCTGGCCATGGCGCTGTTCCTGATCCGCCGGCCGATCCGCCAGTCGGCCGGCGTGCTGCTGTTCGTCGCGGTCGGCGGCTTCGGGCTCTTCACCTGCGTCTTCGGCCTGTCGACGGCGCCCGGGCTGTCGATCGGCGCCCTGGCCGCGATCGGCGCGCTCGACATGGTCAGCGTCTACGTGCGCGAGACCCTGATCCAGGTCTGGACCCCGGACGCGCTGCGCGGCCGGGTCAATGCGGTCAACCTGGTGTTCATCGGCGCCTCCAACGAGCTCGGCGAGTTCCGTGCCGGCGTCATGGCGGCGCTGATCGGCGTCGTCCCGGCGGTCGTGGTCGGCGGCGCCGGCACCCTGCTGGTCGCGCTGGTCGCCTCGCGTCTCTTCCCCCAGCTGCGCCGGGTCGACCATCTCGACCGTCCGGAGGCGGAGGCCGCGTAGGGGAGGATGCCGGACGCCGGACCGGGCGCTGCGGCGCCGGCGGTCCCTAGCGGGTGGCGACGGCGATGCCGCTGGCGATCAGGCAGCTGCCGGTGACGCGGCCGAACCAGCGCGCGACGCGCTCGCGCAGCAGCAGGCGGCGCGAGGCGGCGGCGAGGGCGGCGTAGCCGGTCAGCAGGCCGGCGATCACCGTGAAGGCGGTGCCGGCGACCAGGGCGACGTCGCCGCCGCCGAGCCGGCCGAGGTCGAGGAAGGCCGGCAGGAAGCCCAGGTAGAAGGCGATGACCTTCGGGTTGCCGAGGGTCAGCGCGAAGCCGCCGACGAAGGAAGCGGAGAGGGAGCGCGGCTTCGGCGCCGCGCCGCTGTCGGCGACGCGGGGCGGGCGGCGCCAGCACTGGACGCCCAGGAAGACCAGGTAGCCGGCGCCGGCCAGCCGCACCAGCAGGAACAGCTCGCCGAGCGTCTCGGCGAGCAGCGCCAGGCCGAAGACCGCGAGCAGCACGAAGACGACGTCGCCGAGGCCGACGCCGAGGGCCATGGCCGCGCCGGCGGCGAAGCCACGGCCGAGCGCCGTGCCAACCACGGCGGCCCAGCCCGGCCCGGGCGTCAGGCCGAGCAGGGTGAGGGCGAGCAGCAGGGCGAGCCAGCTTGCCAGCGTCATGGCCGGACTATGGCGAGGCGTCGGCCCGACGCGCAACCCTTGAGCGTCGGCAGCCCGGGAGCTACCCTGTCGCCGGCCCCCCTCTGCGGGGGCGGACGGTCCGGCCCCGGGGTGCCGCCCTGGGGTGCCGGCCGTTCCCGGCGAGCGGCCCGACAGACGGCCGCGGCCGGTGCTGCCGGTGGGAGGACGCCCGGGCACGATGATCGAGGTGCGTTACGACCCCTGGCTGGTCGCCGCGTCGGTCGCGGTCGCGGTCATGGCGGCCTTCACCTGCCTGCGCCTGACCAGCGGCCTCAGCGCGACCTCGACGGACGTCCGCAAGGCGCGCATCGCCGAGGCCGCGATCGCGCTCGGCGGCGGCATCTGGTCGATGCACTTCGTCGCCATGATGGCGGTGCAGCTCAACGTCGTGATCTTCTACGATCCCCTGCGGACGCTCGGCTCGGCGCTGATCGCCGTGCTGGTCACCGGTACGGCCCTGCTGCTGCTGCATTTCGGCGAACGTACGCCGGGGCGGATCGTCGTCGCCGGCTGCCTGACCGGCATCGGCATCGTGGCGATGCACTACCTCGGCATGTCGGCGATCACCGGCAACTGCCTGGTTGCCTTCGGGCCTTGGGGCGTCGCGCTGGCCTCGGCGATCGGCATCGGCGCCTCGATCCTGGCGATGGAGATGGCCTATCGCAAGCGGACCCGGCGGGCGACGCTGACCGGCAGCGTCCTGCTCGGCCTCGCGGTCTCGGCCATGCACTATTCGGCGATGGCCTTCACGACCTTCCGCCTGACCGACAGCCCGAGCGTCACCGCGGTGCCGGCGCTGTCCCAGGGCAGCCTGGCGCTGATCGTGGCGCTCGCCGCCTTCGTGATCTGCGGCCTGTTCCTGCTGATGGCCGTGCCGGGCGAGATGTCGGCGGCGGACGCCGGGGACGTACGGCCCGAGGCGGCCGTCGGGCGGACGGCCCCGGCGAGGCTGGCGGAGCGCGTCGCGGCCCGGCTGCCCGACCAGTCGGCGGTCCTGTCGAAGGCCTTCGTGCGCGGCCGCCAGACGGCGGTCGCCCAGGTCACGCGCATTCCCTACGAGAAGGACAACACGATCCGCTTCCTGCCGAGCAGCGCGATCCTCGCCGTACGTGCCGAGGGCCACTACACGCGCATCCAGGACGCCCAGGGCGAGTTCTTCTGCCCCTGGTCGATCTCGCGCATCGAGGCGGCGCTCGATCCCGAGACCTTCCTGCGCACCCACCGCAGCTACCTGGTCAACCGCCAGCACATCAGCGGCTTCCGCAAGTCCGGCGACAAGGGCGCCTGCTTCCTGGGCGAGGGGACCGGCCTCGAGGTCCCGGTCAGCCGCGGCCGCCTGCAGCAGGTCGAGGCCCTGCTCGGCCTGACGTGACTCGGTCTTTCCCTCTCCGCCCCGGGGGGCGGAGAGGGCAGGGAGAGGTGGGGCGGTCCACCTCGTCCGCGCTAGCCGGCTTCGACGTCCTTTTCCCCACCTCACCCCGACCCTCTCCGCCCCCCAGGGGCGGAGAGGGAGTGTCATCTGCGCCGCGCGTCGGAATGACGAAACAGCGACAGGGCCAATGCACGCGCCACTCACTCTGCATTTCGTGCAATCCAGGCGCATTTCGTGAAAGGCGGCGGGCGTTCGTGCCTTTGTCCTTAAGGCGCGGCGGCCCGGGGTCATGCTCGATCGTCCCAAGCAAGCAACACGCGGCGCCAAGCCGCGGGACCGTCCAGGGAGGATCGAAGACAGCATGATTCCCGGCTCGTTCGACTACCACCGGCCGCGTACCCTCGAGGAGGCGGTCTCGCTGCTCGCCTCGCTCGGCGAGGAATCGCGCGTCGTCGCCGGCGGCCACAGCCTGATCCCGATGATGAAGCTGCGCATGGCCCTGCCGGAGCACCTCGTCGACCTGCAGGACGTCGCGGAGCTGAAGGGCATCCGCATTGACGGCTCCCAGATCACCATCGGCGCCATGACCACCCAGGCGGAGATGATCGCCTCGGCGGAGCTGGCGAGGCTCTGCCCGATCCTGCGCGAGACCGCGTTGCAGATCGCCGACCCGCAGATCCGCAGCCTCGGCACGGTCGGCGGGAATGTCGCGAACGGAGATCCGGGCAACGACCTGCCGGGCCTGATGCAGGCGCTCGACGCCCGCTACCTCCTGCGCGGGCCGGGCGGCGAGCGCGAGCTGCCGGCGCGCGCCTTCTACGAGGGCCCCTTCACGACCGCGCTCGACCCGGGCGAGGTGCTGGCGGCAGTGCGGATCGCCGCGCCGGCGGCCGGCCACGGCTGGGCCTACGAGAAGCAGAAGCGCAAGATCGGCGACTACGCGACGGCCGCCGCCGCGGTGCTGCTGGAGCTCGAGGGCGGCACCTGCCGCAAGGCCTCGATCGCCCTGACCAACGTCGGCGACACGCCGCTGCTCGCCGAGGCCGCCGGCCGGGCCCTGGTCGGCACCGCGGTCGACGCGGCGGCGGTCAAGGCCGCGGCCGAGGCCGCGAAGGCGATCGCCGCGCCGGCCGAGGACGGCCGCGGGCCGCGCGCGTTCCGCGTCCACCTGACCGACGTGATGGTCACCCGCGCCGTCGAGAAGGCCCGAAGCCGCGCCAGCTGAGGCGGCGCCCTCCGAGCGCCGCATCCCCCTACCGGGAGCACTCCATGTCGAAGATGCACGTCAAGATGACGGTCAACGGCCGGGCCGTCGAAGCCCTGGCCGAGCCGCGGACCCTGCTGATCCACTTCCTGCGCGAGGAGCTGGCGCTGACCGGCCCGCACATCGGCTGCGACACCAGCCATTGCGGCGCCTGCACCGTCGACCTCGACGGCAAGTCGGTGAAGTCCTGCACGGTCTTCGTGGCCCAGGCCAACGGCGCCGAGGTCACGACCATCGAGGGCTTGGCCGCCGCCGACGGCAGCCTGCACCCGCTGCAGGAGGCCTTCCGCGAGCATCACGGCCTGCAGTGCGGCTTCTGCACGCCGGGCATGATCACCCGGGCCTACCGGCTGCTGCAGGAGAACCCGAACCCGAGCGAGGCGGAGATCCGCTTCGGCATCTCGGGCAACCTCTGCCGCTGCACCGGCTACCAGAACATCGTCAAGGCGATCCAGGCGGCGGCGCAGCAGATGGCCGTCGCTACCACTGCCCCTGGGGAGGCCGCGGAATGACCGTCCAGACCCCCGTCTCGCTCGAGGAGCGCAAGGACAAGCTCCAGGGCCTCGGCTGCTCGCGCAAGCGCGTCGAGGATGCCCGCTTCACCCAGGGCAAGGGCCACTACGTCGACGACATCAAGCTGCCCGGCATGCTGTTCGGCGACTTCGTGCGCTCGCCGATCGGCCACGGCCGCATCAAGTCGATCAACAAGGAGGCGGCGCTGGCCGTGCCCGGGGTCAAGGCGGTGCTGACCGCCGACGACCTGAGGCCGCTCGGCCTGCACTGGATGCCGACGCTGGCCGGCGACGTCCAGGCGGTGCTGGCCGACGAGAAGGTGCTGTTCCAGAACCAGGAGGTCGCCTTCGTCGTCGCCGAGGACCGCTACGCCGCGGCCGACGCGGTCGAGCTGGTCGAGGTCGACTACGAGGAGCTGCCGCCGCTGGTCGATCCGCACCGCTCGATGGACCCGGACGCGCCGATCCTGCGCGAGGACATCAAGGACAAGACCGAGGGGGCCCACGGGCCGCGCCGCCACCCGAACCACATCTTCACCTGGGAGGTCGGCGACAAGGCGGCGACCGAGCAGGCCCTGGCCGCGGCCGCGGTCGTGGTCGAGGAGCAGATCACCTACCAGCGGGTCCATCCCTGTCCGCTGGAGACCTGCGGCTGCGTCGCCTCGATGGACAAGATCAACGGCAAGCTGACGATCTGGGGCACCTTCCAGGCGCCGCACGCGGTGCGCACCGTGGCCTCGCTGATCACCAACATCCCCGAGCACAACATCCGGATCATCTCGCCGGACATCGGCGGCGGCTTCGGCAACAAGGTCGGCGTCTATCCGGGCTACATCTGCTCGGCCGTCGCCTCGATCGTGCTGGGCGTGCCGGTCAAGTGGATCGAGGACCGCATGGAGAACCTCTCCACGACGGCCTTCGCCCGCGACTACCACATGACCGGCAGGATCGCGGCGACCCCGGAAGGCCGGATCACCGGCCTCTGGTGCCACGTGCTGGCCGACCACGGCGCCTTCGACGCCTGCGCCGACCCGACCAAGTTCCCGGCCGGCTTCTTCAACATCTGCACCGGCTCCTACGACGTGCCCGTGGCCTACGTCTCGGTCGACGGCGTCTACACCAACAAGGCGCCGGGCGGCGTCGCCTACCGCTGCTCCTTCCGGGTCACCGAGGCCAGCTACTTCATCGAGCGCATGATCGACGTGCTGGCGCGCAAGCTGGACAGGGACCCGGCCGAGATCCGGATGATCAACTTCATCCGCAAGGAGCAGTTTCCCTACCAGTCGGCGCTCGGCTGGGAATACGACTCCGGCGACTACCACACGGCGCTCGCCAAGGCGCTGAAGAGCGTCGACTACGACGGCCTGAGGGCCCGCCAGAAGGCCAGTCGCGAGGCCTTCAAGCGGGGCGAGACCCGCAAGCTGATGGGCGTCGGCGTCGCCTTCTTCACCGAGATCGTCGGCGCCGGCCCGGTCAAGAACTGCGACATCCTGGGCCTCGGGATGTTCGACTCCTGCGAGATCCGCATCCATCCGACCGGCTCGGCGATCGCCCGCCTGGGCACGATCAGCCAGGGCCAGGGCCACGCCACGACCTTCGCCCAGATCCTGGCCAGCGAGATCGGCATCCCGGCCGCCGACATCACCCTGGAGGAGGGCGACACCGACACCGCGCCCTACGGCCTGGGCACCTACGGCTCGCGCTCGACGCCGGTCGCCGGCGCCGCCACGGCCATGGCCGGGCGGAAGATCCGGGCCAAGGCGCAGATGATCGCGGCCTACCTGCTGGAGGTCCACGAGGGCGACCTGGAGTGGGAGGTCGACCGCTTCCAGGTCAAGGGCAACCCGGAGCGCTTCAAGACCATGAAGGAGCTCGCCTTCGCCGCCTACAACCAGGCGATCCCGGGGCTCGAGCCGGGCCTCGAGGCGGTCTCCTACTACGACCCGCCGAACATGACCTATCCCTTCGGCGCCTATCTCTGCGTGGTCCAGATCGACGTCGACACGGGCGTCACCGAGATCGAGCGCTTCTATGCCCTCGACGACTGCGGCACCCGGATCAACCCGATGATCATCGAGGGCCAGGTCCACGGCGGCCTGACCGAGGCCCTGGCCATCGCCATGGGCCAGGAGATCTCCTACGACGCGGACGGCAACGTCCACGGCGGCAGCCTGATGGACTTCTTCCTGCCGACCGCGGTCGAGACCCCGGCCTGGGAGACCGACTGGACCGAGACCCCCTCGCCGCACCATCCGATCGGCGCCAAGGGCGTCGGCGAGAGCCCCAACGTCGGCGGCGTGTCGGCCTTCTCGAACGCCGTCAACGACGCCTTCGCGCACCTCGGACTGACCCATACCCAGATGCCGCACGACCATTGGCGGGTCTGGCAGACCGCTCAGCGGCTGGGCGTGACCGGGTGACGCGACAACCCCCGAGACAGAAGCCGGGGGAGGAAAGGGAGCGGGCAGGAGGGCGGCTTCGGACGCCCTCCTGCCCGACCACCCGAAGACCCATATTCTGCCCATGACCGAAGCCGGACCCGATCTCGCGGAGCGCCTGCGCGACGTCGGCTACGTCGCCGACGAAGGCCTCGCGACCGCGCTTCAGCTCGCCCTCGAGCTGAAGCGGCCGCTGCTGCTCGAGGGCGAGGCCGGGGTCGGCAAGACCGAGGTCGCCAAGGCCCTGGCGGCACTGCTCGACACGCGCCTCATCCGCCTGCAGTGCTACGAGGGCCTGGACGCCGGCCACGCGATCTACGAGTGGAACTACCAGCGCCAGCTGCTGGCGATCCGGGCGCGCGAGCAGGAGCACCTGAGCGCCCGCCAGATCGAGGCCGAGATCTTCTCCGAGGACTACCTGCTGCGCCGCCCGCTGCTGGAGGCGTTGAGCCAGGAGCAGCCGCCGGTGCTGCTGATCGACGAGATCGACCGCGCCGACGAGGAGTTCGAGGCCTACCTGCTGGAGATCCTCTCGGACTTCCAGGTCACGGTGCCGGAGCTCGGCACCATCCGGGCACGCTCGATCCCGGTCGTCATCCTGACCTCTAACGGCACGCGCGAGCTCAGCGACGCGCTGCGCCGGCGCTGCCTCTACAGCTGGGTCGAGTTCCCGGAGCCCGGGCGCGAGCTGGAGATCCTGCGCCGCCGCCTGCCCGGGATCGACGCGCGCCTCGCCGGGCAGGTCGCGGCCTTCGTGCGTGCCCTGCGCCGCGAGGAGCTGGAGAAGAAGCCGGGCATCGCCGAGACCCTGGACTGGGCGGCGGCGCTGGCCGGGCTCGGCATCGAGCGGCTCGGCGCCGAGCCGGAGAAGCTGCAGCGCACGCTGATCTGCCTCTTGAAGACCGAGGCCGACCTCAAGGCCGTGACGCCCGAGGTGACGGCCCGGCTGGCCGCGGAGTGATGGCTGTGCCCGCCGCGCCGGTGGCCGCGGCGCCGCCCTTCGCGGCGCGCATGGCCGGCTTCGTCGGCCACCTCCGGCTCAACGGCTTCGCGCTCGGGCCGGAGGAGACGGCGGGGGCGCTGCGCGTGGTCGAGGGCGGGCCCCATACGACCGCCGAGGCGCGTCGCCGCCTGCGCTGCCTGCTGGCCGGCCGGCGCGAGGAGTGGCAGCGCTTCGATGCGCTCTTCGAAGCCTACTGGTTCGGCCGGGGGCGGGTGCGCGAGCGGGTCGAGCGGCCGCGGCATCGCCAGCAGCGCAACCGCGCCCAGCAGGCGCTGTGGCGCGGCCATCTCGGCGACGAGGCCGCGAGCGAGCCCGCCGACGCGCGCGGACCCAGGCTCGAGAGTGCCGCCGGCGCGGAGGCCGAGGGCGAGTCGAGCGGCCGCCTGATCGCCTCGCGCCGGCAGGTGCTGCGCCGCACCGACCTGCGCCACGTCGTCGATCCGGCGGAGATGGCGGCCGCCGAGGAACTGGCCTTCCGGCTCGCCAGCGCGATCCGCTATCGCCTGTCGCGGCGCCAGCGGATCGCACCCCGGGGCCGACGGCTCGACCTCCGCCGGACCATCCGCCGCTCGCTCGCCCAGGGCGGCGAGCCGCTGCGCCTGGCCTGGCGCGAGCGCCCGGACCGGCCGGTGCGCCTGGTCGTCTTCCTCGACGTCTCGGGCTCGATGCAGCACTACAGCCGCTTCTTCCTGCAGTTCGTGAAGGGCCTGGTCGGGCGCTGGGCGGAGAGCGACGCCTACCTGCTGCACACCCGCCTGGTGCGGGTCACCGATGCCCTGCGCGAGCGCGATTCCCTGAAGGCCATGACGCAGCTCGCGCTGCTCGCCGAGGGCTTCGGCGGCGGCACCCGGCTGGGTGAGGGCCTGGCCGCCTTCAACGCGCACTACGCCAAGCGGGCGCTCAACGCCCGCTCGGTCGTGCTGATCCTGAGCGACGGCTACGACACCGGCAGCCCCGAGGCCCTGGCCGCGGCTCTCGGGCGGCTGAAGAAGCGGGCGCCGCGCCTGATCTGGCTGAACCCGCTGCTCGGCTGGCGCGACTACCGGCCGGTGACCGCGGCCATGCAGGCGGCCTTGCCCTACATCGACCACTTCGCCGCGGCCAACACGCTGGACGCCCTGGCCGCCCTCGAGCCGGAGCTCGCGACGCTATGACCAGTGCGGAGAAGATCCTCGACCTGATCGAACGGCTGCGCGCCGAGGGCGCCGACTTCTGCGTCGCGACGGTGGTGCGCACCGCCAACGCCACCTCGGCCAAGGCCGGCGCCAAGGCGGTGGTGACCGCCGACGGGCTGCTGCACGGCTTCGTCGGCGGCGGCTGCGTCACCGGGGCGGTGCGCAAGGCCGGCCTGGAGGCGCTCAGGCGGAACGAGCCGACGATGATCCGCGTACGCCCGAAGGAGGAGGTCGCCCAGGCTGGTCGTGGGGCCGGCAACGGGCCGCAGGACGCCGACGGCGTGCCGCTGCACGCCTCGATGTGCCCGAGCGGCGGCACGGTCGAGCTGTTCCTGGAGCCGCTCGGCCAGGCGCCGCGCCTGGTCGTCTGCGGCGCGTCGCCGGTCGCCCAGGCCCTGGTCGCCCAGGCCGCCGCGGTCGGCCGGCGGGTGATCGCCGCCGCCCCGGCCGAGGAGCAGGAGCGCCTCGCCGGCGCCGACGTCCTGCTCGACGGCTACGACTTGGCGGGCCTTCGGCTCGGGCCCCGCGACGCCGTCGTCGTGGCGACCCAGGGCCGCCGCGACCGCGAGGCGCTGAAGGCGGCGCTGGAGAGCGGCGCCGGCTATCTCGGCATGGTCGGCAGCCGGCGCAAGGTGCAGACCCTGGCCGGCAGGCTCAGGGAGGAGCTGTCGCCAGAGGCCTCGGCGCGCCTGCCCGAGCTGCACGGGCCGGCCGGCCTCGACATCGGCGCCATCGAGCCGGAGGAGATCGCGCTCTCGATCCTCGCCGAGCTGGTCCAGCTGCGCCGCAAGGCCGACCGCGGCGTCCCGGTGGCGTCGGCCGGGTAGCGGCCGCCGAGGCTCGATCCCGGCGTCACGTCCCGGCCGCGACCCTGAAGCTGACCCGGGGCAGGTCCGGCAGCGTCAGGCTCTCCGGCTCCTCGTCGGCTCCCAGGTCACGGTAGACCGTGGCCTTGCCGGCCGCGTAGTCGACCATCTGCGTCGGATTGGGCGCCGAGTTCAGGATCAGGAAGGTGCCGCCCGGCGGGCCCAGGACGAAGCGGTTCAGCGAGTGCCAGGTGCCGCGGCGAAACGACCAGCCCTTGCCCGGGTCGATGCGGAAGCAGCGTACGCTCGCCGGGTCGGGCACGTCGGCGGGATCGTCGCTCGCCGTCGGCGGAGCGGCGCAGACCACGGCCGGCGCTCCGGAAAGCTGCACGAAGCTCTGCGTCACGCCGAAATGCCGCTCCAGCACGTGGAAGCCGAGGCCGGCCTGCGGCTGCCAGATCACGCTCACCGTGGTGCGGCCGTCGTGCGAATAGCCGGTCGGCGTCATCAGGCGCCGGTCGGCCGGCTGCTCCGTCGCCTCCCAGACATCGCCGAACGGGGCGAAGCTGTCGGCCGTCATCGGCTCGGCGGCAAGTGTCAGTTCGTCGGTCATTGCTCGGTCCTCCCTCCACGACAGCCCGACCGGCGCAGCGGCGCCAGGGCCCAGGCTAGTCCTCGGCCTCTTCGCGGCCGTAGAGCAGCAGCAGCAGCAGGATGACGATGCCGTAGATGATGTTGCGGCCGTAGTCCGGCATGTTCATGGCCAGCAGCACGCTGACCAGCGCGACCAGGGTGACCGCGCCGGCGGCGACGCCCAGGTAGTGGCCTCGGCCGCCCAGCATGTAGACGCCGCCGATCACCACGGCCGCGATCGACTGGAAGAGGTAGGGATCGCCCATGCCGAGCGAGGCCTGGCCGCCGAAGCCGACCAGCAGGATGCCGGCGAGCGCCGCGAAGAGCCCGCTCAGCACGTAGAGCAGGATGGTGATCAGCCGCACGTTGACGCCGGCGAGGTAGCTGGCGTGCGGGTTGTTGCCGGTCGCGTAGGTGCGGCGCCCGAAGGTCGTGAAGGACAGCAGCAGCGACACCAGCGCGATGACGACCAGCCAGAGGACCAGCGCCGAGGGGATGCCGAAGAGGCTGCCGTGCACCGCGTCGGCGACCACCGGCGGCGCGTAGGAGGCGCAGGCGCCGCAGGTCAGGCCGCCGCTCAGGCCCAGGGTCAGGCCCTCCATGATGCCGTTCATGGCCAGCGTCATGACCACCGCCGGCACGCCCAGGAAGGCGATGGCGACGCCGTTGACCAGGCCGGCGGCTGCGCCCATGCCGAGGGTCAGGAGCAGCGCCCAGGGCGCCCGGTCGTCCTGGCCGAGCGAGCTGGTGACCAGCAGGATCGAGGCGCCGTTCAGGACCCAGGGCACCGAGAGGTCGATGCCGCCGATCAGCACGACGAAGGTCTGGCCGGCGGCGACCAGGCCGACGAAGGAGGCGACCATGACGATCGCCCCGATGCTGCCCGGGCTGGCGAAGCCGGGATGGACGATCTCGCCGACGGCGAACAGCAGGATCGCCGCCAGGAAGGCGTAGAGGATGCGCCGCCGGTCGCGGTTCAGGCCGGCCCGCTCGAGCGGCTGCAGCAGGGCAGCGTTCCACTTGGCCATCAGCGGCTCCGCCTCAGGAAGCGGCCGATCGCCGTCGAGAGCACGACCGCGACGACCAGGAACAGCCCCTCGTAGAACGACTGGTAGAGGGGATCGATGTTCGAGAAGAACAGGATGTTGACGATCATCGTCGTCACGAAGGCGCCGGCGATCACCCCGATGCCGCTGCCGCGTCCGCCGAACAGGTTCATGCCGCCGAGCACGCAGGCGACGATCGAGGTCAGGGTGAAGCCGTTGCCGGTGGTCGCGTCGCCGGCCGTCGCGGTCGCCGCCAGGAACAGCCCGGCGGCCCCGGCGAACAGCCCGCTCAGCGTGAAGGAGGTGACCCGGGCGCGCACCGTGTCGATGCCGTTGGCCCGCGCCGACTGCTCGTCGTTGCCGATGGCGAAGATCGCGACGCCGATCCGGCTGCGCCGGAAGGCGTACCAGACGAGCGCGACCAGCAGGACGTAGAGCAGGGCGTAGGGCTGGAAGGGGTTGACCAGCACCGAGGTGTAGACCGGCGGGATGCTGCCGCCCGGCTGGGGCAGCACCTTGATGGCGATGCCCTGGTAGATCGACAGGGTCGCCAGGGTCGCCAGGATCGGCTGCAGCCGGCCGACGCCGACCAGCAGGCCGTTGACCAGGCCGAGGCCGGCGCCGATCGCCAGCACGATCACGCTCCAGAGCACCATGCTGCCGGGGCTGTCGTGGATGTGCACGGCGGCCAGGGCGTTCGCCAGGTCCATGGTGCCGCCGATCGAGAGGTCGAGGCCGCGGGTCAGCACCACGAAGGACTGGCCGATCGCCGCGAGCACCAGCGGCATGGTGTTGTTGACCGTCGAGGTCAGCTCGAAATTGCCGGGCAGCGACTGCGTCTCGGCCCAGTAGACCGCGCAATAGAGCACGATCGCGGCGACCAGCATGACCAGCGCCAGGACCAGGCCGACGTTCTGGCCGAGGAAGTGCGTGACCTTGCCGCGCCGCGGGCGGCGCCCGCCGGCTGCGGCCGTGGGGTCGGGCGGGACGGCGGGCGTGTCAATCGGCGGCACGGGATTCCCTGACGGCGGCGGTGACGATGTCCTCGGCGGTGATGCCGGGGGCGGAGAGCTCGGCAGCGATGCGGCCCTCGCGCATCACCAGGACCCGGTGGCAGAGGTGCGCCAGCTCCTCGGCGTCGCTGGAATAGTAGAGCAGCGCGCGGCCCTCGCCGGCGAGGCGCATCATCAGCTCGTAGATCTCGTGCTTGGTCGCGACGTCGACGCCGCGCGTCACGTCGTAGAGCAGCAGGATGCGCGAATCGGCCAGCAGCCAGCGGCCGAGCAGCACCTTCTGCTGGTTGCCGCCGCTGAGCTGGCGCACCGGGTTGCCGAGGCCGGGCGTGCGGATCTTCAGCGCGTCGACCATGCCCTGGGCCAGGCCGCGCTCGCGCGCGCCGCCGATCAGCCCGAGCGAGGAGACCGCCGGCAGCACCGCCAGGGTCAGGTTGGCGCGCACCGACAGCGGCAGCAGCAGGCCCTCGGTCTTGCGGTCCTCGGGGACCAGGGCCATGCCGAGGCGCGCGGCGTCGCGCGGGCTGCGGATGCGCGCCGGCCTGCCGTCGACGACGATGCGGCCGCTGTGCGCCTGGGCGCCGAACAGCGAGAAGAACAGCTCGCGGTGGCCGTGGCCGGCGAGGCCGCCGACCCCGAGGATCTCGGAGGCGTGCAGGGTCAGCGAGGCGTTCCTGAGGCCTTCGCCGGCAAGCTCCTCGACCTCGAGGACGGCGCGGTCGTGCGCCCGCGCCGGCGGCTGCGGGTAGAAGGCCTCGAGCTGGCGCCCGGTCATCAGGGTGACCGCCCGGTCCTCGTCGATCTCGGTGAAGGTGCCGACCTCGGCGCCGTTGCGGAAGATCGTGATGCGGTCGGCGATCGAGGTGATCTCGTTCCAGCGGTGCGAGGTGAAGATGATGCACTTGCCGTCGGCGCGCAGGCCCTGGATCAGCTCGAACAGCCAGGCGACCTCCTTCTCGCCGAGCGAGGAGGTCGGCTCGTCGAGCAGCAGGGTCGAGGGATCCTGGATGATCACCCGGGCGATCTCGACCATCTGCCGCTGGGCGAGCGACAGGTCCTCGATCAGCGCGCGCGGGTCGATGTGGTCGATGCCGAGCCAGGTCAGCACCCGGTCGGCCTCCCCGACCATGCGGTCGCGGTCGATCAGGCCGAGCCGGCCGCGCGGCTCGCGGCGGATCAGCAGGTTCTCCGCGACCGTCATCCAGGGCAGCAGGGTCAGCTCCTGGAACACCGTCCAGATGCCCAGGGCGTGGGCGTCGTCGGCGCCGTGCAGCTCGACCTTGCGGCCGGCGGCGCGGACCTCGCCGGCGTCCGGACGCAGCCGGCCGCCGAGCAGCTTGATCAGCGTGCTCTTGCCGGCGCCGTTCTCGCCGACCAGGGCATGCACCTCGCCGGGTCTCGCCGAGAAGGTCGCGCTGTCGACGGCCTGCACGCCGCCGAAGGCCTTGGCCAGCCGGATGCCCTCGACCGCCGGCGGGACGACCCCGCCGGCGGTCTGCGTCGCCTCGCTCATGCAGGCGGCAGCTTGACGTTCAGTTCGCCCGGGCAGGCCTTGCCGTCGGTCGCACCGTCGATGCACATCTTCACGGTGGCGTCGGGGCCGCTGTCGGTGAAGTCGGCGAAGAAGCTGTCGGGCAGGTCGGGGAAGACCGTCTCGCCGACCTTCACCGTGTCGTTGGTGACGTAGGGGAAGGGGATGGTGATATCCTTCTTGGGGTAGGTCCCCGCCAGGACGCGGCGGGCCAGCTCCAGGGAGATCACCGAGAGGAACGGCGGCTGGCCGATCGAGATGCCGTCGACCTTGTGGCCGTCGTAGCCGATCATGAACTTGCGGAAGCCGTTCTCGGCCTCGCCGGCGGTCGGCGGCAGCGGCCGCTTGGCGGCGATGAAGGCCTTGAGCACCCCGTCGGTGCCGCCCTGGCACCAGATGCCGTCGATCTGCGGCAGCGAGGGCAGGATCGCCGTGGTGTTGCGCTCGGCGGTCGAGGAGTCCCACATGCCGGTGTAGCGGTTGACGACCTTGATGCCGGGGTTGGCCTTCCAGACCTCGTCGGCGCCCTTGTTGCGGTCCAGGTCGACCGAGGTGCCGGCGACGCCGGTGACCATGATGACGTTGCCCTTGCCGCCCAGCTTGTCGACCAGCCACTGGGCCAGCTTCTTGCCGAACTCGACCTGGTCGGTGTTGACCTTCAGGACCGAGGGCGCGGTCACGATGTTGTCGAACGACACGACCAGGATGCCGCGCTGGGTCGCCTGGGTCAGGATGCCGTTGAGGCCGGTCGGCGAGGCGGCGTTGACGACGATCGCGTCGACCTTCTTGGCGATCAGGTTGGAGATCTGCTGCGACTGCTTCGAGACGTCGTTGCCCGAGTTGAACCACGAGCCCTCGACCTGGGAGGCGAAGGGCTCCATCTGCAGCGCCGCCTTGAAGACGTTCTCCATCTCGATGCGCCACTTGTTGCCGATGAAGGAGTTCGACAGGGCGATCGTGAACTTCTTGTCGGCCGCCCTCGCGATTCCGGGGGCGAGCTGCGGCAGCGCCAGGGAACCGGCAACGCCGAGGCCGGCGGCTGCGGTCGCGCCGGCCTGCAGGAACCTGCGTCTGGTGAACCGTCCGATCATCGTTTTCCTCCCTCGATTTCTTTTTCGTTCAACGCTTGCCGCTGCCGCCCGGCACCGCTTCGGGTGCCCGGCCGCGGGACGGCTCCGGCTGTCCGTGCCGGGGCCGAGACGGAAGACAAACAGAAACGCTCGACGAGATCTCGTGACCTAACAGCGCACTGGAAAACAGTGTTTCATAACCGAGGGTTGAGAGGATAGGGCGAATCCGGCGGGAACACAATCGACGGCGCGGCCCGCGCGCCCTCGCGACCTTTCGGCCGCGGCCGCAGCATCGCCGCGGCCGAAAGGCCTTAGCATGCCGCCTCTTCCCGATGGAGCCCGCCCCGATGGAGCCCGCCCCGATGGAGCCCGCCCCGATGGAGCCCGCCCCGATGGAGCCCGCCCCGTGAGCGCCGATCCTGCCGCGACCGTCTTCCCGACCGATCCGGCGACCCTGCTGCTGGTCGCCGCGGTGTTCCTGCTCGCCGGCCTCGTCAAGGGCCTGATCGGCCTCGGCCTGCCGACCGTCTCGCTGGCCCTGCTGACCGCCGCCGTCGGCCTGCAGCCGGCGATGGCCCTGATGCTGGCGCCGGCCTTCCTGACCAATCTCTGGCAGGGCCTGGGCGGCGGCCGGCTGCGGCCGCTGCTGGCCCGGCTCTGGCCGTTCCTGCTGACTGCCGGCCTGACGATCTGGCTCGGCGCGGCGGCCCTGACCCGGATCGAGCTGCGCTGGCTGTCGGCGCTGCTCGGCCTGCTGCTCGTGCTTTACGCCCTCTATGGCCTGGCGCGGCCGCCGCTGCTGCTGTCGCGCCGGGGCGAGCCCTGGATCGGCCTGCTGGCCGGCCTCGCCAACGGCCTGCTGACCGGCATGACCGGCTCCTTCGTCGTGCCGGGCGTCGCCTACCTGCAGGCTCTGGGCCTGCCGCGCGACGCCCTGGTCCAGGCGATGGGGCTGCTGTTCGGCGTCTCGACCGTCGCGCTGGCGGTCGCGCTCGGCGGTCGCGGCCTGCTGTCTCCGCAGCTCGGCTGCCTGTCGCTGGCCGCCATCGCGCCGGCGCTGTCCGGGCTGTGGCTCGGCCGGCGGCTGCGCGGACGCCTCGACGAGGTCGCTTTCCGCCGCGTGCTGCTGGCGGCGCTGCTGCTGCTCGGGCTGTGGATCGTCTGGCGCGAGCTCGCCCGACAGCCGTGATCCGCGGCTGCCCGGGCAGGGCAGGGGCTCAGGCGGCGGCCTTGCGCTCGATCAGCCGGGCCAGGGTGCCCGGCACGCTGTCGGCCAGCGGCTTCGCCGTCCCCTCGTCGGCGCCGAGCAGGCAGGCCAGGCGCAGCACGTCGAGGCCGCTGTGCCAGCAACTGCTGCCGGTGACCGCCACGATGGCGCCGCGGTAGTTGCGGCTGCGCAGCGTGCGGATCGTCTCCAGGCCATCCATCTCGGGCATGTAGATGTCGACCAGGATGGCGTCGTAGAGACCGGGGTGCCGGGCTGCCCAGGCCACGGCCTGGGCGCCGCTGTTGCAGGTCTCGACCTCGTAGCCGGCGTTGCGCAGCACTGCGCTCATGGCCGTCAGGTCGCGTTCCAGATCGTCGACGAGAAGCAGCTTGGTCACGGCGCGGGCTCGCAGGTCAGAGGTCGATGCCGATCCGGTTCTGCGGCATTTTAGGTAAATGTCATGTGAATGAGAACCGTCTGGATTGTAAACATGGTGGATTCTTCGCTCACTGCGGTCCGGACAGCCGGATCATTTCCGGATGGAACGGCGCTTCCCGGCGGGCAGACCGTCGGAGTTAAGGGGCTGTTCATTCTTGGCCGCCAATCTGACGGGTCTGACCATGGCCGAGCGGACGGCTGCCGCCCATGTTCGATTCCGGCTTCCTGGCTCTCACGCAGAACGTCGGCCTGCTGGCGCTGCTGGTCGTCGCCTACGGCGGCCTGGCCTGCGCGGTCGCGGCGCTGCCGGCCGCGGTCCGGCAGCTGCTGCTCGGCGGCCTGTTCGGCCTGTCCGGCCTGCTGCTCATGGCTTTTCCCTTCGAGACCGGCTCCGGCCTGATCTTCGACGGCCGCGCCGTGCCGCTGCTGCTCGCCGGCCCGTTCGGCGGCGGCCCGCTCGCGGCCCTGGCCGCCGGCCTGCTGGTCGCGGCCGGACGGCTGGCGATCGGCGGCGACGGCGTGCTGCCGTCGCTGGTCGTCGCTCTGGCGGTCGTCGCGCTGTCGAGCGGGCTCTGGCTGCTGCGCAGCCGCGGCGGCCGGTTCGACGCGGGCATCCTGGCGCTCGGCGGCCTCGCCGCCTCGGCGGCCCTGTTCGCCGGCCTGTTCCTGCTCGGCCGCGAGACGGCGGTCGGCCTCGTCGCCGGCCTGGGCCCGGCCTACCTGACCACCGTGGCCGGGGCGACGGCGCTGTTCGGCTACCTGCTGCTGCTCGACGACCGGCGCCGCGAGGCGCTGGCGGGTGCCGAGGCGGCGCGCCGCGCGGCGGACCTGGCGAACGCGTCGAAGTCGCGCTTCCTGGCGCGCATGAGCCACGAGCTCAGAACACCGCTGACCGGCATCCTCGGCATGGTCGACCTGATGGCGCGCGACGCCACGCCGCAGGCCCGGCAGGGCTATCTGGAGGCGCTGCGCGGCTCGGGCCGCATCCTGCTGACGCTGATCGACGACATCCTCGACCTCTCGGGTCTCGAGGGCGGCGGTCTGACGATCTCGCCGGGCGAGGTCTCGCTGCATCGCCTGACCTTCGACGTCGTGAGCGTCTTCGAGCCGCGCGCCCAGGCGAAGGGCCTGACCCTGCGCCTGGTGATCGACGAGGCGGTGCCCGAGACGATCCTCTGCGATGACCGGCGGGTCCGGCAGATCCTGTTCAAGCTGCTCGGCAACGCCCTCCGCTTCACCGAGCGCGGCCACGTCGAGCTGAGCCTGCACACCGCCGCCGGCGCCGGCGCCGGCCGTCTGGTCTTCGAGGTCCGGGACAGCGGCCCCGGCATCGAGGCCGGCCGCCTGGAGCGGATCTTCGAGCCCTTCGAGCCCGGTGACGCCACGGCCGGCGGCGTCGGCCTGGGGCTCGCCGTCTCGCGGGGCCTCGCGGAGCGGATGGGCGGCCGCCTGACGGTGCGCAGCGAGAAGGGGCTCGGCTCGATCTTCGTGCTGGAGCTGCCGCTGGCGCCCGTCGGCGCGGCGGCGGGGCCGGGGGCCGACCGGGGGGGCAACCACGGGGCCGACCGCGGAGCCGACCGCGGAGCCGACCGCGGGGCCGACCGCGGGCCAGCGGTCGCGCAGCCGGCCGGCGAGCCGCTCGCCGGGCTCGCCCTGCTGGTCGCCGAGGACACCGCCGTCACCCGTCTGTTGCTCGGCGAGATGCTGGCCAGGCTGGGCGCCGAGCCGGTGCTGGTCGAGGACGGCCGGCAGGCTCTGGAGCGGCTCCGGGAGCGGACCTTCGACCTGGTCCTGATGGACATGCAGATGCCGCGGCTCGACGGCGTCGAGGCGACGCGCCGGATCCGCGCGCTAGGCGGCGGCTTCGCGTCCCTGCCGATCGTCGGCCTGACCGCCGACGTCGTCGCCGGGAACCGGCCGCGCTACCTCGAGGCCGGCCTGAGCGACCTGCTGTACAAGCCGGTCGACTGGCCGGTGCTGACCGCCCGCATCGCCGCGCTGGTCGCGGAGCGGCGGGGGCGCGCCGAGGCGACGTCGCCGGCCGGCCCGTCCGCCCCCGAGGCGGACCGGGACGGCGAGGCCCTGCCGTCCGACGACTCGCCGGCGGCGCGCATCGCGGCGGCCTGCGGCGGGCGTCCGACCTACGATCCCAAGGTCAGGCGCGCGCTGGCCGATTCCATGGCGCCGGCGCGCCTGGAGGAGATCCTCGCGCTCTGGCCGCCCTTCGCCGAGGAGCACCGCGCCCTGATCGAGCAGGCCCTGGCGGCCGGCGACGGCACGGCGCTGGCCCGCGCCGCGCACAGCGTCAAGGGCACCGCCGGCTATCTCGGCTTCGTCCGGCTCGAGGCCCTGTGCAAGGCGGCGCAGCGCCCGACCGAGGACGCCGGGCTGCAGGCGGCGCTGGGCGCCGAGATCGCCCTGGAGCTGAAGCGCACGCTCGACGAGCTGCCGCCGGCCGGCGGGCCGCCGCTCTACGCCGTCGGCTGAGCGGCCCGGGCCGCTGCCTCTTTGGCGGCGGCAGCCAGCGCCGCGGCCGGCAGCACCGTCGCGAACTCGAAGCCCAGGGTCGCCAGGTGGACGCGCTGGACCTCCTCGGCCGGAAGCGTGCCGCCCTGGCCGTCGGGCAGGTCGAAGGCCGCGCAGGCGTCCCCGGCGAGCAGGGTGCGGAAGCCGAGGTTCGAGGCGATCCGGGCGGTCGTCGAGACGCACATGTCGGTCGAGATGCCGAACAGCACGACCGCCGTCGCGCCGAGCCGGCGCAGCCGCAGCTCGAGGTCGGTGCCGACGAAGGCGCAGTTGACCGTCTTGGCGACGACCGGCTCGCCCTCCCGGGGCTCGAAGCCGGGCCGGAAGGCGTTGCCGGCATGCGCCGGCGCCAGGGTCGAGCCGGGCTCGATCGAGTCGTGGCGGACGTGGAGGATCGGCCAGCCGGCGGTGCGCCAGGCGGCCAGCAGGGCCAGGCCCCTGGCCTCCATCTCCGGATTGCCGCGCCGCGGCCAGGGCGGGAAGTCGAAGCCCCGCTGCACGTCGATCGGGATCAGCACCGGCGGCCCGGCCTGGTCGTCGAAGAGGCCGGGGGCGGCGGCATTTGCGTGGGTATCCATGGGGTCCTGCAGCTAGACGGTCAGATCAGGCCGTGGCGGCCGGCGAAGGGATCGCGGCCCGGGTCGTCGTGCCAGGTGTATTCGGCCCAGAGCGCGGCCTGTTCGGCCTGCGCGCGGCCGAGCAGGTCGGCGATCACGGCGAGCGCCATGTCGATGCCGGCCGAAACGCCCGAGGAGCTGTAGAAGCTGCCGTCCTTGACCCAGCGCGCCTGGCGCACCCAGTGGACCTGCGGCCCCTGGGACTCGACCCAGGCGAAGGCCGCCTTGTTGGTCGTCGCGTGCAGGCCGTCGAGCACACCGGCACGGGCCAGGAGCGCGCTGCCGGTGCAGACCGACAGGGTGTGTCCGGCCTTCGGCGCGATGTCGGCGAGCCAGGCCAGGGTCACCGGCTCGTCGACCAGGGCGCGCGTGCCGGGCCCGCCGGGCACCAGCAGCAGGTCGGGCGCGGCGATGCCGCCCGGGTTGAGCTCGCTCCAGGCCGCGCCGCCGCTGCAGCCCTCGCCCCAGGCGACGTCGACCAGGGTGCGCGGGCCGGCGCGACTGGCGACCGGGTCCGAGGTGCGCGACAGGATCTGGATCTCGAAGTGCTCGGTGAAGAAGCCGAACATCTCGAGCGGCCCGTAGAGATCGAGCAGCTCGAAGCCCGGAAACACCAGGGCGCCGATCGTCTGCTTGGCCATGGCGGTCTCCCCGCTGCGCTTGTCCCCGGGGCCCAAGCATGCGCCGGGATGCGCCCGCGGTCGAGGGGGCAGGAACCGGCGTCAGGGCAGCCGGATGCGGGCCTCGAAGCCGTCGCTGCGGCCGCTCGCCGGCGAGCGCAGCTCGAGGCTGCCGCCGGCCTGCTCCAGGATCGTGCCGGCGATCGCCAGGCCGAGGCCGGAGCCCGAGGTCGTGGCCCCCGCGCGCTCGAAGCGGGTGCCCAGCTTCGCCAGCCGGTCGGGCGGCACGACAGGCCCGGCGTTGACCACGGCGACGCTGCGGTCGCTGCCGACCGTGACCGTCACCGCCTCGTCGGCGCTGCCGTGGCGCAGGGCGTTGTCGATCAGGTTGCGCAGCGCGATGCCGAAGGCGTCGAGGTCGAGCCGCGCGTCGAGCCGCTCGGGCCCGCCGGGCGCCAGCACCAGCCGTCCGGCGCCGGCCGGCCTGCGGCCGATCTCGTCGACCAGCAGCCGCACGACCGGCAGCAGGTCGGCCTCGGCGTTGTCGAGGCCGAGGCCGGCCTCGGCGCGGGCCAGCTGCAACAGCTTCTCGACCAGCCCGGAAAGGCCGTGCAGGCTGTCGATCAGGCCGGCGACGCGCTGCTGCAGCTTCGCGGTGCCCGGAGCGCCGCCCTCCGGCCCCCGCGCGCGCAGCTCGGCGGCGAGGCGCTGGCTCTGGGCCAGGGCGGCGGCGACCGGGGTGCGCAGCTCATGGGCACTGTTGGCGGCGAAGGCGCGCTCGCCCTCCAGGGTCTGGGAGAGGCGGCCGAGCAGGCGGTTGACGTCGCGGATGATCGCCTGCAGCTCGCGCGGCAGGCCCTCGTCGGGCAGCGGTGCCAGGTTGCCGCCGCCGCGCGCGTGGATCGCGTCGCGCAGCCGGCCGATCGGCTGCAGGCTGCCGCGCACCGTCCAGAAGATCGCGCCGGCGGCGAGCGGCACCAGCAGCAGCAGGGGCGCGGCCAGCCAGACGAACAGCTCGCTCATCGCCTCGGTGCGATGCACCAGCGGCTCGGCGACCTGCAGGGTCAGGCCGCGCGGGCCGCGCTCGCCGTAGACCCTGAGGCCGCCTGCCTCGCCGAAGCCGCGCTGCGGCGCCACCGGGAAGGGCTCGTGCGGCGCGTCGTGGGAACGCAGCAGCACGTGGCCCGCGGCGTCGCGCAGCTGGTAGATCAGGTACTCCTCGTGCTCGGCCAGGACGGTGTCCGGCCGGTCGATGGCGCGCTCTTCGTGCTCGTCCCCCGACTCGTTGTGGGACTCGTCGCGCGATTCGTCCCGGTCGGAGCCGCTGTCGCGCAGCTCGTCGATGGTCAGGGGCAGCAGGCGCTGGGCGGTCTCCTGCAGGGCGCTGTCGAAGATCTCGTCGAGCTCGTCGCGCAGCGCCAGCGCCGAGCCGGCGACGGCGATCAGCCACAGCGCGCTCAGTCCCAGGGTCAGGCGCCCGACCAGGCGGCGCGACAGGCTGAAGCCGCCGCTCACCGGCTCGCCGTCCCGGGAGCCGGCTGGCCGGGGGGGGCGTCGCGCGGCTCGAGCGCGAGCTGGTAGCCGAGGCCGCGCTGGGTGCGGATGGCGTCGCGGCCGAGCTTCTTGCGCAGCCGGCTGACATGGACCTCGACGCTGTTGCTCTCGATCTCCGAGCCGAAGGCGTAGAGCGTCTCCTCGATCCGCTCCTTGGGAACGACCGCGCCCGGCCGCTGCAGCAGCTGCTCCAGGATCGCCCACTCGCGCCGGGTCAGCGCGACCTCCTGGCCGTCGCGGGTCAGGCGGCGGGCCGCCCGGTCGATCTCCAGCGGGCCGAGGCGCATCAGCGGGTTGGGGTTGCCGCCGTAGCGCCGGGCGACGGCGGCGACGCGGGCCGACAGCTCGTCGAGGTCGAAGGGCTTGACCAGGTAGTCGTCGGCCCCGGCGTTGAGGCCGGCGATGCGGTCGCTGACCTGGTCGCGCGCGGTCAGGATGATCACCGGCCGGGTGTCGCCGGCGCGGCGCAGGGTGCGCAGCAGGTCCAGGCCGAGGCCGTCGGGCAGGTGCAGGTCGAGCAGCACCAGGTCGTAGTCGACGGCGCGCAGCGCCGCCTCGGCGTCGTCGAGCCGGCCGACGACGTCGACGGCATGGCCGGCGGCGGCGACCTGCTCGCGCACCGCCTCGGCCAGGCGCGGCTCGTCCTCGATCAGCAGAACCCTCATAGCCCTTCGTCCTCAAGCAGACCGGTTGCGCGCGGCACCCCCGTCTTTGACCGCCGCAAGCTTACGCCATGCTGACGAAGATTCTCAGCGGTGGTCAGGCTGCCGTCAGACAGCAGCGGCAGTCTCGCCGCCATCACGGTCGCATCGGCCGGATCCTTCCTCCCCACTCCTTTCCCCAACGAAGATGAGGCAGTTCGATGAGGTATCTTCTCCTGACCACCGCTGTCGCCGCGATGACCGCCGTCGGCAGCGGCCTGCTGATGCCGCTGCCGGCCGCCGCCAGCGTGCACTGCACCGCGCCGCAGGGCGAGTGGCAGCCGGAGGCCGCGCTGCGCCAGCAGCTCGAGGGCCAGGGCTGGCAGATCAAGCGGATCAAGGTCGACGAGGGCTGCTACGAGGTCTACGCCCACGACAAGGCCGGCAACCGCAAGGAGGTCTACTACGACCCGCGGACCCTGCAGCCGGTCGGCAGCGAGGACTGAGCGGCGCCATGGGCAGCGTCGCGAGCAGCGTCGCTGGAGCGGCCGGCGCGAGCCGGCCGCCGCGGAGCGCGGGGAGCCGTGACGGCGTCCGCGTCTGGGACCCCCTGGTGCGGCTCTTCCACTGGAGCCTGGTGCTCAGCTTCGCGGTCGCCTGGCTGAGCGCCGAGGAGATCCGGGCGCTGCACTACTGGGCCGGCTATGCCGCCGGCGGGCTGATCGCCTTCCGGCTGCTCTGGGGGCTGGTCGGCCCGCGCCACGCGCGCTTCGCCCGCTTCGTGAAGCGGCCCGCGGCGGTGCGCCGCTACCTCGGCGAGGTCCTGCGCGGCCGCGAGGCGCGCCACCTCGGCCACAATCCGGCCGGCGGCGCGATGATCGTGGCGCTGCTCGCCAGCATGGCCGGGCTCTGCCTGACCGGCTGGCTGGGCACCACCGACGCCTTCTGGGGCGTCGACTGGGTCGAAGGCCTGCACGAGGTCCTGGCCAACCTGCTGCTCGGCCTGGTCGGCCTGCATCTCGCCGGCGTCCTGCTGGCCAGCCTGCGCCATCGGGAGAACCTGGTGCGCGCCATGGTCACGGGCCGCAAGCGGCCGCCGGAGCCGGGCGACGTCCCCTGACGTCCGGCTCCCGCAGACGGCGCCGCCGCTTCCCCCCGGCGGCGCCGTCGTCGCCCGGCGCCGCCAGCCTGCTGCTAGCTTGCCGTCAGCCTGCCGTCAGGTAGGCGCTTCAGGCTGGCGCCCGGGTGGCCGAGCCAAGCGACCACCTCCGGCAGCGATCGGCCGGCGATGCCGGGCAGCCTCCCCTGACTGTCCGGCCGACGGCGCCGCCGCACCCCTCGGCGGCGCCGTCGTCTTGTCCGGCGCGGTCCTCAGGGCCGCTGCACCGCGGCCAGCTGCTCGGACCAGTGGTGACCCTCGTTGTCGGACGAACGGTACTTGACCGCCCAGCCCAGCGACGGCGCCCACCAGGTCGTCGATCTGCCCTTCCAGCCGCCCTTGTCGGACGTCACGCTCTGCCGGATCACATAGGTCTCGAAGCGGCCGGCCGGCGTCGTGACCCCCCGCTTGCCGGTGACCTCCAGGTGGTGGCGCCAGACCGGGCCGTCCTTGCCGGCCCGCTGGAGGAAGTCGACGGACTTGCCGGCCTCGAGCGGCCAGAGCGCACCGTATTTGGCGTGGTCGAAGTCCTGGCCGACGCAGGACCAGCAGGAGGGGTACCAGCCGCGCGCCGGCCCGTCGGTCCCGCGCCTGAAGCGGGCCTCGCTGCCCTTCGGCGCCAGCACCTCCGTCTTGACCGTCCTGGTCGTGCCGTTGGTCGTCGCGATCCAGGTCATCGTCGTGCCCGGTGGCGCGTAGGTCGGCCCGGCGGCCGCGGCGGCCGGGACGACCGACGGCGCGGCGAGGGCGAGGCCGGCGACCAGGGCGGCGCCGGTCAGGCTGTGTCGGAGCATCGAAATTCTCCCGTGTCGTGGTCGGGTCGCGGCCGGGCGCGCAGGCACCCGGTCGCCCGGCCAACGGACGGGCAGGGCGTTCGTTCCGAAAAGGTCGGGCTGAAGGGAGCGGGCGGCGACGAGCCCGGCGGCAACGGGCCGGGCGGGGATCTCAGTCGGGCAGGGCGAGGCTGCCGTCGTCCGCCAGCGCGAAGCCGGGGTTCCAGGCGACCTCCCAGAGGTGGCCCTCGGGATCGCGGAAGAAGCCGAACCAGCCGCCCCAGAAGGCCTCGGCGGCCGGCTTCAGGATCTCGGCGCCGGCCGCCTCGGCCTCGGCCAGCACGGCGGCGACCTCGTCCCTGGTCCGCACGTTGTGGGCCAGCACCACGCCGGCCGGCGGCGCCATCGCCTCGGCCGGCAGGCCGAGGTCGCGCGCCTGCTCCTCGAGCGGATAGAGCGACAGGCCGAGGCCGCCGGCCTGGAAGAAGGCGACGCCTTCGGCGGCGCGCACGCGCTGCGTCCAGCCGAGCCGCTCGTAGAAGGCGGTGGCCCGCGCCAGGTCGCGGACCGCGAGGGTGACCAGGGTGATGCGCGGCTCCATGACGACAGTCTAGCGCGGGACAGGACGAGAACAAAGAGGGTCCATTGTCGCACGGCCGCGTTGCGACGCGCAGCCACCTGTTGACAAAATCGCATCGCCGCGTTCGCCGGCCTGTCCGCCAACCGCCGAGGATGTTCCCGTCGCATGGTCTCTTCCTCCCGCAAGCGTGCCTCCTGCGAGACCAGGCGACCGGCTCCCCTCGAGGCGGCGCCGCCGGCCGGCGGCGCGGCACCCGAAACCGAAAGCGAGGGCGACGAGGCCCAGGCGACGGCCGTGCTGCTCGAGGCCTGCCGGCGCGATCCGCTGCGCTGGGTCGAGGAGGCCTTCGCCTGGAACCGCGGCCGTCTGGCCGGTCACGAGGGCCCGCAGCCCTGGCAGCGCGAGCTGCTCGGCCTGGTCCGCGACCGCCTGGCGGCGCTGCCCGAGCCGCGCCACGAGACGCCCCAGGCAGCGGTCGGGGAGGCCGCCGCCACGACACCCGAGATCGATCCGGTCGAGGAGGCGATCCGCATCGCCGTCGCCTCGGGCCACGGCATCGGCAAGTCAGCCTTCGTCGCCTGGCTGATCCTCTGGGCCCTGACCACGCGGCCCGACACCCAGGCGGTGGTCACCGCCAACACCGAGACCCAGCTCAGGACCAAGACCTGGGTGCAGCTCGCGACCTGGCACCGGCGCTGCCGCTTCTCCAGGGGCTTCAAGCTCTCCGGCCTGTCGCTGGCGGCGGCCGACCCGAAGCAGGCGCGGATCTGGCGCTGCGACGCGATTCCCTGGAACGACACCAACCCCGAGGCCTTCGCCGGCCTGCACAACCAGGGCGGCCGCATCCTGCTGGTCTTCGACGAGGCCTCGGCGATCCCCGACATCATCTGGGAGACCGCCGAGGGTGCCTTGACCGACCGCGACACCGAGATCCTCTGGCTGGTCGCCGGCAATCCGACCAAGGCGACCGGTCGCTTCCGCGAGTGCTTCGGGCGCTACAGCCACCGCTGGGCCTGCCGGCAGATCGACAGCCGCTCGGTCGGCTTCACCAACAAGGCGCAGATCGGGCAGTGGGTCGAGGACTACGGCGAGGACAGCGACTTCGTGCGCGTCCGGGTGCGCGGCGTCTTCCCGCGGGTCGGCTCGGCGCAGTTCGTCGCGACCGACCTGGTCGAAGAGGCCCAGGCGCGCGAGGCCGCCCACGGCCTGCAGGACCCGGTGGTCGTCGGCGTCGACGTCGCGCGCTATGGCGGCGACGAGACGGTGATCGCGATCCGCGTCGGCCGCGACGCCCGCACCCATCCCTGGATCCCGCTGCGCGGCCTCGATTCCATGCAGGTCGCCGCGCGGGTCGTCGAGGTCGTGCGGCGCCTCAGGCCCGACGCCGTGGTCGTCGACGGCGGCGGCGTCGGGGCTGGCGTGATCGACCGGCTGCGCGAGATTGGCCATCCGGTGACCGAGGCCAACTTCGGCGGCCGTGCCGACGACCCGCGCGTCTATGCCGACAAGGGCGCGGAGATGTGGGGCCGGCTCAGGGACTGGCTGGCCGGCGGCGCGCTGCCGGAGGACCCGCTGCTGCGCGATCAGCTGATCGGCCGCGAGTACGGCTACAGCCCGACCCTGCAGATCAAGCTCGAGCGCAAGCAGGACATGAAGGCGCGCGGCCTCGCCTCGCCGGACCGCGCCGACGCCCTGGCCCTGACCTTCTGGGCCGAGTGGGGCGCCCGCGATCCCGCGGCGCTCGATCCGTCTTTCGGTTCGGGCGGCCGCCACGGCGGCCTGAAGGCCGACTGGAACCCCTTCGAGGACTGATCGGAGACATCGATGTGCTTCTTCTCCAGCCCCTCGGCTCCGGCGGTGCCGGCCGTTCCGGCCCCGCCACCGCCGCCGCCACCACCCCCGCCGCCGCCCAGCCCGCAGGTCGAGAGCCGGCGCGACGAGCCGGCCAACCAGCAGCTCGCCGAGCGGCCGCGCGAGGCGCCGCGCCCGGTCAGCCAGGCCCAGAAGGCGGCGCGCCAGGACGAGCGCCGCACCGCCCTGGTCGCGACCAGCCCGGCCAAGGCGACGATCCTGACCTCCGGCCAGGGCGTGCTGTCCGCAGGCAACACCGCCAAGCGCACGCTGCTCGGCGGATGAGGGAGACGAGGTGATGTGCATGGCGCCCCGCGTGCCGACGGCTCCGGCCCCGCGCAACGTGCTGCAGATCTACGGCCGCACGCTCGACCTCGACAAGCAGACCGACCGCCTCGACTACCAGAACCTGCAGCGCCTGGAGGCCGAGGGCAGGATCGACCGCTGGGGGCGCGAGATCGCGCAGCCGGCGTCGGCTCAGGGGGCTTCGCCGGCGGCCTCGTCGTCGTCGTCCGGCGGCGAGACGGCTCCCCAGGCCGGCAGCGTCGCCCAGAAGGCCGAGCCGCCCCGCGACGTCACCGAGGGCGAGAAGCAGGCCCGGCGCAAGACCGCCGGCCAGGCCCGCGTCGCCGGCCGCTCGCCCGCGATCGCAGCCGGCAGCCGGCTCGGCCAGGGCAACAGCGCCAAGAAGACCCTGCTGGGCGGGTGAGGTCCGTGCCCGGTCCGCCCCACCCTTCGACAGGCTCAGGGTGAAGCGGATTTCTTGGTGGAGTTCACAAGATTCGCTTCGTCCTGAGCCTGTCGAAGGGCGGAGCGAAAAGGGCACCGGCCCCGCGAAAGGACCCCGATGAGAACCTTGCGACAGCACGTCGAGAGCCGGCTGGAGGCGCTGCGCCAGGAGCGCAGCAGCTGGATGCCGCACTGGAGCGAGCTCAGCGAGCACCTGCTGCCGCGCCGCGGCCGCTTCCTGGGCGGGGAGGGCGGCGCGCGCCCCAACCAGGGCGGCAAGCGCAACGGACGGATCGTCAACGGCACCGCGACGATCGCGCTCAGGACCCTGCAGTCGGGCCTCTCGGCCGGCGTCACCAGCCCGGCCCGGCCCTGGTTCAAGCTCGCGACCCCCGATCCCGAGCTCGCCGAGTGGCAGCCGGTCAAGCTCTGGCTGGAACGGGTCGAGACGCTGATGCAGGCGGTCTTCGACCGCTCCAACCTCTATCCCGTGCTGCAGGCCCAGTACGAGGAGCTCGGTTGCTTCGGCACCGCCGTGCTGGCGGTCTTCGAGGACCGGGACGACGTCATCCGGGTGCGCGGCTTCACCGCCGGCGAGTACATGATCGCCCAGGACCACAAGGGCCGGGTCGAGACCTTCTACCGCGAATACGCCATGACCGTGGCGCAGCTGGTCGAGCAGTTCGGCCTGGAGGCGGTCTCCGGGACGGTGCGCGGCCTCTGGGACCGCGGCGGCTACGACCAGTGGGTCGAGGTCGTCCACGCGATCGAGCCGAACCGGCCGCTCGACGGCGTCGCGCTCGAGGCGGACAAGCCCTGGCGCTCGCTCTACTTCGAGAAGGGCCAGACGGGGGGAGGGGCCGCCGGCAAGGCGCTCGCCGAGCGCGGCTTCGAGGAGTTTCCGCTGATGGCGCCGCGCTGGCACCTGATGAGCGGCGACATCTACGGCCGCTCGCCGGCGATGGACGCGCTCGGCGACGTCAAGCAGCTGCAGAACGAGGAGAGGCGCAAGGCCGAGGCGATCGAGAAGCTGGTCCGGCCGCCGATGATCGCGCCGACCAGCCTGCAGAAGCGCGCCGCCTCGATCCTGCCCGGCTCGATCACCTACGTCGACGTCCAGCAGGGCCAGGCCGGCTTCCGCCCGGCCTACCAGTTCGACCCGCAGATCCAGCCGCTGATGCTCGACATCGAGAAGCTGGAGAGCCGCATCAACCGCGCCTTCTACGCCGACCTCTTCCTGATGATGGTCGAGAGCGACCGCCGGCAGATCACCGCGACCGAGGTCGCCGAGCGCCACGAGGAGAAGCTGCTGGCCCTCGGGCCCGTGCTGGAGCGCCTCCACAAGGACCTGCTGCGTCCGCTGATCGACCGCAGCTTCGCGATCCTGGCGCGCGCCGAGCTCTTGCCGCCGGCGCCGCCGGAGCTGCAGGGCGGCGAGCTGGAGGTCGCCTTCGTGTCGCTGCTGGCCCAGGCCCAGAAGGCCGTCGACAGCGGCTCGATCGAGCGCTTCGCCGGCTTCGTCGGGCGCCTCGCCCAGGCCAATCCCGAGGCGCTCGACAAGCTCGACTTCGACCAGGCGGTCGAGCTCTACGGCGCGCGCCTCTCGGTGCCGCCCAGCCTGATTCGCGGCGCCGAGGCGGTCGCCGCCCTGCGCGCCGGCCGGGCCCGGCAGCAGCAGCTCGCCCAGGCCGGGCAGGCGGTCGAGCTCGCCGGCCGGGCGGCCGAGGGCGTCAAGGCGCTCGGCGAGACGCCGACCGGCGGCGAGACCCTGCTGAGCGGCCTGCTGCAGGCCGCCGGAGGCCGGCCGTGACCGGCGCCGGGCACTTCGACGCCGGGCACTTCGACGCCGGCGAGGCCGCGGCCGTCGCCGAGCGCGCGAAGCGGATGACGCGGGAGCAGCAGCGACGCGCCGCCGCCCTGCGCTATGTCCTGGAGGATCGCAGGGGCCGCGACTGGCTCTGGTCGCTGCTCGAGGACTGCCGGATCTGGACCAGCTCCTACACCGGCGACACGGCGACCTTCTTCAACGAGGGCATGCGCAACGTCGGTCTCAAGGTGCTGACCGAGATCACCGAGACGGTGCCCGAGGCCCTGGTGACCATGATCACGGAGAACCACAGCGATGAGCGAGACGATGGAGACTCTGGGCGGGAGCCCGGCCGCGAGCCCTGAGGCGGCGGCCGGCGAAGGCGCCGGCAGCCTTGCCCATGGTGATGCGAATATCGCAAGACCGGCGCCCGGGGCGTCCGATGCCGGGCTGACCGGCACGGCCGAGGAGGCACGGGCCGACGACGCACCAGCCGGGGAGGCCGGGCCTGCGGCTCCGGAGCGCTACGAGCTCTCGGTGCCCCAGGGCATGGACCTCGACGAGGCGATGCTCGCCGAGTTCACGCCGGTCGCCCGCGAGCTGGGCCTCTCCAACGCTCAGGCCCAGAGCCTGGCCGATGCCTACGCCCGGCGCATGCAGGCCCTGGCGGCCGGTCAGCTGGAGGGCTGGAACCGCCAGACCGACCAGTTCGCCGAGGCGGTGCTGGCCGACCGCGAGATCGGCGGCAGCCAGGCGGCCTTCGCCGCCAGGCGCGCGGTCATGAAGCGCGGCCTCTCGACCCTCGGCGACCGGGATCTGGCCCGTGCCATCGAGGAGGGCCGGCCGATCCACCCGAACAGCCCGGGCCTGCTGCGCGCGCTCTACCGCCTCGGCCGCGCCGCCGGCGAGGACGGCTTCGTCGAGGGCGGCCTCTCGGCCGCCGGCCCCGGCAGCGGCCCGCAGGCCTGGGCCCGCTCGCTCTATCCGACCCCGACGACTGCGAAGGAGTAAGGACCCATGGCCGTCATCGGCAACACCTACCTGACCCTGGCGGACCTGTTCAGCCGCCAGGACGAGACCAAGGCGATTGCGACGATCATCGAGATGCTGGCCGAGATCAATCCGCTGCTCGAGGACATGCCGGTCGTCGAGTGCAACAGCGGCACCCGGCACCTGACCACGGTCAGGACCGGCCTGCCGAGCGCGACCTGGCGCAAGCTCTACGAGGGCGTCCAGCCCTCGAAGTCGACGACGCGGCAGGTCTACGACACGGTCGGCTCGCTGGAGGCCTGGTCGGAGATCGACGCCAAGCTGGTCGAGATCTCCAGCGACCCGGCCGGCACGCGCCTCTCGGAAGCCCAGGCCTTCATCGAGGCGCTGTCGCAGACCATGGCGGCGACCCTGTTCTACGGCGACACCGCGGCCGAGCCCGAGAAGTTCCTGGGCCTGGCGCCGCGCTTCAACGACAGCGGCGCCGAGAACGGCAGCCAGATCGTCAAGGCCGGCGGCAGCGGCTCGGACAACACCTCGGTCTGGTTCGTCGTCTGGGGCGAGCGCACGGTCCACGGCCTCTATCCGCGCGGCTCCAGGGCCGGCCTGCAGCGCGACGACAAGGGCAAGCAGACCAAGGACCAGGCCGACGGCTCGGTCTACGACGTGTTCCGCGAGAAGTTCTGCTGGGACATGGGCCTCAGCCTGCGCGACTGGCGCTACGTCGCCCGGGTCTGCAACATCGACGTCACGGCGCTGACCAGCGACGCCTCGGCCGGCGCCGACCTCCACGAGAAGCTGACCGAGGCCTACTACCGCCTGCACCAGCGGCGCATCGCCGGCGGCAAGGCCGCGATCTACTGCAACACGCGGATCAAGGAGTACCTGCACAAGCAGGCGCTCAAGGCCAACGCCAACACCTTCGTGCGCCTGGCCGAGGTCGACGGCGAGGAGAAGATGTCCTTCCTCGGCATGCCGATCCGCGAGTGCGACGCGATCCTCAACAGCGAGGCCGCGGTGGCGTAGTGCACCTCACCCTCCCACGCTCCGCGTGGGCCCCTCCCTCTCCCCTGAAGCGGAGAGGGAAAAACAACCCCTCTCCACCTCTGGGGGAGAGGGAGGGGCCCGCGGCCGAAGGCCGTGGGAGGGTGAGGTGGCGGCACCGTCCAATGCCAAAATCGCAAACACAAGGAACCATCCCCATGATCTTCGACAAGCAGTGCCTGCTCAGCGACGACCAGCGGGTCACCACGACCGCCGTCAGCGACGTCCTCGACCTGGGGGCTCGGGGCACGCCGCACGGCGGCGCCGCGCCGCTCGCCCGCGATGTCGGGACCAGCGCGGTGCCGATCGCCGTGCTGGTCACCGAGGATTTCACCGGGCCGACCAGCCTGCAGGTCGCGGTCGAGGTCGACGACGACGCCGGCTTCGGTGCCCCGGCCACGCTGGTCTCGAGCCGCGCGGTGCCGGTCGCCGAGCTCAAGGCCGGCTTCGTCTTCAATCTCGACCGCCTGCCGCGCGGCAGCGACCGGCGCTACCTGCGACTGCAGTATCTCATGGTCGGAAGCGGCTCCACCGGTCGCCTCACCGCCGGCATCGTCGCCGGCCTGCAGCAGAACCCCTGAGGCCGTCATGCTGACCGTCAGGGCGCTCAGGCCCGGCTACCACGGCAAGCTGCGCGAGGCCGGGGAGGTCTTCCGGATCGCCGGCCGGCGCGAGCTCGGCTCCTGGATGGAGATCGTCGGCACGCGGCGGCCGAAGCTCTCGGCGGCGGAGGAGGCGGAGGCGCGGCCGGTCGAGCCGCCGGAGGTGGGCGGATGACCAGCAGCGTCGTGCAGATCTGCAACCTCGCGCTCGGCGACGTCGGCGCCAAGGCGCAGATCCAGTCGATCGACGAGGCCTCGCGCGAGGCGCAGCTGTGCAAGCTCTACTACGACCCGGCGCGGCGCGAGGTGCTGCGCGACCACGACTGGGGCTTCGCCAGCAAGAGCGAGGCCCTGGCCCTGGTCGGCGGCCAGCCGGTGCCGCGGCCCTGGCGCTATGCCTACGGCTACCCCAGCGACTGCCTGGCCTTCCGCGAGATCCTGCGCGAGGCCGCCGCCGAGCCGCCCGAGCCCTTCGAGATCGCCGTCAACCGCGGCCTCGACGGCAAGGTGATCCTGGCCGACCGGGCCCTGGCGGTCGGCCGCTACAGCGCCAACGTCGCCAACGCGACGCTGTTCGACGCCGGCTTCGTCGGGGCGCTCGCGGCACGCCTGGCGGTCGACCTCGCGCAGTCGCTGATCGGCGACCTGCGCAAGCGCGACACCCTGCTGCAGCTCTATGCCCAGCGTCGCGACGCCGCCAGGCGCGCGGATCTCGCCGAGAACGGCAGCCGGGCAGGAGCGGAGCCGGAGGCGCTGGCGGCGCGGCGCTAGCGGAAGAAGAGAGCACCATGTCCGACATCGCCCTCACCAAGTCCGGCTTCACCGCGGGCGTGCTGTCGCCGGCGCTCTTCGCGCGGGTCGACCTCTCGAAGTTCGACCTCGGCGCGAAGACGCTGGAGAACTTCCTCGTCCATGCCGAGGGCGGGGTCAGCAACCGGCCGGGCACGGAGTTCGTGCTGCGCGCCCGCGGCGACCGGATCCGGCTGATCCCCTTCGCCTTCTCGACCGAGCAGACCTACGTGCTGGAGCTCGGCGAGGGCTATCTCAGGGTCGTCAAGGACGGCGCCGTCGTGACCGAGCCGAGCCGGGCCGTCGCCGGTGTCGCCCCGGGCGATCCGGTCGTGCTGACGGTCGCGGGGCACGGCTACGGCAACGGCGACTGGATCTTCCTGGAGGGTCTCACCGGACCGACGGCGCTCAACGGCCGGTTCTGGGCGGTCACGGTGACCGGCGCGGACAGCGTCAGCCTCTCCGACCTGGACGGCCGGCCGCTCGACGGCACGGGCCTGCCGGCCTGGAGCGGCGGCGGCACCGCCGAGCGGGTCTACCGGATCGCCACCCCCTGGTCGGCCGACGAGCTGGAGCGGCTCAAGTTCGTGCAGTCGGCCGACACGATGTATCTCGCCCATCCGGGCTACGCGCCGCGCAAGCTGACGCGCAGCGCCGACGACGCCTGGAGCCTGGAGGTCATCGACTTCCAGCCCTCGATCGCGCCGCCGGGCGGGCTGTCGGCCTCGGGCGGCTCGGGCGGGCCGGCGCAGTACTACCGGGTGACGGCGGTCAAGGCCGAGACCTTCGAGGAATCGACGCCGGCCAGCGCCTCGGTCGGCGCCTCGCCGACCAGCGGCAGCCCGGTCAATCTCTCCTGGGCAGCCGTCGCCGGGGCGGCGAAGTACAACGTCTACAAGCTCGACAACGGCATCTACGGCTGGATCGGCGCCAGCGAGACGACCGCCTTCGCCGACGACAACATCGCCCCGGATGTCAGCGACACGCCGCCGACCGGCCGCAACCCCTTCGCCGCCGCCGGCGCCTATCCGGCGACCGTCGGCCTGCACGAGCAGCGCTCGGTCTGGGGCGCCTCGGACGACGATCCGCAGAAGACCTGGATGTCGACCTCGGCGAACTACGAGAACCTCAACGTCTCGACGCCGTCGAAGGACGACGACGCGGTGACCTTCACGATCGCTGCGCGGCAGGTCAACGAGATCCGCCACTACGTCAGCCTGAGCGACCTGCTGCTCTTCACCTCGGGGGGTGAGTTCAAGGTCAACGGCGGCGACGAGGTGGCGCTCACCCCCTCGAACGTCAACGTCAAGCCGCAGTCCTACCGCGGCTGCAGCCACGTGCCGCCGGTCGTGATCGGCAACACCGTGCTGTTCGTGCGCTACGACGGCCGCGCGGTCTACGACCTCGGCTACCAGCTCGCGGTCGACGGCTACAGCGGCAACGAGGTCACGGTGCTGGCCAAGCACCTGTTCCGCGGCGAGGGCCGGATCCGCGAGATGGCCTATGCCCAGACCCCCTGGTCGGTGGTCTGGTGCGTGCTCGGCGACGGGCGCCTGGCGGCCCTGACCTACATGCGCGAGCACGATGTCTGGGCCTGGCACAGCCATGTCACCGAGGGCGCCTTCGAGTCCGTCGCGGTGGTCCGGGAGAACGACGAGGACGTCGTCTACCTGGCGGTGCGCCGCACGGTCGAGGGCAGCGAGCGGGTCTATCTCGAGCGCATGAAGGAGCGCGAGGACCGGGCGATCGAGGAGGCCTTCTTCCTCGACAGCGGCCTCAGCTACGACGGGCCGGCGACCAGGGAGCTGTCGGGCCTCGGCCACCTGGAGGGCGAGACCGTGGCGATCCTGGCCGACGGCGGCGTGCAGCCGCGCCAGGTCGTGACCGGCGGCCGCATCAGCCTGCAGACGGCGGCCGAGCGGGTCCATGTCGGGCTGCCCTACGAGGCGACGATCGAGACCCTGCCGGTGACCCTGAGCGACCCGGCGGCGGCGGCGAAACGGCTGCGCATCCACCGGGTGCTGCTGCGCGTGCTCGCTGCGCGCGGCGTCCGGGTCGGGCCCGGCGGCGGGGCGGGCGAGCTGGTCGAGGTCAAGCAGCGCGCCGGCGAGCCCTACGGCACGCCGACCCGGCCCTTCACCGGCCAGATCGGCCTCAACGTCGCGCCCGAGTGGGCCGACGACACGACGATCCTGGTGCGCCAGAGCGATCCGCTGCCGATCACCGTGCTCGGCATGACCGCGGAGCTCGAGATCGGTGGCTGACCTCCCGGAGATCCGGGTCCTGCCGGCGAGACCCGAAGACGCCCGCCGGCTGGCGCCGCACTTGCGCGCCGCCGACCGGCGGGAGGTCTTCGCCGGCGGCGGCGTCGACGGCCTCACGGCGCTCTCGACCAGTCTGCACCACTCGCCGCTCGCCTGGACCGGCTGGGTCGGCGACGAGCCGGCCGTGATGTTCGGCGTCGCGCGCCCGAGCCTGCTCGCCGACTGCGGGCTGCCCTGGCTGCTCGGCTCGGCGCTGCTGGTCCGCCACCAGCGTGCCTTCCTGCGCCGCTGCCCCGGCTACCTGCGGGAGATGCGACGCGGCCACGCCCTGCTGCACAACTGGGTCGACGAGCGCAACGCGCTGTCGCGCCGCTGGCTCGCCTGGCTCGGCTTCCGCTTCGAGCCGCCGGCACCCTACGGCCCCTTCGGCCTGCCGTTCCGCCGCTTCTGGATGGAGGGACTTCCGATGGATACCCCGAAGACTTCGCCCCGCCGGATCTCGTCATGTGCGACGTGACCGCGGCGCTGGCCGTCGTCTCGCTCGGCTTCACCGTGCTCGGCACGCTCAACCAGGCCCGCGGCGCGGCGCAGACCGCCGCCGCCGGCCAGCAGCAGGCCGCGGCCCAGACCCAGGTCGCCCAGCAGCAGTACCAGTACCAGGCGGCCGTCGAGCGCAACAACGCCCAGGCCGCCCAGTCCCTGGCCCAGGACGAGCTGGCCCAGGGCGTGGTCGAGGAGCGGCAGTACCGGCAGCAGGCAGGCTCCCTGCGCGCCCGCCAGGTCGCCGTACTGGCCGCAAGCGGCGTCGCCCTCGACGACGATTCCAGCGCCCTCGACGTGCTGGCCGACACCGACACCCTGGCTGCCTACGACGTCGGCGTGATCCGGCGCAACGCCGAGCGCCGGGCCTACGAGCAGCGCCTGCGCGCCATGAACTTCGACAGCCAGGCCGCGCTCGACGACTACGGCGCGGCGTCGGCGCCGGTGACCTACGCCTACACCGGCCCGAGCCCCTCGCAGGCCTCGAGCAGCGCGCTCCTGAGCGGCGCCGGCTCGGTCGCCGAGCGCTGGTACGGCCTCAGCAAGGCGGGAGTCTTCTAGCATGCCCAGGGTGCCCACGGCCCAGGCGGCCGGCCTCGGCCGGCAGGCGATCGCGCCGGTCTCGATCCCCGTCCAGTCCTTCTCCCTGCCGGCGATCCGCGTGCCGCGCGACGAACGCGGCGCTGCCCTGAGCGCGCGCGGGGAGGCGCTGTCGGGCCTGGGCGGCGCGCTGGGCGGCATCGCCGACGACCTCGCGAAGCGCCAGGCGGCGGAACGGGGCAGGGCGCTGCTGCAGGAGGCGGAGACGGCCAGCGCCGCCGCCGTCGAGGACCTGCTGAAGAATCCCGAGAGCGGCTACCTGGCCAAGGCGGGCCGCGGCGCCCTGCTGGCGCGAGACGAGACGCTGCGGTCGCTCGACGCCGTCGGGCGCCGTGGCCTCGCGGAGCTGGAGCCGGCCCTGCGCCCGGCCTACGCCGGTCTCTAGTCAGAGCAGCGGCGGCAGGCGGCCGAGGCGATCGACGCCCATGCCCGGCAGCAGTTCGGCGCCTGGCTCGACGCCGTCGATCTCGGCGAGATCCGCGCCGCCGGGACGGCGGCCGCCGAGAGCGGCGGCGCGCCCGAGGCGATCGGCACGGCGCTCGCCCGCGGCACGGCGGGGCTGGAGAACCTGGCCGGCCGCGGCGGCTGGCCGGCGGAGAGCCGTCGGCTCGCCGGGCGCGCCCTGCGCTCGCGCCTGCACGACGGCGTCGTGCGCCGGCTGCTGGAGCAGGAGGACTTCGGCCGGGCCTTCGCCTACTTCCGCGGCGCCGAGGGCGAGCTGACCGCCGGCGACCGCCGCACGCTCGAGCCGCTGCTCGAGCGGGCGCGCGACAAGGCGGCGGAGCTGGCGCGCGGCGCCTCGGCCGACCGTCTGCTCGCCGGCTGGCAGGCCGAGGGCCTGACGCCGGCGGAGCAGCGCGACAAGGCGCGCCTGCTCGCCAACCCGGCCCTCGGCGAGCTGGTGGCCGAGCGCATCGACCTCGGCGAGGCGCGCCGGGCGCGCGAGGAGCGGGCCGCCGATCGCCAGGCCTTGGCCGAGGCGCGGCAGGCCGTCGAGCGGGGCATCCTCGTCGAAGGGCTGCCCTTCGCGGTTTCGCAGCGGCTCTCCGGGTGGCAGCGCCTGGCGCTGGGCCGGCGCGCCCGCCGAATCGCCGCCGGGGACCAGCCGGACAGCGACCCCCTGCTGCTCTACGGCCTGCGCCGGCTCGCCGGCTACGACCCCGAGCACCTGGCCCAGCTCGACCTCTTCACCCTGGCGCGCGACGGCCTCGACGATCGCGACTTCGCGGACCTGGAGCGGCTGCAGGCGGCGGTCGCCGCGCGCCGCGAGGGCAGGGCGGGCGCCGCCGACCTGGCCTTCCTCGACCGGGAGGAGGCAGTCGCGCAGGCGCTGTCCCGCCAGCGCGCGCTCGCGGAGCGCGGAGCCGGTCCGCCGACGCCGGCCAACGAGCCGCGCGCCGAGGCGCTGCTCGACCGGGCGGTCCGGCATCGCGTCGAGGCCGAGGAGCGCCGCACCGGCAGGCCGCTCGACCGGGCGCAGCTGGAGGACCTGGTGCGGGAACTCGTCGCGCGCGGCGGCGCCGGGGCCGTGTCGCCGGCCGATCCCGTTCCGGCTGAGACCGTTCCGGAGGGAGGAGCGGAGCGATCCGTCCGGGACGGGCCTTGGACGGCGGCGCGCGGCAAGACGGCCCGGGAGCGCGTCTACGCGCTGACCGGTGCCGATCCGGCGATCGACCGCAGCAGCCTGCTGCCGGTCAGCCGCGATGCCGACGGCCGGATCGTCGCGACCTGGCCGGGCATGGCCCTCGACCTGCTGCAGTCGCTGCTGCTGCCCGGCCACGTCGCCCAGGGTGGCGACTGGTCGCCGGACGAGGCCACCCGGATGGCCCTCGACGTCGGGGCACTGGGCACGGGGGCTCGGGCGGCGCGCGTTGCCGCAGCTGGCGGCAAGAGCGTCCGTGAGGCGCTCGACGCCTCGACGCTCGGCATGGCGGGCGGCAAGGGACGCAGCCTGCCGACGGACGAGGCGAGCCGCATGGCGCGGGCGCGGCAGATGGGCTACGAAGGCGGCTACTACCGGGGCGAGGCGAGCGGGGCGCGGCCGGCGAGCTACCCCGGCGGTGCCCACTTCTCCCGCGAGCGGGGCTACGCCGCCGGCTTCGCCCGTCAGGGCGGCGCCGAGGAGCCGGCCGAGTTCATGCTGCGTATCGAGAAGTCGCTGGCCTACGAAGACGCTGTCACCATGAGCGACTGGGCCGAGCTGGTGCGCAACGCGAGGTCCCGGAAGGAGGCGCAACGTCTCGTCAATGCCGCGCCGATCCGGGGCGCATGGACCGTCGAGCAGTTTCTGCGACTCGCGGAGGCAGGGAGCGAGGTCGTCCTGATGGCCGGCAGCATGGCCTGGCAACTCCTCAAGATCAATGCAGACCAACCGTTCGCCTTGCTGCGACGGGCAGGCTACGACGCCATCGACAGCGGGCGCGACGTGCTCAAGCTCGGTCCGAAAGGTATCCGCCTGCGCAAGGCCGCCTTCGACCCCGCGAAGCGCGAGAGCAGCGACGTACTGGCCGCCGAGCCGGGGAGCGGGCCGGCGGGGGCGCTCCTAGAGGCGGATGACCGTGATCGGCGGCGGCCGTAGCGCTTCCGGTACGTAGAGGTCGAGATCGAAGGACATGCCATGCCGCTCCTGGTGCAGCATGCAGTAGAATTCCCAGAATAGCTGCAGTTTCGTTCGGACAGGGGGCACTTTCGGCGGCTGGGGCTTGCCGCTCCTAAGCCGTCGCCTGAAAGAAGGCCAGGCCCTTTCAGTCATCTCGACGGCATCTCGGACGAGGTCATCCTCCATCTGAGGGCGTGCTTCATCGAGGTCGATGGCGACGCCGATGACGTTTCGAATCGTGCCGTGATACATCGATGGCCTTCCGTCAGCTCCAGTCGGGGTCGCTGTCCGGCACGAAGGGCGTGCCGTACTTCTCTCTGTGCCGGGCGCAGTAGCGCTCCCAGAAGGCCTGGTCGCGGGGCGACGGCGCGTCCGCGCCGGCTTCCGCCGGGGCGGCGCTGACGCGGCCGGGACTGGTCTCGATCCATTCCGCCGTCTCGCGGGCCAGGTCCTTGTCCATGAGGAACTGCGCGCGGCCGATGTCGACGATCCGGCCGGAGGCGGCGCGCACGTAGCTGTGGAACATCGCCGTCTCCTCCTGTGGGAAGGGCGCCGCCGTCGACGGGCTCCGGCTTCGGTCCAGAGGCGCCGGAATGCTGCTCTTCGGGGAGCGCCGGGACCGCAGCGATACCGAACAAAGAGTGCCACAAGAGGGAACGGATGGCCAGCGCGGAGGTCTCCTCCGCCGGGTCCAGCGGGGCCGCCGGTGCTATCGACGCAGCACGGGCATTGCTAATTTCGCAACGACTCCGACCGCCAGGGATCGCCGACCATGACCGTGACCAGCACGACCTCGCGCCGCATCCACGAGGGCAACGACAGCGCGACGGCCTTCTCCTTCGACTTCCCGGTGACCGCGGCGGCCGACCTGGTCGTCACGCTGACCGCGGCCGACGGCGGCGAGACCCTGCTGGCGCAGGACAGCGACTATGCGGTCTCGGTCGCCGGCTACCCGGGCAGCGGCTCGATCGCCTACCCGCTGTCGGGGCCGCCGCTGCCGGCCGGTGCGCGCCTGACCATCGAGCGGCGCCTGACCATCGACCAGCAGATCGACCTGCAGAACCAGGGCAACTTCTACGCCGAGACCCACGAGGGCTTCTTCGACCGCATCGTGATGATCTGCCAGCAGCTCGCCGACGCCGTCGGGCGGACCGCCAAGCTGCCGGCCTCGAGCGCGCTCGGCGAGCTGTTCCTGCCGGCGCCCGAGGCCGGCCGGGTGCTGCTCTGGAACGCCGGCGCCGACGGCCTGGCCAACGGCCCCGAGGGCGACGAGATCGCCGCCGCCCAGGGCCGCGCCCAGGCCGCCGCCGGCAGCGCCGACGCCGCGGCGGGCGCGCAGGCCGGGGCCGAGGCCGCCCGGACCGCCGCCGAGGCCGCGCAGGCCGCCGCCGAGGCGGCCCGGGCGGCGCTCTCGCTGCCGGCGATCCAGTCGGGCGACGCCGGCAAGATGCTGCGCGTCCGGGCCGACGAGAGCGGCCAGGAGCTGCGCTCGCCGGCGGAGGTCGCCCAGGACGTCGGGGCGCTGACCCTCGGCGCCCACTCGATCCTGGTGCCGGCCCAGGCGATCCAGCCGAGCCCGTCCGGCGGCTGCGGCCCGCTGGCCGACGACGGCCAGGCGCCGACGAGCCCGAGCCAGTGGTTCCTGCCCTTCGATCCGGCGACTCCGGAGCACGCCCAGCTGACCCTGCCGACCCCGAAGAGCTGGGACGCCGGCCCCTTCGAGGTGGCCGTGCTGCACGCGCCCGGCACGACCGGCGGCGGCGCCGTCAGGTGGGTGCTGCGCGCCGCTGCGGCGAGCGACGGGGCGGCCCCGCCGGCCTGGGGCGCGGACGCCGGCCTGACGGACGTCCTCGGCGCGACGGTGGGCGTGCTCCGGCGCAGCGCGCGTGTCGCGGTCCTGCCCGGCGGCACGCCGGCCGCCGAGGACCTGCTGCACCTTCAGGTCCGGCGCGAGGCCGCCGACGCCGCCGACAGCCACGCCGGCGACGCCCGCCTGCTCGGCCTGATCGTCACCTTCACCCTCAGCCGGGGGACGGACGCCTGATGCTGCCCCAGCTGCTGCCGGGCGTGCGGCCGGTGATCGCCTACGGCGCCCAGACCTTCACCGCCGACGGCGCCTTCGTCGTCCCTGCCGGCGTGACACGCCTGCGGGTGACGCTGGTCGGCGGCGGCGGAGGCGGCGGGGGCGGGAAGAGCGGCGAACGCGGTGGCGGCGGCGGCGGTGGCGGCGGCTCGGCCAGGAGCATCGTCGAGCTCGCTCCGGGAGCGACCGTGCCCGTGACCATCGGCGTCGGCGGGCCGCCGGGCGGCGCGGAGCAGACCGGAAACGGCGGCGGCACCAGCGCCTTCGGCGCCTACCTCTCGGCCGGTGGCGGCCAGGCCGGCCTGCGCGGCAACGACGGCGGTGCCGGCGGCGCCGGCGGCAGCGGCGCCGGCGGCTTCGCCGGGGGCAACGGCGGTGCGGGCGACGGCGCCGGCAATCGGGCCGGAGGTGGCGGCGGCGGAGCGGCGGGCGCTACCGGTGGCGGCGGCTCCGGCAGCGGTGCCGCGCCCGGAGCGGGCAACGCTCCAGGGGGTGGCGGCGGTCCCGGCACCGGCAACGGGGACGGCATCCCGGGGCAGAGCTTCGGCGGCGGTGGCGGCGGCGGGTCGGGCGGCAACAGCCGCTCCGGCGGTCCCGGCGCGGCCGGCTGCTGCCTCGTCGAATGGGGCGGCGACATCTAGGGCGCCGACCCGATCGGGCCCCCGCTAGGTCGTCGCAGGGCCCGCGCGCAGGCTGCCGACCAGGTCGTGGACGGCGGCGCCGGTGACCGAACGCACGCGCTCGGCATAGGGGCCGATGTTGGTGCACTCCAGCACGACGGCGTCGAGCCGACCGGCGCGGGCGAGCAGCCGCTGCGCCGCCTCGGCGACGTCCTGCTCGGCGGCGGCACGGTCGAGCGTCTCGCGGTCCTCGGTGATCACGGGGAAGAGCTCGCGGCCCCGCTCGAGGCCCTCGACGACGAGGTCGTCGGACCAGTGCCCAGCGAAGTGCAGCGGCTTCAGGCGCCGCGAATCGAAGGTCAGCACGCCGATCCGCGCGGCCGGGCCCTGGCGCGTCCGGAGGTCTGCGCGGATCCGCGGCAGCAGGGCGAGGGCGCTGGCGGCGACCGGGACCGGCAGGGCGGCCGCCAGCCGGTCCTGCAGCTCGCCGAGGAAGCCGCAGCTGGTCGCGATCACCGCGGCACCCTCGGCGACCAGCGCCTCCGCCGCGGCCAGGATCGCCTCGGCGAGCGGGCCCTCGACCCCCTCGGCGCGCACCACGGCCCCGACGGTCGCGGCCGGGACGCGGCGGTAGAGCACCGGCCGGTCGAAGGAGGCCGGGTTGCCGATGTCGCCGAGGAGCCGCGGGAAGCGGGTGTTCAGCAGGACCACGCCGACGGGGGCCGCTGCGGGTTCATGGCTCATGACCGTTCGTCCGGCGTCGCGGGGCCGGTCCAGGCCCCGGAAAGAGAGAAGGGCTGCCCTCTCGGACAGCCCTTCCCCTCGTCAAACCTCGGTCGGTGCCGAGGACCGTCAGTCCGGGTCAGCTCACGCCAGCGCTGCGGCGGTGATGACCCAGGTCCCGGCGGCCGTCCGAGAATGAGAGTGAGACACTGGATCACCTCCTTTCGTTTGTTGAATGAGACCTTCAGTGTGGGGTGCCGCGGGGCGAGTCGCAAGTGGGGTCATCGGTAGTCCACCAGCTCGACCCGCCGGTTGAGGGCGCGGCCCTTTTCCGTGCGGTTGCTGGCGACCGGCGCCAGGAAGCCGACCCCGGCCGGGGTCATGCGCTCCGCCGCCACGCCGAACCGGCTGGCCAGGGCCTCCACCACGGCGGCGGCGCGCTTGCGCGAGAGCATCAGGTTGTAGTCCAGGCTGCCCTGGCTGTCGGTGTGGCCGACGATCAGCACCTTCAGCATCGGCTCGTCCGTCATCAGCCTGGCGATCTGCGCCAGGGCGGCATCGGACTCCGGCTTCAGCCCGGCGCTGTCGGTGTCGAAGTAGATGTCGTAGAGCGCGATCCGGCCCTCGTCCTCCAGGCCCCTGGCCATGGTCTCGGCGTCGACCGTCACCAGGCCAGTGTCCATGGGGGTGAGCTCGACCACGTCGAGCTGGCCGAAGACGCGGTTCTTGTCCTTGCCGCCGCTCGTCGTGTTCCGCGCGATGTAGAGCATGGCGTAGAGGTCGCCGTCCTTCGGCCGCGAGAGGTGCGCGGCGAGATAGCGCTGGTCGCGGTAGTTGTCGCCGAACTGCGCGTTGTAGGGCACCACGGCGTTGTTGAAGTTGCGGCCGCCGCAGGCCTGGTCGGAGCAGTCGAAGAGGATCTCGAAGCCGGCCTTCTTCAGGCCCTGCTCGTAGTTGCGGAAGATCTCCAGCGTCGAGCGCTTCTCCGGCAGGCGGTAGGTGATGCGCGTGACCGCACCCTCGAGCTCCTCGGTGTGATCGAGGTTCTTGTCGAGCCCGCCGTAGGCCGTCGCGGGCTCCGTGAAGAGGTGGTAGTCGGTGAAGGCGTCGCGCTGGTAGCGGATGATCTCGGCGCCCGGATAGCGCTGGATCATCGGATGGTCCGCTGCCCCCTTGGCGTCGGCGGCCTGCGCGGCCGCCGGCGCGGCGAGCGCCGCGACAAGGCCGATCAGGCCGGCGAGGGCCCCAAGTCTGGTCATTGCCGTCTCCCCGTTCGTCGCTGTTTCAGCTCTTGCGAACAGGGCCGACCGCCGTCCCCCACAACCCGATCGACCGCGGCGTGAAGTCTAGCCGAGCGGGGGACGCCGGTCGACCGGGGGCCGGGCAGAGCCGCCGGCGCGCCGGCGGCGGCGTCAGGGGTCGTCGGGCGGCGGGCCCGGGCCGACCTTCTCGTAGTCCCACTCCATCGGCGCCGGAGCGCCCGGCATCCGCGCGATGCGCAGGTGGAGATGACCCTCCGAGCAGTCGTAGACGTAGCCGGCGGAGTAGAGGTGCTCCGAGAAGTACTGGGGCAGCCGCACGGTCATGCGCTCGTCCTTCAGGATCAGCTCGGCGGTGCCGGCCGAGGCTTCGCTGAGCGCGCAGACGTCGAGGATGCCGTTCTTGGTGCTCCAGTAGCCGGCGCCGCCGCCGCTCGCCCGGATCCGGCTGCCGTAGTGGTCGCCCTTCTCGGTGTAGGCGTCGGTCGTCGTGCCGATCGTGCTGACGCCATAGTGGTAGCGGCCGTCGCCGCCGACGGTCAGCTTGCGCCCCTCGTCGTCGGCCGTGGTCTCGGTGTCGTAGCTCGCCCAGGTCCCGGAGGCCCGCTCGATCGCCTCGAGCTGGGTCGCCAGCCATTCGTTGAGGCCGCCGGAGGTCAGCCGCCAGGTGCCGACCAGGCAGGAGTCGTGGTCCGCGCCGCGGGTCCGCTCCCGGTAGCCGCCGCAGCCGCAGGCCTCGCGGCCTGCCTCGTCCCGGGTCGCCTGGATGGTCAGGCGGAAGCCCTCGTCGGTCAGCCCGATGCCGCCGAGGCGGAAGCGCTTCTCCTCGCCGGCCTCGACCTCGATCCGCTCCGGCAGCTCCCGCCAGCCGCCGGTCTCCGCCGGGTCGCGGACCTTCCAGCCGCCGACCTCGTCGCGCGTCTCGATCGTCCACCTGCCGCAGGTGAAGATCAGGTCGGCGCGATAGAGCGCCAGGCGCTCGCCCTTCAGGCTGCGGGTCGCGTCCTCGGTCCAGAGGAAGCTTTCGCCCGGCTTCGGGTTGACCGGCAGCCGCCGGGCGTCGGGATAGAGCAGGTCCCGGTCCAGGTAGTCCTGCAGGTACTCCTGCCAGTGCTCCCGGTCGATCACCTCGGCGGCGGCGTCCAGCTGCGCCGCCTTGCCGCCGTCCGGTGCCAGATGCAGGTAGTTCAAGACCGCCGCCGGGCCCCAGCTGCGCCCGTACCAGGACCAGAAGACGAAGGCGTCGTAGCTGGAATCGACGATCGGATGGTCGGGCGTGCGCTTGTCGTAGGCCGGCAGGTAGCTGGCGCTGGCGTCGCGCTCCGGATAGGCGAGGTTGGCGAACCACTCGGCGCTGCCCTCGACCCACCAGTCGTCCGGCCGGCCGGCGCGCCGGCCGCGCATCTGCTCCGGCGCCAGGGCGTACTGCACGCAGTGGAAGAACTCGTGCGCGACCATGACGTCGAGCTCTTCCTCGGCCACGTTGCCCGGATAGACCAGGATCAGGCACTCGTCGCCGGAACGGCCGTCGGCGACGCCCTCGGCGAAGCTGCGCCGGTCGGCCTCGACCGCCTCGGGATCGCGGGGATCGGGGGCGGTCGCGCTGGGCAGCAGCCCGGTGACCACGACCAGCAGGTTCGGCACCGTGCCTCTGCCGATCTCGCGCAGCGTCTCGGCGGAGCGCTCGATCGCCATGCGGGTCGTCTCGACCGGGACCGCCCAGTCGTCGCGGATGGTCTGGTCGCGGACCATGTGCACCTGGCGCGGCCCGCGCGGCGTCTGGATGTTGAAGGTGGCGATGTCGTCGCAGGACGCCGAGCCGCCGAGCCGCGGCTCGGCGTCGGCGGCATAGCCGGGAATCGTGCAGTCAGCCCGCGCCGCGGCGGCGAAGGCGACCGGGAAAGCGGCGCAGCACGAGATCGCCAGCGCCTTCGTCAGGAGTCGCATGGCCTGTCCCCCGGACAGGTCCCCCAAGGTCGCGTGCACCCCTGGCGCGAACGCTAGCCCCCGGGCTGGCGTGCCGCAACCCTCGGCCGGTCGCCCTTTCGCGCTTGCGTAGCGCGCGGCCCTAAGATGCAATGCGCGGCACGACCGGCTCGGTCGGGTCGCCTCGGGACGGCGTCCGCCGGGACCGGCAAGAAGAACAGGGAGAACCAAAAGATGATCGAGACCAGCCACCGCAGCCTGCGTGGAGGCCTGCTCGGCCTCGGCGCCGGGCTTCTGCTCGCCGCCGGCCTCGGCGTCGCGGCCGGCCCGGCCGCGGCCGAGACCTGGGACATGCCGGAGGCCTATTCGGCGACGAACTATCACTCCGAGAACAACGCCGCCTTCGCCGCCGCGGTGACCAAGGCGACCGGCGGCAAGCTGGAGATCAAGACCCACCCCGGCGGCTCGCTGATCGGCGGCGGCGAGATCTACAGCTCGGTGCGGCGCGGCATCGCGCCGATCGGCGAGCGCCTGATGTCGGCGCTGGGCAACGAGAACCCGCTGTTCGAGATCGACGCGATCCCCTTCGTGGCGACCTCCTTCGCGGACGCGATGAAGCTCTACAAGGCCTCGAAGCCGGAGATCGTGAAGATCATGGACGAGCAGGGCCTGGTCTTCCTCTTCGCCGTGCCCTGGCCGCCGCAGGGGCTCTACACGAACAAGCCGGTCACCAAGATCGAGGACATGAAGGGCGTGAAGTTCCGCGCCTACAACGCCGCGACCTCGCGCCTGGCCGAGCTGATGGGGGCGATCCCGACCAAGATCGAGACCGCCGAGCTGTCCCAGGCCTTCGCGACCGGCGTCGCCGAATCGATGATCTCCTCCGGCTCGACCGGCTACGACCGGCAGCTCTGGGAGTACGTGAAGTACTGGTACGACACCCAGGCCTGGCTGCCGAAGAACATGGTCTTCGCCAACAAGGATGCCTGGAACGGCCTCGACGAGGCGACCCGCAAGATCATCCGCGACGAGGCCGCCAAGGCCGAGAAGGCGGGCTGGGCCAAGGCCGAGGAGCTGTCGGACTGGTACAAGACCGAGCTCGCCAAGCACGGCATGGAGGTCGGCCCGCCGAGCGCCGAGCTGGCCGCCGGCTTCAAGACGGTCGGCGCGACCATGGCCAAGGAGTGGAAGGAGAAGGCCGGCGAGGCCGGCCAGAAGGTCCTGGACGCCTACAGCAAGATGTAGGACCGGGCCGGCGCGGCGCCTGACGACGGCGCCGCGCCGGCGGTCCCTTGCGGCCCCGCTCGCCCTCCATTGGTCGCCGTCCCGTGACTGACACCCCTTCGTCCGCCTCGCCGGTCCTGCGCCTGCTCGACCGTCTGGAGCCGCTCTACCGCGCCTGCGGCCTGGTCGCCGCGGGCTTCCTGATCGCGCTCACGGGGCTCGTCCTGGCGTCGATCCTGTCGCGCCTCGCCGGCGTCTTCCTCGGCGGGGTCACCGAGCTGGCCGGCTATGCCATGGCGGCCGGCTCGTTCTTCGCCCTCGCCTGGACCTTCAAGACCGGCGGGCACATCCGCGTCGCCCTGCTGATCAACCGCTTCGGCGACCGCGGCCGGGTCAACGCCGAGCGCTGGTGCCGCGCGGTGATGGCGGCCGGCGCCTGCTATCTCGCCTTCTACATGGGGCGCCTCGCCTGGTTCTCCTGGCTGTTCGGCGAGCGCAGCGAGGGCTCGGCCGCCTTCCTGCTGTGGGTCCCCCAGAGCCTGGTGACGATCGGCGCCGCGGCGCTGGCCCTGGCGACGCTCGATTCCTTCCTGCGCGTGCTCATCGAGCCCGAGCGCGCCCTGGCCTCGCCCGAGGCCGACACCAAGGGCTCGGGAGGCGAGCCGTGAGCGAGCTGCCGCTGATCGCGCTCTTCGTCTTCTCGCTGTTCTTCCTGCTCGGCTCGGGCGTCTGGGTCGGCAGCAGCCTGCTGGTCTGCGCCTTCATCGGCATGGAGCTCTTCACCCACCGGCCGGTCGGCGACTCGATGGCGATCACCATCTGGAGCTCGCAGTCGTCCTGGACCCTGACCGCCCTGCCGATGTTCGTCTGGATGGGCGAGATCCTGTTCCGCTCGCGGCTCTCCGAGGTGCTGTTCCGGGGGCTGACACCCTGGCTGCAGTACCTGCCGGGCGGCCTGCTGCACGTGAACATCGCCGGCTGCGCGATCTTCGCGGCGATCTCCGGCTCCTCGGCGGCGACCGTCGCGACGGTCGGCAAGATGTCGGTGCCGGAGCTCCGCAAGCGCGGCTATCCCGAGCGCATGAACATCGGCACCCTGGCCGGTGCCGGCACGCTGGGCCTGCTGATTCCGCCCTCGATCTCGATGATCATCTACGGCGTCACGGTCAACGAATCGATCGCCCGGCTGTTCATCGCCGGGATCCTGCCGGGCATCTGCCTGGCCCTGCTGTTCATGACCTACGTCGTCGTCTGGGACCTGGTCAGCGGCAAGACCAAGCGCGAGTACATCCGCTTCACCGCCCGCGAGCGGCTGCGCTCGCTGCTCGACCTGCTGCCGGTGCTCGGCCTGATCCTGGCGGTCATCCTGTCGATCTACACCGGCTTCGCGACGGCGACCGAGGCGGCGGTGCTGGGCGTCGTCGGCTCGCTGGCGCTCTCGGCGATCCAGCGCAGCCTGACCTGGGAGACCTTCCGCGAGTCCCTGCTCGGCGCCGTGCGCACCTCCGCGATGATCGCCTTCATCCTGATGGGCAGCTCCTTCCTGTCGCTGGCCATGGGCTTCACCGGCATCCCGGCGGCGCTGGCCGAGGGCATCGGGGCGCTGCACCTGGGGCCGCTCGAGCTGATCGCGCTGCTGACGGTCTTCTACATCGTGCTCGGCTGCTTCCTCGACGGCATCTCCTCGATCGTGCTGACCATGGCGGTCATCGAGCCGCTGGTCCGCCAGGCCGGCTTCGACATGATCTGGTTCGGCATCTACCTGATGATCGTCGTCGAGATGGCGCAGATCACGCCGCCGATCGGCTTCAACCTCTTCGTGCTGCAGGGCATGACCGGCCACGACATGGGCTTCATCGCGCGCGCCAGCCTGCCGATGTTCCTGATCATGGTGCTGGCGGTCGTGCTGCTGGTCTGGTTCCCCGAGGTCGCGACCTACCTGCCCTCGATCATGAACGGGCCGGGGTAGGGGCGCGCGCCTCCGCGGCCCTCACTCCGTGAAGTGGATCTCGACGGCGCCGGCCTCGAAGGGCAGCCCGGCGCCGAGGGTCTCGGGCGGCAGCGGGTCGACGCCGCCGGGCAGGTAGATCTCCAGGCAGAGGTGCCCGGCGACGCTGGACAGGCGCTTGTCGCCGGCGCGCGGCAGCGGCACGCCGCCGGTGACGCACCAGCGGATCATCGCCGCGCCGATCTCGGCGGCGCTCAGCGTCCAGTCGGCCTGCTCGCCGCCGTCGAGGGCGTCGATCAGCAGCGTGACCTCCTCGTGCAGCTTGACGCCGACGATCGTGCCGGGCGGCAGGGCGTAGCAGGCGAGGCCGCTGCTGAACTGGGCGCTGTCGAGGGCCTGGCGCAGCACCGGCATGGGAAAGACGATCTGGCGGAATTCCGTGACCATGGCGTGGCATCCTGCCGCCTGCAGGTTCCCGCTTTCTTAACGGCTCCTGCGCGTCGGCCGGGCGAGGCCGCCGGGGCGAGCGCTCAGCGCTTCGCGCCGGGGCGTCCGTCGCCGGTCCGGGCCCCCGGGGCCGCGCCCGGGCGCCGGGCCGCCCGGCGGTCGAAGACGCTCTGGTCGCTCGCCTCCTCGTCGGCGCCGGACCGGCTGGAGTAGAACAGCAGGCCCATGAGCACGACGGCGAGGGCGAGCGACAGCGTGCAGCCCAGGGCGAAGGCCAGCCAGCCCTGCCAGCTCATCTCCGTGCCGGCGATGCGGCTCCAGGAAACGGCCGCGAAGGCGAGCAGCAGGCCGCAGACGAGCAGGATCTGGGCGAGGCGGGGATGGCGTTTCATGGGCTTCATATAGCCGCCCGCGGGGGCGCCTCCAAGGTGCCGTCCGGTGGCCCGCCGGGGCCGCCCGAAAATCGTGCCGAGGGGGGCAAGACTGCCCTTGTCTTTCCTTTTCGCCCCCGCTAGATAGTGCGGCCTACCGCGCCGGGACGGCTCGGCCCTAGGCGGCTGTGGCGGAACTGGTAGACGCGCAGCGTTGAGGGCGCTGTGGGGGAAACCCCGTGGAGGTTCAAGTCCTCTCAGCCGCACCAAGCCTCCTCCTCGAGGACCTTGGGCGGGCTGGAAGGCGAGCTTCCGGTGCGGCAGGACGGGCCTGGACGGGCCCGAGGTTGGTGCGTGTCCCGCGGCTGTGGCGGAATTGGTAGACGCGCAAGATTCAGGTTCTTGTGGGGGAAACCCCGTGGTGGTTCGAGTCCACTCAGCCGCACCAACCCTTCGTCCGACGGCTTCCAGACAGAGACGAGACGCCGCCCCCTCCGGGGGAGGCGGCGCCGTGTCCCTGCCCGGCGGCGGCCCGGCTCAGCCGTGCGCCGCGTGCCAGACGCCCTCGGCGCCGTCGCCGTTGACCTCGCCGGGCTTCGTGTCGCCGACATAGCCGTAGAGCGGCCGGCCGTCGTAGGCCCACTGCATCGCGCCGTCGCCGCGGGCGACCAGGCTGAAGCCGTCGTGCGGCCTGGCGCCCGGCGCGGCCTCGGCCGGCGGCCAGGCGGCGGCGCAGAGGCCGGTGCAGCTCGAGCGGCCGTCCCTGTCCTCGTCGTAGACGTAGAGTGTCATGCCGTGCGCATCGACCAGCACCTTGCCGGCGCTGGTCTGCCGGGTCGCGCCCGGTCCGCCGGCGTCGAAGGCGGGCGCGGCGCAGCCGGCGACCAGGGCCGCGACCAGGATCGAGGCGGCGGCCAGGGCCGGCGCCGCGCGAAGAGATGTCATGTCGTTCAACTCCCTGCCAATGAAGGGCTCACCGCCCAGGCGCGGAGCTAGTCCCGCTGCCGGTCGCGGCCAATCACGGCCGATGACAAGCGCGTGAGAGGGCGGCTCACCGGGGCGGCGCCGGCGCCCGATCGGCGAGCGCGGCCTCCTCGACGCGGATCCGGTGCCAGGTCAGCGGCAGGTTCAGCAGGCTGGCGGCGAGCGCCAGCCACCAGGCGCCGAAGGCCAGCGGCAGCACCGCCAGCTCCAGGGCGACGACCAGGTAGTTCGGATGGGCGATCCAGCGGTAGGGCCCGCGGCGGCGCAGCGGCGCGCCGGGCAGGGTGATGACGCGGGTCGTCCAGAAGCGCCCGAGGCTGGCGACGACCCAGAGCCGCGCCAGCTGCAGCAGCACGAAGAGCCCGAGCAGCGCCCAGTCGGGGCGCGTCGCCGGCGCCACGCCGAGGCCGAGGGCGATCAGCCAGCCGCCGTGCAGCAGCACGAAGAGCGGATAGTGCCGCCGGCCGTGCTCGACGGCGCCGGCGGCACGCAGCCGCCGCTCGTTGCGCGTCGCCCAGGCGAGCTCCGCCAGCCGCTGCGCCGCGACCAGCAGCGCGACGGCCTGGGCCCAGCCGAGCCAGCCGAACTCCACGGCTCAGGTCTCGAGCAGCACGAAGCCGGCGGTGAAGCCGGGACCGAGGGCGCCCAGCAGGTGCCGACCGGTCAGGCCGCGCTCCAGCTTGCGGGCCAGCGCGAAGAGCACGGTCGGCCCCGACATGTTGCCGTAGAGGCGCAGCACCTCGCGCTCGTCCTGCAGCCTGCCGCAGGGCAGCCCGAGCGACTGCTCCAGCGCCGCCAGCACCTTGGCGCCGCCCGGGTGCAGGACGTAGCCGTCGAGGTCGCCCCGGGCGAGGCCGCGCCCGGCCAGGAAGGCGTCGGCTGCCTCGGCGAAGCCCTTGCGGGCGATGCGCGGGATCTCGACCGAGAAGAGCACGCCCAGGCCGTCGTCCTCGACGTGCCAGCCCATGACGTCCAGGCTGTCCGGCCAGCGCCGCTCGCCCCAGCCGGCGAGCGCCGGCGCCGGCGCTTCGGCGTCGGTCGAGAGCAGCGCCGCGGCGGCGCCGTCGGCGAAGAGGGCGCAGGCGATGATGTTGCTCTTCGAGTGGTCCTGCGGCCGCAGGGTCTGGGTGCAGAGCTCCAGCGACAGGAACAGCACCTTTGAGCCGGGCGCGGCTTGCGCCAGGGCGGCCGCGCGCGCCAGGCCGAGCGCGCCGCCGGCGCAGCCCAGGCCGAAGACCGGCAGCCGCTGCAGGTCGGCCCGAAAGGGCAGGCGCTGCATCAGCTGGGCGTCGAGCGAGGGCACGGTGAAGCCGGTCGTGCAGGTCACCACCAGGGCGTCGACCTCGTCGGGCGCCAGGTCGGCCTGCTCCAGGCAGTCGAGGATCGCCCGCTCGGCGAGCGGCGGCGCGGTCTCCAGGAAGTCGGCGTGGCGCTCCCGCCAGCCGCGCGGCCGGGCCAGCCGTTCGAGCGGCAGGGCCGAGCGGCGCTCGGCGATGCCGGTGTTGCCGAACGACGGCAGCAGCCGCTCGATCTCGCTGTCGGCGGGATCGAACAGGCGGGTCGCGAAGGCTTCGACGGACGCGAGGTCGAGGCGATGGGGGGGCAGTGCCGTGGCCAGCGAGACCAGGCGCGGTCTGAGTGTCATTCGGTGATTATGCTCCGGGGCGGGCGCTTGTGCGTGATATTGCTTGGAACGCGGCGAAGGCAAAGTCTGGCGGGCGGAGTCACGGCAACGTGTTCGACGGGTTCGAGACGAGGCGCATCGCGACCTCGGGGGCGGAGATCCATCTCAGGATCGGCGGCGACGGCCCGCCGCTGATCCTGCTGCACGGCTATCCGCAGACCCACTTGATCTGGCACCGCATCGCCCCGGCGCTCGCCGAGCGCTTCACCGTCGTCTGTCCCGACCTGCGCGGCTGCGGCGACAGCTCGAAGCCGCCGGGCGGCGGCGACCACTCGGCCTATTCCAAGCGCGCGCTCGCCCGTGACGTCGTCGAGGTCATGGAGACGCTCGGCTTCGTCCGCTTCGCGGCGGCCGGCCACGACCGCGGCGGCCGCGTGCTGCACCGGCTCGCGCTCGACCATCCGCAGCGCCTGATCCGCGCCGCGGTGCTCGACATCGCGCCGACCCGGGCGATGTACCAGGCGACCGACCAGGCCTTCGCGACGGCCTATTTCCACTGGTTCTTCCTGATCCAGCCCTACGACCTGCCGGAGCGCATGATCGGCGCCGATCCCGACGGCTGGCTGCAGACCTGCCTGGACCGCTGGGGCCGCACGCCCGGGGCCTTCGATCCCGAGGCGGTCGCCGAGTACAAGCGCTGCTTCCGCGAGCCGGCGGCGATCCACGCGACCTGCGAGGACTACCGGGCGGCGGCGACCATCGACCTGGAGCACGACGCCGCCGACGAGAACCGCCTCGTCGAGTGCCCGCTGCTGGCGCTCTGGGGCGGGCAGGGCCTCGTCGGCCGGACCTACGACGTGCCGGCCCTGTGGCGCGTGGCGGCCGAGCGGGTCGAGGGCGGGCCGCTGCCCGGCGGCCACTTCCTGCCCGAGGAGGCGCCGGAGGAGACCCTGGCCGCGCTCTCGGGCTTCTTCGGCAGCGGCGCCTCCTGAGCGGCCGCCGGGCCCGGCCGGGCATGGCCCCGGAGGCCCGAGTCGCGCTAAGCTCCTTCGGCGGTGCAGCAACGCCGGCGGCCTGCGGGCCGTCGCGGGCCTGCGACGCGGCGGCGCCTATAGCGCAGGCCCGAAAGAGGGCCATATAGAGGCGAAACCCTCCCTCGATCCGGGACATTGATGCGGAAGAACAAGGACGACGGGCCGGCCGACGGCGATCCGATGGCGAAGCTGGCGCACCGCCGCGGACCGCTCGGCCGTATCCGGAACTATTTCCTCGCCGGCGTGCTGGTCACGGCACCGCTGGCGATCACCGTCTGGATCGCCTGGGGCGTCGTCGCCTTCGTCGACGAGACGGTCATGCCGATGCTGCCGGAGGGCTGGAATCCCGAGACCTACCTGCCGTTCTCGGTGCCCGGCATCGGCGTCCTCCTGACCCTGGCCTTCGTGACCCTGGCCGGCATGGTCGCGGCCGGCTACCTGGGCCGGCTGTTCATGGGCTACGGCGAGCGCCTGCTGGCCCGCGTGCCGGTGTTCCGCAGCGTCTATTCCGCGATCAAGCAGATCTTCGAGACGGTGCTGGCCCAGCGCTCCCAGGCCTTCCGCCAGGTCGTGCTGGTCGAGTACCCCTACGAGGGCTGCTGGGCGATCGGCTTCGTCACCGCCGAGGCGCGCGGCGAGGTCCAGCGCCTGACCAGCGAGGACGTCGTCGCGGTCTTCATCCCGGCCGTGCCGAACCCGACCACCGGCTTCCTGCTGTTCGTGCCGAAGCCCCAGGTCCATCCCCTCGACATCTCGGTCGAGCAGGGGCTGAAGCTGGTGATCTCCGGCGGCATCGTCGTGCCCGACCCGAACGCGCGGCCGAGCGCGCTGCAGGTCGCCGCCCCGCCGCCGCCGAGGCGCCTCGGGCTGTTCGCCAAGCTGCGCAACTACTTCCTGGCCGGCCTGCTGGTCACCGCGCCCTTCGCGATCACCCTGTGGCTGGCCTGGCGCGTCGTCTCCTTCGTCGACGCCCGGGTCGCGCCGCCGATCCCGCTGCACTGGAGCCCGGGCTTCCTGCTGGCGCGCGGCTTCCACGACTACCTGGTGCCGCTGCTGCCGCCCGGCTGGCACGCCGCCCAGTGGATTCCGGCCGGCGGCGTCGGCGTCGACATTCCCGGCGTCGGCCTGCTCATCGTCTTCGTCGGCCTGACCCTGATCGGCATGCTCGCCGCCGGCCTGATCGGCCGCTCGCTGATGCGGGCGACCCACTTGGCGCTGGCCCGCGTGCCGATCGTCGGCTCGATCTACGGCGCGCTGAAGCAGATCATGGAGACCGTGATGGCGGCGCGCTCCGACGCCTTCCGGGAGTGCGTGCTGTTCCAGTACCCGCGGCGCGGCGTCTGGGCGGTCGGCTTCATCACCGGCAAGACCGAGGGCCACGTCCAGGAGCTGACCGCCAGTCACGTCATCAACGTCTTCCTGCCGACGACGCCGAACCCGACCTCCGGCTTCCTGATGTTCGTGCCGGACTCCGAGGTGGTCCGCCTGTCGATGACCGTCGAGGAAGGCCTGAAGCTGGTCGTCTCGGGCGGCATCATCACGCCGCCCGACCGGACCGTCGGCGACTTCGACGAGACCGAGCTGGCGGTCGGTTCCAACATCGGCGAGACCGCCCGCCGCGTCGCCAGCGGCGACTGAGGAGGGGCGGCATGGCGCGGCCGGTGGCGGGCGAGCCGTTCGGCGAGCGGGAGCTGGCGGTCGTTCGCCGTGCCTTCGCCCGGCAGATGCTCGTCGCGGCGGCGGTCGCCGACAACGCGCGGCTGGAGGCGGCCTTCGCCAGCGTCCGCCGCGAGGCCTTCCTGGGTGACGAGCCCTGGCAGGTCGCGGATCTCCGCGCCGGCTACCGGACGCTGCCGGCCAACGATCCCGTGCTGGCCTACCAGGACGTCCTCTTCGCCTTGGCGCCGGGACGCGGCGTCCACAACGGCAGCCCGAGCCTGCACGCCGCCTGGCTGCACGCGCTGGCCCCGGCCCCGGGTGACGAGGTCGTCCACCTCGGTGCCGGCACCGGCTACTACAGCGCGCTGCTGTCGCGGCTGGTCGGGCCCGAGGGACGGGTGACCGCGGTCGAGCTCGACGCGGCGCTGGCCGGGCGGGCGCGAGCCAATCTGGCGGCTTTCACCAACGTCGTCGTGACCGAGGGCGATGCCGTCGACTGGCCGCGGCAGACGGTCGACGCCGTCTACGTGAACTTCGGCACGATGCGGCCGGCCGCGGCCTGGCTGGAGCACCTGGCGCCCGGCGGCCGGCTGGTCCTGCCGCTCGCCGTGCCGGCACCGGCGCCCGGCGGCGCCTTCCAGCGCTCGCGGCACGGCGCCGGGCTGCTGGTGATCCGGACGGGCGAGGGCTTCTCCGCGCGCTCGCTCGGACCGGCCTACTTCGTGTTCGCCGAGGGACCGCTGGCCGGCGACGACGCCGATCGCCAGGCCCTCGGGGCAGCCTTCGAGCGCGGTGGCATCGAGTTCGTGCGCAGCCTGGTGTGGAGGCGGCCGGTCGATCCGGCGCGCTGCTGGCACGTCGGAGCGGGGTGGGGCCTCAGCTACGATCCGCCGGGCCGGCCGGCCACGCCGGCCGGCGCAGCAGGGCCCGGCCGAGCAGGGCCAGGCCGAAGCTGACCGCCGAGGCGCCGGCCATCATCAGGCAGAGCGTCGAGTGCAGCCCGCCGGCGAAGCCCGAGGCGGCGAGCGCCGTGCCGAGCGCGCCGGAGACGACCTGCACGGCACCGATCAGCGAGGAGGCGAGGCCGGCGCTGCCGCCGCCCGGCTCCAGCGCCATCGCCGTGGCGCTCGGCAGCAGGATGCCGAAGGCCAGCAGGTAGAGGCAGAGCAGGCTCCAGAACAGCACCGTCGGCACCGCGCGGTCGTGGATCAGGCCGAGCCCGATCCCGGCGGCCAGCGCGATCGCCGCGCCGCCCAGCAGCACGGCCTCGCGGCCGAGCCGGCGCGCCGCCAGCCGGGCCGCGAAGGAGCCCAGGATGAAGGAGCCGGCGTTGAAGGCGAAGAGCAGGCCGAAGGCCTCCGGCGAGACGCCGTAGCGCTGTTCGGCGACCGTCGCGCCGACCGCCAGGAAGCCGGCATAGCCCAGGAACGCCGAGGAGGAGATCGCGGTGCCGAGATAGAACTCCGGCGCGCGGAACAGCGGCCCGAGCAGGCGCAGGTAGTCGGCGAACGGCAGGGCCGCGCGGCTGCCGGGGCGCCGCCGCTCGCTGTCCGGCCCGTCGAGCACCCGGCGCACGCCGAGCAGCAGCAGCAGCGAGAAGCCGGCGAGCAGCCAGAAGATCTGCCGCCAGTCGCCGAGCGCCAGCACGCCCGAGCCGATCGCCGGCGCGACCAGGGGCGCCAGGCCCATGATCGCGGTCATGCGCGCGATCAGCGTCGCGGTCGCCGGGCCGCCGCCCTGGTCGCGCGCGATCGCCCGGGCGATGACCGGCGCGCCGCCGCCGGTGGCGCCCTGGACCAGCCGCGCCAGGAACAGGATATCCAGCGAGCCGGCGAGCGCGCAGACCGCGCTGGCCGCGAGGAAGCCGGCGAGGGCGAAGTAGAGCGGCTTCAGCCGGCCGTAGCGGTCGCTGAGCGGGCCCCAGAACAGCTGGCCCGGCCCGTAGCCCAGCAGATAGCCGGTGACCAGCGCAGCACCGGCCGCCGGCGAGGCCGCCAGCGCCCGGCCGATCTCCGGCTGCGCCGGGATCATGATGTCGACCGCGGTCGCGGAGACCGCGGTCAGGGCGCCGAGGACGGCGATGAAGCGCAGGGAGGTCAAAGAGGGCTCCTGGGGTGGTCGACGCCGTCACGTCCCTCGACAAGCTCGGGACGAAGCGACCGCTGGAGCGGACAGCGCAACTCGCCGCGCGCTCACACGATCGCTTCGTCCCGAGCCTGTCGAGGGACGTGGCATCACGAGCTCGACGGCGTCGCCGTCCGAGCCAGCGTGCGCAGCCTATCCCAGTCGCGCGCGATCAGGGCCTCCTTCTTGGCGCGCGACCAAGTCTTGATCCGGCGTTCCATCTCGATGGCATGGATCGCCAGCGGGAAGTGTTCGGCAAAGACCAGCTCGACCGGCAGTCTGCTGGCGGTGTAGCCGCCGAAGTATCCCGCGTTGTGCTTGGCGACCCGATCTTCGAGGTCTTTCTGGGCCAAGCCGGTGTAATAGCTGCCGTCGCGGCAACGGAGAAGGTAGACCCAGGGCATCGGGCCATCGTCCGCGCTTCCACGCCCCTCGACAAGCTCGGGACGAAGCAGACTTGGAAGCAAGCTCGCGCGATCGCTTCGTCCCGAGCTTGTCGAGGGGCGTGGAAGCACATCACCGTCGCGCCTAGGAGCCTGTCCGGCTAAAGGCGCGGCGGTTTGGGCGGCTGGGGGTGGTGGCTTGTCGAGCGGTGCATGTCTGGTGGTCAGGCGGTGCGTGCGATGAGGAGCTTTGCGAGGTTGTGGACGGTGCAGACGAGGGCCCACTCGTGACGGACCTTGGCGTATCCGCGCAACAGGAACTGGCGGAAGCCCCTGGCCGCCTTGATCTGGCCGAACACCGGCTCGACGACCTGCTTCCTGAGGCGGTAGCGGCTGCGCGGGCCGGCGCGTCTGAGCTTGGCGTCCATGGCGGCCATGCGGCTGCCCGGGGCGATGCGTCTGGCGCCGGTGTCGCCGGCGCGGCCGTGGCGGGCGCGGCCGGGCATC
>NZ_FWZX01000031.1 GCF_900177295.1 Tistlia consotensis USBA 355
CCTCGACCTCACCGAGCAGACTGAGCTCAAACCCGTCCACAATGTCCCCGAACGGGTGTCCACTATGTCCCCGGTCTGAACAGACAGGCTCAGGGTGAAGCCATTTGGGTGTGCGACGGTCAAGCCGCCGAGATCCCGCCGTTGACCGAGATCGCCTGGCCGGTGAGCTTGGCCGAGCCGGGGCCGCAGAGGAAGACGGCGAGCTGGGCGAGGTCGGCGGCCTCGGCGACGCCGAGCCGCGCCATCGTCTCGGCCTTGGCGAAGAGCCGGCCGGCGAAGGGATCGGCCATCAGCTGGTCGTAGAGCGGCGTGCCGCGCACGATCGAGGGGGTCATGACGTTGACCCGGATTCCCGAGCGCTTGGCCTCGTTGGCGAGGCCGCGGCAGAACATCACGATGGCGGCCATGGCGGCGCCGATCGTGACCTCGCCGGGGGTCGCGACCTTGGCGGCGTCGGAGGCGGTGCAGACGATCGAGCCGCCGCCCTGGTCCATCATGACGGGCAGCACCGCGCGGGCCGGCAGCAGCACGCCCGAGGTGATGGTGCGCAGGGTCTCCGGCAGGCTCTCGATCGGCTGCTCGTGGAGCAGGCGGGGCAGGGCGTCGCCGCCGGCGGTCGAGACCAGGGCGTCGATCCGGCCGTAGGCCCCGGCGCAGGCCTCGGCCGCGCGGGTTGCGCCCTCGGGGGTCGCGACGTCGGCGGCGACGAAGCGGACCTCGGCCGCGGGCGCCGCCCTGCGCACAGCCTCGACGGCCGCGGCGCCGCGCGCCTCCGAACGGCCGGCCAGCAGGAGCCGCGGCACGCCGGCCGCGGCCAGGGCCTCGGCGCAGGCGAGGCCGATGCCCGCCGTGCCGCCGGTCAGCAGGACCGCGCTCTCGCTCAGCTGTCTCGCCATGGCTTCCTCCCCTCGTCCGATCGATTGACCTGTCGTTCGATTCTGCCTAACGTTTGTTAGATGGCAAGGCCCGAAAGAACGACCGAGGCGACGAAGGCGGAGAGCGGCGCGGCCGAGAGCCGGCGCCGCATCCTCGACGTCGCGGCGCGCCTGTTCCGCGAGCAGGGCTACGCCGGCGTCTCGCTGCGCGCCATCGCCGCCGAGGCCGGCATGCAGGCCGGCAGCCTCTACTACCACTTCGATTCCAAGGAGGACCTCGTGGTCGAGATCCTCGACGAGGGCATCCGCACGGTGCACCAGGGCGTCGCCGAGGCGGTCGGGCGGCTACCCACCGGGGCGGGCGGCGAGGCCCTGCTGCGCACCGCGATCCTGGCGCATCTCAGGAGCCTGCTGCGGCTCAGCGACTACTCCTCGGCCAACGTGCGGATCTTCGGCCAGATTCCCGAGGCGGTGCGGCAGCGCAGCCTGCCGGTCCGCCAGGCCTACGACCGCTACTGGGACGAGCTGCTGGCCGAGGCCCGGGGTCGCGGCCTGCTGCGCGCCGACGCCGACCTGCGCACGACCCGGCTGCTGCTGATCGGCGCGCTCAACGCCTCGCTGGAGTGGTTCGAGCCGGCCAGGGGCGGCGTCGAGCGCCTGGCCGGGCACTACGCCGACCTGATCTGGCGCGGCCTCGCGCCGGCGGCCGGCCCTGCAACGGGGAGGGAGTGACGCCGTGGCGATCCTGACCAGCGCCCTCGACCCGCGCTCCGCCGGCTTCCAGGCCAACCGCGAGGCCTACGAGGCGCGGCTCGCCACCCTGCGCGAGCGCCTGGCCCATGCCGCGAGCGGCGGCCGCGGCGCCCACGTCGGGCGCCACAAGGCGCGCGGCAAGCTGCTGGTGCGCGACCGCATCGACCTGCTGCTCGATCCCGGCAGCCCCTTCCTGGAGGTGGCGCCGCTCGCCGCCTGGGGCCAGTACGGCAACGAGGTGCCGGGCGCGGGCGCCGTCGCCGGCATCGGCCTGGTCGAGCGCACACCGGTCATGATCGTCGCCAACGACGCGACGGTGAAGGGCGGCTCCTTCTACCGCGAGACGGTCAAGAAGCACGTCCGCGCCCAGGAGATCGCCGAGCAGCAGCGGCTGCCCTGCCTCTACCTGGTCGACTGCGGCGGCGCCAACCTGCCCCAGCAGGACCAGGTCTTTCCGGACAAGGACCACTTCGGCAACACCTTCCTGCGCCAGTGCCGCATGTCGGCGGCGGGCCTGGCCCAGGTCTCGGCGGTGTTCGGCGGCTGCACGGCGGGCGGCGCCTACATCCCGGCGCTCTCCGACGAGGTCGTGATGGTCGAGGGCCAGGCGCGCATCCACCTGGGCGGCCCCTCGATCGTCAAGGTCGCGATCAACGAGGAGATCGACGGCGAGAGCCTGGGCGGGGCGGCGATGCACACGCGGGTTTCCGGCGTCTCCGACTGGCTGGCCGCCGACGAGCCCGAGGCCCTGGCCAAGCTGCGCGAGATCGTCGCCTCGCTGGCGGTCGAGCGCGACCTGTCGCCGCCGCGGCAGGCGCTGCCGCCGCGACTGTCCGGCGAGGAGCTGGCCGGCGTCGTGCCGGCCGACCGGCGCCAGCCCTACGACGTGCGCGAGGTGCTGGCGCGCCTGGTCGACGACAGCGACTTCGTCGAGTTCAAGCCGGAGTGGGGCGCCACCCTGGTCGCCGGCACGGCGCGGATCCACGGCTTTCCCGTCGGCATCCTGGGCAACAACGGGCCGCTCTATTCCGACTCCTCGCTGAAGGCGGCGCATTTCATCCAGCTCTGCGACCAGCGCCGGATCCCGCTGCTGTTCCTGCAGAACATCTCCGGCTTCATGGTCGGCGGCGAGGCCGAGCGCGGCGGCATCGCCAAGGATTCGGCCAAGATGGTCTACGCCATGGCGACGGCCCGGGTGCCGCGCCTGACCGTGATCCTCGGCGGCTCCTACGGCGCCGGCAACTACGGCATGTGCGGCCGCGGCTTCTGGCCGGACTTCCTCTTCGCCTGGCCGACCGCCGAGTGCGCGACCATGAGCGCCGACATCGCCGCCAACGTGATGCTGGAGCTGCGCCGCTCCTCGGTGCGCCAGGGACCGCCCGGGCCGGCCGAGCTGGCCGCCATCGAGAAGGCGGTGCGCGACCAGTACGCCGAGCAGTCCGATCCCTACTACGCGACCTCGCGGCTGTGGGACGACGGCATCCTGGAGCCGGCCCAGACCCGGGACGTCCTCGGCCTCTGCCTGGCGCTCGCCGCCAGCCGGGGCGAGGCGCCTCCCCGCGACGCCCGCGTCTTCCGCCTGTGAGAGCGAGAGCCATGACCGAGAGCTACGAGACCCCCGGCACCTTCGAGACGCTGAAGATCGAGCGCGACGCGCGCGGCGTCGCGACCCTGGCCCTCGACCGGCCGGAGGTGCACAACGCCTTCGACGAGACGGTGATCGCCGAGCTGCACCGGGCCGCCGAGGCGCTGGGCGCCGACCCGGCGGTGCGCGTCGTCGTGCTGACCGGCGAGGGCAGGTCCTTCTCGGCCGGCGGCGACCTGCGCTGGTTCCGCCGCCAGATCGAGAGCGGCCGGGAGGAGCGCCTGGCCGGCAGCGCGGCGCTGGCCGCCATGCTGCGCGCGCTCGACGAGCTGCCGAAGCCGCTGATCGGCCGGATCAACGGCGGCGCCTACGGCGGCGGCACCGGCCTGATGGCGGTCTGCGACGTCGCGATCGGCGTCGAGGGCGCGCGCTTCGGCCTGACCGAGGTCCGGCTCGGCCTGCTGCCGGCCAACATCTCGCCCTTCGTGATCGCCCGCATCGGTGCCGCCAACGCCCGCCGGGTCATGCTCTCTGGCCGCCGCTTCGAGGCGTCCGAGGCCGTCGCCCTCGGCCTGCTCAAGGAGGCCGTGCCGGCGGACAGGCTGGACGCGGCCGTCGAGGCCGAGGTCGCCGAGCTGCTGCTGGCCGCGCCCGGCGCGATCGCCGCGACCAAGCGCCTGATCCGCCAGGTCGCCACGCACGGTCTCGAGGACAACCTGGACTACACCGCCCGGGCCCTGGCCGACGCCTGGGAGACCGAGGAGGGCCAGGAGGGCATCGCCGCCTTCCTGGAGAAGCGCAAGCCGGGCTGGCAGGGCGCGTGAGACACCCCCGGGGACCTGCCGCGCCATGACCGCCCTGCCGTCCTGCCTGCTGATCGCCAACCGCGGCGAGATCGCGGTCCGGATCGCCCGGACCTGCCGGGCGCTCGGCATCCGCGCGGTCGCGGTGCACTCGGCGGCCGACGCCGGGGCGGCGCACGTCCGGGCCTGCGACCAGGCCGTGGCGCTGGCCGGGGCCGAGCCCTCGGCCGGCTACCTGGACGGCGCGCAGCTGATCGCGGCGGCGCGGGCGGCCGGCGCCCAGGCGATCCATCCCGGCTACGGCTTCCTGGCCGAGAACGCCGCCTTCGCCCAGGCCTGCGCGGCCGCCGGCCTGACCTTCGTCGGGCCGTCGCCGGCGGCGATCCGCGCCATGGGCGACAAGATCGCCGCCAAGGCGCTGGCGGCCGAGGCCGGCGTGCCGGTCGTGCCGGGGATCGCGGAAGGCGGGGGCGGGCTGGAGGCCCTGGCCGAGGCGGCGCGCACGCTGGCCTTCCCGCTGCTGGTCAAGGCCAGCGCCGGCGGCGGCGGCCGCGGCATGCGCATCGTCGAGCGGCCGGAAGCGCTGCCCGAGGCCCTGGCCCTGGCGCGCCGCGAGGCCGAGGCCGCCTTCGGCGACGGCCGTCTGCTGGTCGAGCGCTACGTCGCCAGCCCGCGCCACGTCGAGGTCCAGGTCTTCGGCGACCGGCAAGGCAACGCCCTGCACCTCTTCGAGCGCGACTGCTCGGTGCAGCGCCGGCACCAGAAGCTGATCGAGGAGGCGCCGGCGCCGGGTCTCTCCGAGGCGACGCGCCGGGGCCTGCACGAGGCGGCGCTGCAGCTGGTCCGGCGCATCGGCTACGACAACGCCGGCACGGTCGAGTTCGTGCTCGACGCCGGGAGCCGGGAGTTCTTCTTCCTGGAGATGAACACCCGCCTGCAGGTCGAGCATCCGGTGACCGAGGCGATCCTCGCCTCGGTTCCGGGCGGTCTCGACCTCGTCGAGTGGCAGATCCGCGTCGCCGCCGGCCAGCCGCTGCCGCTGGCCCAGGCGGCGATCCGGCCCGCCGGCTGGGCGATCGAGGCCAGGATCAACGCCGAGGACGCGGCCGACGGCTTCCGGCCGCAGACCGGCCGGATCGCCGGCCTCGCGCTGCCCGAGGGGCCGGGCATCCGCGTCGACGCCGGCCTCGCCGAAGGCCAGGCCGTCACGCCCTTCTACGACTCGCTGCTCGCCAAGGTGATCGCCTGGGGCCCCGACCGCGCGACCGCTCTCGCGCGCCTGGAGCGGGCGCTCGGCGAGACCGCGCTGCTCGGCGTCACGACCAACGCCGCCTTCCTGCGCCGGGTGCTGCGCGACGAGGCCTTCGCGGCCGGCGTCATGACCACGCACCTGCTGGCCGAGCGCTGGCCCGAGGGCTGGCGGCCGGCGCCGGAGCCGCTGGAGCCCGCCGCCGCGGCGCTGGTCCTGCGCGGCCGGCCGGCGCCCGCGGACTCGCCCTGGTCGAGCCTGGCGGGCTGGCGGCTCGGCGCCGCGGCCGGCCTGGCCGCGCGCTCGCCGGTCGTGCTGCTCGATCCCGCGGGCGAGCGCCGGGCCTTCTGGCTGGCGCTCGGCGCCGGCCGGGCGACGCTGCAGCCGCTCGACGAGAGCGCGCCGCCGCTGGCCGTGACCTTCGCCGTCGAGGGCGAGCGCCTGACCGTCGGTCACGAGGGCCGCACGACGGCCTGGCGCTTCCGGGTCGAGGGCGAGACGCTGCACCTCGACGGCGGCGCCGGCTGGCGTCCCTGGCGGGCGCCGACCGGCCTGGCCGCCTGGACGAAGCCGCGGGCGCAGGCGGCCGACGGCGAGGGCTCGGTGCGCGCCGCCGGCCCCGGCCTGGTCGCCTCGGTCGAGGTCGCCGCCGGCGACCCGGTCGAGCCCGGCACGCCGCTGGTCGTCGTCGAGTCGATGAAGCTGTTCCAGACCGTCAGGGCCGGCCTGACCGGCCGCGTCGCCGCCGTCGCCTGCCGGGCCGGCCAGGCCGTCGCCGCCGGCGACCTGCTGGTCGAGATCGAGGCGGGGGAATGAAGCGCCCACTGAAGCGCCTTTTCCCGAGAACCCTCTCCGCCCCTATGGGGGGGAGAGGGCAGGGAGAGGTGGGGGGCTTCCGCCCCCGCCGCCCGCACGCTCTTCCCGGTCAGCACCCCACCTCGCCCCGACCCTCTCCCCCCCATAGGGGCGGAGAGGGAGCCTTCGTGGCGGCGGGGCGGTCGCGACCCACCACCCGAAGGACCCTGCCATGACCCGCTCCATCTACGACGACGAGACGCTGGAGGCGCTGCGCGACCAGGTGCGGCGCTTCGTCGAGGCCGAGGTCGTGCCGCATGTCGAGGCCTGGGAGGCGGCCGGTGCGGTGCCGCGCGAGGTGCTGCGCAAGATGGGCGAGCTCGGCTTCCTCGGCATCCGCTATCCCGAGCGGTTCGGCGGCTCGAACCTCAGCACGCTGGCGACCGTCGCCTTCGTCGAGGAGCTGTCGCGCTCGACCTGCGCCGGCTTCAACGTGACGGTGCTGGTGCACACCGACATGGCCTCGCCGCACCTCGCGAACTTCGGCAGCCCGGAGCAGCTGGAGCGCTGGCTGCCCGACGTGATCGCCGGCAAGACGATCACCGCGGTCGCGGTCACCGAGCCGGGCGGCGGCTCTGACGTCGCGGCGCTGCGGACGAAGGCCGAGAAGCGCGGCAACGGCTGGCGGCTCAACGGCAGCAAGACCTTCATCACCAACGGCGCGCTCGGCGACCTCTACTTCGTCGCGGCGCGGACCGACCCGGACGAGAAGCCCTCGCGCGGCATCTCGATGTTCATCGTCGAGAAGGGCACGCCCGGCTTCACCGTCGCCCGCAAGCTCGACAAGATGGGCTGGCGCGCCTCCGACACCGCGGAGCTGTCCTTCCAGGACGTCGACCTGCCGGCCGACGCGCTGCTCGGCGAGGCCGGCCGCGGCTTCTACGCGATCATGAAGAACTTCCAGAACGAGCGGATCGTGCTCGGCGCCATGGCGGTCGGCGAGAGCCAGAAGGCCCTCGACATCACCCTCGACTACGTGCGCCAGCGCCAGGCCTTCGGCGGCCCGCTCTGGGACAAGCAGGCGGTACGCCAGAAGCTGGCCGGCCTGCAGGCCGAGGTCGCGGCCGCCCGCCAGCTGGTCTGGCACGCCGCCTGGCTCGACAGCCAGGGCCAGGACGCGGTCAAGGAGGTCTCGATGGTCAAGGCGCTCTGCGGCGAGCTGGTCAACCGCGTGATGTACGCCTGCCAGCAGTTCCACGGCGGCTACGGCTACATGCGCGAGTATCCGATCGAGCGCATGGTCCGCGACGCCCGCATCCAGTCGATTGGCGGCGGCGCCACCGAGGTGATGCTCGAGGAGGTCGCCAAGAGGATGTGACGGGCGCTCAGCTGCCGCCCGCCTGGGCGATGTAGAGCTGCCGGGCGCGGGTCAGGATCTCGTTCTCCAGCGCCTCGTCCGACTTCTTGTCGGTCGGCGCGTCGACCCAGGCGCCGTCCTTGGTCAGCACCTGGCGGAACATCCGCACCCGGATGCCGTCGGCGCGCAGCTGCTTGCCCAGGATGAAGGCGTCGACCTTGAGGCGCTCCTTCGGGCTCTCGGGCGGCGAGTACCAGTCGGTGATGATCTCGCCGCCGAAGGGGTCGGCCGAGGCGAGCGGCATGAAGGACAGGGTGTCGAGGGTCGCGCGCCACAGCTCGGGATTGACCCCGACCGCGCTGCCGCCGCCGGTGCCGGCGCCCGGCGGCGCCTTGTCGCTGCCGCCGAACAGGTTGAGCCCGCCCTTGCCGAACAGGCTGGATTGGGTCTGGTAGGTCGAGCCGCCGCCCTTGCCGGGCTTGGAGTGCGGATAGACCGTGTCGCCGCCGCCCACGTCGGAGCAGGCGGCGAGGCCGCCGGCCAGCAGCAGCAGCGCCGCAAGGCGCAGGCAGCGGGTTCGGCCGGAGGGCCGGGACGAGGGCGGGGCGAAGGGTGGGGCGGAAGGCAGGCGGTCGGACATCAGCTCTGGCGCTCTCGTTCGCTCGGCGCCGTGACGGGGCAGGGAACGCTCGAGCGAACGGGGCCTGGCGACGTCGCGGCGCGGACGGGGTCTCGAAGGGCACGGCCGCGGAAAGGCGTCCGGCCCGGCGATGAGCGCGAGCCTACAGGCGCGCCGGCCGGCGGCGTATGGGGAATTGCCGGGGGAGGCGCTGTGTCGCGGAGTCGCGTCGAGTTGCGTGGAGCGGCCCCGTGCCCGCCCGGTCCTAGGCCGGCAGCGCGCGCAGTGCCGTCGCCAGCCGCCGCACCCCCTCGGCCAGCCGCGCCTCGTCGTTGAGCGTGAAGTTCAGGCGGATCGCGCGGCGGTCGCGGCCCTCGGGGTCGAAGACGCTGCCCGGGGTGACGCAGACCCTGGCCTCCAGGGCCGCGGCCAGCAGGCGGTCGGTGTCGAGGGCCGGGTCCCTGGCGACCGCCCAGACGAACATGCCGCCGACCGGGACCTCCCAGTCGAACCAGTCCGCGAGCTGCCCGGCCAGCGCCGCGCAGAGCGCGTCGCGGCGCCGCCGGTAGGTCTCCAGGATGCCGGGCAGGACCTTGCGGTCGAGGCCGCTGTCCAGGGCGTCGAGGGCGATGCGCTGGCCGAGGCCGCTGCTCGCCAGGTCCGAGCCCTGCTTGGCCAGGGTCAGGGCGCGGATCATCCCGGGCGCGGCGATCACCCAGCCGATGCGCAGGCCCGGGGCGATCTCCTTCGACAGCGTGCCGAGGTAGAGGACCGGGCCGTCGTAGGGCGCTTCGCCCGGCACCGCGGCCAGCTCGATCATGCGCGGCAGCGGCTCGCCGTCGTAGTGCAGCGCGCCGTAGGGATCGTCCTCGACCAGCCAGGTGCCGGTTGTCTCGGCGGCGGCGACCAGGGCGCGCCGCGTCCCGGTGCCGACCAGGCGGCCGGTCGGGTTCGAGAAGTTCGGCACGCAGTAGGCGAACTGCGCGCCGGCCAGGGCGCCCTCGGCATCGAAGTCGTTGCGGTCCGGGCGGAACGGCCGGTAGCGCGGCGCGCGCGGCCGCCAGGCGTCGAGCGCGCCCAGATAGGTCGGCGCCTGCGCAGCGACCAGCCCGCCGGGATCGAGCAGCACCTTGCCAAGCAGGTCCAGGCCCTGCATGCCGCCGGAGACGATCAGCACGTTGTCCCGGGTCAGCCGCAGCCGCTCGCTCGCGTAGCGCTCGGCGATGCGGTCGCGCAGCGCCGGCAGACCCTCGATCGGCGGGTAGGCGAGGGCGTCGCCCGGATGCTCGGCCACGGCCCGGCCGGCCAGTTCCGCCAGCTCGGCGACCGGGAAGGTCGCCGGCTCGGGCAGGCCGCCGGCCAGGTTGATCAGGTCCGGGATCTGCCCGGCCGCCAGGAACAGCCGGGTGATCTCGTTGGTCTCGCCGAGCCAGCGCGCGAAGCCGCGGCGCGCGGGACGGGACGGGGAGGCGGACATGGGCAGGCTCTCGTGGCAGCCGGGGCTGGCCCCTTAGAGCCGGGAGCGGCGGGCCGAGGCAAGCGTCCTCCTCGCGACGGTGCCGTGGGATGCACTCACAAGCCCGTCATCCCGGGCGCTAGGCGAGCCTGAAAGCCTTGAAAAGGCTTTCGGTTTGCGAGCCTTGCGACCCGGGATCCAGGGCCACGTGCTCCGACGAGCGGGCCTCTGGCCCCTGGGTCCCGGATAGCTCGCTTTGCCTACGAAATCAAAGATTTCGGGCAAAGCGGCTTCCGGGATGACGGATTGGGGCGGCGGGCCCTGGCGCGGAAGCGGGGACAAGGAAAGAAGGGCCGCACTCGCCCGGCCTCACGGCAGGGCGGCGGCGTGCAGCCGCGCCCGCCAGAGCGCCTGCCGCTTCTTCAGCTCGTCCGGGCGGTTGAGCTCGGGGAAGTCCTCCCTCAGGCGCTCCAGCTCCTCGAAGCGGAACTCGCGCTCGCCGTGGAGCGTCCAGGCCGCCTGGAGCGCCCGGTGCGGGCTGCTGCCCTGGCGCAGCGCGAACCACAGGCCGTTCCGCTGCGTGTCCAGGTGCCGGCTGCGCCCGACCCAGGCCTCGCCCGTGGCGGTGCAGAGCACCGCATAGACGCCGTGCGCCGGCTTGCGTTCCTTATAGGCGGCGATCGCCGCCTTCCGAAACTCCCGGTCGGTCATGGTCCCTCTCCAATTGTGCCCGGGTGATATAGAGGAAAATATTATCCGGGTAAAGATGGAAGAGGGCGGCCACCACGGCCCGCATCGCTGCGGCCTGGGTCGAGGGTGACGTCCCCCGTGCCCCGACAGATTCCTGCTGCGCCCCGCCGCCATCCGCGCTACACGACTCCCCATGGCTTCCTTCGCGACCCTCTCCCTGCTTCCCGCGCGCCTCTTCGGCGCCGCGCTGCGACTTACCGGCGGCCGCCGGGACTGACGGCTGCCCGGCGGCGGCAGGTTTGCCGTGCCGCCCCCCCGCAGAACAGCAGTGAAGAGGCGCAAGAGAGATGCTGCGCGATCCCTCCGTCAAGTACCGCCCGTTCCCGACCGTCGACCTGCCCGACCGGCAGTGGCCCTCGAAGGCCATCGCGGCGGCACCGCGCTGGCTCTCGACCGACCTGCGCGACGGCAACCAGGCCCTGATCGACCCGATGGACCGGGACAAGAAGCAGCGCTTCTTCGACCTGCTGGTCCGCTGCGGCTTCAAGGAGATCGAGGTCGGCTTCCCCTCGGCCGGGGCGACCGAGTTCGACTTCATCCGCGGCCTGGTCGATTCGGGCGGCATCCCCGAGGACGTCGTCGTCCAGGTGCTGACCCAGTCGCGCCGCGACCTGATCGAGCGCTCCTTCGAGAGCCTGGAGGGCGCCCGCACGGCGGTCGTCCACCTCTACAACGCGATCTCGCCGGCCTGGCGGCGCATCGTCTTCGGCCTCGACCGGGCCGGCATCAAGGAGATCGCCGTCGCCGGCGTCTCGATCCTGCGCGAGCAGGCCGAGAAGCGGCCGGGCACCGACTGGCGCTTCGAGTACAGCCCCGAGACCTTCTCGACCGCCGAGCTCGACTTCAGCCTGGAGGTCTCGGAGGCCGTGCTCGACGTGCTGGAGCCGACGCCGGAGCGGCCGGTGATCCTCAACCTGCCGGCGACGGTCGAGGCGGCGACGCCGAACGTCTATGCCGACCAGATCGAGTGGTTCTGCCGCCACGTCTCGCGGCGCGACAGCGTCGTCGTCTCGGTGCATCCGCACAACGACCGGGGCACCGGCGTCGCGGCGGCCGAGCTGGCGGTCATGGCCGGCGCCGACCGGGTCGAGGGCTGCCTGTTCGGCAACGGCGAGCGCACCGGCAACGTCGACCTGGTGACCCTGGCGCTCAACCTCTACAGCCAGGGCGTCGACCCGGGCCTGGACTTCTCGGACATCCGGTCCGTGGTCGGGACCGTCGAGTACTGCAACCAGCTGCCGGTGCATCCGCGCCACCCCTATGCCGGCGAGCTGGTCTTCACCGCCTTCTCGGGCAGCCACCAGGACGCCATCCGGAAGGGCTTCGCGGCCCAGGCGCAGCGCAACGACGAGTTCTGGGACGTGCCCTACCTGCCGATCGACCCGGCCGACCTCGGCTGCAGCTACGAGGCGGTGATCCGGGTCAACTCGCAGTCCGGCAAGGGCGGCGTCGCCTGGGTGCTGGAGCAGGACCGGGGCCTGAAGCTGCCGAAGCGCCTGCAGGCCGACTTCAGCCGCCACGTCCAGGCGCTGGCCGACGCCTCGAGCCGCGAGCTGGCCTCGGCCGACATCTGGGGCTGCTTCGAGCGTGCCTACCACCTGGCCGGCGAGCCGCCGTTCCGCCTGATCGACTACAACGAGGGCGTGGCGGCCGGCGGCGGCCGGCAGTTCGCCGGGCGCATCCTGCTCGACGGCGAGGAGCGCTCCGTCAGCGGCCGCGGCAACGGCCTGCTGTCGAGCGTGCTGGCGGCGCTGCGCGAGAGCTGCGGCGTCGCGCTGGAGATCGCCGACTACCAGGAGCACGCCCTGGGCCAGGGCAGCGAGGTCCAGGCCGCGGCCTATGTCGAGTGCACCACAGCCGACGGCCGCACGGTCTTCGGCGTCGGCATCGACAGCGACGTCGCGACCGCCTCGGTCAAGGCGCTGCTCAGTGCCGCGACCTCGGAACGGGCGGGGTAGGGGCGACCCGCTTCCCCGTCATCCCGGACAGCTCGCTTTGCCCAGCAGCTTCGCTGCCGTCGGCAAAGCGAGCTGTCCGGGATCCAGGGGCCGAGGAGCCGGAGCGGTGGGGCCCTGGATCCCGGGTCGCGAGGCTCGCAAGCCGAAAGCCCGAGGGCTTTCGGGCTCGCCTAGCGCCCGGGATGACGGAAGAGAGAAAGCGCTGCGCACTTGGTGTGAAGGCGGGTCGCCGCCGTGGCATCATCGCCGGATGCGCCAGCCCTGCGTCTACATCCTCGCCAGCGGTCGCAACGGCACGCTCTACATCGGGGTGACCAGCGACATCGTCGCTCGGGCCTGGCAGCACCGGAGCGGCGTCGTCGAAGGCTTCACCGACCGCTACGCTGTGCACCGGCTGGTCCACGTCGAGTTCTTCGGGACGATGGAGGAGGCCATCCTGCGTGAGAAGAAGCTCAAGCGCTGGCGGCGCGCCTGGAAGCTTGCGCTGATCGAGGAAGGCAATCCGCAGTGGCGCGACCTCTACGAGGACCTGCAGCGCTGAATGGGCCTGCGAAGGCCCGAGGTCGACGATTCCCCCGCACGCCATGGCACTCGTTCAGGTCGTCATCCCGGACGCTAGGCGAGCCCGAAAGCCCGGGGGCTTTCGGGTGGCGAGCCTTGCGATCCGGGATCCAGGGCCGCTTGCCGAGAGGTTGCGGCCCTTGGCCCCTGGATCCCGGACAGCGCGCTTTGCCGACGGCATCGAAGATGCCGGGCAAAGCGGCTTCCGGGATGACGGGAAGAGGGCCCTCCGGCGCTCAGCCCGAGGCCAGCTCGCCGCGGTCGAGCTGCAGGCGGCCGAAGCGGCTGCGGTAGTCGGCCGGGGTCATGCCGGTGTGGCGCTTGAACAGGGCGCGGAAGTAGGCGAGGTCGTCGTAGCCGACCTGGCTGCTGACCGCCTGGATCGAGGTCGCGCCCTGCTCCAGCAGCTCGCGGGCGGCGGCGACGCGCAGCGCCTGGCCGTAGGCGCCGGGCAGCTGGCCGGTCGCCGCCTTGAAGCGGCGGATGAAGGTGCGCGGCGCCAGGCCGACCCGCTCGGCCAGGACCTGGGTCGAGAGCTCGCGGTCGTAGTGCTGCTGCAGGTACTCCTCGGCGGCGCGGATGCGGGCGTCGCCGTGCGGACGCGACAGCGGCAGCACGGCATAGCCGGACTGGCGGCTGCGCGGCATCGAGACCAGCAGGGAGCGGGCGCACTGCAGGGCGATCTCGTGGCCGCAGATCCGCTCGACCAGGTAGAGGCTGAGGTCGATCGCCGAGTAGACGCCGCCGCCGCAGAGGATCCGCCCGTCCTCGGTGACGAACTCCTCGGGGCACCAGGCGACCGCGGGATAGCGCTGGCGCAGCTCCTCGGCGACCGCCCAGTGGGTCGTCGCGCGCCGGCCGTCGAGCAGCCCGCTCTCGGCCAGGAAGGTGACGCCGGTGCAGATGCCGAGGATCCAGGCGCCACGCGCGTGATGCGTGCGCAGCCAGGGCAGCAGGGCGGCGTGACGCGCCAGCTGGGCGTCGAGGTCGAGGCCGGAGGCGGCGACGATGACGATGTCGCTGCGCCGGACCTCCTCGAGGGCGAGGCTCGGGGTCAGCGCCAGGGCGCAGGCGCTGGGCACGCTGGCGCCGTCGAGCGAGGCGCTGCGCACCCGGAAGCGCGGCTCGGCCGCGTCGCCCTGCAGCTGGTTCCACAGCAGGCCGGCGGAATGGAAGACCTCGATCGGCCCGATCGCGGTCGAGGCGTAGCCGCCCTCGAGCAGCACCACCGTGACCTCGAGCGGCGCGCCGTCGGATCCGGCGGGCGGGAAGACGCGGGGCGCGCAGCCGCTCCCCTGGGCGAAGTCGAGCTTTCTGGCCATCGGCAAGGTCCACGGTCCGGGACGAACGGGAGGCGCCGGTGCAGGCTGCTATAGCCGCCCCGGCCGGGCCCGGCCAGGCACGAGCGCGTGAGGCGCCCGTGACCGCCGGCTCCCGTCCCGCTGCCGCCGCCTGCCGGTGCGGCGGCAGCCGCCCGGTCAGCCCATCGCGGTCATCGGGTCGATGACGCCCTGCAGCTCGGTGACCTTGGTCGCCGGGAAGCCGCTCAGCTTGGCGTGCTCCTGGACCTCGGCCTCGCTCTCGGCCAGGTAGACGCAGAAGGTCTTGTCGTCGGCGACGAAGGACTGCACCCACTGGACCTTGCCGTCGAGCTTGGCCAGGGCGTCGTTGGAGGTCGTGGCGGCCTGCTTGAGCTGGCCGGCGTCCAGGCTGCCGACCCCGGGAATCGCGCGTTCGATCATGTAGCGTTTCATGGCTTTCGCCTCCTGTTGTCTGGGTGACGACAAGATCGGCGAAAGCAGCGCACCGGTACAGGCGGCGGTCCTGACAGAGAAAGGGGGCTTTCGTGACAGGAGCGCAGGATCGAATCCTTGGCCGCTCCCCTCGCGAGGGACGTTGCGCGGCGCTCGCGGCAGGGCTAGACAGGCGCGCCTTTCGACAGGACCCGCGAAGCATGACGACGCTTTCCGTCCCGGCGCGATCCGGCGCTGCCTTCCGCCGGCTGGTCTGGCTGATGCCGGCCTGCTACCTGCCGCACATCGTCGAGGAATTCGCCTCGGGCTTCCCGCACTGGGTGGTGGCGACGCTCGGCGGCGCGATGACCGAGCGCGGCTTCCTGGTCAACAACGCCGGCTTCATGGCGCTCCTGCTCGGCCTGACGGCCTGGGCCTCCTTCAGGCCCTCGCGGCTCTCGGCCTTCCTGCTGCTGTCCTGGGCGAGCGGCAACCTGTTCTGGAACTTCGTCTTCCACCTGTCGACGACGGCGCTCTACGACAGCTGGTCGCCGGGCCTGGCGACGGCGGTGCTGCTCTACTATCCGGTCTCGCTGCTGGTCGGGCGCGTGGCGCTCCGCGAGGGCGTGCTACGACCGGGGAGCTTCGCCGCGGCGGTCGCGATCGGCGCCGGGCTGATGCTCTTCGTCCTCTGGGCCGGCCTGCTGCACTTCCGGATCTGAGCGGCAGCAGCGCCCCGACGGCCCGCCGCCGCCGCGCGGCTCAGACCCGCTGGACCTGCCAGGTGCCGTCGGACTGGCGGCAGGCGGTGGCGTCCTGGGAGACCGACTTCTGGGCGGTCCGGACCGTCTCGGTGTAGGTCTTGCAGGTCCGGCCGTTGGCCGTGAAGACGCGGTGCACCGTCGTGCTGCCGCCGTTGCCGGTGCTCGGGTCGCTCCAGCTCGAGCTCTGGCCGGCACCCAGGGTGTCGAGGGCGTTGAGGTTGGTCTGGGCGTGCTTCTCGGCGTCGCTCTTGCCGAGGTAGTCGCCGAGCAGGCCGCCGGACACGCCGCCGAGGATCGTGCTGGCGGCGATCCAGGCCGGGTTGGCGCCGGCGATCGCGGCGATGATGCCGCCGGCCGCGGCGCCGCCGAGGGCGCCGGTCTGCGAGTTCTTGCTCATGCCGGTCTCGCTCTCGACCGACTGGCAGCCGGCCAGCGGCAGGGCGCCGAGACTGGCGACGAGGGCGAGGGCGACGGCCGTCCGTGCGGGGCGTGTGGTCATCTCGGGGGGCTCCTCAGGCGTCGTTCGGGACGGTGGCCGCGGCAGGGCGGACGCACCGCCGGGCCGTCTGGGAAACGTCCCGGGACGGCCATCCGTTCCGGGCGGGCCCGGCGGACCCGGGTCACCTCTCCGCCTCGATCGCCTTCAGCAGCACCTCGGGCAGGCTGAGCGGGGTGCGGCCGCAGAGCTGGCGGGCCTGCTCGCGACAGGAGAAGCCGTTGGCGATCAGCAGGCTGTCGGCCGGGGTCTCGCGCACCGCCGGCAGGAAGCCGGTCTCGGCGACCTGGACCGAGACCGGATAGCTCTTCCGGCGGAAGCCGAAGTCGCCGGCCATGCCGCAGCAGCCGTCGTCGAGCACCGTCGCGTCGAGACCGAGGCGCTTCAGCACCGCGACCTCGGCGTCCATCTGCACGACGGCGCGGTGGTGGCAGTGGCCGTGCACGACGGCCCGGCCCTCCAGCCGCGGCGGCCGGTAGTCCTCGCGCTCCAGGAACTCGCTGAGCAGGTAGCTCTGCTTCGACAGGCGCCGGGCGTCCGGATCGTGCGGGAAGAGGTTCGGCAGCTCGTCGCGGAAGGCCGAGGCGCAGCTCGGCTCGACCAGCACGACCGGCACGTCGTCGCGGATCTCCGGCTCCAGCGTCTCCAGGGTGCGCCGCCACAGGCGGCGCGCCAGCCCCAGCATGCCGACGGCATAGAGCGGCCGGCCGCAGCACAGCGGCCGCTCGGGAATCGAGACCTGGAAGCCGGCATCGGAGAGCACCTGGGCCGCGGCCTTCAGCGGCCCGCTGGTGAAGTAGCCGTTGAAGGTGTCGGGCCAGAGCAGGACGCGGGGCGGGTGCTGGGCGCGGGCGCGGCCCATGGGATTGAGGCTGGCGGCCTCGGCGGCGTGGCCGCCGCCCGGCGCCCGGTTGGCGAAGCTGCTGGCGCTGTGGCGCGGCGAGTCGGCGTGGCCCATGACCCGCTCGCGCGTCGGCCCGCCGCAGCGGCCGGGCGTCGGCCGGCGCAGGCGCGCGCCCCGGAACCAGTCGCGGAACGAGGGGCTGGCGAAGCGCGGCAGTTCCCGCTCGGGGGCGATGCCGCCGATCCGCTTGGCGAGGCCGCCGAGCGCCGGCGACTGCATCACCGCGTTGGCCAGGCCCGGCGCCGCCGAGGCGGCGCGCGCCCACCACCAGATCAGGCCCATGGCATAGGCGTCGCGCGGCCTGAGCCGGCCGCGGTAGTGGTGGTGCATGAACTCGGCCTTGTAGGTCGCCATGTCGACGTTGACCGGGCACTCGTTCTTGCAGGCCTTGCAGGCGAGGCAGAAGTCGAGCGCCTCGCGCGTCGCCTCGGACTGCCAGCGGTCCGGCTCGTGGTCGCCGCGCATCATCTCGAACAGCAGGCGGGCGCGGCCGCGCGTCGACCAGGCCTCCTCGCGGGTCGCGCGGTAGCTCGGGCACATCGTGCCGGAGTCGTGGCGCCGGCACTCGCCGACCCCGACGCAGCGCCCGGCGGCCCGCGCGAAGTCGCCCTGGTCCTCGGGGTAGGCGAAGGCCGTCTCGGCGATCCAGGGCCGGTAGTCGGGGCCCTGGCGCAGGTTCTCGTCGGGCCGGTAGGCGTCGACCACCTTGCCCGGGTTCATCCGGCCGTCCGGGTCCCAGATCGACTTGAAGGTCCGGAAGGCCTCGATCAGCGCCGGGCCGTACATCGTCTCGAGCAGGGCGGCGCGGGCCTGGCCGTCGCCGTGCTCGCCGGAGATCGAGCCGCCGTAGCCCACGACCAGCTCCGCCGCCCTGTCGATGAAGGCGAGATAGTCCTGGACGCCGCCGAGCGAGCCGAAGTCGAAGTCGATGCGGCAGTGGATGCAGCCGTCGCCGAAATGGCCGTAGAGCGAGCAGTCGTAGCCGAAGGCGTCGAGCAGCCGGCGGAAGTCGCGCAGGTAGGCACCGACCTTGTCGGGCGGCACGGCCGCGTCCTCCCAGCCCGGGTGGGTCTCGCCCATCATCGGCACGTGGGCCGTGGCGGCGAGGCCGGCCTTGCGGACCTCCCAGATCTTCGCGGCCTGCCAATCCTCCTCGATCAGCTTGCCCCAGGGCGGGCCGTCGCCCTTTGCGGCCTCGCCGGCGCCCAGCGCCTCGATCAGCTTCTTCGCCTTGGCCTGGGCCTCGTCCTTGTCGTCGCCGCCGAACTCGACGAGCAGCCAGCCGCCGCCCTCCGGCAGCAGCTCGGCGTCGGAGGGATGCAGGCCCTTGGCCTTCATGTAGAGCACCAGCTTGTCGTCGAGGCCCTCGAGCCCGGTCGGGCCGTGCTCGAGGATCCGGGGCACCGAGTCGGCCGCCTGATAGACGTCGTGGAAGCCGAGGATCACCAGGCTGTGGACCTTGGGCAGCGGCACCAGCCTGAGGCGCGCACGCAGCACGACGACGCAGGTGCCCTCGGAGCCGACCAGGGCGCGGGCGACCTGGAAGCCCTTCTCGGGCAGCAGCTCGTCGAGATTGTAGCCGGAGACCCGGCGCGGGATGTCGGGGTAGCGGGCGCGGACCTGCTCGGCGTGGCGGTCGCGCAGCGCGGCGAGGCTCCGGTAGATGACGCCGGTCCGGTCGTCCTGGCGGCTCAGCCGGCGCAGCGTCACCTCGTCGGTCGCGCCGACCGTCAGGATCGTGCCGTCGTAGGTCAGCACCTCCAGCTCGAGGACGTTGTCGGCGGTCCGCCCGGCCATCACGGAGTGCACGCCGCAGGAGTTGTTGCCGATCATTCCGCCCAGGGTGTTGTGATTGTGGGTCGAGGGATCGGGGCCGAAGGTCAGGCCCTGCTCGGCGGCGGCGTCGCGCAGGTCGTCGAGCACGACGCCGGGCTCGACCCAGGCCTCCCGCCTCTCCCCGTCGAGCGCGAGAATCCGGTTCAGGTACTTCGAGAAGTCGATGATCACGGCGGCGTTGCAGCTCTGGCCGGCCAGGCTGGTGCCGCCGCCGCGGCTGGTGATCGCCGCGCCGAACCGGCGGCAGGCCTCGACGGTCCTGATCACGTCCTTGCGGCTCTTCGGCAGCACGACGCCGACCGGGATCTGGCGGTAGTTCGAGGCGTCGGTCGAATAGAGGCTGCGCGCCTGCTGGTCGAAGCGAACCTCGCCTTCGATCGCCTCGGCGAGCGCCGCCGCCAGGGCGTCGGCGTCGACCGGGCGGTCGCGGCTGTCGGGGCGGCTGTCGGGACGGGGCTGCGTTCGGCCGCTGTCGTCGAGGGGCATGGTGTCGGCTTTCGTCAGAGGGCGTAGCGCTCGGCGTCGCGCCGCTTCAGCTCCAGGCCGCAGCCGGGCCGCCCGGCGTCGAAGGCGACCCGGCCGCCGTCGGGGCGGGGCGCGCCGTCTAACAGCAAGGCCTCGATGCGCACGTGGTCGTGGAACCACTCGATGTGTCGCGCCTTCAGGGCGGCGCAGCAGAGGTGGCAGTGCAGGGCCGGGGCGCAGTGCGCCGAGAGCGGCGTCTCGAAGGCCCGGCAGAGCGCGTCGGCGGCGAGGAAGCCGGTGACGCCGGCGCAGCGCGTCGCGTCGGCCTGCAGCACGTCGACGGCGCCCGCCTCGATCATTCGGCGGAAGTAGCGGCTGTCGTAGCCGTACTCGCCGGCCGTCACCTCGATCGGCGCGGGCAGGCGGTCGCGCAGCAGCCTGAGGCCTTCCAGGTCTTCCGAGGACACCGGCTCCTCGAACCAGTCGACGCCCAGCGCGGCGAAGCGCTCGGCAAAGGCGAGCGCCTGCTTGCGGTCGTAGCCGCCGTTGGCGTCGACCATCAGGCGGACCTCGGCCGGCACCGCCCTGCGTGCCGTCTCGACGCGCGCGAGATCGCGCTCCGGCGTACGGCCGACCTTCATCTTGACCCGGGTCATGCCCTGCTCGGCCCAGCCGGCGAGCTGCGCGCTCAGCTGCGTGTCCGTGTAGGAGGTGAAGCCGCCGCTGCCGTAGATCTCCACCGACTCGCTAACGGTGCCGAGCAGGCGCGCGAGCGGCAGCCCGAGCAGCCGCGCCTTCAGGTCCCAGAGCGCGTTGTCGAGCGCCGAGATCGCCATCGAGGCGATGCCCGGCCGGCCGTCGTTGCGGATCGCCCGGACCAGGGCGCGCCAGCAGCCGCCTGTCGCCAGGGCGTCGCGGCCTTCCAGGACCGCGGCCAGCGTGCCCCGGATCAGGGTCGCGGCCGCCGGATCGCCGTAGCTGTAGCCGAGGCCCGTCCGGCCGCCGGCCGCGATCTCGGCGACGATCAGGCTGGTCGAATCCCAGGCCAGGGTGCCGTCGGATTCCGGCGCGTCGGTCGGGATCCGGTAGGCCGAGACGGCGACCGTCTCGATCGGGGCGGAGGAGAAGGTCAAGACCCTGCCTCGCGACTCAGGTCAGGGCCTTCTCGAAGGAATGCCAGACGATGGCCCGCGCCTCGGGATCGCCCTTCCAGAGCGCCTTGGCGTAGCTCTTGACCTGGCTCGAGGTGATGTGCGGCGGCAGGGTCGGCACCGTCGGGTCGACGACGGCGTCGATCACCGTCGGCCGGTCGGCCGAAAGCGCCGCGTCCCAGGCCGGGCCGATCTGCTCGGGCCTGGTCACCCGGATGCCCTCGAGGCCGAGCATCTCGGCGTAGTCCGAGAAGGCGAAGTGCGGCACGTCCTGGGTCTCCTCGACCTTCGGCGTGCCGGCCATGGCGCGCAGCTCCCAGGTCACCTGGTTGAGGTCGCCGTTGTTGAGCACGGCGATGACGCAGCGCGGGTCCTGCCAGGTGCGCCAGTACTTGGCGATCGTGATCAGGCCGTTGATGCCGAGCATCTGCATGGCGCCGTCGCCGACGAAGCCGATGGCGACCCGCTCGGGGTAGCAGAACTTCGCGGCCGTCGCGTAGGGCACGCCCGGGCACATGGTCGCCAGGGTGCCGGACAGCGAGGCCTTCATGCCGCGGCGGATCTTGAGGGCGCGGGCGAACCAGTTCGCCGAGGTGCCGGAATCGGCGGCGACGATGACGTCGTCGGGCAGCCGCGAGGAGAGCTCCCAGAACAGCAGCTCCGGATTGATCGGGTCGGCCTTCTGGTGGGCGTGGCGGTCGACCTGCCGCCACCACTTCGCAACCGACTTCTCCAGGCCCTCGCGCCAGGAGCGGTCGGTCTTGCGCTGCAGCAGCGGCTCGAGCGCGCGCAGCGTCGCGGCCGAGTCCCCGACCAGGCCGACCTCCATGGGATAGCGGATCGAGATCATCTTCGGGTCGAGGTCGATCTGCACGCCGCGCGCCTGGCCCTCCTTCGGCAGGAACTCCGAGTAGGGGAAGGACGAGCCGATCATCAGCAGGGTGTCGCAGTCGCGCATCAGCTCCCAGGAGGGCTCGGTGCCGAGCAGGCCGATCTGGCCGGTGACGAAGGGCAGGTCGTCGGGCAGGGCGGCCTTGCCGAGCAGCGCCTTGGCGACGCCGGCGCCGAGCAGCTCGGCGATCTCGATGACCTCGTCGGTCGCCTCCAGGGCGCCGGCGCCGGCCAGGATCGCGACCTTCCTGCCGGCGTTCAGCACGGCCGCGGCACGCTGCAGGTCGTCCTGGTGCGGCACCACCTTGGGCGCGGCGTAGCCGATGCCGGAATGCACCGTGCCGTGCTTGCGTGGCGGCTCCTCGACGGCGTCCAGCGACTGCACGTCGTCGGGCACGATCAGGGCCGTCACGGCGCGGTAGGACTCGGCGACGCGGACCGCGCGGTCGATCAGGTGGCGGGCCTGCGCCGGGGTCGAGCAGAAATGCACGTACTCGTGGGCCACGTCCTTGAACAGCGAGCCGAGGTCGACCTCCTGCTGGTAGGAGCCGCCGAGCGCCGAGCGCGGCTGCTGGCCGACGATGGCGAGCACCGGCTGGTGGTCCAGCTTGGCGTCGTAGAGGCCGTTCAGCAGGTGGATCGCACCCGGTCCGCTGGTCGCCATGCAGACCCCGATCTCGCCGGTGAACTTGGCGTGGGCGCAGGCCATGAAGGCGGCCTCCTCCTCATGGCGCGCCTGGACGAAGTCGATGCCGTCGCTGGCCCGGTCGAGCGCGGAGATCAGCCCGCTGATGCCGTCGCCGGGGAAGCCGTAGATCCGCCGGACGCCCCAGGCCTGCAGGCGTTCCAGGATGAAGTCGGCGACGGTCTTGGACATGATCGGTTCCTCTTGTCGGTCACGGTGTGGTCGGCGGCGCGCGGCGCGGCGCTCACTCGCCGTAGGCGCCGGCGCTCACTCGCCGTACGCGATCGTGGTCATCAGCGCGTTCTCGGCCTGGCGCGAGTCGAGCCGCGTGTGCTGGGCGACCAGCGGCCGGTCCGAGACGATGACGCTGGCGTAGTCGGTGCCGCGCGGGACCCGCTCCGGATCGTCGAGCTCGTTGAAGCGGACGTGGCGGGTGCGCTCCGCCGGCACCGTCAGCCGGTAGGGCCCGGCCGGCGCGCGGTCGGCGAAATAGAGGGTGATCTCGACCGCCGCGTCCTCTGGCGAGGCGTTGAGCAGGCAGACCGTCTCGTGGCTGGTCATCTGCGGCTCGGGGCCGGTGCCCGTCTCGGGGATGTAGCCCTCGGCGATGACCCAGCGGCGGCGTCCGATCGCTTCCATGGCGGCGCCTCAGACCGACAGCAGCGCGAGGCCGGTCTGCCGGTCCGGCTCGCGGCGCAGGTGGTCGGGGCTGTCGACGACCATGACCTCCAGGGTCGGGCGGACCGCGGCCTCCAGCAGGTGGCCGCCGTGGGCCGTGCCGTCGGACTTGCCGACGACGACGTGGCCGTGGAAGCGGATCTCCCCCTCGGCGGTCGCGAAGTCGCCGACCATCGACAGCAGCTCGACCTGCTCGTCGATGCGGATCCGGCGATAGTCCTTGCGGGCGAGGTCGAACCAGCCGAGCGTGACCTGCCGGAAGGCGCCCAGGGCGGTCAGGCGGCCGGCTTCGACCTGATGGTCGCGGGCGAAGGACAGCAGGCTGGAAACCGCCTCCTCGCCGCTGTCGAGCACCACCGCAAAGCTGCGCTCCGGGCCGCCGTTCAGCTGCCTGATCTTCATCTCGCTCTCCGTTCGGGGTCCTGACCCGTCAACGGAGGCGGCGAAGGCTGGTTCCGGACCGGCGGCCGCGGCGGCGGCGTCATTGCGCCGCAGGGCGCGGCCGTCCGGAGGGCGCGGGAGGGGCTAGGCGATCCGCTCCGGCTCGGCGACCGGCTCGATCGGCCGGGCGACGGCGATGCGCTCCCTGTCGCTGCGCGCGACGACGAACTCGACGGTCTCGTCGGCGCTCGGGTTGCGCTCCTGGTGCGGCACGCCCGGTGCGAAGTAGGCCCAGTCGCCGGGGGCGAGGTCCGCGGCGAACTGCAGCCGGCTGCCCCAGCGGATCTCCGTGCGGCCGCGCACGACGTAGAGCGCGACCTCGTGGCGGCCGTGGTCGTGGAGGCCGGTGTCGACGGCGGGCGGCAGCACCACCGAGCCGATCCAGGTCTCGCGCCCGCCGCTGCCCGTGAAGTCGAAGACCGTCGCGCGCCCGGTGCCGCCGGGGCCGGTCCGTGCGGCTGCGAGATCGCCGGCGCGCACGACGCGGACGCCGGCGCGCCAGTCGGTCGCCGCTGCCTTGTTCATCGTGTCGGCCATGGCCCTATCCTCCCCTGTTTCCCGGAAGGATAGGGCAGGGGCGTCAGAGGACAATTGCGAGATTGCGCGCCGATGGCCCGGCTCTCGATGGTCGTCCGCCGTCTCGCCTGCGTCCCTCTCCGCCATCCCCGCCCCTCTCTCGTCATCCCCGTGAAAACGGGGATCCAGAGGAAGAGGTCGCCTGCACGAACTGCGCGGGTCCGCGTGAGCGGCGACGTTCTCCGGATCCCCGTTTTCACGGGGATGACGAGGGAGGGGGGGAGACGGAGAGGAACGCGGTGCCGGGCCCCGCGCCGTCAGCCCCCGCCCTCGAGCCGCGCCAGCACGGCGTCGCAGGCCTCGCGCCAGGGACCGAAGGCCTCGGCCCGCTCCAGGTGGTCGAGGCCGAGCTCGGTGATGCCGCCGGGGGTGCAGACGTCGCGGGTCAGGGCCTCGACGGAAGCCTCGGGGCGGGCCTGGACGATGGCGGCGGCGGCCCGGGTGGTCTGGGCGATCAGGGCGCGGGCGGTCTCCGGCGGCAGGCCGGCCTGCGTCTCCCACTCGGCGAGCGCGCCGATCAGGCCCTGCAGCCAGCCGTAGGCGGCCGCGGCGACGGTCGCCGTCTCGAAGGCCGCCTCGCCGGGCAGCGCGATCACCGGGCCGAGCGGCGCCAGCACCTGTCGCGCCGCCGGCAGGTCGGGCCAGAGGCTGGTCGGGCTCTCGCCGATCGAGGCGGCGGTGATCGGCATGGCGCGGGCCAGTGCGGCGGGCTGCGCCGCCGCCAGGCTGTCGAGCGGCACGCCGGCGCAGAGCGAGACCAGGGTCTGGCCCGCGCGCCAGGGCAGCCCCTCGACCGCGTCGGCGGCCTTGGCGGGATGCACCGCCAGCAGCACGACCTCCGACCGCCGCACCAGGGTCTCGGCGTCGGGGGCGACCGGCAGGTCGTGGCGTTCGCTCAGGGCCCTGGCCTTCTCGGCGTTGCGCGGCGAGAGCAGCAGCTCGAAGGCCGGCTCGCGCAGCAGGCCGGGAACGAGGTAGCCGGCCAGGTGGCCGACGCCGAGGATGCCGATCTTCATGGCAGAGAGCCCTATTCCGCGGCCTTGGGGCCGCGTGCCCAGCAGAGGGACAGGAGGGCCGGCACGGCGGCCTCGACGGTCGTGCAGACCGTGGCGCCGGCCTCGGCCAACTCGGCCGTCACCTCGACCGGCAGCGAGGAGTTCGAGCCCTCGGGGATCTGGTTGAGCCGGCCGCCGACCAGCACCGGGATCGCGAGGCCGCGCGCCGCCAGCTCCTGCCGCAGCGCCTCGACGTAGGCGAGGGCGATGCCGTTGTAGGTCGAGAGCGCGATCAGGTCGACGCCCTGGGTCAGCGCCGCCTCGGCCAGGTCGTCGGGGTCGGTCGCGACGCCGCCGTCGAGCGCGGCGACGCCGAGGCCGGCGAAGACCTGCTCGACCAGCAGCTTGCCGTGCTCGTGGACGTCGGTCGTCGCGACCAGGGCGGTCAGGCCGCCGGCGGCGATCGCGGTCCGGGCGTCGGGGCCGATGCCGGCGAGCACGCCCTCGGCGGCGCGTGCCAGCTCGACGAAGGTCGTGGCGCGCACCCGCGGCTTGCGGCCGCGCGGCTCCTCGGGCGCCTCGCTGCCGGGGCCGAACAGCGCTTCCAGCCGCTTGCCGCCCAGCCGCTTCAGGGCCAGCAGCAGCTCAAGGGCGTCGCCGGTGTCGATGCCGATCTCCGCGAGGCCGGCAAGGACGCGCTCCTGGAAGGCCCGGCCGCCGGCCAGCAGCTCGGCGGCGACGCCGTCGGCCTCGGCCGGATCGAGCAGTGGCCGGAAGCCCTCGGTGGCCTCGACCAGGCGGTCGGCGAAGAGCTGCGCCGCGACGACCTCGTCGATGTCGGGGATGCGCCGGTTCTCGCTGATCGGCACCGGGTTGATCGCATGGCCGCTCGGCTTCAGGCGCTGGGCCAGGATGTCGACCGCGAGATAGCCGGCCAGGCTCGCCCAGTTCTGCGGCTCGGTCCCGCGGTAGGCCAGGGTGTTGCCGTAGACCATGGTGCCCGGCGTCGGGTTGGCCTCGGCGAGCGCGCGCTGGAAGGCCAGGCGGGTCAGGGGATCGGAGAAGTGGTGGCCGTAGCAGTGGCCGACCTTCGCGCCGATCAGCGTCTCGACCAGGTGCCGCTCGATCAGCACGGCGCCGAGCCCGCAGGCGAGGTCGGAGAAGTGGGCCGCGAAGCCGTCGTCGAGGTTGGAATGCACCAGCATCTCGACCGGCTGGGCCGCGATCAGGCCGAGCGCGACGACGGTGGCGCGCGTCGTCTCGACCTCGTCGTCCCAGTGCGGCAGGCGGAAGGCGAAGTACTGGCCGAGGTTGCCGATCGAGGTGGCGCCCGCGGCCAGCGCCGCCTGGGTGTTCTCGACCGCCGAGGGGAAGCCCAGCACGAAATCGCCGAAGTGCGGGGCGACCGGCGCCATGGCGGTGAGCGCGGCGAAGTCCTCGGGGCCCTCCAGCAGCATGCCGGTGCCGTGCGGATAGGCGTCGCGCAGGGCCCGCGGATAGCCCATCGCCCAGTCCAGGCAGAGGCCGTAGCGGTCGACCCGCGCGCCGGCGGCCCGGCAGCCCTCGTGGATCTCGGCATAGGCGCGGCGGCTCTTCGCCGGATCGCGGAAGCCGACCTGCGCGTGGCGCATGACCCGGCCGGCCGCGGCCTCGCGACGCTTGAAGTCGGCCTCGCAGGCGACGGCGGCTTCGGCCAGGAAGGGGCAGGGGCCGACCGTCCAGTCGCGGGCCAGCCGCCGGCCCTCGGCGAGCAGCTCGGTGGCGCGCGGCAGCTCGGGCTCCGGCAGGATCTCGGCGCGGGTCGGCAGGCGCAGGCTGGTCATGACGGCATCCTGCCGCGCCGCAGCGAAACGCGCCAGCCGGGTTTCGGCCGGACCCGCACGATGTCGGGATGCCGCTAGCGGGCGATCACCGCCGGCTCGCCCTCCTCGCTGGCCGCGACGCCGGCGTCGTTGGCCGAGCTGCGCGTCACCCGGTAGAGCGCCGCATCCTCGAAGGGGCCCGGCTGCTCGGCGTTCTCGTTGCCGACCACCGCCGGGTTCGGCGCCAGCGCCTTGCCGGCGCAGATCCGCGCCTCGGCCGGCGTGCCGGCACGGACGTACAGCCGCTCGTAGCGCGGGCCGGCCTGCCAGCGCGGGTCGTCCGGCCGCGCCACGGCCTCGAGCTTCCAGATCGTCATCGTCTTCGCCTCCCGGCAGGGTCGCGGGTTCCTTCCGGAAACGCCGCCGCGCAGCGACGGTTCAAGGACTTGTGACGTCGCGGCCGTTGCCGCACGGTCGAGCGGGTGGTTCGATCCCCGCCAAGCAAGAAAACCGGGACCGAAGGGGAAAGCCGTGGCCCACATCGACTACTACCTGTCGCTCAACTCGCCCTGGGCCTATCTGGGGGCGGCCCGCCTGCGCGAGCTCGCGGCGCGCGCCGGTGCGTCGGTCAAGGTCAAGCCGGCCGACTATCGGGGCACCGTCTTCCCGGCGACCGGCGGCCTGTCGCTGCCCCAGCGCCCGCCGGCACGCCAGGCCTACCGGATGATGGAGCTGAAGCGCTGGCCGGCCGTGCTCGGCATCCCGCTCACGCTCTCGCCGAAGCATTTCCCCTTCGACGAGACGGCCGCCGCGGGCCTGGTCGTGGCCGCCGACCTGTCCGGCGGCGATCCGCTGCTGCTCTCCGAGGCGATCCTGCGCGCGCTCTGGGCCGAGGAGCGCGATCCCGGCGACCCGGCGACGCTGAAGGCCCTGGCCGAGGAGATCGGGCACGACGGCGACGCGCTGACCGCGCGCGCCGCCGAGTCGGACGTGGCCGAGACGCTGTCGCGCTACAACGAGGAGGCACTGGCGGCCGGCGTGTTCGGCGCGCCCTCCTACGTCGTCGAGGGCGAGATCTTCTGGGGCCAGGACCGGCTGGGCCTGCTGGAGCGCAAGCTGGGCGTGGCCTAGAGCGCAAGATCCGGCGCGCCGGAGGCGCCGTCCGCTGCTATGATCGGACCATGACCGGCGAGCTCTTCTTCACCCTCTTCGAGACCGCCGTCGGCTGCTGCGGCCTGGCCTGGGGCGAGCGCGGGCTGGTCGCCGTGCAGCTGCCCGAGGGCAGCGAGGAGGCGACGCGGGGGCGGCTGGAACGGCGCTTCCCGAGGGCGCGCGAGCTGGCGCCGCAGGAAGCGCCCTCCGGGATCGCGTCGGCGCGGCGCCGCATCGTGGCGCTGCTCGACGGCGGCAGCGACGACCTGGCCGACCTCCGGCTCGACCTCGGCCGGGTCGAGGCCTTCAACCGCGAGGTCTATGCCGTGGCCCGCACGATCCGTCCGGGCGAGACCCTGACCTACGGCGAGGTCGCGGCACGCATCGGCCAGCCCGAGGCGGCCCAGGCGGTCGGCCGGGCGCTCGGCCGCAATCTCTGGCCGATCGTCGTGCCCTGCCACCGGGTGCTCGCCGCCGGCGGGCGCATCGGCGGCTTCTCGGCGACCAGCGGCATTGCCCTCAAGCGCCGCCTGCTGGCCATCGAGAGCGTCCACGCCGGCGGGCCGCCGACGCTGTTCGACTGGCAGCGGGCCGGCTGACGGGCTAGCGGCAGACCGCGTAGATCGCCGTCGCCAGGTCCGGATACTCGGCCGCCAGGGCGTCGAGACCATCCATCTGGGCCTCGCCGAGGATGCCGGCGGCGATCATCTGGTCCATCTGGAAGTTGGCGAAGGGCTTGAGCAGCAGGCCGCCGCGCAGCAGCACCTCGCCGCCGGCCTCGGCGATCTCGCGGTCCAGGCGGAAGCGGTCGTAGCAGCGCCGGTGGCCGTGGGCCCTGTCGTTCTCGGTCAGCACGTCGAGCTCGGCGATCAGGCCCATGGCGCGGGCTAGCTGGCGCGACAGGGCGCGCATGTTCGGCACGATCGCCAGGATCTTGCCCGTCTCGGGCTTCAGCCAGCCGCGGGCGCGGGCCAGCAGGGCGACGGGGTCGAGCACGTGCTCCAGAACCAGGCTCATGATCACCAGGTCGGCCGGGCGCTCCGGCTCGAACTCCTCGAAGAGGCAGAGGTGGAAGCGCGCGCTCGCCGGCAGGCGGGCGACCGGGAAGGCGACGGCGTCGACGATCTCGTGGCGCGCGACGTGGGGCGCCAGCAGGCGGGCCATGTAGCCGTCGGCGGTGCCGAGCTCGACGACCTCGGCGGCCGGCGGCAGCAGCGTGCGGGTCAGGCGCACGGCGGCCCGGCGCAGGGCGTGCTCGGTCTCCGACTCGATCTCGGGATAGTCCTCGGAGACGCGGGCCAGGAAGGCGCGTTCCTCGGAAAGCGGGTCGCGCTGCGCGGCGGCGGGCTGGGGCATGGCTCGGGTCCCGGGAGGAAAGGATCGCCTTCGAGATAAAGGCCGACGGGTTAACGTCGCTTTAAGCGCCCGCTCGCTAGCCTCCAGGCACCGGAATCCGAGGGGGCAGGGCATGCGCCTGGTATCGAGCACAGACGGGCCAGCGGTGGCGGGCGCGCGGAAGGGCGGAGAGCCCCCGGTCGCGGCGCTTCCCGACGACCACGCCGCCTTCCTGCGCACGCAGGCCGGCGCGCCCGATCGCGCCGCGGCGGCCGAGCGGGTCTCCGCCGTCACCTCGGCGCTGATCGCGAGCCGCGGCCAGGGCCTGCAGCTCGGCGAGGCCGAGCTGTCGGGCCTCGACCTCTCCGGCTTCGACCTGCGGCGCGCCACGCTCAACCGCGCCAACCTGCACTCGAGCGACCTCTCGGACTGCGACCTGTCGGGCGCCGCGCTGATCTGCCCGGGCCTGGAGCGCACGCGCTTCCGCGGCGCCAACCTGTCCGGCGCCTACGTCCACGCCCTGGCCGCCCAGGTCTGCGACTTCACCGGGGCCGACCTTTCGAAGCTGGTCGACGCCACCGGCTCGCTGTTCCACGGCTGCTACATGAACGGCGCGCGCCTGTCCGGCGGGCAGCTCGCCGGCAGCGCCTTCTACCAGTGCTACCTGGAGGGCGCGTCGCTGGCCGGCGCCGACCTGCAGGGCGCCACGATCAACGAGTGCTACGCCGACAAGGCCGACTTCTCCGGTGCCAAGGTCGGCCAGCTGACCCTGACCAAGGTCCGGCTGCGCGGCGCCAGCTTCGCCGGCGCCAGCGGCGAGGGGCTGGTCATCCAGCGTCCGACCGATGCCGACGGCCTGGTGCTCGCGGGCGCCCACCTGCCGGCGCTGCGCCTGGCTTCCGTCAAGGCGGCCGGCGTCAAGGCGCGCCGCCTCGCCGCGCCCGACGCCGACATCCGCGGCGGCGACCTGGCCAACGGCGACTTCCGCCAGGCCGACCTCAGCCGGGCGCGCCTGGTCGGCGTCGGCCTCGGCGGCCTCGACCTGACCGAGGCGCAGCTGCAGGGCAGCAGCTGGCACGACTGCCTGGGCGAGAGCCTGGTGCTGGCCGGCGCCAGCGCCGAGAACATGAGCGCGGTCGAGTGCCGCTTCCCGGCGGCCCGCATGGCCGGCTTCGCCGGGCGCTGCGCCAGCTTCCGCGACTGCGACCTCTCGAGCGCCGACCTGGAGGGCGCCTACCTCTACCGGGCGACGATCACCGGCGACCCGCCGCGGGCCATGGACCTGACCGGGGCCAACCTGGCCGGGGCGGTGCTGGTCCAGGCCTACCTGGCCGCCGATCTCGCCGGGGCCGACCTCTCCGGCGCGCGGCTCGCCTACGCCCGGCTCAACCAGTGCAGCCTGCGCCAGGCCGACCTGTCGGGCGCCGGGCTCTACGAGGCCTCGATGGTCAAGACCGACTGTACCGACGCCCGGCTCGCCGGCATCTCGGCGCCGGTCTTCGCCGACCGCGCGCCCGGCCTCGTCGCCGCCCTGGAGGCGGCCGGCCTGGGCGACGACGCCCAGGAGATGATCGGCTTCCTGAAGAACCTCGACGGCCTGCTGCGCGGCCGCGGCCGCGGCTCGACCTGAGGCGCGGCGGGGGCGCTACCCCGCCATCTCCGACAGCTCCCGCCACAGCTTCCCGGGCAGCCGCATGCGGCCGCTCTCGAGCACGCGGCGCCGGCGCTCGGCGCCGTGGCGGCCGGGCAGCCGGCCCGGCGCCAGCCGCGCGGTCAGCTCGTCGGCGCGCGCCTGCACGGCGGCGGCGTCGAGGCCGAGCCGCTCCGGCGCCAGGGCCAGGATCGCGAAGTGGCCGGCGCCGCCCGGCGGGCCGGCGAGCAGCGACATGGCCAGCTCCAGGGCGGTCAGCAGGGCGAAGCCGCGGCGGCCGGCCGGGCTGCCCATGTCCTGCAGGATCGTGCCGGTGAAGCGCGGGCCGCCCGGATCCCGGGCGAACATCTCCTCCGGTCCCGTCGGCACCTTGCCCTCGGCGGTCAGCAGGCCCTCGGCGGGCAGGGGCGCGTCGTAGCAGGCGGCGAGCACCTGGCCGAAGGAGGTCGGCGCGCCGGTCAGGTCGGCGATCACCGGCCCCTCCGGGCCGCCGGGCACCGCGAAGGCGACCGGATCGGTGCCGAACAGCCGCTCGCCCTCGGGCGCGGCCTTGACCAGGGCCGGCGTGGTGCAGAAGGCGAGGCCGCAGAGCCCGCGCCCGGTCAGGCGCTCCAGGTAGTAGCCGAGCACCCCGGTCGGGAAGGCGTCGCGGCAGACCGCGAGGTGCAGGCCCTCGGCCAGCGCCCGGTCGCGGGCCCGGTCGGCGGCGACCTCGGCGAGGAAGTAGCCGACCGCGCCCTTGGCATCGTATCGGCTGATCCAGCCTGTCTCTTCCGCAGGTTGCGGAACTTCCTTGTGGCATTGCCTGAGCTTGCCGAGCAGCCAGGGCACGCGCACCAGGCCGTGGGTCGTCTTGCCGCGCAGCTCGGCGTCCCAGAGCTGCTCCCAGACCGTCGCCTCCTCGATCGCGCTCAGGCCGAAGCGGCCGACCGCCGCCCTGCCGACCCGCTCGACCTCGCCGACCGCCAGTTCGATCTCCGCCATGCGCCTTCCCGTTGCTCGTCGTTAACCAAGCCGTCACCGCTCGCGGTGCAGGCTGCCGTCAGTCATAGCGAAAGGGTCACGGCGGAACCATGGCGGAAGGCGGCACCGGTCGGATTGCGGGCGCGGGCGGCGTGCTGGTCTTCCCGGCCGGCATGGAGGCGGCGCGGCGCTACGCCCGGGCCAGCCGGCTCGGCGGCCGGCGCGTGGTCGGCGCCTCCTCGCTGTCCTACGATCCGGCCCGCGCCGAGTACGACGGCTGGCTCAGCCTGCCCTACGTCACCGAGCCCGGATTCGATTCGGCGCTCGCCGCGGCGCTGCGCGACGGCGGCTTCGACGAGCTCTTCACGCCCCATCCGGTGATCGCCGAGCACCTGGAGCGGCGGCTCGCGGCGATCGCGCCGGGCACCCGCCTGACCGCCGCGCTGCCCGACGATGCCCTGGCCCGCCAGCGGATCCTCGCCGAGGACCTCGCGGTGCTGCGCGCCGCCGCCTGGCAGCTCGATCCGCCGGCCCTGCAGCCGGCGCTCGGCGAGGCGGAGACGCTCGGCCTGTTCTCGGCGCTGGAGCAGATCCCCGGCCACTGCTCGGACGAGAAGCTCTGGGCGCTGCTCGAGGTCCTGCGCCGCTGCCCGGCCGGGGACCTGGTCGAGATCGGCTCGGCCTGGGGCCGCTCGGCCTTCGCGATCGGCTGGCTGGCCGAGCGCTTCGGGCTGGGCCGGCTGCTCTGCGTCGATCCCTGGTCGGCCGAGCAGCGCCTGCAGCACGACAAGGGCGGGGCGGTCAACGCCTGGGCCGACCGCATGGACTTCGACGCGACGCGGGCCTTCTTCGAGGCGCGGCTGTCGCTGCTGCCGCGCGGCCGGGTCAACGCCCTGGCCGCGACCTCGCTGGAGGGCGCCGCGCGCTACCGCGCCGGGCGGCGCATCGAGAGCCCGGCCTTCGGTGCCACCGACTACGCCGGGCGCATCGCGCTGCTGCACATCGACGGCAACCACGACGAGGCCTTCGTGACCGCCGACCTGGCGGCCTGGGGCGACCTGGTCGTGCCGGGCGGCTGGATCGTCTTCGACGACTACCGCTGGGCCTTCGGCGACGGCCCGCGGCTGGTCGGCGACCGCTTCCTGGACGAGCGGCCGGTCGCCACCGCCTTCGTCGCCGGCACGGCGCTCTTTGCCCGACTGCCCGGCTGACCTGGACGCTTAAGGCGAATTGGACGCAAGGGTTGGACAACCGATTGCGTTTCCGCGCGTGGCGTTCTGCACTAGACTGCCGGCCATGGTCCGACACCTCCGTCTCCCCGTCCTGCTGCTGGCCTGCGGCGCGGCCTGCCTCGTTCCGGCCGTCGTGCGGGGAGCCCATGCCGAGGAGGCCCTGCCGGCGCTCCAGCAGAGCCAGCCGGACATGCAGGCCACGGCGGAGGGCTACCGCGCGCGGGGAGTCCTGGAGCCGGAGCAGGAGGCGACGCTGTCGAGCGAGCTGGACGGCCGGGTCACCGCCCTGCCGTTCGACGAGGGCCAGCGCTTCAAGAAGGGCGCGGCGCTGGTCGAGCTCGATTGCGGGCTCTACCGGGCGCGGCTGGCGGCGACCCAGGCCGACCGCGAGGTCGCCCGCCTGCAGTACGAGAGCGACAAGCAGCTCGCCAAGCTGAACTCGATCGGCGACCTCGAGCTGCGCCAGTCGGCGGCGCGGCTGCGCAAGGCCGATGCCGACGTGAAGATGGCCGACTTCATGGCCCAGCGCTGCACCGTCTCGGCGCCCTACGATGGCCGCGTCGTCAAGCGCCTGGTCCACGAGCAGGAGAGCGTGCCGGCCGGCCGCGAGCTGATCGCGATCGTCGGCATCGGCACGCCGGACATCCGGCTGATCGTGCCGTCGCACTGGCTGGCCTGGCTGAAGGCCGGCGACCGCTTCGTCTTCACCGTCGACGAGACCGCTGCCCGCTATCCGGCGCACGTCAAGATGATCGGGGCGCGCATCGACGCGGTCAGCCAGACCCTGCCGGTGATCGCCGCCTTCGACGGCGCCGCCGGCAAGGGGGACGCGGCGGCCCTGGTGCCCGGCATGAGCGGGACCGGCGACTTCGGCGAGACCGCACCGCGCACGGAATCGGGACTCTCGCAGTGAGCAGCCTGCCCGAGGACGCCGCGCCGGCCGCCGCTCCGGGCGCGGGGAACGACGGCGGCCCGGGCGGGGGGCCGGGCGGGCCGACCAACGTCGGCCGGCTGCCGCGGCCGGATGCGCAGTCGGTCGTCTTCTCGGTCTTCCTGCAGCTCGAGCGCCAGGCGCGACATGCCCAGAGCGCCGATTCCCTGCGCTTCGTGCTGGTCAACGAGACGCGGCGCCTGCTGCCCTATCGCCAGGCGATCTTCGCGACCGGCAGCGAAGGCGGCGGCTTTCGCGTCGAATCGGTGTCGGGTGTCGCCGTGCCGGATCGCTCGGCGCCCTACCTGCGCTGGCTGGAGCGGGTCTTCGCCTGGTGCGGCCGCAACGGCCGGCTGGCCGAGGCCGGCCGGCTGGCTCCGGAGGACCTGCCTGCCGCGGAGCGCGACGAATGGCAGGAGTGGAGCGCGCCGGAGGCGCTGCTCTGCCCCTTCAAGGCGCCCGACGGCGCGGTCGTCGGCCTGCTCTGGCTGGTCCGCGACCAGCCCTGGGCCGACGGCGAGCGGGTCCTCGCCGAGCAGCTCGCCGACGCCTACGCTCATGCCTGGCTGGCGAAGGCGGGCCGCGGCCGGCTGCGCCGGAGCAGCCATCGGCTGCGCTGGCTGGCGCTGGTCGTGCCGCTGCTGCTGCTCGGCGCCCTGGCGATCCCGGTGCCGCAGTCGGTGCTGGCGCCAGCCGAGGTCGTGCCGCACGAGCCGACGGTGGTCGCAGCACCCCTCGACGGCGTGGTCGAGAGCTTCTCGGTGCAGCCGAACGAGGCGGTCGCGGCCGGCGCGCCGCTGTTCCGCCTCGACGACACCAAGCTGCGCAGCGAGCGCGACGTCGCGGCGCGCAGCCTGGAGGTCGCCGAGGCCGAGCTGCGCCGGGCCCGCCAGGGCGCCTTCACCGACCGCGAGAGCAGTGCGCAGGTCGCCCTGATGGAGGCGCGGGTGCGGCTGCGCCAGGCCGAGCTGGCCAACGCGGAGGCACGGCTGGCGCGCGTCGCGGTGACCGCGCCGAGCGCCGGGGTCGCGGTGTTCGGCGATCCCAACGACTGGATCGGCCGGCCGGTGCAGACCGGCGAGCGGATCCTGCAGATCGCCGACCCGGACAGCGTCGAGCTGCGCATCGACCTGCCGGTCGATTCGGCGATCGCGCTGCCCGACGGCGCCGAGGTCGAGCTGTTCCTCGACGCCGATCCGCTGCGGCCGCTCGCCGCGACCCTGGTGCGCGCCAGCTACGAGGCCGAGCCGAGCAGCCGCAACAGCCTGGCCTATCGCCTGATCGCGCGCTTCGACCCGGAGGCGGCGGGGTGGGCCGCGCCGCGGATCGGCCTGCACGGCACGGCGAAGGTCTTCGGCAGGACCGTGCCGCTGGCGCTCTATCTGTTCCGGCGGCCGATCTCGTCGCTGCGCCAGACCCTGGGGTTCTAGGAGCGGCGTCGATGAGCGACTTGCTCGCGATCCTGCCGCCGCTGCGCGACGACCTGCGGCTCTACGAGGCGCCGCCGGACGTCAACGGCTGGCCGACCTGGACGCTCTACGACCCGGTCCGCGGGCGCTATTTCCGCCTGGGCCAGGCGGCCTTCCGGCTGCTCGCGCAGTGGCGGCTCGGCGAGGCCGCGCGCGTGCTCGAGCGGGCCAATGCCGACTGCACCATCGCGACCTCGGCGCGCGACCTGGTGCAGCTGCTGCGCTTCCTGCGCGCCAACAGCCTGCTGGCCGAGGAAGGCGAGGACGCGCGGGCCTCGCTGGAGAGCCAGAAGGCGGCGATGCGCGAGGGGCCGGTCACCTGGCTGCTGCACAACTACCTGTTCCTGCGCATCCCGCTGATCCGGCCGGACCGCCTCCTGGCCCTGACCTTGCCGCTGATCCGGCCGCTGATGACCGCCTGGTTCATCCGCCTGACCCTGGTCGTCGGCGCGCTCGGGCTGCTGCTGGTGCTGCGCCAGTGGGACGCGTTCCGGGCGACGGCGATCGACCACTTCACCTGGGACGGCATCACCGGCTTCGCCGCCACCCTGGTCGCGGTCAAGGTCCTGCACGAGTTCGGCCACGGCTGGCAGGCGCGGCGCTTCGGCGTGCCGGTGCGCTCCCAGGGCGTCGCCTTCATCGTGCTCTGGCCGGTGCTCTACAGCGACACGACCGACGCCTGGCGCCTGGTCTCGCGGCGCCAGCGCCTGCTGATCGGCGCCGGCGGCATGCTGGTCGAGCTGACCCTGGCCTGCTGGGCGACCCTGGCCTGGAGCTTCCTGCCCGAGGGCTACCTGCGCTCGGCCGCCTTCATGGTCGCGACCGTGACCTGGATCTCCTCGCTGGCGATCAATCTCAACCCGCTGATGCGCTTCGACGGCTACTACCTGACGAGCGACCTGCTGGGCATCGAGAACCTGCAGGCGCGCAGCTTCGCGCTGGCGCGCTGGCGCCTGCGCGAGCTGCTGTTCGGACACGGCGCGCCGCCGCCCGAGCACTTCCGCCCGCTGGTCCGCGAGCGCGTGCTGCTGTTCGGCTACGCGACCTGGGTCTACCGCTTCTTCCTGTTCACCGGCATCGCTGCCGTCGTCTTCCACCTGTTCTTCAAGCCGCTCGGACCGATGCTGGCCTTCGTCGAGATCTGGTGGTTCGTCTGGCGCCCGGTGCAGCGCGAGCTGGCCGCCTGGTGGCAGCTGCGCGAGCGCATCCGGCTGCGGCCGGGCCTGGCCCTGGGCCTGCTCGCCCTGGGCGGCGGGCTCTGGCTGCTGGCCACGCCCTGGCAGAGCTACCTGCACCTGCCGGCGGTCCTGCAGGCCGAGCGCTACACGGCGCTCTATCCCCCGCACCCGGCCCGCATCGCCCGGATCCTCCACCGCGACGGCGACCGGGTCGAGGCCGGGGCTCTGCTGTTCCAGCTCGAATCGCCCGATCTCGACTTCCAGCTCGAGCAGACGCGCCAGGAGCTGAGCCTGACCCAGGCGCTGCTGCAGCGCACCGCCGCCGACCCGGAGACCCTGGCCCGCGCCGGCGTGCTGGAGAGCCAGCTCGCCAGCCAGCTGACCGAGGCGCGCGGCCTGTCGGAGACGCGCGAGCGCCTCGCGATCCGGGCACCCTTCGCCGGGCGCCTCGTCGACCTGCCGCCGGGCCTGCGCGAGGGCCTCTGGGTTGCGCCGAACCAGCCGATCGGGCGGCTCGTCGATCCCTCGATCGGCCGGGTGCGGGCCTATGCGACCGGCCCGGACCTGCCGCGCCTGCAGGTCGGTGCGACCGGCCGCTTCCTGCCCGAGGATCCGGGCGAGGCCGCGATCCCCGTCGTCGTCGAATCCGTCGAGACGGTCGGCGTGCGCAGCCTGGAGGGCGGCTATCTGAGCCAGCAGCAGGGCGGGCCGATCGAGACCGAGACCGACGCCCGTGGGCGCGTCGTGCCGAGCCATACCCTCTACCGCGTGCTGCTGCGACCGCTCGCCGACGGGCAGGGTAGGGGCGCCGGGGCACCGGACCGGGTGCTGCGCGGCAGCGTCTCGCTGCAGGCCGAGGCGACCTCGCCGCTGGCCCGGCTGTGGCGCAACGCCGTCGCCGTGGTGATCCGTGAATCCGGCTTCTGAGGCCGGGATCCCGCTCGGCGGCGGCATCCGGCTGCGGCCTCAGCGCCCGGAGGATGCCGCCTTCCTGTGCCGGCTGTTCGCCGAGAGCCACGGCGCCGCGCTGCTGCTGGTGCCGCTCGGAGAGGCGGAAATGCGCGCCCTGGTGGAGCACCAGGCGGAGCTGCACGAGATGGCCCTCGATTCGGGCGTACCCGGCGCACGGCGCTGGATCGTCGAGCGGGAGGGCCGGCCGGTCGGCCGGCTGGTCGAGGGGCCGCGCGACGGCGGCCGCTATCTGGCCGACGTCGCGCTGCTCGCCGAGGCGCGCGGGCTGGGGATCGGCACGCGTCTCGTCCGATGGCTGCAGGCGGGCACCGCCGGGCGGGCGCTGACCCTCAAGGCACGGCGCAACGGCCGCGCGCTCGCGCTCTACCGGCGATTGGGCTTCGAGATCGTCGGCGACGAGGGCGGGCTGCTGGTCGAGCTGCGCTGGCGGCCTGCCGGGGCGGCGGCGAAGGGGCCTACTGCATGATCGCTTCGTAGAACATGCCGGTGCCGAGCGCACCGCCCTGTTCCATGGTCACCGGCACCATGAAGATGCCCTCGATCAGGCCGAGGCGCGGGTCGCGCAGGTTGTAGAGGTTCTGCGGTACCGGCCGTTCCGGGGGGCCGCGGAACAGCAGGATGAAGGGCTCGCGGGTCGCGCCGGCGTGGATCGGTCGCCTGGTGTGCTTGACCTCGACCAGCAGCAGCTCGAGCTTGCCGCCGGCCCCCTCCAGGGCGAAGCGCTCGCCCTCGCGCCCCTTGAACTGCTCGACCTTCAGGTTTCCGAGCATCATGCGCTCTTCCGTCCCGCCTCTGTTTGTCGATCCGCTCCGTCAGTTGCGCGACGGGTAGATGCCTTCCAATGCGAAGATGAACTGGATCGCCTGCAGCGGCTGCACGACCGAGAAGGATCGGCCGCCGCCGGTGTCGCCGAGGGTGATAGTGCCGGAGATCGAGCCGCCGAACAGGGTCGTCACGCCGTCCGGCTCGCCGTAGATGTTCGGCAGGTCGGAGACGCCGCGTTGCGCGATCTGTGCCGGCACCAGCACCATGTCCGGGGTGCCCTCGCTCGCCGGGTCGGCCGAAGCGGGGCGAATGGCCACGAGATTGTGGGCGGGGAGGTGGTTGTGCGTCGGCATCTCCCTGACCGTCAGGGTGACCGACTCCTGGCCCGTCTTGCTGCCCTGCGCATGGAACGACGTGCCGGAACTCTGACCCGCGGCGACCGGCGAACGGTTGCGCAGGTCGGGAAGCTGAAAGGTCGTGCGTCCGTCGCCGCCGTAGATCGTCCCGATCAGGGAGAAGACGGCGGTGAACTGGGAGATGGCCAGCAGCTGACCGGCACAGAGGGTCCACTGTCGCGGTGCCCAGGTCGGGCCCCAGGCGGAAATCATCGAGATCATCGGTTGAGCGGCCATGGCGGGAAGACCTCTTCAGCTATGGGCGCGGTCGTCGGATGCCTTGTCCGTCCTGGGTCCGTCCTGGTCGACCAGGACGGCTGGCGCTCGCGGGGCGCGGGATCGGCGCATCCTGTCGACCTCCTCAGTTGCGCGAGGGGAAGATGCCTTCCATCGCGAAGATGTACTGGATCGCCTGTATCGGCTGCACGATCGAGAAGGACTCGCTGGCGCCGGTGTTGCCGATGGCCACCGAGCCGACGACGTTGCCGGGGGCCAGCATTGTCGTGCCGTCCGGCGTGCCATAGATGTTCGGCAGGTCGGTGACGCCGCGCTGCGCGATCTGCGCCGGCACCAGCGTCGGGCCCGGCGTGCCCTCGCTCGCCGGATCGGCCGAGGCCGGATGAGTCACGGTGAGCGACGCCGATGCCACATGGTTGTGCGTCGGCAGCTCGAGCACGGTCAGGACCTGGCTCTCCGAGCCCAACAGGGCGCCCTGGGGAACGAAGGAGGTACCGGGGCTCTGGCCCGCGGCGACGGGCACCCGGGCGCGCAGGTCCGGCAGCCGGAAGGTCGTGCGCCCGTCGCCACCGTAGATCGTGCCGATCAGGGAGAAGACGGCGCTGTATTGCGCGATCGACACCAGCTGGCCGGCGCATAGGGTCCATTGCCGCGGCGCCCAGGTCGGTCCCCAGCCGGAAATGGCAGTCATCAAGGGCTCGAAAGCCATCGCCTGATCCCCCCTCTGTGCAAGAAGCCTTGCCCGGACGTTGTCTTGTCGCCTCGGTCCGCACGCCCGGCAGGACGTCCTGAAAGACGATGCCCGACGACCGGCAGATCCAGGATCAGGCTATCGGGAGTTGCACGGCTCGGCAATCGACGATTTCGTTACGCGGCAAAGTGACTACCGCCGTTGCGAGCGGGCGGCCCGCGCGGCCTTGCCTTTGCCCGGCACCGGCGCTATCTCTCGCGCCGCCTCGCGGTCCCCATCGTCTAGAGGCCCAGGACATCAGCCTTTCACGCTGAAGACGCGGGTTCGATTCCCGCTGGGGACGCCATTCCTGGCAAGCCGCCGAAGGACCCGAGCCGAAATGCCCGAGATTGCGCGCCGGTCGTCTGGCCGGGCGTACGGCTGTCCGCGATTCCCGCCCCCGGCAATGGGGTACCGGGGCCGGCAGCGGCGCCGGCCGCTCTTCATTCCCTTGCGGGTGGGTGAGGAGGAAGTCGGGCGTCGGAAGTAACAAAAGTAAGACGGGACCAAAACGGCGCATGTTCTGCCCTGCGAGAAGCGACTTGATCTGACTCCCGGGACGGTGGCACCTTAAGTCTTCTGGGGGCGTTTGGTTCACGATGTGAAGGTTTCGGCGCGCGAACCTGCGGTGCGATCAGGCACGGGGCGGGGAGGCGTTGGTTTGTTCTATATTCGGGGGATATTCTGCTCGACGCTGGGCAGTCCGCTCCGGCTGTCAGGGCTTCTCGCCGCCGGCTCGGCCCTGGTCGCCGTGGGCTCGGCCCTGGCCGCCGTGGGCACCCTCGTCGGCGGCCTGTCCCTCGTCGCGGCGGCCGACACGGAGGCTGCGCCCCCGAGGACCGCGATCCCGGCAGAGGCCGCGATCCCGCGAGAGGGGACTCCGGGGTCGGCGGATCCGCGAGGGGCGGCCCCGGCGGGCGGCGCCCGGCTTCTGCTGGCCCAGGCCAGCGGGGGCGGCCTGCTCACGGACAGCGGCGACGATCTGCTGACGGACGGTGGCGGAGACGATCTGCTTTCCGGCGACCAGCCGGCCGGGGACGACGGGCTCCTGCCGGCGACCGGTGCCGGAACTGGCGACGATCTGCTGGGCGGCCAGGGCGGCGGGAACGAAGGTCAGGGCGGTGCCCAGGGCGGCGGCCTGCTCTCCAACGACCTGACGACCGGCGGTGAGGCAAAGCCGGACAACCTGCTGCAGAACGACCTGCTGGCGCCGGCCGATACGGGCGCCGCGCCGGGCGAGACGGAGCCGGAGAAGACGCCGGCCCAGATGCATGCCGAGCTCTTCGCCGCCACCGGCGACCTCTATCCCTCGGCCAACCAGTGCGCCACCTGCCACCCGAGGCAGTACGAGCAGTGGTCGGTCTCGCAGCACGCCTACGCCCAGCTCAGTCCCGTCTACATGGCCATGCAGATGGCGATCAACGCCAAGCTCGCGGGCACGGACGGCGACTTCTGCATCCGCTGCCACAACCAGGTCGGCATGAACCTCGGCGAGTCGGTCTACGTCTCGAACCTGGACCGCCATCCGACCTCGCGCGAGGGCATCACCTGCGTCGTCTGCCACCGCGTCGCCCACGACTACGGCAAGGTCTCCGGCCGGCTGCCCCTGAAGCAGGGCGACCTCTTCTCGCCGGTCTACGGCCCGACCGGCGACAGCGAGCTGAAGCGCGTCCTCGCCAGCCCCGAGCAGTACCGCGTCGTCACCAAGCGCGGCGAGAGCGGGCGCGGCATCCATCAGGATGTGAAGCGCTTCTTCGCCCTGACCAGGCCGACCTTCTGCGGCGCCTGCCACGACGTCACGCTGTTCAACGGCTTCCGCCTCGAGGAGGCCTTCTCGGAGTACCGCCGCACGGAGTCGGCGGCGACCGGCGTCACCTGCCAGGACTGCCACATGGGCAAGGAGCAGGGGGTCGCCTCCGGCTACGACGAAGGACCGGCGGCGACGGTCGGCGGCGTGCCGACGCGACCGCGCAAGCTCACCAATCACTACTTCGCCGGCCCGGACTATTCGATCGTCCACCCGGGCATCTTTCCGCACAACGTCGAGGCGGCCGCCTTCAAGCCGCTGCGCGACTGGCTTCGGTTCGACGTCGATTCCGGCTGGGGCACCGACGCCTTCGAGAACGGCGCCGCGCTCGACCATCCCTATCCCGACGCCTGGCTGGCGATCGACGACCGCTACGACGCGCGCAAGATCCTGGACGAGCAGCAGCGGCGCCTGGCGTGGGCGCAGCAGCAGCGCCTGGAGGTGCTGCGCAACGGCTTCAAGCTCGGCGAGATCCGGGTCGTCGAGGCGGATGCCGACGGCCTCGGCTTCCAGGTCGAGGTCCGCAACGGCACCGCGGGCCACGCGGTGCCGACGGGCTTCGACGCCGAGCGGCTGATCTTCCTGGAGGTCGAGGTCAGGGACGCCGACGGCAAGCTGGTCTACGTCTCCGGCGATCGCGATCCGAACGGCGACGTCCGCGATGCCCATTCGCTCTACGTCCACGACGGCGAGCTGCCGCTCGACGAGGACCTGTTCAGCCTGCAGTCCCGCTTCCTGGTGCGCATGCAGCGCGGCGGCGAGCGCGAGGAGGTGCTGGCGCTCAACCACTCCTTCTCGCCGCAGCCCTTCGTGCGGCCCGAGGCGCGGGCGACGACGATCTACGGCCGGCCGCGCGGTGCCCGCAAGCAGAAGATGACCATCGAGCCGCTCGGCAGCCGGACCGCCAGCTACCGGGTTCCCGCCGGCAGCCTGAGCGGCGCCGGCCCCTACAGGATCAGCGTGCGCCTGGTCTCGCAGATGGTGCCGGTGAACCTGGTCGCGGCGATCCAGGGCGTCGGCTTCGACTACGGCATGAGCTCGAAGCAGGTCGCCGACCGCGTGGTCGCCGGCGCCTCGACGCTCTGGACTCGCGAGGCCACGGTCGAGATCGAAGGGCGTCCGGAGCGCTCCGCCGCGAGGCCACGGGCCGAGCAGAGCGCCTCCTCCTTGCAGGGAGAGGGACGATAGAGAGCGATCGCGCAGAGGGGCGGCAAGCCGCAGCAGGCGGCTCGCCCGAGCCGTGGTGGGCGCCGGGCCGGAGGGGCGCTGTCCTGCTGGTCCTGGCCGGCCTGATGCCGCTGGCCGCCCTGCAGCCGGCGCTGGCAGCCGGGCCCGCGCTGTCGGACACGCCGATTCCGATGGCGACGGAGGAAGAGCTGCCGCCGCGCACGGCGCCGCTGATCGAGATCGGCCCCGCCTTCCTCGGGGCCGGCAACCTGCCGGAAGGCTTCGAGCTGCCGACCGGCGCCGTCTGGAACCCGGCCTTCTGGGTCTTCGGCAGCTATCGCACGGCGCTCGACTATTTCGATCGGGACGGCTCCGGCAGCAGCGACGCGACGGCGGAGTGGACGAACCGCCTCGACCTCTTCGGCAACCTGCAGCTCTCCGGCACCGAGCGGGTGCTGATCGGGGTCTCGCCGCTGCGCCACGACGGCAGGTTCAGCGGCTATGCCTTCGAGTCGCCTTCTGGCAGCGGCTTCGACAACGCGCTGAACCTCCGCCTCACCACGCTCTTCTTCGAGGGCGAGATCGCCGAGATCTTTCCCGACCTCGACGCCCGCCAGAGCGGCGTCTTCGACCTCGGCTTCTCGGTCGGCCGTCAGCCCCTGTTCTTCCAGGAGGGCATCATGATCAACGACACGACCGATGCCCTGGCCCTGACCCGGGAGACCATCATCGTGCCGGGCCTTTCGGTGGACACGCGCGTCACGGCCCTCTGGGGCTGGGGCGACGTGAACCGGGAGGACAACCGGGAGGACGACAAGGCGCAGCTCTTCGGGCTCTTCGCCGAGAGCGACGTCGGCAGCAGCACCGTGCAGCTGGACGCCGCCTACGTCGCCAGCGATGCCGACGGCCTCAACCTCGGTGCCGCCTCGACCCAGCGCCTGACGCTGTTCGGCAAGACGATCGACAGCTCCTTCCGGATCAACCAGTCCTGGGCGCTCGACCAGGAGTCGGAAAAGGTCAGCACCGGCACGCTGCTGTTCGCCGAGCTGAACATGACACCGAGCCATACCGACAACGTGCTCTACGCGAACGGCTTCCTGGGCATCGACGACTTCACCTCGGCATCGCGCGGCGAAACGGTGGGCGGGCCGCTCGGACAGGCGGGCCTGCTCTTCGCCAACGTCGGGCTCGGCCGCTACGACGCGCCGCTGAACAACCGTGCCGGCCACGTCGTCGGCGGCGCGCTGGGCTACCAGCTGTTCTTCAACGACGAGCGCACCCAGCTGATCTTCGAGCTCGGCGGCCGGCTGGGCACCGACAGCTCCTCGCCGAGCGAGGCCGCCCTCGGAAGCCGCTTCCAGCAGGCGATCGGCGATCGCTTCGTCGTGCGCGTCGACGGCTTCGTCTCCGCGAAGGAGGACGGAATTCCGGGCTTCGGCGCCCGGACGGAGTTCGTGACGCAGTTCTAGTGCCGGCTGCCGGACGAGCGGCGCGTGGGAGTTGCCGAGGGATCGCGCCCGGCCGAGCGGTGGTGCATCGGACCCGAGAGGAAGGCGGCATGGTCGCAGTGCTGGAGATCGCCGGCTACGCCATCGTGGGAGGGGCGCTGCTCGAGGTCGCGTTCGGCCTGTTCGGCATGCTGCGCCGGCAGGTCGAACGGGCGCGGCACGACAGGGCCGAGGAGGCGCTGTTCCGGCGCCGCTCCCAGGCGCTGCTGAGTGCCGCCGAGGCCCGGCGCGAGACCGCCGAACTGTCCTGGACCGGCTTCCGCAAGTTCGAGATCGTCGACAAGGTCATGGAGGCCGAGGGCATCTGCTCCTTCTATCTCCGCCCGCACGACCGCATGCCGCTGCCGCCCTTCGAGCCGGGCCAGCACCTGACCTTCCGCCTGCGCATTCCGAACCAGGCCAAGCCGGTGGTGCGCTGCTATTCGCTGTCGGAGGCGCCGAGCCGGCGGGAGGTCTACCGCATCACGATCAAGCGCGTGCCGCCGCCGCCCAACGAGCCGGAGGCGCCGCCGGGCCTCTGCTCGGACTTCTTTCACGACAGCCTGCAGGTCGGGGACATCGTCGAGGTCCAGGCGCCGAGCGGCGGCTTCTGCCTGGACCGGACCCGGGAGACGCCGATCGTGCTGATCGGCGGCGGCATCGGCCTGACGCCCCTGCTGTCGATGCTGAACAGCATCCACGACAGCGGCAGCGAGCGGGAGGTCTGGTTCTTCTACGGCGCGCGCCACGGCGGCGAGCATGTCATGAAGGAGCACCTGAGGCGGATCGCGGCCGGGGCTCCGAACGTCCACCTCGTCGTCTGCTACAGCGAGCCGCGCGCGCAGGACCGGCTCGGCGAGGACTACGACCGGGCCGGGCACATCTCGGTCGCGATGATGCGCGAGCGGCTGGGCGCCGCGAACTACGACTTCTACCTCTGCGGCCCGCCGCCGATGATGAGCAGCGTCACCGCCGACCTGGCGGAATGGGGCATTCCCGAGAGCGCGATCCATTTCGAGGCCTTCGGTCCGGCGACGGTCAAGCGGGCGCGGCCGGCGGCGTCGGCCGAGTCCGTGACCGAGGTCGAGGTCGTCTTCGCGCGGTCCGGCAAGACCGCGCGCTGGACAGCGGAGGTCGGCTCGCTGCTCGACCTCGCCGAGGCCAACGGCGTCGCGATCGAGTTCGGCTGCCGTGCGGGCAGCTGCGGCACCTGTTCGACGGCGTTGCGCGAAGGCGAGGTCGACTACCTGAGCCGGCCGGGCTCGCCGCCGGAACGCGGCTCGTGCCTGAGCTGTGTCGCCGTGCCCAAGGGGCGGATCGTCCTCGATGCCTGAAGCGGCTGTGGATTCAACGAGCAAGCGCGACGTCGGCGAGCGCGACGACAGGGAAAGGGAGTCTCCCAGGATGTCCAAGCGGAGCAAGCAGAACTCGATCCGGTGGTTCCGGACGGCAGTCGGGACGCCGTTGCTGCTGGTGGCGGCGGCCCTGCTGACCGGCAGCCTGCTGGCGCCGGCCGCGGCGCAGGCCCAGGTCGAGCGCGATCCGGCCAAGGTCGTCGGGCCGGGCGAGTGCGCCGAGTGTCACAAGGACACCGCGGCGATCTGGCGGCACACCCACCACTTCGCGACCTTCCGGGAGATGCCCCAGAGCAAGAAGGGCATCGAGATCGCCCAGAAGATGGGCCTGCGCCGGATCAAGGAGGGCAGCCTCTGCCTCGACTGCCATTTCACGACGCAGATCAAGGACGGTGAGCGCGAGCCGATCGCCGGCATCTCCTGCGAGTCCTGCCACGGCGCCGGGCGCGACTACCTCAAGGTCCACTCCAAGTTCTCCGGCAAGAAGGAGGGCGAGGAGACCAAGGCGGAGATCGCCGAGCGCTGGCGCAAGTCCGAGGCGGGCGGCATGATCCGCCCCTACATGATGTATCGCTGGGCGAAGAACTGCTACAGCTGCCACGTCGTGCCGCAGGAGAAGCTGGTCAATCTCGGAGGCCATACCGCCGGCAGCGCCTTCGAGCTGGTCGCCTGGTCCCAGGGCGAGGTCCGGCACAACGTCTGGTACAACAAGGGCAAGAGCAATCCGCCGGCCGATCTGAACCAGCGCCGCAAGATGTTCGTCGTCGGCATGGCGGTGGAGCTGGAGACCGCCCTGCGCGCGGTCGGCGCGGCCACCGAGAAGGCGACCTACGCGATCACCATGGCGAAGCGGGCCGACATCGCCCGCAAGCGCTTCCGTCAGGCGACGCAGCTGATCGGCGGCGGCGTGCCGGAGATGGCGAGCATCGTGAAGGCGGCCGACGGCGCCGCCCTGAAGCTCAACAACAAGGCCCAGCTGGACGCCGCCGCCGACGCGATCGGCAAGGCGACCCAGGCACTGGTCAACAAGTACGACGGCGGCGGCTTCGGCGGCATCGACCGCGCCCTGCCGCCCGAAAGCCAGTGGAAGGGGACTCCGGAGAAGTAGCCGGCAGCGGATGAACGATGCCCCCGCCATAGCCCGGCCCCGGCGCTGGGACCGCCCCTTCGGGGACGGCCTGACCGACGCGGAGGTGGAGCGGCTGCTCGCCCAGCCGCTGTTCCGGATGGTCGATCCGGCACAGTTCCGCGCGCCGCTGCTGCTCGCGGACATCCTGCGCAACGACGGCCGGCTGGTGTGCTATGCGGCCGGAGACGTGATCGTGCGCGAGGGCGACTACGGCAGCTCGCTCTTCGTGATCCTCTCCGGACGCGTGCGGGTGGTGACCGACGGGACCAGCGACGCGGAGCTCGGCCGCGGCACCCGCCTGCGCCGGCACGGGCTCTTCCAGGCGCTGCGCCAGCTCTGGACCAATCCGGAGCAGCCCGAGGTGCGCGACCCGGCGGGCTACTCCCGGCGCGGCGCAACGCTCGGCCTGCGGGGCGAGGCCGAGGCGGCCAGGACCTTCCTGCGCGACGTCGCCGCGTTCTGCCGGCGGCACGAGACCGTGGCCCTGGGCGACGGGGACTGCTTCGGCGAGATCGCGGCGATCGCCCGGCAGCCGCGCACCGCGACGGTCTTCGCGGAGACGCCGACCGAGGCGGTCGAGCTGCGCTGGCAGGGACTGCGCGACATCCGCCAGCGATCGACCGCCTTCCGCGACCATGTCGACGGCCTCTATCGCGCGCGGGCGCTGATCCAGCACCTGCGCGAATCGCCCCTGTTCCGGCACCTCGACGAGACGGCGCTGAGCGAGATCGCCCAGCATACGATCTTCGAGAACCACGGCGCGGCCGAGTGGTACCGGGACTTCCGCCAGGTCAAGGGGCGGGAGGCCGGCGCGGTGACCGCGATCGAGGAGGTCATCGCCCAGGAGGGGCACTACCTGGACGGCCTGATCATGCTGCGCTCGGGCTTCTGTCGCATCAGCGAGCAGCTGGACGCCGGCCATCGCACCGTCAGCTACGCAACCGAGAACGACGTCTTCGGCCTGGGGGAGATCGTCGCCCACGTCCGCCAGGGCGCGCCGCTGGTCTTCCGCCGCAGCCTGCGCGCGGTCGGCTACGTCGACGTGCTGCGCGTGCCGACCGAGATGGTCGAGCGCCTGGTCCTGCCGGGTCTGCCGGCCGAGCTGCTCGACGCCGTCGAGGCCGCGCCGGAGCGGCCCGCGCTGCCGGAGCTGGCCCACGCCTCCGATGTCGGCATCGACCAGGCGCTGCTCGACTTCCTGGTCGACCAGCGCACGGTGAACGGGACCGCGACGATGCTGATCGACACCGATCGCTGCACCGGCTGCGACGATTGCGTCAGGGCCTGCGCCGCGACCCACCGCAGCAATCCGCGCTTCAAGAGGCACGGCCCGATACACGAGGCCCTGCAGGTCACCAATGCCTGCATGCACTGCGCCGACCCGGTCTGCCTGATCGGCTGCCCGACCGGTGCGATCCACCGGAGCCCCACCGGGCCGGTGATCATCGACGACGCCACCTGCATCGGTTGCGCCACCTGTGCGCAGTCCTGTCCCTACGACAACATCACGATGGTCGAGATCCGCGATGCCGAGGGCGCCTTCATCGTCGACGAGGCCAGCCGGCAGCCGATCGTCAAGGCGACGAAGTGCGATCTCTGCTTCGACCAGCTCGGCGGCCCGGCCTGTCAGCGTGCCTGTCCGCACGACGCGCTGGTGCGCATGGACATGCACGATCCCCGGCATCTGGCCGCCTGGGTGAGCCGATGAGCCGCTTCGCCACGCGACGGCTGCGCAACGGGCTCGCCGGCCTGCTGGCGATGGCCCTGCTCTGGACCGTCGTGGAGCTGCGCGGCCTCACGATGCAGGACAGCGGCCGCCTGACCGGCTGGCTGCTGGTCGCTGCCCTCGTCGTGCTGGGCGCCTACAATCTGCGCAAGAAGCTGCCCGTGCTGCCGCTCGGCGATTCGGCTTCCTGGCTGCAGCTGCACCTCTATCTCGGCCTGGTCACGGCGCTGCTGTTCTTCCTGCACGGCGGATGGGGGCTGCCCGACGGCCCCTTGGAGATCCTGCTCTGGGGCCTGGTGCTCGGGCTTCTCGTCACCGGCATCTTCGGCCTGGCCCTGAGCCGCCTGGCCCCGGCCGCCCTGACCTGGCACGGCGAGCGCGTGATCCACGAGCGGATTCCGCAGTTGCGCCGCCGCCTCGCGGACGAGGTCGAGGAGCTGGTGACCCGGGCGGTCGAGGAGACTTCCTCGGGGACCCTGGCCGGCTACCACGTCAACGTCCTGAAGCGCTATTTCGCGCGCCCGCGCCATCGCTGGTACCACCTCGTGCGCTCGAAGCGGCCGCTGCGCCATCTCTGCCGGGAGATCGAGGCCCTGAAGCGCTATCTCGGGCCGGGCGACCGGGCGGTGCTGGACGAGATCGAGGCGCGCATCGTCGCCAAGGACAACCTGGACTTCCAGGAGACCTGGCAGGGGCTGCTCAAGGGCTGGCTGTTCCTGCACGTGCCCCTGACCTACGCGACCCTGGTCATGGTGCCGCTCCACGTCGTCCTGGCCTATGCATTCGGGGCGGGCCGGCCGTGAGCCGAGAGCTGCAGTCCTTCGATTTCCGGAGCAGCGGCTACGAGCGGCCGAACCGGAGATGGGTCTGCGGCCGTGCCGCCGACGGCCGCCCCTGCCGCGCCGGGCCGGACCACCGCGGCCGCTGCCGTGCCGAGGCGGAGTGCCACCCGCGCCTCGAGGGCGGGCGCTATCTCTGCACCCGGCCGGAGTCGGCGGGCGGCAGCTGTGCCGAAGGGCCCTTGCCGGACGGTGGCTGCACCCATCGGCCGCTGCCCTGCACGCCGGTGCCGAGCCTGCGCGCGCGGCGCGGCCGGGCGGCACGCTGGGCCGCCGTCTTCGCCGTCGGCCTGCTGGCCCTGCTGCTGGGCAGCCCGGCCGGGCTGCGTTGGCTGTCACCCGGGGAGCTCAGCCGCTCCCATGCCAGCATCGGGGACTGCGGGACCTGTCACGCGAGCGCCGCTGCCGGGCCGGTCGGCTGGCTGCACGCCGCCCTGGTCGGCACGCCGGAGGCCGACGACCCGGCCAGCGACAGCCGACGCTGCCTGACCTGCCACCGGTCCGGCAGCGAGCCCTTCGCCGCGCACGGCCTGCCGTCGGCACGGCTGCATCCGGAGGCGCCGAGCCAGGCGGCCGGCCATCCGCCGGTGATTATTACCGGCGGCGGCCTCGTCCAGGTCGGCCTGCGGCTCGCCGGCCGTCTGTCCGGGGCGCCCGGCGGCGAGGGCGACGCGGCCCTGCCCTGTGCGACCTGCCACCGCGAGCATCGCGGCCTGGCCGGCGACCTCGAGGCGATGGGCGACCTGCAGTGCCAGACCTGTCACGCCGTCAAGTTCGCCGGCTTCAATGCGGGCCATCCCGAGTTCGAGGGCTATCCGCCTGTCCGGCCGACCGGCATCCTCTTCGACCACGTCTCGCACATGGAGCGGCATTTCCCGAAGAGCGACGCGGCGCACCGCCCGGCGCAGTGCGCCGACTGCCATCGCCTCGACGCCGGCGGCGGGCAGATGCTGACCGTCGGCTTCGAGACAGGCTGCGCCGCCTGCCATGCCGGCGACGTGCGCGGCACGGCCGCCGCGGGCTCGACCGGCGTCTCGCTCTTCGTCGTGCCGGGCCTCGACCTGGAGACGCTGCGCGCGCGCGGCGCGGCCATCGGCGGCTGGCCCGCGCTCTCCGACCGGCCTCTGGCGCCCTTCATGGCGCTGCTGCTGGCCGGCGATCCCGCTCTTCGGGACGCGCTCGCGACCTTCCGGCGCCTCGATCCCCTGGACCTGCGCCAGGCCGGCCAGAGCGAGATCGACGCGGTCGTCGCCGTCGCCTGGGCGACCAAGGCGCTGCTCTTCGATCTCGTCGCCGAAGGCCCCGGGTCGCTGCGACCGAGGCTCGAGACGGCACTCGGCGTCCCGATCGACGGGACACGGCTGCGTGCCCTGGCCGGCGGCCTGCCCTTGGCGACGGTGCGCAGCGCGGCCAGGACCTGGTTCCCGGACCTGGCGCAGGAGGTCGCCCGCCACCGTGCCGGGCTGCCGGTGCCGATGCCGGAGGCCGAGACCGCGACGCCGGCGGCGGAGCAGACGGCCGCTCCGGCGCCCGATGCGGCCGGCTCCACCGACCTGCTCGGCAACGACGGCGGCGGCGACGCCGGGGGCGACGGCGGCCTGCTCTCGGGCGGCGCGCCGGCGGGCGGCGACCTCCTGAGCGGCAGCGAGCCCGCGACGAACGACCTGCTGGCCGGGAGCGGCTCCGAGGGCGGCGACCTCTCGGGCGGCGACCAGGCGGACGGCGGGGGCCTGCTGAGCGGCGGCGAATCGGGCGAGGGCGACCTGCTGGCGGCGCCCGGCGGGTCGACGGAGCCGCAGGAGACGACCGCCGCCGCTCCCGCGACGCCGCCGGTGACCGCCGAGCTGCCGCAGCCCGACCCCGAACGCTGGAGCGCGCTCGGCGGCTGGTACGGCGACTACTTCGCGCTGTCCTACCGCCCGGGCGACCATGCCGACCCCTTCCTGAAGCAGTGGATCGAGGTCGCCGGGGCCAGCCGCGGCGCGCCGGCCGCGGCGGCCGGCGGCGAGGACCTGCTGAGCCTGCTGACGGCGAAGGACGCGCCGGGCCGCTGCGCCGAATGTCATCGTCTCGTCCGTCAGGCCGACGGCAGCCTCGTGCCCGACTGGCGAGCCCGCCGGCCGGAGCCGGGGCGGCAGGATTTCACCCGCTTCCGGCACCAGCCGCACTTCGACCGCCTGAGCGGCCGCGCGCGTAGCGAAGGCTGCCTGACCTGCCATCGTCTCGGCCGCGGCGTCGAAGCCTCGGCCGCGCCGGCGGCGGCCGGGGGCCCGGACTTCCGGCCGATCGAGCGCGCGACCTGTGCCGAGTGCCACAGCGCGGCTGCGGCCGGCGAGAGCTGCCTCCTGTGCCACAACTACCACGTCGGCCCGGTCGGCCATCCGCCGCCCGAGACCGCCACGGCCGATCCCGGCAAGACGGCCGGCGACTGAGCCGCCGCGGCGTCGCACCGCTTGACCTCGGCGCGCGCGCTCGGCATGTCCTGCGGCGCAACGAGACAATTCGCTTCGGAAGGGATTGCTGTCATGGCCGACGCCGCGTCGATTGGGGAAGGGCAGGGGCGCTACGAGGGGCTCTTTCCGCTGGCCGGGGACGCGACGCCCTATCGCAGGCTCGAGGGCGGCGAGGCGCTGGTCGCGACCGCCGACTTCGCCGGCGAGGAGGTGCTGACGGTCGAGCCCGAGGCGCTTCGGCTGCTCTCCGAGCAGGCCTTCATGGACATCAACCACTATCTCAGGCCCGGCCACCTGCAGCAGCTCAGGAACATCCTCGACGACCCCGAGGCCTCGCCGAACGACCGCTTCGTCGCCTTCGACCTGCTGAAGAACGCCAACATCTCGGCCGGCGGCGTGCTGCCGATGTGCCAGGACACCGGCACGGCGATCGTCATGGGCAAGAAGGGCCGGCGGGTCTGGACGAAGGGCCGCGGGGGCAGCGACGAGGCGGCGCTGGGGCAGGGCGTGCTGGACGCCTACGCCAAGCGCAACCTGCGCTACAGCCAGCTGGCGCCGCTCTCGATGTTCGAGGAAAGGAACACGCGCACCAACCTGCCGGCGCAGATCGAGCTCTATGCCGAGGGCGAGGAGGCCTACAAGTTCCTCTTCGTCGCCAAGGGCGGCGGCTCGGCCAACAAGACCTTCCTGTTCCAGGCGACGCCCTCGGTGCTGACGCCGGACCGGCTGATCCCCTTCATCGAGGAGAAGATGAAGAGCCTGGGCACGGCGGCCTGCCCGCCCTACCACCTGGCCGTGGTGATCGGCGGCACCAGCGCCGAGCTCAACCTCAAGACCGTCAAGCTGGCCAGCTGCCGCTATCTCGACGGCCTGCCGACCGAGGGCTCGGAGGCCGGACACGCCTTCCGCGACCTGGAGATGGAGGCCAAGATCCACGCGATCTCGCACCACCTCGGCATCGGCGCGCAGTTCGGCGGCAAGTACTTCTGCCACGACGTCCGGGTGATCCGCCTGCCGCGCCACGGCGCCAGTCTGCCGATCGGCATCGGCGTCAGCTGCTCGGCCGACCGCCAGGCGCTCGGCAAGATCACCCGCGACGGCGTGTTCCTCGAGCAGCTCGAGCACAATCCGGCGCGCTTCCTGCCCGAGGTCGAGGACGCGCATCTCGGCGGCGACGTCGTGAAGATCGACCTGACCCGGCCGATGCCGGAGATCCTGGCCGAGCTGACCCGGCATCCGGTGCGCACGCGGCTGTCGCTGAGCGGGCCGATGATCGTGGCGCGTGACCTCGCCCACGCCAAGCTGCGCGCCCGCCTCGAGGCCGGCGAGCCGCTGCCCGACTATTTCAAGAACCATCCGATCTATTACGCCGGCCCGGCCAAGACGCCGGAGGGTTACGCCTCCGGCTCCTTCGGGCCGACCACGGCGGGGCGGATGGATTCCTTCGTCGAGCAGTTTCAGGCGGCCGGCGGCTCGCTGGTCATGCTGGCCAAGGGCAACCGCAGCAAGCAGGTGACGGACGCCTGCGCGGCGCACGGCGGCTTCTATCTCGGCTCGATCGGCGGCCCGGCCGCGCGCCTCGCCCAGGACTGCATCAAGAAGGTCGAGGTCGTCGAGTACCCCGAGCTCGGCATGGAGGCGATCTGGCGCATCGAGGTCGTCGACTTCCCGGCCTTCATCGTCGTCGACGACAAGGGCAACGACTTCTTCCGCGAGCTGAACCTGGGATAGGCGGCGCTCAGGGCCCCCAGGCGTTCCTCGGCGGTACCAGGAAGGCCGAGACGAAGAGGATGCGCCGGACGCCGCCGGCGGCGTCGCCGAACGGCAGCCCCAGCAGGCGGTAGTGCTGGAAGTCCTTCGGCGCGAAGCTCGCCGTGCCTTCCGTCATGTAGGGCCGCCGCTCGCGGGCGCACCATTCGAGGCGGGCGATCTGCGCGTCCATCCCCGGAATCTCGTCGTAGTAGCGGCCCGTGTGGTCGATGCCGAGCGCCTCGACGACGCTGGTGCCCTGCAGGCGCGTCAGGAAGCGCAGCGGCTCGGCCTCGACCTCGACGAGCCCGAGATGGGGCAGGGAGTCGCGGGGCAGGCGCAGCGGATCGATCGCCTCGACCGGCGGCATCGCCGCCGCGCCGCGGGCCGCGTTCCAGTAGTCGTAGACCGCCTTGAGGTAGGGCGGCGTCAGGGCCGCCGGGTCGAAGCCGTCCTGCAGCCGGTCCGGCCTTTCGGTCATGGTCGCCCCTGGGACATCTGGTCTCCGCTCCTGCCGCACGCAAGGGTCGCAGGCCGCGCGGAGTCAGTCCAGAGGCGAGGCTCCCGGACGGGCGCCGGCGAGCGGCGGCACGCTGCGCCTGGGCGGGCGGTGTCCGGAATCGAGGCGACGGCGGGCAGGGTGAGGAGTCAGGCCCGTTGCTCGCCGGGCGGCGGCAGGAAGGCGAAGACGAACAGCAGGCGCCGGACGTCGCCGGCTTCGCCGCCGAACGACAGGGTCAGGGTGCGGTAGCGCCGGAAATCGTGGGGCGCGAAGGTCACCGCGGACTCCGCGAGATAGGGCCGCCGCTCGCGCACGCCCCATTCGATGCGGGCGATCTGCGGCGCCATTCCCGGGATCTCGTCGAGGTAGCAGCCGGTGTGATCGACTCCGAGCGCCTCGACGACCCGCGTTCCGGTGAGCCGGCTGCGGAAGCGCAGCGGATCCGGCTCGACCTCGACGACGCCGAGATAGGGCAGGCAGGCGAGCGGCAGACGGGTCGGATCGAGCGCCTCGACCGGCGCCAGGGCGTCGGAGCCGCGCGCCTCGCACCAGAAGTCGTAGGCCGCCTGCAGGTAGGACGGCGACAGGGCCTCGCGGCTGAACTGGTCCTGCAGATTGTCCGGCCTTCCGGTCATGCCTTCCTTCCGCGATCCGACCTCCGGGCGCGGCGCCGGCATCGGCCGGTCCGCGCGAAGAGGATGCTTTTCACAGACCCGGGCATGTTACGCCAGAGCCTGCAGCCGGGCGCCGTCAGTAGAGTGCCTGGTCGGCGCGGAAGTAGAGGGTCAGGGCGAGGATCATGTCGACCGTTCGGCCGTCGCGGGCGAGCGGCAGCATGATCCGCTCGAGCAGCCGGCACTCGGAATCGACGTGGTAGGCCGGCGGGCCCTTGCGGTAGCTGACCAGGCCGTCGAGGCCGACCTTCAGGTAGTCGGGATAGGTCGGCTGGCTGACGAAGCTGGGAAAGGCCTCGTCGCACCAGCGTCCGGTCGGGTCGCAGTGCATCTGCTCGTAGTGCTTGGTGCCGAACAGCCGGAAGCGGAAGCGCGGCGGTTCGCGCTGGACGTCGATCAGCCAGAGCCAGGGCAGCAGCGTCGGGATCTCGACCGGGTCGAGGTGCTGGCGCCCCGGCAGGCGGCATCCGGCGGCGTCCGGGGCCGGCAGCTTGGACTGCCAGTAGCCGTAGAGCGCCCGGATGTGGGGATGCCACTGGCCCGGCGCCGGGCGCAGCTGGAAGGGCACGATCTCGGCGGTCGTCTGGGTCCGTGTAGCCGGTGCGGCGCTCAAGGCGGTCTCGCTCACCCTGGGAACTGTCGGGAGGAACAGTCGGGCCGGGCCCGGCCCGACGCGCGTGGCGGGCGTAGCATAGGCGGCCTTCGCCTTAGAGAAAGTAAAAGGGGGGAGCGGCCGCGGCCGCTCCCCCCGGATCCCGTCGCCCGAATCGGGCGGCTCAGTCGAGATTCTGGTTGGCGAAGTCCCAGTTGACCAGCTTCTCGAGGTAGGCCTCGATGAACTTCGGCCGCAGGTTCTGGTAGTCCAGGTAGTAGGCGTGCTCCCAGACGTCGATGACGATCAGCGGCTTGACGTCGCGGACCAGCAGGGTGTCGGCGTTGCCGGTGTTGACGATCTCCAGGCCGCCGTCGGCCTTGGCGGCCAGCCAGGTCCAGCCCGAGCCGAAGTTGCCGGCGCCCGAGGCTTTGAACTTGTCGGCGAAGCCGTCGTAGCCGCCGAAGGACTTCTCGATCGCCTCGGCGACCTTGCCGGTCGGCTTGCCGCCGCCGTTCGGCCGCATCGAGTGCCAGAAGAAGGTGTGGTTCCAGACCTGGGCCGACTGGTTGATCAGGCCCTGGTTCTTGCCGGCGTAGGCGGCCTTGACGATCTCCTCGATGCTCTTGCCCTCGAGCTCGGTGCCCTGGGTCAGCTCGTTGGTCTTGTTGACGTAGGCCTGATGATGCTTGCCGTAGTGGAAGCTCATCGTGTTGCCGGAAATGGCCGGGGCCAGCGCATCCTGGGCATAGGGCAGCTTGGGAAGCTCAATCGCCATGACGGTACTCCTTGTTCTTCTGTGACGCTCTTGCTGCGATCCGCTCACGGAAAACGCGGCGGTGCCCTGACAACACCGCCGGCGTCGTGATGGGTCCTTACATAAGCCCGATGCCGGGCTTGTGAAGGCGGGGTCGGGAGGCCGGGGACGACCGCGGTGCGGTCGTCCCCGGCCTGCCCACGAGCAGCAGGCTACCACCCGTCGGCGGTGCCGGAAAACGCCCGGCGCACAGTCCAGATGCGCGCCTGCCCGCGGGCTGCGGACCCGGCCGCGGACCCGGCCTGCGGCGCCGGCGCTTGTCGGCGCGCCGCAGGCCGTGGCAGACAGGCCGGGACCCTCGAACTCCCGGAGTGCCCCCATGGCCTATCCCGCCCCGATCCGCCCGGCCGTCGACGAGCTGGAGACCTCGGGCATCCAGCAGGTCTTCGACCGCGGCATCGGCCGGCCCGACGTGATCGGCCTGTGGGTCGGCGAGGGCGACCTGCCGACGCCGGGCTTCATCTGCGAGGCGACCGAGAAGGCGCTGCGCGACGGCCAGACCTTCTACACCTACAAGCGCGGCCTGCCGGAGCTGCGCCAGGCGATCGCCGACTACACCGCCGGCCTCTACGGTATCGCGGCCGATCCGGAGCGGGTCACCGTCACCTCCTCGGGCATGACCGGCATCGTCCACGTGCTGCAGGCGATCCTGACACCGGGCGAGAAGGTCGCGGTGGTCAGCCCGGTCTGGCCGAACATCATGGCGGCGGTCGAGATGGCCGGCGCCACGGTCGTCCAGGTGCCGCTCGACGCCCGGCCCGACGGCGGCTTCCGCCTCGACCTGGAGCGGCTGGCGGCGGCGCTCGACCCGAGCACCCGGGCGGTCTTCGTCGCCAGCCCGAGCAACCCGACCGGCTGGATGATGGAGGCCGAGGAGCAGGCGGCGCTGCTGGAGCTGTGCCGCGGCCGCGGCATCTGGGTGATCGCCGACGAGGTCTACCACCGCTTCACCTACGACCGGCCCCACGCGCCGAGCTTCGCCCAGCACGCCGGCCCCGAGGACGCGCTGATCTGCGTGCATTCCTTCTCGAAGGCCTGGGCGATGACCGGCTGGCGCATGGGCTGGCTGCTGCATCCGCCGTCACTCGGCGAGACCTTCGGCAAGCTGATCGAATACACGACCTCCGGCGCGCCGGCCTTCCTGCAGGCCGGCTGCCTGGCCGCGATCACCCAGGGCGAGGACTTCGTCGCCGGGCTGGTCGAGCGCTGCCGGACCGGCGGCGAGATCGTCTTCCAGGGACTCTCCGCGCTGCCCGGCGTCACGCTGGCCCGGCCGCAGGCGGCCTTCTACAGCTTCTTCCGGCTCGAAGGCCTGGACGACAGCCTGGACTTCTGCTTCCGCCTGCTCGACGAGGCCAAGGTCGGCCTGGCGCCCGGCTCGGCCTTCGGCCGGGGCGGCGAGGGCTATCTCCGGCTCTGCTTCGCCTCCTCGCCGGAGCGCCTCTCGACGGCCATGGACCGCCTGCGACGCTTCCTGGTCGAATCGCGACAAGTGGTTGACAGCAAAGCATAAACCATGCGGGGCACGCCCTGCTCCCCTGCGTTTGCTGCATTTGCGAAGAGGTGCGGAGCCCGCCATCTGCCGCTCCTGAGAGCAACGCCGGGAGGACACCTCCTCCCGGACCCCACGCGAGGAGACAGCAGATGGCCAGCGACAGCTTCACGGCCGACAGCACGATGCCGGGACTGAGCGGCCGCGATCTCGGCCGCCGCGTCCTCGCCCTGTTCGGCCGCGGCGACGCCGCCGAGAACAGCCGCGAGGTCGCCCTGCGCTCGCTCGCCGGTCTCGACCGGCGTGTGCTGCGCGACATCGGCCTGGACCGCGACGCCGCCTGAGACGGCGCCCTCCGGGCAGCAGCGGGACCGGAAAGGGCCGGGCGGGCGACCGTCCGGCCCTTTTCGCGTCCGGGCTCCGGGGCCGGTCTCGCGCCGTGCCGGCCCGTCTGCGGCACTCGCAGGGAGCGGCGGCTCTACATCAGGGGCGAGAGAAATATTCTCCAATGCACCTCCAGATTATTGATCTGGAGCTCGGCGAATAGATTTCTTTGAGAAATCTATTTCTTGAATTCAGGACCCGTTAACCAATCCGGCCAGAAATACCCCAGCGTCCAGCTACAAAAACCAAGTGTCGAACCGAACCGACGTGGGGGTGGAAATGTTCGCCAAGAGCCTGAATCGGCCGTCGTCTCGGCTGCCGAGTTTCGCCGCGATGGTCGAGGACCTGCCGCTGGCCGTCATGACCTGCGATCTTCGCACGTTCCGCATCGACTACGCCAACAAGCGCTCGCTCGAGCTGCTCGAAAGCATCGGCCATGTCCTGGACATCAAGCCGAAAGAGATCGTCGGCACCTCGATCGATGTCTTCCACAAGAACCCGGCGCATCAGCGGCGCCTGCTGTCCGATCCCGCCAACCTGCCGCACAAGGCGCGCATCTCGCTCGGCGGCGAGACTCTCGACCTGGAGATCCGCGGGCTGCGCGACGGCGGCAGCGGCGGCGGCCACGTCCTGCTGGCCTGGCGGGTGGTGACGGCGGAGGTCGCCAAGGAGCAGGAGACCGACCGTCTGCTGCAGATGCTCGACAACATGCCGATCAACGTCATGACCTGCGATCCCGAGGACTTCCGGATCAACTATGTCAACCGGACCAGCCTGGAGACCCTGAAGCGGATCGAGGCGCACCTGCCGATCGAGGCCGAGGCGCTGCTCGGCAGCTCGATCGACGTATTCCACAAGCATCCGGCGCATCAGCGCAAGCTGCTCGCCGATCCGCGGAACCTGCCGCACAACGCCCGGATCTCCGTCGGCCCCGAGCATCTGCACCTGCAGGTCTCGGCGATCGTCGGGCGGGACGGCGGCTATCTCGGGCCGATGCTGTCCTGGTCGATCGTCTCCGACCGCATCCGCATGGCCGACAGCGTGTCGAAGCTGGTCGGGACCATGGACGGCACGGCCTCCGAGATGGAGCGCTCCGCCATCTCGATGGCGGAGACCGCCGGCAAGGCCGAGGAGCTGTCCAGCGCGGTCTCGGCCTCGGCGGAGGAGCTGGAGGCCTCGATCTCGGAGATCGCGACCCGCATGGCCCATGCCTCGCGCTCGACCGAGGCGGCGACCGAAGAGGCTGAGCAGAGCAACAAGCTGGTCCAGGCCCTGGAGCGGCACGCGACGGAGATCGGCGAGGTCGTGACGCTGATCCAGGAGATCGCCGAGCAGACCAACCTGCTGGCGCTGAACGCGACGATCGAGGCGGCGCGCGCCGGCGAGGCCGGCAAGGGCTTCGCCGTGGTCGCCTCCGAGGTCAAGAACCTCGCCACCCAGACCGCCAAGGCGACCGGCTCGATCAACGAGAAGATCTCGGTGGTCCAGGAGGCCGCCAAGGGCTCGGTGGCGGCCCTGCGCCGCATCGGCGAGATGATCGTCGAGCTGCGTGACATCGTCGTCCAGGTCGCCTCGGCGACCGAGGAGCAGAGCGCGGTCACCAAGGAGGTCTCGAGCAACATCGGCGTGGTGCTCGGCGCGGCGCGCGAGACCGGGCAGGCCGCCGACAGCGTGCGCAAGGTGGCCCGCGACCTGTCCGAGCACTCGGGCAGCCTGAACCGCGAGATCGACCGCTTCGTCAACGACCGGACCACCTGACCGGGCGGCCGGCTCGCGCCTCGGTCGCGGCCGCTTCGGATCGCTCCGGGGCGGCCGTTCGTTCGTGTCAGGCGCGGCGCAGCAGCAGCTTGTTGAGCCCGCCGAGCGTGGCCAGCAGGGCCTGGGCGGCCTGGACCAGCGACGCCTCCGCGAGCTCGGGGCGCCGGCGGCGCAGGTCGGCGACGATCTCGCCGAGGGTGCGCCGGTCGTCGATCTCGCCGGCGACGGCGGCGGCGAGCGGCGGCACCGGCAGGGTGATGTCGAGGCCGTCGACCGTGCCGGAGATCGCGCCCTTGCGCTCCAGCGAGGCGGCCAGCGTCCTGGCGTCGATCTCGATCAGCTGCGGCACCCAGTCGGGGCCGTCGAGCCGCGCGACCGTGCCGGGGCGTCGCGCCAGGTAGGCGACATGGGTCTTCATGTTGCCGGCCAGGCGCTCGGCGAGGGCCGCCTGCTCGATCGGCGGCAGGCCGTCGCAGCGCGCGCGCAGGGCGGGGTCGGCGAGATAGAGCCGCGGCTCGTAGCGGACCGGCTCGACGAAGCTGGCGATGGTCAGGCCGGCGCCGGCGACCAGCCCGGCGAGCTCGGGCACGCTGAAGGCGCGGTCGACCGGGTTGAGCAGCAGGTCGACCAGCTCGGCGTCGCCGCGCCGGTGGTCGCCGATCAGCCGGTTGGCGGCGAAGCGGTTGGTCGTCGGCAGGCCGGCGAGCAGGCGGCGCGCCAGGGCCAGGCGCCGGTCGAGCGGCAGGTCGCGGCCGAGCTGGCGCAGCGCCGCCTGCAGCTCGTAGACGCCGCTGCGGCCGTAGGGCGCGTAGACCATGATGCCGAGGCCGCCGTCCTCGGCCAGCACGCCGGTCAGCGCCGCCAGGCCGGCCGCCGGGTCGTCCAGGTGGTGCAGCACGCCGCAGCAGTCGACGTAGTCGAAGGGCCCGGGCGCCAGCCCGGCGACCTCGAGCAGCGAGCCGGTGACGAAGCGCACGCCGGTCAGGCCGCGCGCGGCGACCCGCGCCTCGGCGATGGCCCGCGCCGCGGCGCTGCGGTCGAGGTAGACGATCTCGGCCTCGACGGCGACCTCGGCCAGCTGCTGGGCCAGCATCACCGTGGCGTCGCCGGTGCCGCCGCCGGCGACCAGCACGCGGAACGGCCGGGACCAGTCGCGCGCGCCGCCGTAGAGGTAGTGGTCGATCTCGGCGAGCCGGCTCGGCGACCCGGTGATCAGGCGCTTCGCCTCGTCGGCGGGATCGCGCTCGGGATAGGGATAGGCCTCGTACTGGGCGGCCAGCGCCTCGCTGCGGGAGCGGCCGTCGGACATCGGGGTCATCGGATCGCCACCACCACCTTGCCGGTCGCCTGCCGGTTCTTGAGCAGCATCAGGGCCCGGGCCGCCTCGGCCAGCGGCAGCACCTGGGAGACCAGGGGCTGCAGCTTGCCGTCGCGGTACCAGGCGAAGAGCTCGGCGAACTGCTCGATCAGGAGGTCCGGGGCGTGCTTGCGGTAGGAGCCCCAGTAGAAGCCGAGCACGCCGATGTTCTTGACCAGCAGCAGGTTGGCCGGCGCCTGCGGCACCTCGCCGCCGGCGAAGCCGATGACGACCAGGCGGCCGCCCCAGGCGAGGCTGCGCAGCGAGCCGTCGAACACCGGGCCGCCGACCGGATCGAAGACGACGTCGACGCCGCGCCCGCCGGTCAGCGCCTTGAGCCGCTGGCGCAGGTCCTCCTGCCGGTAGTCGATGGTCTCGTCGGCGCCGTGGGCCGCCGCGACCGCCAGCTTCTCCGGCCCGCCGGCCGAGGCGATGACGCGGGCACCGAGCGCCTTGCCGACCTCCACCGTCGCCAGGCCGACGCCGCCGGCGGCGCCGTGGACCGCCAGGGTCTCGCCGGGCTGCAGGTCGGCGCGCCAGGTCAGGGCGCCGTGCGCCGTGCCGTAGGTGATCGGGAAGCCGGCGGCGGTCTCGAAGTCCATGGTCTCGAGCAGGACGAAGACGTCGCTTTCGGCAGCCAGGGCCAGCTCGGCGAAGCCGCCGGTGCCGACCAGGGCGAGCACGCGCTGCCCGGCCTCGACGCGTGTCACGCCCCCGCCGACCGCCTCGACCGTGCCCGCGACCTCGAGGCCCGGGGCGAAGGGGAAGGCCGGCTTCTCTTGGTACTTGCCCTCGACCATCAGGACGTCGGCGAAGTTGACGCCGGCCGCGGCGACCCGCACCAGCACCTGGCCGGGGCCCGGCGCCGGGTCGGGCAATTCGCCGAGAGTCAGCGTCTCGGGCCCGCCGTGGGCCCGGCAGAGCATTGCTTTCATCAGCTCGGGAAGTCCTGTACGGGGCGGATCTCGCCGACGGCGCGGCCGACCCGGTTGTGGAGCGTCGGCCGCAGGATCGGCCGCAGCTGCTCCGCCAGGGTCTCGTCGACGATGCCGAGCCGGCGCAGCAGCTGGCCCATCGTGACCTCGGCGGCGCGGCCCGCGCCGTCGTCGATCTTGAGGGCGACGCCGAGGCCGAGCTCGGGGATCGCCGCGCAGTAGACGCCCTCGGCGCCGGTCTTGACGATCGCCCGGCCGCCGGTCGCGCGGATCATCCTGGTGCAGAAGCGGCGTTCGCCGGCGATCATCGCCGGCTCGGCGACGATCGCCTCGCGCACCCGCCGGCAGGCGGCCTGGCGCCGTTCCGGCTGGTCGGCCGGGTCGGCGAAGCGCGCCATGGCGAGGGCCAGGTTGCCGAGCGGCGTGCCGTACTGCGGGATGCCGCAGCCGTCGATGCCGCGCGGCGCCTCGATCAGGGCGAGCCCGCTCATCGACTCGAGGATGCCGAGCAGCATCTGCTGCACCGGATGGCCGAACTCGATATAGCCGGCGATCGGCACGCCGAGCCGCTTGGCGACGCTGAGGAAGCCGCTGTGCTTGCCCGAGCAGTTGTTGTGCTCCGGGCCCGGCGCCTTGTCGGCGCGGATCAGGGCGTGGGCGGCCTCCTCGTTGTAGGGCAGGTGGCTGCCGCACTCGAGATCGGCCGGGGCGAGCCCGATGCGGCCGAGCCAGGCCTTGACCGCCTCGCTGTGCAGCGGCTCGCCGTCGTGGCTGGCGCAGGCCAGCGAGATCTCCGCCGGCGTGCAGCCGAAGGCGTCGGCGGCGCCGCTCTCGACCAGCGCCAGGGCCTGCAGCGGCTTGATCGCCGAGCGCGGATAGACCAGGCGCTCGATGTCGCCGGCCTGCAGGACGACGTGGCCCTCGTTGTCGCAGACGGCGAAGGTGCCGCGGTGGCGGCTCTCGACCATCGAGCCGCGCGTCACCTCGACGAGCACGGGATTGGCCGAGGCCCCGGTGTCGGGGCGCGTCGGCGACGGGTCGGCGGAATGCGGGTGCAAGGGGCGTCTCGATGCAGCGGGAGGCGGGAGCGGCACCTTGCCCAAGGGGCCGCGCTGGTGCAAGAAGCCTCGCATGCGCGGCTATTTCGGAATCGGCGTCGAAGGCATCAGCAAGGCGATGAACCTCGGCAATCTGCTGAGGTCGGCCCATGCCTTCGGCGCCAGCTTCTTCTTCACCGTCGCGGCCGACATCAGCGAGCGCTCGATGCGCCACGCCGACACCTCGGACGCGCCCGACCACCTGCCGGTCTACCGCTTCGACAGCGTCGGCGAGCTGACCCTGCCGCGGCGCTGCCAGCTGGTCGGCGTCGAGCTGACCGACGGGGCCGAGGAGCTGCCGAGCTTCTGGCATCCGCCGGCGGCGGCCTATGTGCTGGGGCCCGAGAAGGGCAGCCTGTCGCCGAAGATGCTGGCGCGCTGCGACAAGGTCGTGAAGATCCCGATGAAGTTCTGCATCAACGTCGGCACGGCCGGCGCCATCGTGATGTACGATCGCCTGCTGGCGCGCGGCCGCTTCGACCGCCGCGCGACCGGCTCGCTGGCGAAGCCGGAGCCGCGCCCCGCCCACGTCCACGGCCCGCAGATCATCCGCAGCCGTCGGCGCGCCGACTGACCGCCCGCGAGCGGCGGCGTCTCAGCCGCGAATGAAGGGGTTGAGCAGGCGGCCGAAGGGGCCGGTCAGGCGCACCGCGGCGTCGAGCACGGTCAGGCAGATGCAGGGCCGGTCGCCGATCGCCCGCGGCTCGTGGTCGACCGTGCCGTCGGAGATCTGCAGGTCGCCGGCGCCGTAGGTTTCCGTGCCGTCCTGGAAGGCGCCGGCCAGCACCAGGGCGATCTCGTGGCCGCGATGGGAGTGGCGCGGGGCGCGGCGCCCCGGCGCGATGCGGACCAGCGAGACGCGCTGCCCGCCGCCGACCTGGAGGACGACCTCGGAAAGGCCCGGCATGCGCCATTTCCAGGGCAGGGCGGCGAGGTCGCTGCCGACCAGGCGGCGCAGCGAGGCGGGCAGGGGCAGGCCGTCCCGCGGCCGGCTGCCGCAGCCGCAGGGGGCGGTGCCGGCCGGCCGGTGCGGCACCGCCTGCTCGGCGGCCTGGTCCAGGCGCGGCAGGGTCCGGTCAATGGCCTCGCGGCAGAGCGGCGCCGGCGGCAGCTCGTCGAGCAGGACGCCGCCGATCGCCTCGTAGGCGGCCAGGCGCTTCCGGCTCTCCGGGTTCAGCGCGGCCTGGCTCTCGACGACCAGCGACAGAGGCTCGTCGAGCCAGCCGGCCGCATAGGCCAGGAGCATCTCGTCAGGCGCGCAATGGGACGTCATTCTTCTCAAGCCTGATCCATACCGTCCGCAGCTAGGGCCCGGCGCAGACGCGTCAAGGCCAGTCGCAAGCGCGATTTCACCGTGCCGAGCGGCAGATCGGTCTCGCTCGCGATCGCCGCATGGGCCTTGTCCTCGAAGAAGGCGAGTCGGATCACCTCGGCCTGCTCCTCGGGCAGCGTGTTGAGGGCCCGGCGCAGCCGCTCCTCGCGCTCCGAGGCGTCGAGCAGGCGGTCGGCCGCCGGCCGCGCTTCCGGCTGCAGCGCCGGATCTTCCGGATCGAGCTCCGGGCGGCGCAGCCGACGCAGCCCGTCGATCCGCTTGTTGCGGGCGATGGTGAAGACCCAGGTGCTGACGCTCGCCTGTGCGGGGTCGAAGCTCGCCGCCTTGCGCCAGACCGCCACCATCGCCTCCTGGGCGATCTCCTCCGCCAGCCCGTCCTCGGCGCCCAGGCGCAGCAGGTAGCTCTTCACGCGCGGCGCGAAATAGCGGAACAGCTGGCCGAAGGCCTCCCTGTCCCGCCGCTCCGCGACCGCCTGGATCAAGAGGGCCTGCGTCGGCGGGTCGAGCAGCAGCGCATCGGTCATGGACCTATCGAAGCCCATTCGCCGGGAGCCGACAAGCGTAACGCAACCCGGCCGCCGCGCCTCTCCGCCGCCCCGGCACAACAGGTCCGTCGAGGTGTCCATCATGCCTTGCTACGCAGCGGCGCGACGATCGGATCACCCGGCGCGGTCGGGCCCGCTCGGGCGCGGCAGACGCGGCGGAACCCGGGCCGGGGTTGCGGCGTCTGCCACAGGCCAGTCACATTTGCGTGGCGAGACCTGTGCGGGGCTCGCCGCCTGCCCATCGCCTCTGACCCGACTCGCCAGGACGCGTATAATGCCGACCATGCGTTACTCGATCCCGTTTCTCCTCTGCGTGCTGCTGCTGGCCGCAGGCACGGCCCGTGCCCAGGACGTGCAGCGTGTCGGCGATTTCCAGGCCTGGTCCGCGTACGTCGCCAAGGAAGGCGACGGCAAGGTCTGCTTCGTCGCCAGCAAGCCGCTCAAGTCCGAGGGCAACTACACCCGCCGTGGCACCGTGGTGGCGATGGTGACGCGGCGGCCCGGCCGGGTCGCCCACGACGAGGTCTCGATCCAGGCCGGCTACAGCTACAAGCCGGGCGAGAAGGTCAAGGTCGACGTCGACGACGACACCAAGTTCGAGATGGTCACCAAGGACGAGTACGCTTGGCTGCCGCGCTCCAACGGCGAGCTCGACAAGAAGCTGATCAGCGCCATGGTCAACGGGCTCAACATGACCGTGCGCGGCTTCTCCGCGCGCGACACCCTGACCACCGACACCTTCTCGCTGCGCGGCTTCACCGCGGCCTACGACGCCATGCAGAAGGCCTGCAAGTAGCCGGGCCGGGCGCTCCCCGGCCGGGCCCGCGCGCGAGGCTTCGGCGGCAGGCGAAACATCCGACGGCGACGCTGCCCTAGATGACGGGTCCCTTCACCGGACCCTTGGATCGTCGATGGGCAACCCGACCGGACGGCTCGGCACCGAGATGCTGCTGCTGGGGCTGCTGGCGCTGCTCTGGGGCTCCTCCTACCTGTTCATCAGGATCGCGGTCGCCGAGGTGCCGCCGCTGACCCTCATCGCCGCACGGGTCACGATCGCCGGCCTGTTCCTGTCGACGGTCATGGCCTGGCGTGGCGAGCGACTGCCGCGCGGCGCCGGGGTCTGGGGCCGGCTGCTGCTGCAGGCCTTCCTGAACAGCATCGGCGCCTGGACGGTCCTCGCCTGGGGCGAGCAGCAGGTCGAGAGCGGCCTCGCCAGCGTCCTGAACTCGACCTCGCCGGTCTTCGTGTTCCTCTTCGGCTGCCTGGGAGCCGGCGCGCGCGGCGGCTGGTGGCGCCTGCTCGGCGCCGGGCTCGGCCTCGTCGGCGTCGTCCTGATCGTCGGCCCGGACGTGCTGGCGGGGCTCGGCCGTGCGGTTGCCGGCCAGCTCGCCGTTCTCGCCGGGGCGGTGCTCTATGCCGGCGCGGCCATCCACGGCCGCCGCTTCGCCGGCCTGCCGGCGACGGCCGCGGCGACCGGCACCATGCTCTGGGCCGCCGCCTTCCTGGTGCCGGCGAGCCTGGCCCTCGAGCGCCCCTGGAGCCTGGCGCCCTCGGTCACCGCCCTCGCGGCGCTCGGCCTGCTCGCGGTGCCCTGCACCGGGGTCGCGCTGCTGATCTATTTCCGGCTGATCCGCACCCTCGGGTCGCTGGGCGTCGCCAGCCAGAGCTATCTGAGGGCCGGCGTCGGCGTGCTGCTCGGCACCTGGCTGCTCGGCGAGACCGTGCCGCCGGTCGTCGGGCTCGGCCTCGCCGCGGCGGTCGCCGGCGTGGCGCTGATCAATGTGCCGCTTGCGGGCGCGCGCGGCAGGGCCTAACTCTTCGGCCATGAGCGCTCACGCAGCATCGTCCCACTCGCGGGCCTTCGCGCCGCCCGCCGGCGGGCAGGACGGCCCCGCGAACCTGGTCGGCCTGTCCCAGGCCGAGCTGACCGAGGCCGTGCTGGCGCTCGGCGAGCCGAAGTTCCGTGCCGGCCAGCTGTGGCACTGGATCTACCATCGCGGCGCGACCGACTTCGAGGCGATGACGACCCTCTCGAAGGGGTTTCGCGCCAAGCTGGCCGAGCATTTCGTCGTCGCCCGGCCCGAGGTCACGGCGCACCAGCTGTCGAGCGACGGCACCCGCAAGTGGCTGCTGCGCTTTTCCGACGGCAACGAGGCCGAATGCGTCTTCATCCCCGAGGAGGACCGCGGCACGCTCTGCGTCTCCAGCCAGGTCGGCTGCACCCTGACCTGCCGCTTCTGCCACACCGGCACCCAGCGCCTGGTGCGCAACCTCTCGCCGGCCGAGATCCTCGGCCAGGTCATGCTGGCGCGCGACACCCTCGGCGAGTGGCCCTCTCCGAAGGAGGGGCGCCTCTTGACCAACATCGTCATGATGGGCATGGGCGAGCCGCTCTATAACTACGACAACGTCGCCGCAGCGCTGAAGATCGTCACCGATCCCAACGGCATCTCGCTGTCGAAGCGGCGCATCACGCTCTCGACCGCCGGCGTCGTGCCGGCCATGGCGCGCTGCGGCGAGGAGCTCGGCGTCAACCTGGCGGTCTCGCTGCACGCGACCAACGACGCGGTGCGCGACGAGATCGTGCCGCTGAACCGCAAGTACCCGATCGCCGAGCTGCTGCAGGCCTGCCGCGACTATCCCGGCGTCCACAACGCCCGGCGCATCACCTTCGAGTACGTCATGCTGAAGGGCGTCAACGATTCCGACGCCGAGGCCCACGAGCTCGCCGACCTGCTGGCCGACATCCCGGCCAAGGTCAACCTGATCCCCTTCAACCCCTGGCCGGGCAGCCCCTACGAATGCTCGGACCGGGACCGCATCGAGCGCTTCTCCGACATCCTCTTCGAGCGCGGCTTCTCGGCGCCGATCCGCACGCCGCGCGGCCGCGACATCCTGGCCGCCTGCGGCCAGCTGAAGAGCGCCAGCGAGAGGAAGCGGAAGAGCGAGCGCGAGACCGCGGCCGCCTGAGGCGGCACGGCCCGGTCGGGGGGCGGGTCGGGGACCGGGTCGGGGACCGAGGCCTCGCTCCAGCGCCCGAGCTTCAGCGTCATCATCACCGCCTCGTCGTACCAGGCCATCGCACGCCTCCGTCCTTCGGCAGACGCGAGCATCGTCGATGTCTGCTGACAGCGTGCTGGCAGCAGCCTTCGGCTAGACTGGGATCTCCTTTCCGAGAGGTCCCCCGTGCGTCCGCTGCACCGCCTGTTCGAGACGATCCAGCTGCTGCGCGCCGCCGGCCGGCCGCTGACGGCGGCCGAGCTGGCGGCGGCCCTGGAGGTCTCGACCCGCACGGTCTATCGCGACATCGCCGCCCTGCAGGCGATGCGCCTGCCGATCGAGGGCGCGGCCGGCCTCGGCTACGTGATCCGCGCGAGCTACGACCTGCCGGCGCTGAACTTCGACGAGGCGGAGGTCGAGGCCCTGGTCGTCGGCCTCGCCCTGCTGGCGCGCACCGGCGACGCCGGCCTGCAGCAGGCGGCGCGGCGGGTGCTGACCAAGATCGAGGCCCTGCGCGGCGCGTCGGAGCGCTTCCACGTGTCGCCCTGGGTCCCGGAGTCGCCGGGCACGGTCGATCCGGAGATCCTGCGCGCGGCGATCCGCGACGAGCGCAAGCTGCGGCTGCGCTACGCCGACGAGACCGGCGCCGAGACCGAGCGCGTGGTCCGGCCGATCGCCGTCGCCTACTTCGTCGAAGCGGTGCTGCTCGCCGCCTGGTGCGAGCTGCGCCGCGACTTCCGCCACTTCCGCCTCGATCGCATCCGGGACTGCGCGGTGCTGGACGAGCGCTTCGCCGGCGAGGGCGAGGCCCTGCGCCGCGAGTGGGGGCGGCGGGAAGGGGCGTAAGGGCCAGCTACATGTGGCGACGGCCCGTGCGCCCCTCGACAAGCTCGGGGTGAAGCGGGGTCGGGGCTATATGGGCGGGAACGGCGACGAGCGTCCGTCTCGCAACTTCCGCTCGGGTCTGAGCGCTTCATCCCGAGCGCGCCCGCGGGAGCGGGCGCAGTCGAGGGACGCACGGGCCGAACCGTCTCCCAGCGTGAATCGGTAAGCTAACTCTTTGATCCTAGTGTAATTCCACTTCCAAAATGCGGCCTATCTGATGGGCCGAATTTCGAGCCCGGCACACTAGCTGCCCGTCGGATTGCTGCCCAGCGCCTCGAAGGCCGCTTTCGTCATGTAGGTCGCCCTCGGATAGTACTGCTGCATGGTCTCCGCATCCTGGGGCACTGGTTGCTCGACCGTCGGCAGCGGAATGTTCGCGGGCGACTCCGGCCAGTCCGGGTTCGGGGCCATGTAGCGGAAATAGACGAAGTTCACCCAGGCTCTCGCACCGGTGAAGTGACCTTCGCCGCCGCCGAAGTCGAGCCACGCCACCCCGTTCTCCTTCGTGGCGTTGGCCGGGCGATTCTCCGGCCAGCTCATCACGATCGTGAAGTTGCCCTGCCCGTCCAGGGGGACCTCCTCGTCGAAGAGAGAGCCCCAGCCGATGCCGTCGGGCGGCGCGGTGCCTGCGGTGACAGACCAGTAGCGGACCTGGGTGTCCCGAATCCACTTCTTCTGCCGGTGCCTCGTTCTCTGGTGGCTGGGCATCTTGCCCTGCATGACGACCACCTCGCCGAAGTCGAGCGAGAAGGCCGCCATGAGATAGATCGTATCCGGGTTGTTCGCGAAGCCGCCTGCCCCGGTCGCCGGAAACAGGCGCTCGCGCAAGGCCGGATCGGGAATGAAGGCCCCGGTCATGCTGTAGCTGGTGTTCCAGAACCGCTGGAAGGCCGGTTCGCGTGCGGCAGGTGCGTTGATCGGATCGACCGAGTTTCTCACCAGCCACAGCCACCCGTCGCGCGAGAAGCCCGAGACCTCCCGGGCCTTGGAGGCGCGCACGGCCTTCGCCATGGCCTTGCCCCCGAGCGGCTTCTTGATGTCCGGGAGGTGGAGCCTGACCTCCGGCAGCCCGTAGGCGTGGACCTGCTGCAGCTCGGCGTTTCCCGTCCCGTCGTAGCCGGCGTCCGGAATGTAGTTGCGGATCGCGAGGTGGACCCGTGCCGACTCGGATTTGAAGCCGGTGTAGAGGGTGTTCTTCGGGCAGTCGACCTTCGGCTTCTGTCCCTGACGAACCCAGAGCGTGAACTTCCGGGGCGTCACGTCGCGATCGTTATGGGGTTTCGTCCGGAAGGGATTGTGCGATCCGGAGTCCGGGTCGATCTGGTCGTCTCTCAGGAAATCGCCGTTGCCGAGCTGACCGTTACCGAGCTGGGCCGCGACGGTGTAGGAGAAATACCTCTGGTGCCCGTACTCGCCATGGATCGTGAGGTACGATCCCTTCGGCAGATGGAACTCCCCGACGAAGTAGGTCGTGCCCTGGTCCGGATAGAGGTTGGCCAGCTGGATCGGCAAGGCGCCCACCAGCTTGCCGTATTCGATCCCCTTGGGGCCGCCCCAGAAGGGATCCTGCTGGTACCGCCGGTTGGTGACCTCGACCACCGCCTTGGACAGGGGCGTGACCGCGGTCGTGTCCCCGGGAAAAAGGTCGGGGGCAGCCTCCTCGGTGTCGCCCGGAAGCCGGCCGGAGGTTCCCTGCGTCTTGGACTCTTTCGTGCCAGGCATCTTCGCTCCTCCCAGAGTTCGAACCTCACCGCCCTCGGCCGCCCTGTTCGAACCGGCCGTGCCTCGGCGGCCCCGTTTTGCGATCGGGCTCCGCATCCGCGCCCGCCCGGTTCGATCGGGTCGGGCGAGGCGCATGCTTTTGATGCCGCTCGCTTCGGGGAGCCTTGCGAGGGTTCCTGCATACAATGAGAGAAATTATATATCCAAAAAAGCAACCAATACTAGTACTCCAGGAGTCGACTCCCTGCGGCGAGCCGTCGCTTCGCTTGCGCGTCCTCCTCTGGGGCCCGGTTCGCGCCAGGGCGACGATGGGGAGGGGCGGTCACCGCCTCCCGGCGCCTGATCCGATCGCATCGAAGCAATCGAATGATGCGATAGTAATATGATTCCAAAAGAAAACTCACCGATCAGGCCGATCCGGCCTCACCGGGACACGATCGCCCCGAATTCCAGTCCGGCTCAGCGTCCGAAGGTCGGCACATCGAATCGACCGACCTTCGGGGGCATCGCCCTAGAAGCTCACCCGATCGCCGCCCTTGAGCTGCAGCATCTCGCGGGCCTCGGCCGGGGTCGCGACCTCGAGCGACAGCTCCTCGACGATGGTGCGGATCTTCCTCACCTGGGCGGCGTTGGTCTCCGCCAGCTTGCCCTTGGCGAGGTAGATCGAATCCTCCAGGCCGACGCGGACGTTGGCGCCCATCGTCGCGCCCATGGTGCAGAAGGGCATCTGGTGGCGGCCGGCGGCCAGGATCGACCACTGGTAGTCCGCGCCGAACAGCTTGTCGGCGATCCGGCGCATGTGCAGCAGGTTCTCCGGGTCGGCGCCGATGCCGCCCAGGATGCCGAAGATCGTCTGCACGAAGAGCGGCGGCTTGACCAGGCCGCGGTCGAGGAAGTGCGCCAGGTTGTAGAGGTGGCCGACGTCGTAGCACTCGAACTCGAAGCGCGTGCCGTGGTCCTCGCCCAGGCGCTTCAGGATGCCCTCGATGTCCTTGAAGGTGTTGCGGAAGATGAAGTCGCGGCTGGCCTCCAGGTACTGCGGCTCCCAGTCGTGCTGGAAGTCCTTCATCTTGTCGAGGATCGGGAACAGGCCGAAGTTCATCGAGCCCATGTTGAGCGAGGTCATCTCCGGCGAGGCCATCAGCGGTGCGGCCAGCCGGTCGTCCAGGCTCATGCCGTGGCCGCCGCCGGTCGTGATGTTCACCACGGCGTCGCAGGCCTGCTTGATGCGCGGCAGGAACTCCATGAAGACCTTGGGATCGGGGGTCGGCCGGCCGGTCTCCGGGTCGCGGGCGTGGAGGTGGATGATCGCGGCGCCCGCCTCGGCGGCGCCGACCGAGGCCTCGGCGATCTCGGCCGGGGTGATCGGCAGGTAGGGCGTCATGGACGGCGTGTGGATCGAGCCGGTGACCGCGCAGGTGATGATGACCTTGCGGCCGGACGTCTTCGCAGCGGGCTTGCCTGCCGCTTGCTGGTTCTCAGGGGCCAAGGAACGTTCCTCCGGTGTGCGGGTGTCGCGCCGGATAACAGCAGGCGAGGGGGCGTGCCGCAAGCGCGCGCCTGCTGCGCCCTCGCGGCGGCTGGACAGCGGCCCCCGGCGCCGTAAACTCGGAACCCATGAGCGAGAACACGCAAGACGCGCTGCCCTGCTGGGGCCCGCACGACGTCGGCGGCCGGGCGGCCGGCCCGGTCGACCGCAGCGAGCACGACACCGCCCAGTGGGAGTGGCAGATCGACGCCATGGTCCGGCTGCTGCTGCAGAAGGGTGTGCTCAGCGACTTCGCCGAGCTGCGCGACGGCATCGAGAAGCTGACGCCCGAGGACTACGAGCGCCTGGGCTACTACGAGCGCTGGGCCGCCGCCGTCGCCTATGCCCTGATCGACAAGGGCGTGATCGCCGAGGACGAGCTGCGCGCCACGGTCGAGTCGCTGAAGGAAGGCCGGAGCGCCGCCGGCGGGGCAGGCGCCGCATGAGCGCGCCGCGCTTCGCCCTCGGCGCGACGGTCCGCATCGCCGAGCGCACGCCGCCGGTCCACCACCGGGTGCCGAGCTACGCCAAGGGCCAGGTCGGCCGGATCGTCCGGGTCTGCCACGAGCACGGCCTGCCCGAGGCCTACATCCGCGGCGACGGCCGGCCCTTCCAGCGGCTCTACCGGGTGCGCCTCGACCAGAAGGCGCTCTGGCGGGACTATGCCGGCGCGGCCGGCGACACGCTCGACATCGAGATCTTCGAACCCTGGCTGGAGCCGGCCGAATGACCAGCGACCACCCGCACGACCCGGGGCACGACCACGACCATGCCCGGACCTTTCAGCCCGACCTCTCGGAGCCGACCAGCGACGCCGCATTGATCGGCGTCGCGCTGCGCCGGCTGATGATCGAGCGCGGCGTCTATTCCGCCGAGGAGGAGCGGGCGACGATCGAGCGCATGGCCGGCGCCAACCCCGGCAACGGCGCGCGCATCGTCGCACGGGCCTGGAGCGACCCGGCCTTCAAGGAGCGCCTGCTGGCCGACGGCGCCGAGGCGATCAAGGAGCTCGGCTACGACCTCTCGCCGCTCGAGTTCACCGTGCTGGAGAACACGGACCGCCTGCACAACGTCGTGGTCTGCACGCTCTGCTCCTGCTACCCGCGGGCGCTGCTCGGCCAGTCGCCGGCCTGGTACAAGTCGAAGAACTACCGGGCCCGCGTCGTGCGCGAGCCGCGCGCCGTGCTCGCCGAGTTCGGCGTCGCGCTCGCCGACGACGTCGAGGTCCGGGTCCACGATTCGACCGCCGAGCTGCGCTACATGATCCTGCCGCAACGGCCGGCCGGCACCGAGGGCCTGGACGAGGCGGATCTGGCCGCCCTGGTCACCCGCGACTCCCTGATCGGCACCCAGCGCGACCTGACCCCGAAGGACCCGGCCGCGCGCTGAGGCCCGTGCCGGCTTCGCTTCGCCCTTCGACAAGCTGTTCAGACCGGGGACATAGTGGACACCCGTTCGGGGACATTGTGGACGGGTTTGAGCTCAGTCTGCTCGGTGAGGTCGAGGGACGCCAGCTTCTGATGGCAGAAGAAGATGTCGAGGCGTCCGTCGATCTGGGTGGGGCGCAGGGCGACCGGGGTGCCACGGAAGGCCTTGCCGATCTTGCGGCGCCGCCCGCGGTAGCTGATCCAGCCGTTCTGGTCGACCCAGCGCACGACGTCCTCGGGCTCGTACTCGATCGCCGGCAGGCGCTCGGGCAAGGCCCGCCGGCTGGGCTGGTAGCGCTCGACGGGGACCTTCATGCCGATC